>NZ_JCAXEG010000009.1:0-309322 GCF_059758875.1 Streptomyces sp. GQ60 | reverse complement strand
CCTCAGCAACAATTACTGGGGCTTTCCTCCGGGCTTTCGTTCTATTCTTGCGTTTCAGACTCTATCAGAGTCTGTCTCGCTTGTTTTCCGCCTTCCAGTTCTTCGCTTTCGCGTTTCCCTTTCCGGCGAGTCCGACTCTATCAGAAGTTTTCCACCGGATTTCCCGGCTTCAGATTCCTGAATGAAGAGTTGGTTGTGCCCGCTTGGAATTCAATTCCTGGGGGCGAGAGAGACTTTAAACCATCACTGCCGAACTTGTCCAGTTCGAGGCAACCGTTCGAATCTACCTCCCCGCAGCCGCCGTGTCAACGGTGTTTGCGGGACGACGAGGAGACTAGCAGCTCGGCAGGCTCGTACGCACATCAGCCCGCGGTGGGGAGCGTCGCCGTCTGGTCGGCCTGCTCCACGTCGCCCACGTCGCCGGCTCGGGCCGCGCGGCCGCCCAGGACGTAGACGTAGAGCAGGAAGGCCGCCTCGGCGGCCACGCCGATGGCGATGCGGGCCCACGTCGGGAGGCCGGAGGGGGTGACGAAGCCTTCGATCAGGCCCGAGAGGAAGAGGACCGCTGCCAGGCCGATGGCCATGCCGAGGGCGGCGCGGCCCTGTTCCGCCAGGGCCACGCGGCGGGTGCGGTGGCCCGGGTCGATGACCGTCCAGCCCAGGCGGAGGCCCGTACCGGCGGCTACGAAGACGGCCGTCAGTTCGAGCAGGCCGTGCGGGAGGATCAGGCCCAGGAAGACGTCGAGGCGGTCGGCCGAGGACATGAGGCCGATGCCCACGCCGAGGTTCAGCATGTTCTGCCACAGGATGTACAGGACCGGCAGGCCCAGGAAACCGCCCAGGACCAGGCAGATCGCGGCCGCCTGGGCGTTGTTCGTCCAGACCTGGGCCGCGAAGGAGGCCGCGGGGTGGCTGGAGTAGTACGTCTCGTACCCGCCGCCCGGCTTCGTCATCGCCTTCAGGTCCTCCGGAGCGCCGATGGCGCCCTGGATCTCGGGGTGGGTTGCTATCCACCAGCCGACGAGCACGCCGACGGCCGTGGAGATCAGCGCCGTGGGTATCCACCAGCGGCGGCTGAGGTAGACGGAGGCCGGGAAGCCGGACGTGAAGAAGCGGGCCGCATCGCGCCAGCCGGACCGGCGGGTGCCCGTCACCGTGGCGCGGGCACGGGCGACGAGCTGGGTCAGGCGGCCCGTGAGCATCGGGTCGGGGGCGCTGGACTGGACGAGGGAGAGGTGGGTGGCCGTGCGCTGGTAGAGCGCGACGAGCTCGTCCGCCTCGGCTCCCGTGAGGCGCCGGCCCCGGCCGAGGAGCTGCTCCAGGCGGGCCCACTCCGCCTGGTGGGCCGCAACGAAGACGTCGAGATCCATGTGCTTGGCGCTCCCCTGCCCCTGGTCCCTCTGGTTTCTCCTACTGCTTGCTTCGTCAGCTTGGCAGACTGGAGGCCGATGGGGCGGGGCAGGTCACGTGAAGGGTGTGCATCGGTGAGCGATCTGGTGACGGGGGACGCGGTCGTCCTGGGGCTGCGGCCGGCGAGGCTGCCGAGCCGGGCGCTGGCGATCCTGCTCGACCTGGTCGTGTACGTCGCCGGGTACCTGCTGATCGCCGTCGGGCTGGTCCTGGCCACCGCTTCGATGGACGGGGCGGCCCGGGCGGCCGTGTCGGTGGCCTCCTTCGTCCTCATCCTGGTCGGCGTGCCGATCGCGGTGGAGACGCTGAGCCACGGGCGGTCGCTGGGCAAGCTCGCGTGCGGGCTGCGCGTGGTGCGCGACGACGGCGGGCCGATCCGCTTCCGGCACGCGCTGGTGCGCGGGGCCTTCGGGGTCTTCGAACTGCTGCTGACCTTCGGGTCCGTGGCCTGCATCGCCTCGCTGTTCTCCGAGCGGGGGCGGCGGCTCGGGGACGTGTTCGCGGGGACGCTGGTCGTCCGGGAGCGGGTGCCGGGGGCGCGGGTGATGCCGGTGCCGCCGCCGCCTCCGTGGCTGGCCGGGCGGTTCGGCGGGCTGGACCTGTCCGCGGTGCCGGACGGGCTGTGGCTGGCGATCCGGCAGTACCTGACGCGCATGGACCAGCTCGATCCGCAGGTGGGCGCCTCGATGGCGGCCCGGCTCGCGGACGATCTGGTGGCGCGCACGGGGGCTCCGCCGCCGGTCGGCGTGCCCGCCGCGGGGTTCCTGATGGCCGTGGTGCACGAGCGGCAGTCGCGGGACGCCGCGCGGGCCTTCCGGCAGCAGTCCGTGCCCGCGGCGCCTCCGGTTCCGTACGGGCAGCCCGCGGCCGTGGTGATGCCGGCCGTGGCGGTGCCGCCGGTGCCGCCCGTCGCGCCGCCCGTGGTTCCGGTGGCGCCCGTGCCCGTACCCGTGGAGCCGCCGAAGGCGACCGGGTTCGCGCCGCCGGCCTAGGCCGGTCCGCCGTCGGTGAAGGCCGACGGCGGGGTTTCCAGGTGTTCGAGTTCGATGCCGGGGGCCGAGAGGACCACGTCCCCCGCGATGTGGACCGTGTGGACCTCGCCGGTGTCCAGGGCGGTGACCCGGTACTCGTCGACGAGGAGCGGGCCGCTGTCCGTGGGGTGCTCCGCGCGGTGCAGCAGGGCCCAGGCCTGGTCGGTCGTACGGGCCGCCAGGACGGGGTCGGTCAGGGCGACGAGGCGGACGCGGGTGGCGGGGGCGCCGGGGGCCAGGCGCAGCAGCCGGACCGTGGCGACGAGGAAGGCCGGGGAGGTGCCGGTGAAGCCGGCGGCCCCGGGGACGTTGCCCTCGGTGGCTTCGGCTCCGGCGGGGTCGGTGCGGACCCAGGTGATCCCGTCGATGGCTGCGCCGCGGACCTGCCAGCTCGAGGCGTTGACTTCGAGGCGGATGGGGCGGCCGAGTTCGTCGACGGCCAGGTCGACGGAGCCTCGGTGCGCCCCGTCGGGTGCGGTGATCTGCGAGACGTAGCGCCAGCCCGAGGGGCCGGGGGCGCAGTGGAAGTGCTCCTCGCCGAGGGGGGTGTGGTCGTGCGGGTCGTGCAGCGCGTAGCGGCCTCGGGGCATGGGGCGTCTTCCTGGGTTTCGGGCGGGTACGGGGCAGGCCCCCGGCACGGATGCCGGGGGCCTGACGCGTGGGTGCTGCGCGGGTGCTGCGGATCCGTGGGGATCAGTAGCGGTAGTGGTCCGGCTTGTACGGGCCCGCCACGTCCACGCCGATGTAGGCGGCCTGCTCCGGGCGCAGGGTGGTCAGGCGGACGCCGAGGGCGTCGAGGTGGAGGCGGGCCACCTTCTCGTCGAGGTGCTTGGGGAGCACGTAGACGTCGGTGGGGTACTCGGCCGGCTTGGTGAAGAGCTCGATCTGGGCCAGGGTCTGGTCCGCGAAGGAGTTCGACATCACGAAGGACGGGTGGCCGGTGGCGTTGCCCAGGTTCAGCAGGCGGCCCTCGGACAGGACGATGAGGACCTTGCCGTCGGGGAACTTCCAGGTGTGGACCTGGGGCTTGACCTCGTCCTTGACGATGCCCTCGATCTTCGCGAGGCCGGCCATGTCGATCTCGTTGTCGAAGTGGCCGATGTTGCCCACGATGGCCTGGTGCTTCATCTTGGCCATGTCGGCGGCCATGATGATGTCCTTGTTGCCCGTGGTCGTGATGAAGATGTCGGCCGTCGCGACGACGTCGTCCAGGGTCGCGACCTGGTAGCCGTCCATCGCCGCCTGGAGGGCGCAGATCGGGTCGATCTCGGTGACGATGACGCGCGCGCCCTGGCCGCGCAGCGACTCGGCGCAGCCCTTGCCGACGTCGCCGTAGCCGAAGACCACGGCCGTCTTGCCGCCGATGAGGACGTCGGTGGCGCGGTTGATGCCGTCGATGAGGGAGTGGCGGCAGCCGTACTTGTTGTCGAACTTCGACTTGGTGACGGCGTCGTTCACGTTGATCGCCGGGAACAGCAGGGTGCCCTCGGCCATCATCTCGTAGAGGCGGTGGACGCCGGTGGTGGTCTCCTCGGTGACACCGCGGATCTCGGACGCGAGCTGCGTCCACTTCTGCGGGGCCTCGGCCAGGGTGCGGTTGAGGACGGTCAGGACGTGGGCGTACTCCTCGGAGTCCGCCGTCGACGGGTCCGGAGCGGCGCCGGCCTTCTCGAACTCGACGCCCTTGTGGACGAGGAGGGTGGCGTCGCCACCGTCGTCGAGGATCATGTTCGGGCCGCCGGTGGGGGTGTTCGGCCAGGTCAGCGCCTGCTCCGTGCACCACCAGTACTCGTCCAGCGTCTCGCCCTTCCAGGCGAAGACGGGGACGCCCTGCGGGTTCTCCGGGGTGCCGTTCGGGCCCACCGCGATGGCGGCGGCCGCGTGGTCCTGGGTGGAGAAGATGTTGCAGGAGGCCCAGCGGACGTCGGCGCCGAGGGCGACGAGGGTCTCGATGAGGACGGCGGTCTGCACGGTCATGTGCAGGGAGCCGGTGACGCGGGCGCCGGCGAGCGGCTGGGTGGCCGCGTACTCCCGGCGGATCGACATCAGTCCGGGCATCTCGTGCTCGGCGAGAGTGATCTCCTTGCGCCCGAAGACGGCGAGGGAGAGGTCCGCGACCTTGAAGTCGGTGAATGCGGCAGTCATATGGTGCTGCTCCTCGTGAGGTGGAGAGGTGGGTACGGCTGAGCCGCACACCGTCCCGGGGACGGCGCACTTGGCGCTCAGTCCGTCGGGGGTCCTCTCTCCCCTCGGCCGGTCTCGAAGACCGCCCGACCGCCATCAGCAGCGACGCCTGACACTGATGACGAATCTACACCGATCGGCGCAGCGGGGCCCAGGGGACATGTGGTCAAGTCGCGGTGGGGGTTCGGGGCCTACGGCGGAAGATTAGGGGCCTTTCGGACTTTTGATCCATCCCTTACGTGCGGAAGGATGCCGTTGGGTCGGGTTGTACGCGCGATCCCGCAGGACGACGCATGTGCCGTGAGGAGATTCCAGTGACCAGTCCGGCAGGCCCTCCCGAAGGCGGGGACGCGAGCGGGCAGAAGCCCGTGAGGATCGTCGCCGTTACCGCGTGCCCCACCGGTATCGCGCACACGTACATGGCCGCGGAGAAGCTGCAGCAGGCCGCCGACCGCCTCGGCGTCTCGATCAAGGTGGAGACCCAAGGTTCCATCGGAGCCGAGAACGTGCTCTCTGACAACGATGTCAGACAGGCGGACGCCGTCATCATCGCCGCCGACAAGGAGGTCGACCCCGGCCGGTTCGCCGGCAAGCGGGTGCTGTCCACCGGTGTCGCGGACGGCATCCACAAGCCGGAGGAGCTGATCCGGCGCGCGCAGAGCGCGCCGGTGCAGGCCGGAACCGCGGCGGCGGCGGGCAGCGGCGACGGCGGCGGCAGGCAGCGCGGTCAGGCGTACAAGGCGCTGATGAACGGCGTCTCCCACATGATCCCGTTCGTGGTCGTGGGCGGCCTGCTGCTCGCCGTGTCCCTGTCCCTCGGCGGGCACGCGGACGCCAAGGGCGGACTGGTCATTCCCGACGGGACCTTCTGGTTCTACGTCAACAAGCTCGGCGTGACCGGCTTCTCGCTGATGCTGCCGATCTTCTCCGGCTACATCGCCTACGCGCTGGGCGACCGGCCGGCCCTCGTGCCCGGCATGATCGGCGGCTTCCTCGCCGCGGACGCCGTGCACATCTACGGGGCCGACGCGAACGCCGGTTTCCTGGGTGCCATCGCGACGGGCTTCATCGCGGGCTACCTGGTCATGTGGATCAAGAAGGTCAAGGTCCCCAAGGTCATCCAGCCGATCATGCCGATCATCGTGATTCCGATCGTGTCGACCGTGGCCCTGGGCCTGTTCTACATCTACGTGATCGGCAAGCCGATCTCCTGGCTCTTCACGAACCTCACCGACTGGCTGAACGGGATGACCGGCTCCAGCGCGATCGTGCTGGGCACCCTGATCGGTCTGATGATCGCCTTCGACATGGGCGGCCCGGTCAACAAGACCGCCTTCCTCGTCGCCGTAGGCCTCATCGGCACCAACAACCACGTCATGGGCATGGCCGCCGCGGCCATCCCCGTCATGCCGCTCGGCCAGGGCCTGGCCACGCTGCTGCGCCGCAAGCTCTACAGCGACGAGGAGAAGGAAACCGGCCTCGCCGCCCTGTTCATGGGCTTCTTCGGCATCTCCGAAGGAGCGATCCCCTTCGCCGCCGCCAGGCCCGCCCAGGTCATTCCGGCGAACATGCTCGGCGGCGCGGTGGCAGGCGCGATCGCCGGTGTGGCCGGGGTCCAGGACTCGGTGCCGCACGGCGGTCCGATCGTCTCGCTGTTCGGTGCGATCAGCGGCGTCGCGATGTTCTTCGTGGCCATCGCCGCCGGTGCCGTCGTGACCGCGCTGACGACGAACGCGCTGATCGAGTTCAAGCTGCGCCGGGAGGGCGTGGCCGGCGGCGGGTCCGGGGGCCTCGCGCCCGAGCCGGCCCTGGTCGGCGCGGGCGCCGGCGGCGGTGCCGGTGCCGGTGCGGCCGCGGGAGCGGCCGGAACGGCCGTACGGGCACAGCAGCCCGCGGCCGGGGCTCCGGTGGCCGCGGGCGGACCGCCCGAGGTGCTGTCCGGGTACCTCACCGAGCGGACCGTGAAGACGGAGCTGGCCTCGGACTCCAAGGAGGCCGCGATCCGCGAGATGGCGGAGATGCTGGCCACGACCGGCAACGTCACCGATGTGGACGAGCTCGTACGGGTCGCCCTGGCCCGGGAGGCGCAGGGCACCACGGGCCTCGGCGAATCCATCGCCATCCCGCACGCCAAGACGGACGCGGTGACCCGCCCGACGGTGGGCTTCGCACGGTCCGACGAGGGCATCGAGTGGGGCGCCCTGGACGGGACGAAGGCCCGGCTGGTCTTCATGATCTCCGTGCCGGAGGCCGCCGCCGGGGACGAGCACCTGCGGATCCTGGCCCTGCTGTCGCGCAAGCTGATGGACACCGGCTTCCGGGAACGGCTGCAGGCCGCGCCCGACGAGCCCGCGATCCTGGACGTGCTGCGCGAGATCCAGTAAGCCGCGCGTCCTCCCCGGAACGCCCCTCGGGCCCCGTACCCACCTCGGTGGTACGGGGCCCGAGGGGCGCTGCGTACGCTTCGCGCTGCAGACAGGGCCGGTGGGGAAGGGTGCGGACATGGGGCGGGAACAGCGCAGGCCGGGGCGGCGAAGAGGGATCTGGGCGGTGGTGCTCACCGTGCTCGGCGCGGTGGTGTTCGTGGGGGCGGCGAGCTGGACCCGGTACGTCCTCGCGGACGACTACCAGATGAAGGTCATCCCGTCGGAGTCGATGAGGCCCGCCTACTCCCCCGGGGACCGGGTCTGGTTCGCTCGGGTCGCTCCGCGGGAGGTCCGGCACGGGGACGCGGTGGTCTTCACAACCCCTTCCTCGTGGGTGGACGGGTCAGGGCTGAAGGAGGGCCAGCAGGTCTTCAAGCGGGTGGTGGCCCTGGGTGGGGACCGCATCTCATGGGCACCGGGTGGGACGAGTCTGATGCTGAACGGGAAGCCGCTCGTCGAGCCGTACCTCAAAGACCCGGCCGTGCCGGCGACGGGTCCCTTCGATGTCACGGTGCCCGAGGGGCGGATGTTCCTGATGGGCGACCACCGCTGGAATTCCTTCGACTCCCATATGCGGGTCCGCGACCAGGGCCAGGGAACCGTGCCGGTGTCGGCCGTGTGGGGGGTCGCGTCGGCCGGGCCGCCGGACGCGGCGGTCGCCGCCGTGCTGGCGGCCTTCCTGGGCGTGCCGGTCTTCCTCGTCGGTGGCGGGCTCGGCATCGGCTCGCTGGTGGCGCGGCGGCGGGCGGCGAAGGCGGCGCGGAATGCGACGGGCGCCGGGCCCGGACAGCTGACGTGGGCGTACGAGGCCGCGAACGACTGACCCGGCCGGTACGGCGGCACGACGAGGCCCCCCGGCGCAGGCGCAGGGGGGCCTCGTCGTCACGAGGGTCAGACGCCCGGGTTGGCGCCCCCGGCCGCGGCGCCGGCCGCGGCGCCGGCGTTGTAGATGTCCGGCTCCAGGTAGATCACGCGGGCGATCGGGACCGCCTCGCGGATGCGGGCCTCGGCAGCGTTGATGGCCTCGGCCACGTCGGTCGCGGTGCCGTCGCTCCGGACCGCGATCTTCGCGGCGACCAGGAGTTCCTCGGGGCCCAGGTGCAGGGTGCGCATGTGGATGACGGCGGTGACGACGTCCCCGTCGACGACGGCGGCCGCGATCTTCTCGACGTCTTCGGTGCCGGCGGCCTCACCGAGCAGCAGGGACTTGGTCTCGGCCGCGAGCACGATGGCGATGACGATCAGCAGGATGCCGATGCAGAGGGTGCCGATGCCGTCCCAGACGCCGTTGCCGGTCGCCAGGGCGATGCTGACGCCGGCGAGGGCGAGGACGAGGCCGACGAGGGCGCCGAGGTCCTCCAGGAGGACCACGGGGAGCTCGGGGGCCTTGGCGCGCTTGATGAACTGGCCCCAGGTGAGGCTGCCGCGGATCGCGTTCGACTCCTTGATCGCGGTGCGGAAGGAGAAGGTCTCCGCGATGATCGCGAAGATGAGCACGCCGACCGGCCAGTACCAGTGCGTGATCTCGTGCGGGTCGTGGATCTTCTCGTAGCCCTCGTAGATGGCGAACATGCCACCGACGGTGAACAGCACGATGGAGACCAGGAACGCGTAGATGTAGCGCTCGCGCCCGTACCCGAAGGGGTGCTGCGGAGTCGCTTCGCGCTGGGCCTTCTTGCCGCCCAGGAGGAGCAGGCCCTGGTTGCCGGAGTCCGCCAGCGAGTGGACGCTTTCCGCGAGCATCGACGACGAGCCGCTGAAGACGAAGGCCACGAACTTGGCCACCGCGATGGCCAGATTGGCGGCAAGTGCCGCCACGATCGCCTTGGTACCGCCCGACGCACTCATGGTTGCGATGTGTCCCTTCCTCGGTGCGGCGCCCCGGGCCGGGACGCCGCGCTACGGCCGCAGATTCTCACAGCCGCCGAGAGGGACGGTACGTCAGACCACCATGGTGGCGCGGAAGACGGTGCCGGTTCCGGATAGTTCGACCTTTTCGCCCGCCGGCACGAAGACCGATTCGCCGGGTGCCAGCGCCAGTTCGCCCGACTTCGCGGAGTGCGCCTTCGGGGCGCCGGCCGTGCACAGCAGGATCTGCGCGGTGCCGTCGGGGACCACCCGGGGGGCGCCGCCTGGGGCCAGGACGAAGCGGGAGAGCCGGAACTCGTCGATGGGGGTCTCGTAGACCTCCTCGCCGTTGCCCTCCGGGCGCAGGATGCCGGGGTCGCCGGGCTCGAAGGCGACGACCTTGAGCAGTTCCGGCACGTCGACGTGCTTGGGGGTGAGCCCGCAGCGCAGCACGTTGTCGGAGTTGGCCATGAGCTCGACGCCGAGGCCGTCGAGGTAGGCGTGCGGAATGCCGGCGCCGAGGAACATGGCTTCGCCGGGCTGGAGTTGCACGTGGTTGAGGAGCATCGCGGCGATGACGCCCGGGTCGCCCGGGTAGTGGTGCACGAGTCCGGCGTACGGGGCGTACGGGCCTCCGAGCCGCTCGGCGGCGGCCGCGGCCTCGGTGACCGTACGGGCCATCTCGGCGCGGTCCGCGGTCAGTACGGCGGTGAGCACTTCCCGCAGGGCCGCCTCCTCGGGGTGCGCCCGCAGGAGGTCGGCGTAGGGCTTCAGGGAGTTGACGCCGAGGCCCTCCAGCAGGGCGGCGGCCTCCGATGGCGGGCGGAACCCGGACAGTCCCTCGAAGGAGGTGAGGGCGCAGACCAGCTCGGGCTTGTGGTTGGCGTCCTTGTAGTTGCGGTGCGGTGCGTCGATCGGGACGCCGCGGCGCTCCTCGTCCTCGAACCCGGCCTTCGCCCGGGCGAGGTCGGGGTGGACCTGGAGGGAGAGCGGGGCGCCGGCCGCGAGGAGCTTGAAGAGGAAGGGGAGCCTGGGGCCGAACTTGCGGACGGCGGCCACTCCCAGTTCGCCTTCGGGGTCTGCCGCGATGACGTCCGAGAGGGCGCTCTCGCCTGCTCCGCGGTCGAGGCGGGAGGGTGCGCCCGGGTGGGCGCCCATCCACAGCTCGGCCTGGGGTTCGCCGGTGGGCGCGACTCCGATGAGCCCGGGGATCGCGGTGGTCGATCCCCAGGCGTAGGGGCGGATCGTGTTCGTGAGGCGGTCCATCGGTCGTCTTCCTGGGTAAGAGAGGCGTGTTCGTGCGCCTCAGCTGTGTCCCCCGGAGGCCAGCGCCAGGTAGGCGGTGGCGAAATCCGTGACGGCGAGGAGTTCGGCGAGCTGTTCCAGCTCGGTGCCCTCCTCCGGTTCGAGCTCGCTGATGGCCGTGTCGTGGCTGAGGGCGAGCTCTCGTGCGGCAGGGGCGGCTGTCAGTCCGCCTGCGGGCCTGTCGCGCAGCAGGACGATGCGTGCGCGAAGGGCCTGCGGTTCTTCCACTCGGTCGCGGAAGAAGTCGTCGGGGTCGGCGCCGGCGGCGAAATCGCCGGCGAGCAGGACCCCGTGGGCCGGAAGTGCCTCGGGAAGGTCGGCGGCGAGCGCGGGTCGGCCGGCGAGTTCGGCGAGGGTGGCGGCGAAGCGGCGCCCGGCGGGTCCGGCGGCGGCGCCCTCGCTCCAGATGAGCGGGAGGGAGTCGGCGAGCTCGGAGGCGAGGGTCTTGGCCGGGTTGGAGTAGGTGACGATGGCGGGGCCGCAGCGTTCGGCCGTGCGGTCGAGCCGGTCTGCGACGAGCTGCAGGGTGTTCGGCGGGGCGGTGATCAGGCCGACCCGGTCGAGGAGCACCAGCAGCGGGGTCAGCAGGGCCCAGAGGGCGCCGGGGCCGGCCGCGGCGGACTCGTCGTACTCCTGGTACGGGGCTTTGGCCATCGGTACGAGGAGCCCGTGCGCGCCGTCCACCGCTTCGCTCAGCGGCGAGCGCTCGGGGGCGACGGCGACGACGGTGGAGCCCCGCCGGTAGGCCTGCTCGGCGAGGACGGCGAGGCCGGGCTCGGTTCCGTCGGTGGTGGCGATGAGCAGCAGGTCGACGGGGCCGGCCCAGCCGGGCAGGGTCCAGCGCAGGGCCCCGGCGGCGTGCGCGACGCCGGTCGGGTGCAGCCGGATGACGGGCGCGGAGGCGCCGGCGAGCGCGCCGAGCAGGTCGGCGACCCCGGTCGCGGCGGTGCCGGGCCCGGCGATGAGGACCGCGCGGGGGCGGCCGTCGGGGCGCAGGTCGGCGAGACCGGCCTCCGCGGCGTGCCGGGCCGCGGTGCGTACCCGTGCGCCGGCGTCGGCGGCGCCGCGGAGCAGGCCGCGGCGGTCGGCGCGGGCGAGATCGTCAGGTGCGTCGAGGAGCGACTCGTCGAGCATGGCGGCCTCCGGCTAGTTCTGTGACGTGTCCAGCGGTGACGGAACCTGTGTGGGACGGAACCAGTCTCAGCGTTTGCGCGGGGTGGCGGGAGGAGGCTCAGGCGGGGCGGCGCGCCTCGTCGACGAGGAGCACGGGGATGCCGTCGCGGACCGGGTAGGCGAGACCGCAGTCCTGGCTGGTGCAGATCAGCTCGGGGGTGGTCTCGTCCGCCGACTTGTCCTGGAGGGGCGAGTGGCAGGCGGGGCAGGCGAGGATCTCCAGGAGACCGGCTTCGAGCGGCATGGGGTTCCCTTCGGGGATGTGGATCGGGCCAGGTCAGCCTACCGCCGGGTCACCTCTGGTGACGGGTGGAGGAGAACCTCTGGTGACGGGTGGAGGAGAACCTTCGGTGAGGGGTTCGCGGCGGCACGGCGGACATCGTGTGCGGCGGCGCGGCCGGGGCTCCGCCCTGGACCCCGCGCCTCAAACGCGGGCGGGGCTGGATTGTGCCGGACGGGGCCGAAAGGCGCGGGCGGGCCGGGGTTCGCGCGGAGCGCGGTCCGGCCCGCCCGCGGCACTCACGCGCGGATGAGGGCCAGGACCTCGTCGCGGACCTTGGCGAGGGTGGCCTCGTCGCGGGCCTCCACGTTCAGGCGCAGGAGGGGCTCGGTGTTGGAGGCGCGGACGTTGAACCACCAGTCCGTGCTGGTCGCGGTGAGGCCGTCCAGTTCGTCCAGGGTCACGCCCTCGGCGGAGCCGTAGGCGGCCTTGACGGCGGCGAGGCGGGCCGTCTGGTCGGCGACGGTCGAGTTGATCTCGCCGGAGCCCGCGTAGCGGTCGTAGGACGAGACCAGGGCCGAGAGGGGGCCGTCCTGGCCGCCGAGGGCCGCCAGGACGTGGAGCGCGGCGAGCATGCCGGTGTCCGCGTTCCAGAAGTCCTTGAAGTAGTAGTGCGCCGAGTGCTCGCCGCCGAAGATGGCGCCGGACTTGGCCATCTCCTCCTTGATGAAGGAGTGGCCGACGCGGGTGCGGACCGGGGTGCCGCCGTTCTCGCGGACGACCTCGGGCACGGACCAGGAGGTGATCAGGTTGTGGATCACGGTGCCGGTGCCGCCGTTGCGGGCCAGTTCGCGGGCGGCGACCAGGGCGGTGATCGCGGACGGCGAGACGCCCTCGCCGCGCTCGTCGACGATGAAGCAGCGGTCGGCGTCGCCGTCGAAGGCGATGCCGAGGTCGGCGCCCTCGGCCAGTACGCGGGCCTGGAGGTCGACGATGTTCTTCGGGTCGAGGGGGTTGGCCTCGTGGTTCGGGAAGGTCCCGTCCAGTTCGAAGTACATGGGGACCAGGTCCAGCGGGAGGCCCGTGAAGACGGTGGGGACGGTGTGCCCGCCCATGCCGTTGCCCGCGTCGACGACGACCTTGAGCGGGCGGACGGCGGTGAGGTCGACCAGGCCCTTCAGGTGGTCGGCGTAGCCGGTGAGGGTGTCCTGCTCGGTGACGGTGCCCGGGACGGTGCCGGCGGGGATCGCCGGGGCGCCCTCGTCGCTCCACTTCTCGGCGAGCTCGCGGATGGTGGAGAGGCCGGTGTCCTGGCCGACCGGGGCGGCGCCGGCCCGGCAGAGCTTGATGCCGTTGTACCGCGCCGGGTTGTGCGAGGCCGTGAACATGGCGCCGGGCAGGTCCAGCTTGCCGGAGGCGTAGTACAGCTGGTCGGTGGAGCACAGCCCGATGAGGGTGACGTTGACGCCGCGGGCGGCCGCGCCGCGGGCGAAGGCGCCGGACAGGGCCGGGGAGGAGGGCCGCATGTCGTGGCCGACGACGATGGCCGCGGCACCGGTCACCTCGACGAAGGCGGCACCGAACAGTTCGGCCAGGTGCTCGTCCCACTCGTCCGGCACGACGCCCCGTACGTCGTACGCCTTGACGATGTTCGTAAGATCGGTGGCCACTGCCTGCCCTCCTGAAGGTGATGTGCGGTGAGGCAAACCTACCGTGGACGCAGTGCGGCTTTTCAGATCGGCGGAATGTCAGGAATCCGGCGAACGCAGGACGCGCAGGTGTCCGCGGCGGGTCTCCCCGGTGGTGGTACCCCCCTGACCTGCGCCGCCGGCCCCGGCCGCGCGCTCCGGCGGACGGGCCGCCTCGCGTACGGCGTTGGCGAGGGCTTCGAGGTCGTCACCCGTGGGACGCGAGGGCGCCGACCCGTCGGTGAGGCGTACGACGTCCCAGCCGCGCGGGGCGGTCAGGCGCTCCGAGTGCTCGGCGCAGAGGTCGTAGCAGTGGGGTTCGGCGTAGGTGGCGAGCGGGCCGAGAACTGCGGTCGAATCGGCGTAGACGTACGTCAGAGTCGCGACGGCAGGGCGGCCGCACGCGGTGCGCGAACAGCGACGTACAAGGCTCACGACGTTGGACGGTACCGCACTCTTGACCGGGCCGCGACGACTCTCCCCCGGCCGTTCCCCCGTGTCGTCCGATCTCCCCCGCCCCGGCGCTGATGTGCGGGCTACCCTGCGGGGGTGACGGACAGCACTCTGCCTCCCCCTCCCGCGCCACCTGCCGCCTCCCTGCCCGGCGGCTCCCCCGCCGGTGAGCCGCGGGTGCGGCGGCGCGACCGGCACGGGCGCGGGATGCGCGGGCCGGTGGCCCCTCCCCAGGTACCGCTGTCGGCGAGCCGGGGGGAGCTGTTCGGCGACCTCGTACGGGACTCCGTGGAGCGGCTGGAACGGCGCTGGCCGCAACTGGCCGAGGTGGAGTTCATGATCGGCGACGTGCCCGGTCCGCCGGGTGGCGCGGAGGCCGGCTGGAACGACGAGGCGGTGCCGCTGGGCGCGCTGGCGGAGGCCGGCGGCGGGCGGCCGGCCCGGATCGTGGTGTTCCGGCGGCCGGTGGAGATCCGGGCGAAGTCGCGGGACGAGCGGGCGCTGCTGGTGCACGAGATCGTGGTGGAGCAGGTCGCGGAGTTGCTGGGGCTGTCGCCGGAGACGGTGGATCCGCGGTACGGGTCGGACTAGGTTCCCGGTCCGCGCCGGCCCCGCGCCCGGCCCGCAGCGTCCTGACCCGCGTCGGCGGTGCGGGTGCGCGGCCCTGCGGGGCTGGCTGTCCCCTACCCGCCCTTCCACCGTTCCCAGGGCTCCGCCCTGACCCGGTCCTCAAGCGCCGGAGGGGCTGAACTGCTTCTGCGGCTCCGCCCCGGACCCCGGTCCTCGAGCGCCGGACGGCTGAAGGGCTACTGGGTCAGGACCGAGAGGTCCTGGGTGGCCTTGGGGACCGAGACCGTGGAGTGGTCGTCCGAGAGGGTCTGGATCGTGAACATCGGGATTCCGTCACGGGGGACCGTCAGGGTGCGGGACGCGTGGACGGGGCCGCCGGAAACGGTTTCCACCGTGAGGGCGTAGGCCCCCTTGCCGCCCGCGGGAGCGAGGGTCAGGGTCTGCGTGGTGCCCCCCTTGACCGTGACGTCCTTGGAGGCGGGTTCGCCGCCGTCCGTGCCCGGCGAGGCCGTCACCTTGACCGTCGCGTCGGCTCCGGGCGGGGCCGTCAGCGACAGCTGGGTGGCGTTCTCCTCGGGGCGGTTGTCCGCGACGGTCGCCCGCGCGCCCACGGGGGCGGCGGCCTGGATGAAGCCGGTCTCCTGCTTGGCGCCGCTGCCGCGGACCACCCGCAGCGCCGCCACCACCGGGACGGGCTGCTTGCCGTCGGCCGGGGACAGGACGAGGGAGCCCGGTTCGCCGCGGGTGACGTCCTTGAGGTCGAGGCTCGCGGTCATGCCGGCCTTGACGTGGAGCTGCTCGCTGCCCGCGGGGCTGATCGAGCCGGTCGGCCCGGCCAGCTTCAGCTGGAGGTTCGCGTCCTCCTCGCCGGGGGCGAAGGCGACCAGCCGTACGGAGGTGGCGTCCGCCGGGATGCCGGGCAGGACCAGGGTCCCCGAGGGGTCCACGGAGGCGGGCAGCCAGTCGGAGCCGACGCCTTCCTCGCCCGCCTGGGCGGTGGCTCCGACGCGGCCCGCGCGGGTGGTCACGTGGGCGGTGACGTCCGCGAGCTGCACGCCGGGGGCGAGGGAGGCCAGGGAGATGGCCTTGCTGGACTTCGGGTCGATGCGGATGTTCTCGCTGGTGCCCGCTTCGGCCTTGACCGTGCCGTCCGGGCCGAACAGCTTGATGTCCACCACGGCGGCGGTGTCGTCGGGGTTGGTGACGTGGACGTAGTCTTCGCGGCCCTTGGCGGTGCTCACGCCGGGGAACCAGAAGTCGGTGCCGGGGGGCGTGCAGCCGACGCCGAGCAGCCCGCGCGTACGGCCGACCGAGACCACGGTGGTCTGCTGCGCGCTCCAGCCGGGGGCGAGGAACCCGTCGGCCACGCCGCTGAGCGCGGGGGCCTCGGCGCCGGAGGCCTTGGCACCCACGGGCTTGCCGGGCTCCTTCAGCTCCAGGACGGTCTTGGCTTCCTTGGTCGCGCCCAGCAGCCGGGCCGTGCCCGTGCCTCCCGGGGCGGCCGCGCCGGGGGTGATCGCCGTGTAGAGGGTCTCGGCGATGTCGGAGGTGCTGGGCGCGGGGCACACCAGCAGGGACCGCTCGACCGGCATCCGGGCCGCGGGCTTGCCCGCCGAGGCCGCGGAGGCCCCGTCGGCGGCCGGTGCGGTGAGGGTGGCGAGACCGGTGACGGCGGCCAGGGCGGCCGTGACGGCGGCGAGCGTGAGGGGTACGCGCTGCTTCACTGCTGGGGGCTCCCGTCCGGACGGGGGGCGTGCTGCCCGCCCTGCTGTCCGTCGTGCTGGCCGTAGGGGTCGTAGCCGTCGGAGCCGTTGTCGGGTTCCGGCTGCTGCTGGTAGGGCGGGTACGGCTGCTCGTAGGACTGGTACGGCTGCTCGTACGGTGCGCCCGGGTGGCCGGTGTACTGCTGCGGCTGCTGCTGCTCGTACGGGTACTGGTCGTACTGCTGCTGCTGCGGCTCCTGGCCGCCGTACGCGTAGCCGCTCTGGTCCCCGTACGCCGGCTGCTGGTAGGCGTACGCGTCCTCGCCGTACGACTGCTGCGCCGGGATCTGCGCGTACGGGTCGGCCGCGACGGCCGCCTCGGCGGGGGCTTCGGCCTCCGGCTCGGACTGCTCGCGCAGGCGGCGGGCCCGGCGGCCTTCGCCGGGTTCCTCGGCGGGGGCCTCCTCCTCGGGCAGGTCGTCGTCGAGGCGGGCGCGGCGGCCCGGCAGGGCCATCACCAGGAGGACCAGGGCGAGCAGGCCCTGGGCCCAGTGCCAGGCCGTCCGGGTGAGCGAGTCCTCGTGGACGAGGTCGAGTTCGCCGGCGGCCGCCGGGAGTTCGAAGCCTTGCGCCCAGCCGTCGAGCGTCTTGGCCTTGAGCGGCTTGCCGTCGAGGGTGGCCTGCCAGCCGGGGCCGGCCTGGTCGGCGATGCGCAGGACGCGTCCGGCCTCGCCCGCCGGGATCTTGGTGTGGGCCTCGACGGGGCCGGAGGCGACGGGGATCGGTGCCTCGCCCGGCTTGCCGGAGACGATGACGGCGCGGGAGACCTGCCGGTCGACGCGCCACAGCGCGCTGCCTTCGAGCTTGCTGAGGCGGCTGAGGCCCGGGGTGGCGTCGAGGACGCGGCCGATCTCCTGCGGGGCGCCGTCGCGGACCAGGACGTAGCGGATGGCGAAGCCGCCGAGCTGGTCGGTCTGGTCGGCGCCGGAACCGGCGACGAGGCTGGAGACGACCTTGTCGAGGCGGGCGTCGCTGCCGGCCCGGGCGGCGAGTTCTGCGTCGCCGAGGCGGCCGCCGGAGCCGCGGACCAGGCTGTACGAGAGGGCGGCCGGGGAGTCCGCGCCGATGACGAGGGTGCGGGCCTGGTCGCGGGTGCCGCTCTCTTCGGCGACGAAGGCGGGGACCTGGACGGGGTCGCGGCGCTCCAGCGGTCCGGCGGCTCCGTTGAGCATCCAGCCGGCCGCGCCGACGAGCGGGCCCACGGCGGCGGCGAGCACGATCAGGGCGGCCAGGGGCTGGCGCCAGCCGAAGCTACGGGCGGCGACCCGTTCCTTGGCCCCGTCGGCTCCGATGGCGGCGGCGGCCAGCAGGGCGAGTCCGTAGACGAGGGTGGCGGGGCCGGCCCAGGTGGTGCGGTTGACGAGGACACCCAGGACGAGCGCGGCGAGCGCGGTGGCCCAGGCGGTGCGGACGGCGAACTGCCGGTCGGCGCGCAGCAGGGCGGCCAGGGCGGCGAGGACGACGCCGAGGAGGATCAGGCCGCCGGCGGTACGGGGGCCGCCGGGGCTCGTGCCGAGCAGGTCCAGGCCGGTGGCCGAGCCGGCTCCGTAGGGCAGTCCGGCCTCGCGCAGGAAGTTCGCGGGGTGGGTGAGCAGGCTCAGCGACCAGGGCGCGAGCACGAGGAGGGGGACGCCGAGCGTCGCGGGGAGGCGCGGTCCGTACGTCTTCCACCGCGCGCGGCGCAGGACCAGCGCGGCGGTTCCGAGGAGGGCGGCGAGCGGCCAGACGACGGGGGTGAAGGCGGTGGCCAGGGTCAGCAGGAGGGTGTAGGTCCAGGCGGAGCGCCAACTGCCCTCGCCCTCGCCGAAGCCGAAGGCGGCGACGGCGGAGCGGGCGATGAGCGGGAGCAGGATCGCGAGGACGGCGGTGCCCAGGCGGCCTCCGGCGAGGGCTCCGGTGACGGCGGGGAGGAAGGCGTAGGCGATGGCGGCCCAGGCGCGCAGCAGCCGGGATTCGACCAGCGGCCGGGAGGCGAAGTAGGCGGTGAGTCCGGCGAGCGGGACCGAGCAGACGAGCAGCAGGGTCAGGGCGGCGTCGGTGGAGCCGAGGAGCAGGGTGGAGAGGGCGCCGAGGACGGCGAGGTAGGGCGGTGCTCCGGCGGTGGTGCCGGTGCCGACGGGCTGCCAGTCGTCGGCGTGGACCCGCCAGAGGTCGAGTCCGCCGTCGGGGGCGGGGAGCAGGGCTCCGCCCATGAGGGAGCCGCCGCCGAGGAGGGAGCGGCAGGCGATGAGGGAGACGAGCAGGAGGAGGCCGAAGAGGACGGGCCCGGGCTTGCGGGCGATCCGCTTGAGGCGCGCGAACTGTTCGATCTCCAGGTAGTCGGCGTCGTCTCCGCCGGGTCCCGATTCGACGGCTCCGCCGTGCCGGCCGGCGGTGGCGCTCTCGGTGTCGCCGTCGGCGCCGAAGTAGCCGGCGAGCTGTTCGGCGTTGGCGCGCAGGCTGGCGCCGGGCGGCGGGAAGAGGGGGCGCAGTTCCTTGGCGGAGACGGCGGCGCGGCCTCTGCGGCGGCGGGCTCCGAGGATCCGGCCGGGGCGGAGCAGGGTGGCGAGGAGGCCGGTGATCTCGTCGACGGCCTGTCCGGGTGCCTTGCCGACGAGGTAGGCGAGGGTGCGCAGGACGGTGCCGAAGAGGATGCGCAGCAGGACGTACGGGAGGGCGCGGCCGGGGCTGTTGGCCAGCATCGTGTAGACGGCGCCGGCCTTGTCGACGCGGTGCGGGCTGGCCGCGGAGCGGCCGACGCAGTCGACGGTGCGGCGTTCGCGGGCGGAGGCCTCGGCGTGCCGCAGTACGGCGTCGGGGGCGATGAGGACGGTGTGCCCGGCGCTCTGGACGCGCCAGCACAGGTCGACGTCGTCGCGCATGAGGGGCAGGCGGCGGTCGAAGCCGCCGAGGGCGTCGTACACGTCGCGGCGGATCAGCATGCCGGCGCTGGACACCGAGAGGACGGGCTGGACCTGGTCGTGCTGGCCCTGGTCCTGTTCGCGCCGGTCGAGGCCGGTCCAGCGGCGGCCGCTGCGGGCGATGGTGACGCCGACTTCGAGGAGCTGCTTCTTGTCGTACCAGCCGCGCAGCTTGGGGCCGATGACGGCGGCTTCGGGGTTCTCCTCGGCGACGCGCAGCAGTTCGGCGAGGGCGTCGGGCTCGGGTGCGCAGTCGTCGTGCAGCAGCCAGAGCCACTGGACGGGTTGGCCGTGGGGCAGGTCGGGGAGGTCGTACGCGTCGTCGCGCCAGGTGCGGCTGACGGGGTCCCAGCCGGAGGGGCGCTTGAGGTACGGGAGTTCCTCGGGCGTCAGCGTGCCGGCGGTCCGGGCGGCTTCGTCGACGGCCGCGCCGAAGCCGGTGCGGCGTGCGAGGTGCAGGACGCGGTCCTCGCCGAGGGCCTCGCCGAGCAGGCGCGCGGAGTCGTCGGCGCTGCCGGTGTCGGCGGCGATGTGGCTCTGGGCGGGGCGTTCCTGGCCGAGGAGACCGGCGAGGGTCCGGGGCAGCCAGCGGGAGCCGTCGTGGGCGACGAGGACCGCGGTGACGACGTGCCGGGGGAACTCTGGTGCGGCGGCAGCCTGGTGGGAGGCGCTCGACTGGCTGTGCAGGGACATCGCGGTACGGGCCCTCCGGCCGGGGGTCCGGGGGTGGTGTGCCCTCGGAGGCTGCTGGACAGCGCCCCACCCTAACGGCTGGGAACACAGCGGTCCGCCTCCTGCGGGGAAGGTGCGGGAGGCGGACCGTTTGCTCTGCTCGATGCCGTGCTGTTCGTGCCGTTCGCCGTACTGCGTTCTGTGCCGGTACGTCCGATGCGTGCACCGCGGCCGCTGCCGTGCGTGAGGCCGGGTGTACAGGCGGCTACGCCTGCGGGCGGGCCACCGGACGGGTCTGCGGATATGCCGTCGGATATGTCGCCGGATATGTCGTGGGCGGTACCGCGGGCCCCGCCTCGGGCCGTACCGCGGGCCCTGCCGTGGGCGCCGTTCGGTGCGCGCCGAGGGCGCTTCAGACGGCGGCCTTCTTCAGGCGTCGCCGCTCGCGCTCGGACAGGCCGCCCCAGATGCCGAATCGCTCGTCGTTGGCGAGGGCGTACTCAAGGCATTCGGAGCGGACCTCGCATGCGAGGCAGACTTTCTTGGCCTCGCGGGTCGAGCCGCCCTTCTCGGGAAAGAAGGACTCGGGGTCGGTCTGGGCGCAGAGAGCTCGCTCCTGCCATCCGAGCTCTTCGTCCGCCTCCTCGACCAGCAGTTCCTGAACCAGCTCGGTCATGTGCGCCCCTCGCTCTGTCTGTGCGTCCCCGTGGTCATGCCGTCACTCATCGCTACGTAACGACACGAGTGAAATTACAAGTGCGGGGCTCCAGCGCAGTCAAGCCGAGATCTGCTATTGGGCCCCTTATTCACTCTGCGGAACCAAGCCTATGCAGAAAGTGTTCATATCGCCAAAAATCGTGACACATGCCACACGTCTGCCACACGTGTCACTTGCGGGACCCCCTCCCCCCGTAGTCGACGCGTCACTCTGTGGTGGGGTTCCGATCCAGCCGAAGAAGCGGCGTAGATCACATTTCAGCCACAGAGTCACATCGCACGGCTTTTCGGGTTTGGGAGCCGCCACAGCGGACTGTGACGCGACTCGAAGCGCCACATCCCCTGGCACCGACTGCACAAACCTTTCTCCGGGCACGGTAACCGGATGAGGTGAAACTTTTCTACCAAATCGGACATCGGGTTGACAGTCCGGCCCCCCACCCGGTCTTCTTGTAGCCATGTCAGCGCCCTCAGCCGCCACCCGGACCCCCATTCGTGGGTTCCTGTGCGCTGCCCAGGTTCGCTGTTGCTGTTGCAGCTGTTGATGCCTCGGGAGCTCCGGCTCCCCAGAGCTCCAGCTCGCCCCCCACAGCAACCGCCGCATGACTGACATCCGTCGAGGAACCCCCCGATGAACAGCACCAGCACCCTGAACACCACCCCCGCCACCTCCATTGCCCCCACCCCGATGGTCGAGAGCGACCTCCAGATCGCCGGCGACATCCTCTCCGTCCAGCACCTCCTGCAGCCCGCCCGCGAGCACCCGGCCACCGTCGCCGAGTTCGTGGGCCTCGCGCGTTCCATCGCCGCCGACCGCTCCGAGTGGGAGCACCTGGTCCGGTACGACGCCACGACCCGCTGGTACCACCGGCTGCGCACCGGCCCCGGCTACGAGGTCTGGCTGCTCAGCTGGGTCCCCGGCCAGGGCAGCGGCCTGCACGACCACGGCGCCTCCTCCGGCGTGCTGACCGTCCTGGACGGCGAGCTCACCGAGCACACCGCCCGCGGCCCTCTCGCCCTCGGCGCCGGCTCCCAGCGCGTCTTCGCCCCCGGCTACGCCCACGAGGTGCAGAACGACAGCCTCGACGGGGCCGTCAGCCTGCACGTGTACTTCCCGGGCCTCACCGAGATGCCGATGCACAGCTGCTCTCCGGCCCGGCCCGAGGCCCTTACCGTCTGATCCGGACGGCGCCCGGCGGTCCCGCCCGTCACCCGGCCACCGCCCCTCGGCGGACATCCTGCGGCTGACAGACTGTCCGCATGCGCATTGTTGTTCTGGCCGGCGGCATCGGCGGCGCCCGTTTCCTCCGAGGTCTCCAGTCCGCGGTTCCCGACGCGGACATCACGGTCATCGGCAACACCGGTGACGACATTCACCTGTTCGGGCTCAAGGTCTGCCCCGACCTGGACACCGTGATGTACACCCTCGGCGGTGGCATCAACGAGGACCAGGGCTGGGGCCGCACCGACGAGTCCTTCACCGTCAAGGAGGAACTCGCCGCGTACGGGGTCGGACCCACCTGGTTCGGCCTCGGTGACCGCGACTTCGCCACCCACATCGTCCGTACGCAGATGCTCGGTGCGGGCTACCCGCTCAGCGCCGTCACCGAGGCCCTCTGCGACCGCTGGCAGCCCGGCGTCCGGCTGCTCCCCATGTCCGACGACCGGGTCGAGACCCACGTCGCGATCACCGACTCCCAGACCGGCGAGCGCCGGGTCGTCCACTTCCAGGAGTACTGGGTCCGCATGCGTGCCGCGGTGGACGCCGAGGCCGTCGTCCCCGTGGGCGCCGAGCAGGCCAAGCCCGCGCCCGGCGTCCTCGAGGCCATCGCGGCCGCCGACGTGATCCTCTTCCCGCCGTCGAACCCCGTGGTGTCGGTGGGGACCATCCTCGCCGTACCCGGAATCCGCGAGGCCGTGGCCGCCGCCGGGGCGCCCGTCGTGGGGCTCTCCCCCATCGTCGGGGGCGCTCCCGTGCGCGGCATGGCCGACAAGGTGCTGGCCGCCGTCGGAGTCGAGTCCACCGCCGCGGCCGTCGCCCGGCACTACGGCGCCGAGCTGCTCGACGGCTGGCTCGTCGACACCGCCGACGCGGACGCCGTCGCCGAGGTGGAGGCCGCCGGCATCACCTGCCGGGCGGTACCGCTGATGATGACCGACCTGGCCGCCACGGCGGAGATGGCGCGGGCCGCGCTGGAACTGGCGGAGGCCTCCCGGTGACCGCCCCGCACGGGATCCCGCCGAGGGCCTGGCCCTCGTACGAGGTCCGGGCCCTCGGCGGAATCCCGGAGGTGCGGCCCGGCGACGACCTGGCGGCACTGATCGCGGCCTCCGGGCCGGAGCTGCGCGACGGCGACGTCCTGCTCGTGACCTCGAAAATCGTCTCCAAGGCGGAGGGCCGGATCGTCCGCGCCGATTCGCGCGAAGACGCGATAGACGCCGAGACCGTACGGGTCGTCGCGCGTCGCGGGACGCTGCGGATCGTGGAGAACCGGCAGGGGCTGGTCATGGCGGCGGCCGGGGTCGACGCGTCGAACACCGAGGCCGGCACCGTCCTGCTGCTGCCCGAGGACCCCGACGCCTCGGCCGCCGCGATCCGGGCCGGGCTGCGGGAGCTGCTCTCCGTGGACGTGGGCGTGATCGTGACGGACACCTTCGGGCGGCCGTGGCGCACCGGGCTCACCGACGTGGCGATCGGCGCCGCGGGCGTGCGGGTCCTGGACGACCTGCGCGGCGGCACCGACGCGCACGGGAACCCGCTGAGCGCGACGGTCGTCGCGACCGCCGACGAGCTGGCCGCCGCCGGAGACCTGGTCAAGGGCAAGGCGGAGGGCCTGCCGGTGGCGGTGGTGCGCGGGCTGGCGCACGTGCTGGGCGAGGGCTCCTCGGGGGCCGACCTGGTGCGCTCGCCGGCCGACGACATGTTCCGGCTGGGCACCTCGGAGGCGGTACGGGAAGCCGTGACGCAGCGGCGTACCGTACGGGCCTTCACGGCCGAGCCGGTGGACCCGGGCGCGGTCCGGCGCGCGGTGGCGGCGGCCGTGACGGCCCCGGCCCCTCACCACACGACTCCGTGGCGGTTCGTCCTGCTGGAATCGGCGGGTGCGCGGCTGGAGCTGCTGGACGCGATGCGGGACGCCTGGATCGAGGACCTGCGGCGGGACGGGAAGTCCGAGGAGTCCATCGCGAAGCGGGTCCGGCGGGGCGATGTCCTGCGGGCCGCGCCCTACCTGGTGGTGCCCTGTCTGGTCACGGACGGCGCGCACGACTACGGGCACGCGCGCCGGGACGCGGCGGAGCGGGAGATGTTCGTCGTCGCGATGGGCGCGGGCGTACAGAACTTCCTGGTCGCGCTGGCCGGGGAACGGCTGGGCTCGGCGTGGGTGTCCTCGACGATGTTCTGCCGGGACGTGGTGCGCAAGGTGCTCGGGCTTCCGGAGGACTGGGACCCGATGGGGGCGGTGGCCGTGGGGCACGCCGCGGTCGCTCCGGCGGAGCGGGCGGGGCGGGCGGCGGAGGACTTCATCGAGGTGCGGTGACCCTCCGGGGGCGCCGGCCCCTCAGAGCTTGCCGATGTCGCTCCGGTACATCCGGGGGGCCCGTCGGGGCGGGGCGGCGCCGGTCAGGAGGATGAGGCGGGCCGCGCGGTGGCGCTGGCCGGCGTACGGAGCGAGGAGCTCCAGCATGGCGGCGTCGTCGGCGTCCCGGTCCCCGGCGAGGGCGTAGCCGATGATCCCGGGCAGGTGCAGGTCGCCGGTGGTGACGGCGTCGGGGGCGCCGTTGCTGCGCTGGAGCGTTTCGGCGGACGTCCACGGGCCGATGCCGGGGATCGCCTCCAGGCGGGCGGTGGCCGCCGGCAGGTCCATGGCGGCGGCCTCTTCGAGGCGGGTGGCGAGGCGGGCCGCGCGGACGATGGTGGCGGAGCGTTTGGCGTCGACTCCGGCCTTGTGCCAGTCCCAGGACGGGATGAGCGTCCAGGTGCGGGGGTCGGGCATGACGTAGAGGCCGCTGCTCCTGCCGGCGCTGCTGCCGGCGCCGGCGCCGCTGTCCGGGCCCGGGCCCGGAGCCGGTTCGCCGTACTGGCGTACGAGGCGGCGCCAGGCGCGGTACGCCTCGTCGGCGGTGACCTTCTGTTCCAGGACCGTGGGGATCAGGGACTCCAGGACCAGGCCGGTACGGGTCAGGCGCAGGCCGGGGCGGCGGCGGTGACTCGCGTGCACGAGCCGGTGGCGGGGGAGGAAGGCGGCGGGGTCGTCGGCGGAGCCGAGCAGCTCGGGCAGGCCATCGAGGATCCAGTCGGCGCCGGGGCCCCAGGCGGTGGCGGTCACCTCCGCCGAGTGCGGCGCGCAGGTGACGCGGAGCGTGGCCGGGCCGGCGGGGGTGCGGGTGGCTCGCCAGACCGCTCCCGCGGCGGCACGGAAGGTGGGGTCGGCGGAGCCGCGGCGGAGGGGGCCGAGGGTGAGGCCCAGGTCCAGGGCGCCGGGTGGGGTCCAGGTGCGGGTTCGGGGGGCCGCGCCGGAAGCCGAGCGGCCGCCCGGGCCGGGGTCTCGGCCGGGGTCCGTGCCGGAGCCTTCGCCCGGGCCGGGGTCCGGGGCCGTGCCCGTTCCCGGGACTGCGCCCGGGCCGGAGTCCGAGCCTGCGCCCGAGTCCGGGGCCTGGCCCGCGTCCGGGGCCGTGCCCGTGCCCATGCCGGGGACTGCGCCCGGACCGGAGTCCGGGCCGGTGGCTGGGGTGGGTTCGGGCACGGTGGTGCGGCCGCCGCGGATCGCGGTGCGGGTGAGGGGGTCGTAGCGGCCGGCCATGTCCTTGAGGGTAGCCCTGCGGGGGCTGTCCCCTACCCGCCCTTCCGCCGTTCCCCGGGCGCTGCCCGGACCCGGTCCTCAAGCGCCGGACGGGCTGAGAGGGGTACGGGGCTGCGCCCGGACCCGGTCCTCAAGCGCCGGACGGGCTGAGAGGGGTACGGGGCTGCGCCCGGAGCGCGGCCCTCAAACGCCGGACGGGCTGAGGAGGGGGTACCGGGCTGCGCCCGGAGCGCGGCCCTCAAACGCCGGACGGGCTGAGGAGGGGGTACCGGGCTGCGCCCGGACCCCCTGGGGCTCCGCCCCAGACCCCGCGCCTCAAACGCCGGCGGGGCTGGATTTGGCCCGCGCCGGATCACACGCGCAGCACAATCCCAGCCCCGCCGGCGTTTGAGGCGCGGGGGCCCGGGGGCTGGCCCCCGGCAGCGGCGCCGCGCCCGGCAACCGGTCCGGGGCAGAGCCCCGGGGAACAGGTCCGGGGCGCAGCACCCGGCAACGGGTCCGGGGCGGAGACCCGGGGAACGGGCGAAGGGCGGGTAGGGGACCTCGCCCCGCAGGGTCCGACCAGCCGCACCCGCCCACCGGCCCCGCCCCAGGCGCCAGTGGCGGCCACCTGACCGGCCACCGCCGGACGGAGTCCGGCGCAGCGACGCGAAGCCGGGGAGGCCCGCCAGGGCCGCACCGCGCGAGCGGCGCGTCGGAAAGGTGCGCGGCGCGTCGGAAAGGAAGGCGCCGCTCAGGGGCGGCCCTGGAGTTTGGCCGAGGCGGTTCGGGTGGGGGGGAGTTGGGTGTACAGGCGGCGGCCGGGGCATTCGGTGGCGAAGCCGTCCCGGTGGCCCGAGATGACGTTCAGGCGGACGTTGCTGCCCTTCGCGTAGAGGTTGCCGCCGCCCGAGCGGAGGGTGGTCTTCGCGCGGGGGTCCGCTCCGAAGAGCCCCAGCTTCCAGGCCGTCAGGCGGGCCACCGCGTCGACCGCCGCCTTGGGCGGAGACGTGGAGGCGAAGGTGCCGATGACCGCCACGCCCATGCTGTCCGTGTTGAAGCCCATGGTGTGCGCGCCGAGCACCGCCTTGGCGACTCCGCCCGCCCGGCCCTCGTAGACGGTGCCGCACTTGTCGACGGCGAAGTTGTAGCCGATGTCCCGCCAGCCGCTGCTGACGACGTGGTAGCGGTACAGGCTGCGCAGGACCGCCGGGGCGTCCTTGCAGGCGTAGTTGTTGCCCGAGGCGGTGTGGTGGACGAAGGCGGCCTTGACCGTCTTCGTGTAGACGAAGCCCTTCTCGCGCAGGCTCTCGTCCGCGCCCCATCCCATCCGGGTGACGATCTTCGGGCGCGGGCCGATGTACGGGGCGGCCGCGAGCGCCTCGTCGGCGAGGACCGCGTCGGCGGTCGAGTCGGCCTTGTTGAGGGCGGGGATCTCCTGGGCGCCCAAGGGTGCCATCGGGACGTTGGCGGAGGAGGACTCCGCCATCTCCATCGTCATGCCGGGGAGGAGCGCCAGCTCCCCC
The DNA here is from genome assembly GCF_059758875.1 of Streptomyces sp. GQ60. Classification (NCBI taxonomy): domain Bacteria; kingdom Bacillati; phylum Actinomycetota; class Actinomycetes; order Kitasatosporales; family Streptomycetaceae; genus Streptomyces; species Streptomyces sp. GQ60. The sequence goes on along the minus strand of NZ_JCAXEG010000009.1, from coordinate 282,655 downwards.
TTGTCGTCATCGACGGGCGTGGAGGGGTGGTTGGCGTTCTTGGCGTCCGACTGGGGGCGGGACGAGTCGCCCGGGTCCACCAGTTCGATGCGCATGCCCGTCGGGAGCCCGCTGCTCACCACGCGGCCGCCCGGTTCCGCCTGGACGCGGACCTCGATGCCGTCGGACTGGCCCACCCACAGGGGGGCGGTGCTGCCGCGGACCCGGCCGGAGCCGCGTTCCGCGGTGTCGGGGTCCGCGGCGTGTTCGCTGTTGTGGGTGTCGACGTCCTGCCATTCGGACCAGGCGGAGGTGTCCACGGAGCGGGTGCGGACCTGGACGCGGCCGTCGAGCTGGGTGCTCGCGTCGTCCCAGACGACGCCGACCAGCGAGAAGGTCTTGACCTCGCGCGCCGACAGGCCCCGGGTCTCGGGCAGCCGGGGCGCGGTGCTCATGCCGGGGACCCCGGGGGTGCGGTCCGCCGCCGGTCCCACGGGGACGAGCGGCAGGGACTGGGTGGATCCGGCGGGGGTCGCGGGGGCTGCCGAGCCCGCGGCCGCTGCCGGGTGTGCGAGGGCCGTGGAGGTGAACGCGAGCGGCAGGGCCAGTGCGGCAGCCGTCGCGACGCCGATCGAGGAAGCAAGGAATGCACGCATGGAAAGGATGCTGGGGACTGCCGGGAGCCGGCGCCATCCGAGAACTGACGTGCCGTCCGGCCGGGCGGCGATGCCCCTCCTCCGTACGGGGGATCGTGCTGCGGCCGTACGGAGGAGCGGCGCGGGCCGCCCCGCGTAGGCTCTGGTCCGTGAACGCCACTGACCGCACCCCTGCCGACCTGCTGCGATCCGCGCTCGCCGCCGATCCCGGCCGCCCGCTCGTCACCTTCTACGACGACACCACGGGCGAGCGCGTCGAATTGTCCGTCGCCACCTTCGCCAATTGGGTGGCCAAGACCGCCAATCTGCTCCAGGGCGACCTGGGCGCCGAGCCCGGCGACCGGCTCGCGCTGCTGCTCCCCGCGCACTGGCAGAGCGCCGTGTGGCTGCTCGCCTGCGCCTCGGTCGGGGTCGTGGTGGAGGTGGGCGGGGATCCGGGCGGCGCCGATCTGGTGGTGAGCGGTCCGGACACGCTGGAGGAGGCCGCCGCGTGCTCCGGCGAGCGGGTGGCGCTCGCGCTGCGGCCGCTGGGCGGGCGCTTCCCGCAGCCGCCGGCCGGGTTCGCCGACTACGCCGTGGAGGTGCCGGGGCAGGGCGACCGCTTCGCCCCCTTCCAGCCCGTGGACGCGGACGGCCCGGGCCTGGTGGTCGGCGGCGAGGAGCTCTCGTACGCACGGATCTGCGAGCGGGCCCGCGAGGACGCGGCGAAGCTCGGCTTCGGCGAGGGGGCCCGGGTGCTGTCCCGGCAGGGCTACGACACCTGGGAGGGGCTCTCGGCCGGGCTCTACGCGGCCCTGGCCACGGGCGGCTCCGTGGTGCTGTGCCGCAACGCCGAGGGGCTGGCGGACGGGGCACTGGCCCAGCGGATCGAGAGCGAGCGGGTCACCCACACGGCCTGAATCCGCCCGACTCCGGCGTCACCCACACCGCCCAATGCCGGATATGAGCCATTTTGTCACCCACATGGCCCTATACACGGCCGCGCCCCCGGGCCGCATCGATGACCCGGGGGCACGATCGGCACAGGCCGTACTCACCCGTACGGCCCGTACCGGTTCGGGTGAGGGGACGGAACGCGAGTGACGGACAGCGCGGGCATACCGGGCGGCACCGATGCGGCCGGAGGCGAGAAGCCTCCGAACGGCCGCAGGCGGCGCCGCCTGCTGCGCTGGATCGGGCTCGGTACCGGCCTGCTGGCCGTCGTGGGGGCGGGCACGGGCTGGTGGGTCTACTCCAAGCTCGACGGGAACATCGCCGAGGACACCTCCGCCGCCGCCGAGCTGCGGCGCTACGACAAGGAGCGCCCGGCCCACCTGGCGGGCGGCGCCCAGAACATCCTGCTGATCGGATCGGACTCCCGCACCGGCGCGGGCAACGCGCCGTACGGGCAGGACGAGGGCACGCAGCGCTCGGACACCACGATCCTGCTGCACCTGCCGGCGGACCGGAAGAGTGCGACGGCGGTGTCGATACCGAGGGACCTGATGACGGAGATACCCGCGTGCCTGAAGCCGGACGGAATCCGCACCAGGGAGCAGTTCGCCCAGTTCAACTGGGCCTTCGAGTGGGGCGGGACCGCCTGCACGATCCGTACGGTCGAGTCGATGACCGGGATCCGGGTCGATCACCACATGGTGCTCGACTTCAGCGGCTTCAAGAAGATGGTGGACGCCATCGGCGGCGTGGAGGTCTGCCTGAAGCGGCCGATGGACGACACCGAGGCCAAGCTGAAGCTGCCGGCGGGCCGGCAGACCCTGCGGGGGGAGGAGGCGCTGGGCTTCGTACGGGCCCGCCACAGCCTGGGCAACGGCAGTGACACCGAGCGGATGGAGCGCCAGCAGCTCTTCCTCGGGTCGCTCGTGAAGAAGGTGCAGAGCAACGGGGTGCTGCTCAATCCGGGGCGGCTGTACCCGCTGCTGGACGCGGCGACCTCCTCGGTGACCACCGACCCGGGGCTGGCCTCGCTGCGGGGGCTGTACGAACTCGTTCGGGGCGTACGCGACATCCCGACCGACCAGATCAAGTTCCTCACGGTGCCGCGCCGGCCGTACGCCGCGGACGCCAACCGGGACGAGCTGCGCCAGCCGGACGCGACCCAGCTCTTCCAGCGGCTGCGGGCGGACCAGCCGCTCACCATCGCCCCGCCCGCGGCCACGGCCACGCCCGCTCCGGTCCCCCGGCCCGGGGACGGGGACGGGGACCGGGAGGAGGCTTCGGCCGGCCACGAGGCGGACGGCACCGGGGACGACACCGAGGCCGGGTCCACGCGCGGCACCGGGGACGCCCCGGGAACCGCGGAGCCCTCCTCTCCCGTCCCCACATTCACCGGCACCACGGCCGGTGTGGCCGACTGCCGGTAAAGCAATCCCAAAAGCCGGTGTCCGGGCCGAGCTTGTTGGGGCGATTGCCCCGTTGTAAGTGCGTGGAATTCATCACCAGCATGGTTTGCGGCGAACCTGTCCGGATAAGGTGAGCGATCCGGCGCCCGGCCAGCACAGAGGCCGTGTGCCAGCAGCCGGATCGTTGACCGTGCGCCTGGGGGAGGCGCGTCGCGAAGCACCGACGGAGGATTCGAGCAAACCGTGGATGCGCAAAGCCGTGGCCGGGCCGACGAGATCGACCCCGCAGACCAGTGGGTACTCAACCCCCGCACCGGCAACTACGAGCTGCGACTGGAAGATTCCGCTGCGCAAGCACCGTCGCAGCGGTCCGTCCCCCGCGCGGCACCCCGCAGAGCCCCCGTTCCCCCCCGCTCCCCCGCGGCCCCGTCCCCCGCGGTCCCCGGACCGCGCCGCGGTGACGGCCCTCCCCCCGGCGGCCGACGCGGCGGGCGTTCGCGCAAGGTCGGCGGCGGAGGCCGCAAGCGGGCCCTGACGATCACCGGCGGGACCCTGGCGGTGCTGCTGATCGGCGGCTCGGTGGCGGGATACCTCTATTACCAGCACCTGAACGGCAACATCGTGGTCACCGACGTCGGCGACGCGGGAACGAGCGGCGGGTTCAGGAAGGACCAGCCGATCAACATCCTGGTCATCGGCACGGACAAGCGCAGCGGCGCGGGCAACGAGGGGTACGGGGACGCCGGCAGCGTCGGCCACGCCGATACGACGATCCTCTTCCACGTGTCGAAGGACCGCTCCAACGCCACGGCCCTGTCCATCCCGCGCGACCTGATCACCAACGTGCCGGCCTGCCCCACCAAGCAGCCGGACGGCTCGACGAAGGACATCCCCGCCGAGCGCGGGGCCCGCTTCAACAACAGCCTCGGGCAGTCGGGCCGCGACCCGGGCTGCACGATGCGCACGGTGAAGGAGCTCACCGGCATCCAGATCGACCACTTCATGATGGCCGACTTCAACGCGGTGAAGAACCTGAGCACGGCGGTCGGCGGGGTGCCGGTCTGCGTGGCCAAGGACGTCGACGACAAGGACTCCAAGCTCAAGCTGACGGCGGGCGAGCACCGGCTTCAGGGCGAGCAGGCGCTGGCCTTCGTACGGACCCGGCACGCCTTCGGAAACGAGAGCGATCTCGACCGCATCAAGACCCAGCAGCAGTTCCTCAGTTCGATGATGCGCGAGATGAAGTCCAAGGAAACGCTGACGAGTCCGAAGAAGTTCCTCTCCCTCGCGGAAGCCGCCACGAAGTCGCTGACCGTGGATTCGGGGATAGGCTCGATCGGAAAACTCACCGACCTCGCCGGTGAGTTGAAGAACATCGACCTCAAGAACATCACCTTCACCACACTTCCGGTGCTCGACAATCCGGCGGAGAAGGTCAAAGCCACCGTGGTGGTCAACCAGGCCCAGGCCGAACCCCTGTTGCAGATGATCCGGGGGGACGTCTCCCTCACCGAGGTCGAGAAGAAGGAACGGGCCGCGAAGGACGCTGCGGCGGCCGACGCGAAGGCCCAGCTGGACGCCCTCCTGCAGGGCACCCGTGCGGCGGCCAAGGACGTCCGGGTGGACGTGTACAACGGCGGCGGCCCGGCCGGATCCGCGTCCGGCACACTGAACTGGCTGCAGAACACCCAGGGCGTGCCCAAGTCCAGCAACCTGGGCAACGCGCCCGCCAAGGTGGATGCCACGCAGCTGGAGTACGCGCCCAACCAAGCCGATCAGGCCCGGGCGTTGGCGGACATGATGGGACTTCCGGCCACGGCACTGAAGATGGGCACGGCCGACGCCGCGCCCAAGACGCCTATGAAGCTGACGCTCGGCGCGGACTTCAAGGGGGCCGGAGTCTCCATGACGGCGCCTCAGCAGGCACCCGAAGGCGTCCAGCGCGTCGAGGCGGACAAGGCCGTCTGCGCCAAGTGACCGACAGGGGGGCCGCCCGGCCCTCCGCGGTCACGAAATGACGTGCCGGAACACGTCGGACCGGCACAATACCGACACAGAGTGATCGTTATGGGGGACGCGTGAGGCACAGCAGCGTGCAAGGGGAGGGGGCGCCGGGCCGGGCCGGCGACGGCATATCCGGCCCCGGCACCCGTCCGGCGGCCAACGGCGTCGTACCCCCGCCGAGATCCGGCTCCGGCCACCGCCGCGGTGGCGGCAAGCGCCCGACGCGCCGGGGGCGCCGCCGGGTACTGCGCTGGACGGCCTCCATCGTGGCGCTGCTCATACTCGGGACGGCGGCGGCCGGTTACCTCTACTACCGCCACCTCAACGGCAACATCCGCAGCGGCCAGCGCCTGAGCGGCGACAGCGGGGTGGCCAGGAGCGAGGCCGACGCCGCGGGACGGCGCCCGATCAACATCCTGATGCTCGGCTCCGACGTCCGCGACGAGGAGAACGCGAAGCTCGGCGGGGGCTGGGACAACATAGGCGACCCCGCGCGGGCCGACGTGCAGATGCTGATCCACGTATCGGCCGACCGGAAGAACGCCTCGGTGACCTCCGTTCCGCGCGACACCATCGTGGACATCCCGGAGTGCACGGAGCCCGGGACGGGCAAGAAGTTCAAGGCCACCAGGGCGACGATCGACCAGAGCCTCGGGCGCGGGGGGCCCGGCTGCACCCTGGCCACCTGGGAGAAGCTGGCCAAGGTCTACGTCGACCACTGGATGATGATCGACTTCGCCGGTGTCGTGAGCATGGCCGACGCGATCGGCGGCGTCGACGTCTGCGTCAACCAGAACGTCTTCGACCAGTCGGAGCCGGGGTCGGGCACGGGCGGTTCCGGCCTCAAGCTGGAGGCGGGCACCACCAGGATCCAGGGCGAGCAGGCGCTCCAGTGGCTGCGCACCCGGCACGCCTTCGGCAGTGACATGGGCCGGGCCAAGGCGCAGCACATGTACATGAACTCGATGATGCGCGGTCTCAAGAGCCAGAACGCCTTCACCGACCTCCCCCGCCTCACGGGCCTGGCGGAGGCGGCGACGAATTCGCTGCAGGTGTCGGAGGAGATCGGGTCGGTCAAGAAGCTCCTCGACCTCGGCCTGCTGCTCAAGGACGTGCCGATCAACCGCATCACGACGGCCACGATCCCGGTGCTGCAGGCCCCGGGTGACAAGAACCGGCTGGTCGTCAACCCCACGGACGCCGAGAAGGTGTGGGAGCTGCTCCGCAAGGACGTCGCCCTGGACAAGAACGGCGACCCGGCGCCGGCCGAAAGCGGCGGGCCGGCCGAGAGCGGATCGCCCTCGGCGCCCGTCGCGTCGTCCGAGCCGGCCCCCCAGCAGTCCTCCGCGCCTCCGGCCTCCAACCCGGCGAAGGTCGCCGTACAGGTGGTCAACGGCACGGGTGTCGGGGCGCAGCCCGTGGGCAAGCGGGCCACGGCCATCGCGGGCCAGCTGGTCTCCAAGGGGTTCACGCTGGCCAAGGCGGACGGCGCGCTCACCCCGGAGAAGGCGACGGTCGTCCGCTACGCCACGGACGCCCAGGCCGCCGACGCGCAGAGCGTGGCCGCGGCCCTCGGGATTCCGGGCACCTCCGTGCAGAAGTCGGCCGCGGCATCCAAGATCACGGTCCTGGTGGGCGCGGACTGGCGCGAGGGCACCGTCTACCCGCAGCAGGCGCCGCCCGAGGCCGGCTCGGTCCCGGAGACGGCCGACGTGCTCAACGGCACGGACACCAGCTGCATGGACGTGTACGGGCCGTACCGCTGGTGAGCTGACGCCGGAACACCGAAAGGGGTGACCCGGTCCGACGAGGACCGGGTCACCCCTTTCGTGTGCCTACGCGGGCTCAGAGCTCGGCGGGGTCCCGGTTCACCGACGGGCGACGGCTCGCGATGACCTTGGCGGCGAGCGAGCGCGGGCTGGTCAGGAAGCCGTAGCCCCAGCACACGTGCATGGTCGCCAGGGCGACGGGGATCCGCAGCCGGGCCTTCAGCGACAGCCCCTTGCCGGCCGGGACGGAGCCGACGGTGATCGCCGCGAGGTAGCCCGCGGGGAGGACGAAGGCCCACGGGGTGACGGCGGCTCCGACGACCACGCCGGCGGCGATCGCGCAGACGGCGGCCGGTGCGGCGAGGTAGCGCAGGTTGATGGAGCCCGCGTGGTAGCGCGCCACCACGTGGCGCCAGCGCCCGTAGTCCTTGTACTGCTTGGCGAGCGCCCGCACCGAGGGGCGCGGACGGTACTGGACCTTCAGCTCCGGCGAGAACCAGATCAGCCCGCCGGCCTCGCGGATGCGGAAGTTCAGCTCCCAGTCCTGGGCGCGGACGAACTCCACGTTGTACCCGCCGGCGGCCTCCAGGGCCTCGCGCCGGAACACCCCGAGGTAGACGGTGTCGGCCGGGCCCGCCTTGCCGCCGGTGTGGAAGGCGGCGTTGCCGACGCCGATCCGCGAGGTCATCGCGGCGGCGACGGCGTCCTCCCAGGCGTTCTCGCCCTCGGCGTGCATGATGCCGCCGACGTTCTGCGCGCCGGTCTCCTCCAGGAGGCGGACCGCGGTGGCGATGTAATCGGGGGAGAGCATGCCGTGGCCGTCCACGCGCACCACGATCGGATGGCGCGAGGCCTGGATGGCCGCGTTGAGAGCGGCGGGGGTGCGGCCGGTGGGGTTCGGTACGGTCTGGACCCGGGCGCGTTTGTTGGACGCGGTTTCCCGTACCAGCTCGGCGGCGATCTCGTCGGTGCGGTCACTGGACGGCCCGAGCGCGATCACCACTTCCATCTCACCCCCGTACTGCTGTCCGAGGATGTGGTGGACCGAGTCGCGCAGATGGCGCTCCTCGTTGAGTACCGGCATGATCACCGAGACTGCGGGCTGCTGGGCGGGCATGTGGTCCTTCAAGGTCGGGTATCGGTGTCACGTTACCGCTTACGGGGGACCCGGGTGCGCGCCGGATGAGCAGTACGGACAACGGCTGATCGTATGGGCCTACTGTTCTGACGAATCTGCCGAACGTGCGAGGTGTCCCCGTGCCCCAGCCGCACCGTCCCACCCGACCCGCCCTGCCCGCCCGGTCCGCCCGGCCGTCGCAGCGCGCGCCGCGGCCCGGCGGTCCGGCCGTCCCCCCCGGCGGGAACCGGCCGGCGGGCGGGAACCGGCCGGCGGACAGACCCCGCTGGGGGGTCCGGCTCGCCGCGGGGCTGTCGGTGCTCGTCCTGGGCTCGGGGGCCCTCGGGCACGCGGTGATGACCGGGCTGGACACCGGGATCCAGCGCGTGGACCCCTTCAAGGACATGAAGAACCGCCCGCAGGCCGGGCACGGGGTGAACTTCCTGCTCGTCGGCACCGACGGGCGCGACAAGATCACCCCCGAGGAGAAGCGCGAGTACCGCCTGGGCGGCGCTCCCTGCCACTGCACCGACACCGTCATGCTGGTCCACCTCTCGGCGGACCGGTCGCGGGCCAGCGTGGTCAGCCTCCCCCGCGACAGCTTCGTGGAGCTGCCCGCGCACGTGGACGGCTCCAGCGGCAAACCGCACGGGCCCCATCCCGTGAAGCTCAACGCCGCCTATGCCGAGGGCGGCCCCCAGCTGACCGTGCGCACCGTCGAGCGCATGACCCGCGTGAAGATCGACCACTACCTGGAGGTCGACTTCACCAGCTTCATGAAGACGGTCGACGCCATGGGCGGCGTGGAGATCTGCACCGCCAAGACCATGCACGACCCCAGCACCGGCCTCGACCTGCTCCCCGGCACCCACCGGCTCAGCGGCGGCCAGGCCCTGCAGTACGTGCGCTCGCGCCATGTCGACGGGGCCTCGGACCTGGGCCGGATGCAGCGCCAGCAGCGGTTCGTCGCCGCCCTGATCAAGCAGGCGACCGGGGGCGGGGTGCTGCTCAACCCCGTCAAGTTCAAGCAGGTCAGCTCCACCCTCCTGGGCTCGGTCCGCGCTGACAAGGGCTTCGGCTCGGAGCAGATGCTGGCGCTCGGGCAGGCGATGCGCGATTTCACCCCGTCCTCCTCGGAGTTCGCCTCCGTGCCCGTCGGCAACCCCTCCTTCCCGGTCAAGGGCATCGGCTCCACCGTGAAATGGGACGAGGGGAAGGCCGCGAAGCTCTTCCAGGCTCTGCGCGACGACCGCCCCCTGACCCCGGCCCCCGCCCCCGGCCGGCCGGTGCGCCGGCAGCCGGCGGTGCCGGTGGACGTGCCCCCGCGGCAGGTCCGGGTCCAGGTGGAGAACGGCACCCGGATCGACGGGCTGGGCACCCGGGTGGACTCGGCCCTGCGCGCCACCGGCTTCGACACCACCCGGGCTCCGGGGAACGGCGCGAGCCGGGAGGTCAAGCGCACGGTGATCACGTACGACCCGCGCTGGGACCGGTCGGCCCGCTCGGTGTCCACCGCGCTGCCCGGCAGTGAGCTGCGGGCCGTGCGGGGGCAGGGGCGGACCGTCGTGGTGATCGCGGGCGCCGACTTCCGCAAGGTGGTGGCGGTCCGCGCGGAGGACCCCTACCAGGGCGAATTCGGTGTGGTCACCGGTGACCAGGTGGTCTGCGGCGGCTCCTGACGGCCCGGGCCGTCTAGACGTCGGCGTCCAGCCCCTGTGCGGACCGCTCCTCGCGCAGGTCGCGGATGGCCTGGCGGCGGGCGAGCCGGTGGGTGCGGCGGATCTGGGCCTCCTGGTAGCGCCGCTCGTCCCGCTCGGTCTCCCGGATCACCTGCGGGACCTCGCGGGGCTTGCCCTCGGCGTCGACCGCGGTGAAGACGAGGTAGGCGCTGCCGACCTGGGTGGCGGGGGTGGACTCGTTCCACCGCTCCGCGAGGACCCGTACGCCGATCTCCATGGAGGAGCGGCCGGTCCAGTTGCACTGGGCCTTGACGTGGACGAGGTCGCCGACGCGGACCGGGGCGAGGAAGGCCATCTCGTCCATGGAGGCGGTGACCGCCGGGCCGCCGGAGTGGCGGCCGGCCACGGCGCCGGCCGCGTCGTCCACCAGCTTCATGATCACGCCGCCGTGCACCGTGCCGAGGAGGTTGGTGTCATTGGCGGTCATGATGTGGCTCAGCGTGGTGCGGGACGCCGAGATCGGCTTTCCCCGCAGCTCGCCCGGTATCTCTGTCATGGAGACAGCTTAAGTGCGGCCCGCCGGCATCAGCTCTGCAACAGCACCGGTACGAACGGCCCCCGGGGCTGTTCCGCGACCCGCCCGGCCAGGCATTCTTGGGCACATGAGTGACTGGGACGGGTGGAGCGGCGAGCAGGACCAGCGGGGCCGCCGCGATGACGGGTACGGCCGCGGCAGCGGCCAGGCGGAGCCGGAAGGCGCACGGCGGATGAGGCACGTCCAGCGGCCCGGCCCCGGCCCCCAGGCGTCCCGCCAGCCGCAGCAGCCGCCGCGCCGCCCGGCCCAGCCGCCGGCCGGGCCCGCGTACGTGCCTCCACAGCAGGACGGCTCGTACAGCGGCAGCGGCGCCGGCGGCTTCGACAGCGGCTACAACACCGGCCAGGTCTACGGCGGCGGCCACGGCGGCCGTCCGCCCGCCGGGCCGCGCGGGCGCGGACCGGGCGGCCCCGGCGGCCCGGCCCGGCCGGCGGGACCGGCCCCGGACTGGCGCAAGCGGATCAAGATCGGCTCGATCGTGCTGGTCTCGGGCCTGCTCGTGACGGGCATCGGCACGTACTTCTGGGCCGACTCCAACGTGCGCCGCGAGGTCGACCTCTCCAAGGTCATCGAGCGCCCGAAGGAGGGCGACTGCACGACCTACCTGATCGTGGGCTCCGACAGCCGTGAGGGCATGTCCGCCGAGGACAAGAAGAAGCTCCACACCGGCTCGGCCGAGGGCAAGCGCACCGACTCGATGATGATCCTCGCCAAGTGCTCCAGCGGGAACACGATGATCTCCCTGCCGCGCGACTCCGACGTGGAGATCCCGTCCTTCGTCGGCTCCGAGTCGGGCAAGAATTTCGCGGGCACGGGCAAGCGGACCAAGCTGAACGCGGCGTACGCGGAGGACGGCCCGGAGCTGCTGGTGCGGACGGTGGAGTTCAACACCGGCCTGCGCATCGACCACTACGCGGAGATCGGCTTCGCCGGCTTCGCCAACATCGTGGACGCGCTGGGCGGGGTGGAGCTGAACATCGAGGAGGGGTTCAAGGACGAGAAGTCCGGGGCCGACTTCAAGGAGGGCACCCAGACGCTGAACGGCGAGCAGTCGCTGGCCTACGTACGGACCCGCTACGCCTTCGCCGACTCGGACCTGCAGCGGACCAAGAACCAGCAGAAGTTCCTGTCGGCGCTGGCCGGCCAGGCGGCGACCCCGACGACGATCCTGAACCCGTTCTCGCTGTACCCGGTGCTGGGCGCGGGTCTGGACACGCTGATCGTGGACAAGGACATGGGCCTGTACGACATGGGGTCGATGTTCTTCGCGATGAAGGGCATCAGCGGCGGCGACGGCGTGTCCATGAACATGCCGATCTCCGGTGAGCGCGGCGGCAACCTCGTCTGGGACAAGGCCAAGGTGCGGCAACTGGTCCAGCAGATCCAGAAGGACGAGAAGGTCACCGTCCGCGGGAACTGATCACGCCGGAGGGCGCCCGGGACCGGGCGCCCTGATCCGCAAGACGGGCCCCGGGCCGCTAGGCGTCGGAGGAGAAGCGGATCGCCGCGTCGGGCAGCCGCGCCCCGCACCAGATCCGGGCCCCGGCGCGGAGCTCGTTGTCGGCCCCCACGACGGCTCCGTCGCCGATGACGGCGGCGTCCAGTACGGTCCGTGCGCCCACCGAGGCGCCGGCGCCGATCAGGCTCGCGGACACCTGCGCGTCGGGGCCGATGACCGCGTCCGCCAGCACGATGGAGCCCTGGACGACCGCGCCCGCCTCGACGCGGGCTCCGGCGCCCACGACGGTGCCCCCCGACAGCTTGGCCCCGGCCGCGACCTGGGCTCCGGGCAGGACGAGGGACTCGCCGTGGCGTCCGGGGACGGCCGGGGAGGGGACGACGCCGCGGACCAGGTCGGCGGAGGCCTGGATGATCGCCTCCGGCTTGCCGAGGTCCATCCAGTACGTGTTCTCCGTGACCCCGTGCAGGGTGGCCCCGGAGGCGAGCAGGCCCGGGAAGGTCTCGCGTTCCACGGAAACGGACCGGCCCGCCGGGATGGTGTCGATCACGCTGCGCCGGAAGACGTAGCAGCCGGCGTTGATCTGGTCGGTGATGATCTCCTCGGGCGTCTGCGGCTTCTCGGTGAAGGCCAGCACCCGCCCGTGGGCGTCGGTGGGGACCAGGCCGAAGGCGCGCGGGTCGTCGACCCGGACCAGGTGCAGGGAGACGTCGGCGTCGGCCGCCTTGTGGGATTCGACGAGCCCGGCGATGTCCAGGCCGGTGAGGATGTCCCCGTTGAAGACGAGCACGGAGGAGTCCGGGCCGCCGGTGAGCAGCCGCGCAGCGTTGCGGATGGCGCCGCCGGTGCCGAGGGGCTCGTCCTCGACCACGTACTCCAGGTGGACGCCGAAGGCGGACCCGTCCCCGAAGTAGGGCTCGAAGACCTCGGCGAGGTAGCAGGTGGCCATCACGATGTGCGTGACGCCGGCGGCGGCGGCGCGGGCTATCTGGTGGGCGAGGAAGGGGACGCCTGCCGTGTGGACCATCGGCTTCGGCGTGTTCACCGTGACGGGGCGCAGCCGCGTCCCCTGTCCGCCGACCAGCAGGATCGCTTCCGTCATTTGCGTTCTCCCCAACCGGTTCCGGCGTACGAAGGTCCAAATTTAGCCCATCCGGGTAAGGCTTCAGGGCCCGAGCCGGATGTATGCGCCGGGCCGCGCGCCCGTACGGCCGAAGCGCCCCGGCGTGCCCCCAAATGACCGGGCCGGGCCGGCGCACCGGGCGGCGGCCGCCCTGCGCCCCGCCCCGCGCCGTACGCGAACGACCCCCGGCGCGGTGTCAGGGGTCGTTCGCGTTGGCGCAGGTCAAACCGACTACGGCAGGTTGCGGGCCATGACGATGCGCTGGACCTGGTTCGTGCCCTCGTAGATCTGCGTGATCTTCGCGTCGCGCATCATGCGCTCCACCGGGTAGTCACGGGTGTAGCCGTAGCCGCCGAGGAGCTGGACCGCGTCCGTGGTGACCTCCATGGCCACGTCGGAGGCGAAGCACTTGGCCGCGGCGCCGAAGAAAGTGAGGTCCTCGTGCGGGCCGCCGCCGGAGACGCGCTCCGAGCGGGCCGCGGCCGCGTAGGTCAGCTGGCGGGCGGCCTCGATCTTCATGGCCATGTCCGCGAGCATGAACTGCACGCCCTGGAAGTCGCCGATCGGCTTCCCGAACTGCTTGCGCTCCTGGACGTAGCCCTTGGCGTAGTCCAGGGCGCCCTGGGCGATGCCCAGCGCCTGGGCGGCGATGGTGATGCGGGTGTGGTCGAGGGTCTTCATCGCGGTGGCGAATCCGGTGCCCTCGGCGCCGATCATGCGGTCGGCGGGGATGCGGACGTTGTCGAGGTAGACCTCGCGCGTCGGGGAGCCCTTGATGCCGAGCTTCTTCTCCGGGGCGCCGAAGGAGACGCCCTCGTCGGACTTCTCGACGACGAAGGCGCTGATGCCCTTGGAGCGCTTCTCCGGGTCGGTGACGGCCATGACCGTGTAGTACTCGGAGACGCCCGCGTTGGTGATCCAGCGCTTGACGCCGTTGAGCACCCAGAAGTCCCCGTCGCGCACGGCGCGGGTCTTCATGCCCGCGGCGTCCGAGCCCGCGTCGGGCTCGGAGAGGGCGTACGAGAACATCGCGTCGCCCTTGGCCAGCGGGCCGAGGTACTTGGCCTTGAGCTCTTCGGATCCGGAGAGGATCACCGGGAGCGAGCCCAGCTTGTTGACCGCCGGGATGAGGGAGGAGGACGCGCAGACGCGGGCCACCTCCTCGATCACGATCACCGTGGCGAGGGCGTCGGCGCCCGCGCCGCCGTAGGTCTCGGGCACGTGGACGGCGTGCAGGTCGCTGGCGACGAGGGCGTCCAGGGCCTCCTGCGGAAAGCGGGACTCCTCGTCGACCGCGGCGGCGAAGGGCATGATCTTCGCCTCGGCGAGCGCGCGGACGGACTCGCGGAGCATGTCGTGCTCCTCGGCCGGGCGGTACAGGTCGAAGTCGGCAGAACCCGCCAAGATCTCTCACTCCCCAGGTGGTGCGTGGTGTTAACTACCGTTAAGTAGCTCAAGCTTAGTGTCCGGCCGCCGACCGCGACACGGCCGTCGCACGTGAGTTGCGTGACAGCGGGGCCGGTACGGGCGCAGGGCAGGCGACGGCGGGGTGGCGGCAGAGCGGCGGCCCGGTGGCGGACTCCGGAATGCATCCCCGGCCACCGGCCCGACTATGCTCGGTTGCCGCGAACGGCCCCGCACCTCCAGGAGCACTCATGGCCCCCCTCAAGATCACTGTGATCGGCACCGGATACCTCGGCGCGACCCACGCCGCGGCTATGGCGGAGCTGGGGTTCGAGGTGCTCGGGCTGGACGTGGTGCCGGAGAAGATCGCCATGCTGGCCGCCGGGCGCGTGCCCATGTACGAGCCCGGGCTGGAGGAACTGCTGGCCGCGCACGTGGCCGGACTGCCGGGCTCCACGGGCCGACTGCGCTTCACCACCTCCTGGGAGGAGGTCGGCGCCTTCGGCGACGTCCACTTCGTCTGCGTGAACACCCCGCAGAAGCACGGCGAGTACGCCTGCGACATGAGCTACGTCGACTCCGCCGTGGAATCGCTCGCCCCGCACCTGACCCGGCCCGCCCTGGTCGTCGGCAAGTCCACCGTGCCCGTCGGCTCCGCCGAGCGCCTCGCCGCGAAGCTGACCGCGCTCGCCCCGGCCGGCGAGGAGATCGAGCTCGCCTGGAACCCGGAGTTCCTGCGCGAGGGCTTCGCCGTCCAGGACACCCTGCACCCGGACCGGATCGTGATCGGCGTCGACGGCGAACGCGCCGAGAAGGTCCTGCGGGAGGTCTACGCGACCCCCATGGGCGAGGGCACCCCGCTGGTCGTCACCGACTTCCCCACCGCCGAACTCGTCAAGACCGCCGCCAACTCCTTCCTCGCCACGAAGATCTCCTTCATCAACGCCATGGCCGAGGTCTGCGAGGCCGCCGGCGGCGACGTGGTGAAGCTGGCCGAGGCCATCGGCCACGACGAGCGCATCGGGAAGAAGTTCCTGCGCGCCGGCATCGGTTTCGGCGGCGGCTGCCTGCCCAAGGACATCCGCGCGTTCATGGCGAGGGCCGGCGAGCTCGGTGCCGACCAGGCCCTGACCTTCCTGCGCGAGGTCGACTCCATCAACATGCGCCGCCGCGGCCACATGGTCGAGCTGGCCCGCGACGCCGTCGGCGGCTCCTTCCTCGGCAAGCGCGTCGCCGTACTCGGCGCCACCTTCAAGCCGGACTCCGACGACGTCCGCGACTCCCCCGCGCTGAACGTGGCCGGCCAGATCCACCTCCAGGGCGGCCAGGTCACCGTCTACGACCCCAAGGGCATCGACAACGCCCGCCGCGTCTTCCCCACCCTCGGGTACGCCGACACCGCCCTGGACGCCGCCCGCGGCGCCGAGGTGGTCCTGCACCTCACCGAGTGGCGGGAGTTCCGCGACCTGGACCCCGCCGCCCTCGGCGAGGTCGTCAGCGACCGGCTCCTCCTCGACGGCCGCAACGCCCTCGACCCCGACCGGTGGCGCGCGGCCGGCTGGACCTACCGCGCGATGGGCCGGCCCCGCGCCTGACGTCCGCAGCCCTTGATCCGCTTCGTTCCGGAATGAGCGGTTTCGCATCTCGTCACCGGATCGTTGGCGAGACCACCCGGGGCCGCGCACGAGGGATCGCTAGACTCACGGCCGATGACCAGTACGAGCACGACCATCGACTCCGCACTCCGGGGGCGCGCCGGCCGCCTGGCCATGGCGGGATTCTGGCTGGCCACCCGGACCCTGATGGTGGTCCTCCTGGTGGTGAACCTGCACGGCACCTCATCGGTCCGCGTGGAGATCACCCAGACCTACAACAACTGGTACGACGTCCTCGTCACGGGGACCATGCCGCACGACGACGTCATGTGGCAGTACCCTCCGGCCGCGGCGGCGATCTTCCTCTCGCCCGACCTGCTGCCCTTCCTCAGCTACTTCCAGGCCTTCGTCGCGCTGACCGTGATCTGCGACGCGCTGATCGCCGTCGGCCTGGTCCGCGCCGCCCGCCGCGCCGACGGCAGCCTGGCCGGTGCCGTGCTGTGGCTGACCACGCTGCCGCTGCTGCTGTCGCTGCCCTTCGGGCGCTACGACCTCCAGGTCACCCTGCTCGCCGTCGGCTCGCTGCTGTGCCTGCGCTTCCGCCGCAAGCTCGGCGGGGTCCTCGCCGGAGTCGGCGCCCTGGTCAAGGTCTGGCCGCTGCTCACGCTGATCGGCACCCCGCGCGGCCGCACCACCCGCGACGCCGTCCTGTCGGCCGTGGCGGCGGGGGCCGTACTGCTCGCCGTGCTCGCGCTGTTCTTCCGCGACACCCTCGGCTTCCTGGGCAACCAGGGCAACCGCGGCATCCAGGTCGAGTCCCTCGGCGGCTCCGCCCTGATGCTCGGCAAGCTCGTCGGCGCGTGGTCCGGGAAGGTCGAGGTCCGCTACGGCGCCTACGAGTACCTCGGCCCGTACGTCTCCAGCGTCGCGCTGCTCTCCGTCGGCCTCACGGTCGTCGGGTTCGCCTGGCTGCTGCTGTGGCGGGTGAAGGCCCGGCGCTGGACGACCGCGACCCCGCTGGACGCCGCGCTGTGCGCCATCCTCGTCTTCACCATCACCAGCCGCGTGCTCAGCCCGCAGTACCTCATCTGGCTGGTCGGCCTCGCCGCCGTCTGCCTGACCTGCAAGCACACCACGCAGCGGCCGGTGGCCTGGCTGATCGTGGCCTCCACCGCGCTCAGCACGGCGATCTACCCGCTGACCTACGGCTCGGAGATCCTCCCGGGCACCGGTTTCGGCACGTTCCTGCTGGTGCTCCGCAACGGCCTGCTGGGCTGGGCCGCCGTCTGGTCCTGCCTGCTCCTGTGGCGGGCGAGCGTGAGCCCGGTCCCCGAATCCGGCAACGGGAACGGCGCCGGGAGCGTGCCGTCCCCGGCGCCCAAGGCCGGCTCCGAAGTGCCGGCACGGGTCTAGGCCGCCTAGCTCGCGCTCAGGACGCCCTGCGGTGCTGCGCCGCGCGGGCCGTGAACTCCGCGTCGCGCACCACCCGCTGGGCGTTCCCCCAGGTCAGCAGTGCCAGGTCGGTCTCCGGCCAGCCCCGTTCCAGGAGTTCCGCGATCAGCCGCGGATAGCCCGAGGGGTCCGTCAGGCCGGCCGGCCGGGGGATGCCCGGCTCGGCGCCGAAGCCGGCGCCCAAGCCCACGCAGTGGGGGCCCGCGACGGCTCGTACGTGGTCCACGTGGTCCGCCACGGCGTGCAGGGAGTCCCCGGTGAGCGCGGTGTCGAAGCTGACCATCGCCAGGCCGTTCGCCGCGCGCAGCGCGAGCAGCACCTCGTCGGTCACGTTGCCCGGGTGCGGATTGAGGGCGGCCGCCCCGGTGTGCGAGATGATCACCGGCGCCTTGGAGGCCGCGGCGAGCTGGCAGGCGGGTGCGGGCGGGCAGCCGGTGAGGTCCAGCAGCATCGCCAGCCGGTTCATCTCCTTGACCACCTCGTGGCCGAAGGCGGTCAGCCCCTCCGTCGCCCAGGAGGCCCCGGCCGGCGCGAGGATCCGTACGCCCAGCGCGTGGAAGGCGCGCAGCGCGCCCAGCGAGTCGGTGAGGGTGCGGCCGGACACGGGGCCGAGGAAGGAGGCGATGCGGCCCCGGTTGCGGGCGTCCCCCAGGTCGTCGGCGGTCAGCGCGAGACAGAGGTCGTCGGGGTACCGGCGCATCAGGGCCAGGGCCCCGTCGATCTGTTCGAGGGTGTCGGACACCACCTGGTCGGTGGCCGCGGCCTCGCGCGGCGTGAGCAGCGACCAGAACTGGGCACCCACTCCCCCGGCGCGCAGCCTCGGGATGTCGGTGTCGACGCCCGTGTCCGAGGTGTCGATGTCGTGGTACGGACTCTCGCGCAGGGTCCAGACGAGGGTGTTGCAGCCATCCGCGACGGGATGGACGCTGAGCAGTGCGGCGGCCCGGTCCAGGGCGCCCGGGAGCAACGTGCCGGTGGGATCCTCGGCTCCTAGGGAGCCGGGGCCCACGGGGGTCACCGGGTCCGTGTGCGGTTCGTCCTGCAGGTCGGCCATGGCGTGCGCTCCGGTCTCGGCGGCTGTGTCGTTGCGAAAAGCAGCGGGAGAGAAGCAGGGAAGATGTTGCCACGGTGACATGTGGGACGCCGGAGGCGCCCGGCGGATGTGGCGTTCGGGTGTAACCAGCAGGTGTCCGCTGGTCACAGCCGCGCGCCGGATCCGCCGGGCGGGGCGGGTCAGGACGTGGCGGGGCTCCTCGGCCTCACGCGTGGAGCACCGCGTTGGACGGGCCGCGGGAGGCCGACTGCTCGCGCGCCACCGCTTCGGCGTCGCGCAGCGCCCGTACCGCGTTCGACCAGGTCAGCTTGGCCAGGTCGGCCTTGGACCAGCGGCGTTCCAGCAGCTCGGCGACCAGGTTGGGGTACCCGGCCACGTCGTCCAGCCCGGCCGGGGTGAAGGCGGTGCCGTCGTAGTCCCCGCCGATGCCGATGTGGTCGACGCCGGCCACCTCGCGCATGTGGTCGAGGTGGTCGGCGACCGTGGCGGCCGTGGCCACCGGGCGCGGCCGCGCCTCCTCGAAGGTCCGGTGCAGGGCCATGGCCTGCGGGGTGGTGTCGAGGTGGTGGTAGCCGTGCGCGCGCAGGTTCTCGTCGGCCGCCAGGGTCCACTCGACGGCCGCCGGGAGGATGAACTTGGGCACGAAGGTGGCCATCGCGACCCCGCCGTTGGCCGGCAGCAGCGCCAGCACGTCGTCGGGGATGTTGCGCACGTGGTCGCAGACCGCCCGGGCGGAGGAGTGCGAGAAGACCACCGGCGCGGCCGTGACCTCGAGCGCGTCGCGCATCGTGGTCGCGGCGACGTGCGAGAGGTCGACGAGCATGCCGATCCGGTTCATCTCGCGGACGACCTCGCGGCCGAACTCGCTCAGGCCGCCGTGCCGGGGCTCGTCGGTCGCCGAGTCCGCCCAGTCGATGGTGTCGTTGTGCGTGAGCGTCATGTACCGCACGCCGAGCCGGTGCAGGGCGCGCAGCGTGGCGAGCGAGTTGTTGATGGAGTGCCCGCCCTCGGCACCCATCAGCGAGGCGATCCGGCCCTCGGCGCGCGCCGCCTCCATGTCGTCGGCCGTCAGGGCCCGCACCAGGTCGCGCGGGTAACGGTCGATCAGCTGGGCGACGACGTCGATCTGCTCCAGGGTGGCGCTGACCGCCTCGTCGCCCGCGTAGTCGGAGCGCACGTAGACCGACCAGAACTGCGCGCCGACCCCGCCGGCACGCAGCCGGGGGATGTCCGTGTGCAGGTGGCCCTTCTGGTCGCGGCCGATGTCGCGCCGGTCCAGGTCGTAGCGCACGGTCTGGCGCAGGGCCCAGGGCAGGTCGTTGTGTCCGTCGACGACCGGGTGTTCCGCGAGCAGTTCGCGCGCCGCCTCCAGGTGCCGGGCGGCGCCCGTCCCGCCCGCCGTGCCCGCCGCGCTCACTTTCCGAATCCGAAGGAGTCCTGGCCGGCGACCTTGGTGCGCAGCCGCTTGCCCTTCTCCGTGGCCTGGTCGTTGAGGTCCTGCAGGAAGTCGTTGACCCGGCCCAGCAGCTCCGGGTCGTGCGCGGCCAGGATCCGTACGGCCAGCAGCCCGGCGTTGCGGGCGCCGCCGATCGAGACGGTGGCCACGGGAACCCCGGCCGGCATCTGAACGATCGACATCAGCGAGTCCATGCCGTCCAGGTACTTCAGCGGGACGGGTACGCCGATGACCGGGAGCGGGGTGACGGAGGCGAGCATGCCGGGCAGGGCCGCGGCCCCGCCGGCACCCGCGATGATCACCTTCAGGCCGCGGTCGGCGGCCTGCTCCCCGTACGCGATCATTTCGCGCGGCATCCGGTGCGCGGAGACCACGTCGACCTCGTAGGGGATCTCGAACTCGTCGAGGGCCTGGGCGGCCGCCTCCATGACGGACCAGTCGGAGTCCGAGCCCATGACGATGCCGATGACGGGAGCTGCTGCGGGGGTGCTCATGCGGTGATGGTTCCTCTGAGGTAGCCGGCTGCGTGACGTGCTCGCTCCAGCACATCGTCCAGGTCGTCGCCGTAGGTGTTGACGTGGCCGACCTTGCGGCCGTGTTTCACGTCCTTGCCGTACATGTGGATCTTGAGCTGGGGGTCGTGGGCCATGCAGTGCAGGTACGCCGCGTACATGTCGGGGTAGTCCCCGCCGAGCACGTTGGCCATGACCGTCCACTTGGCACGGGGGCGCGGGTCGCCGAGGGGGAGGTCCAGGACGGCCCGTACGTGGTTGGCGAACTGGGAGGTGACGGCACCGTCCTGGGTCCAGTGGCCGCTGTTGTGCGGGCGCATCGCCAGTTCGTTGACCAGGATCCGGCCGTCGGTGGTCTCGAAGAGCTCCACGGCCAGGTGGCCGGTCACGCCGAGTTCCTTGGCGATGCGCAGGGCCAGGGTCTGGGCCTCGCCGGCCAGGGCCTCCGAGAGGTTCGGGGCGGGGGCGATGACCGTGTCGCAGACCCCGTCCACCTGGACGGACTCCACGACGGGGTAGGACACGGCCTGGCCGTGCGGGGAGCGGACGATGTTGGCCGCGAGCTCGCGGACGTAGTCCACCTTCTCCTCGGCCAGGACCGGGACGCCCGCCTTGAACGGGGCCTCGGCGTCCGCCTGCGTACGGACGAACCACACGCCCTTTCCGTCGTACCCGCCGCGCACCGTCTTGAGGATGACGGGGAACCCGCCGACCTCTTCGGCGAAGGCCGCCGCGTCCGCCGGATCGCTCACGATCCGGTGGCGGGGGCTGGGCGCGCCGATCTCGTCGAGCTTGGCGCGCATCACCCCCTTGTCCGCGGCGTGCACCAGCGCGTCGGGCCCCGGGCGGACGGGGATGCCGTCGGCTTCCAGGGCCCGCAGGTGCGCGATGGGCACGTGCTCGTGGTCGAAGGTGATCACGTCACAGCCGCGCGCGAAGGCGCGCAGGGTCTCCAGATCGCGATAGTCGCCGATGACGACGTCGCTCACGACCTGGGCCGCCGAGTCCTGTGGGGTGTCACTGAGGATCTTGAATCTGATGCCGAGGGGGATACCCGCCTCGTGGGTCATGCGGGCGAGCTGTCCGCCGCCGACCATGCCGACTACCGGGAACGTCACTCCTCCAGGATATCCGGCGGTATTCCGCCATCTGGACGCGCATCGGGGTGGCCGTGGCCGGTACGCGGCTGTCGCGGGCGGCGGGTGTGCCGTGTGTCGCACGGTGTCCGAAGGCGCAGACGTACCCGCGGGGCGACACTTAGCATGGGCGCGCACAGACAAAAAACGTGTGACGCCTCATACGGGGGCCCCGAAGACAGGACTGAGCCTCATATGAGCAAGCCGGAGAACGGATCCGTCCTCGACCGCGTGCGCGGGCTCGCGCGCGAGATCGCCAGGTTCGGGGCCGTCGGCGGGCTGGGGGTCCTGGTCAACCTGGGCGTCTTCAACCTGATCCGGCAGGTCACCGATCTCCAGGTGGTGCGCGCGAGCGTGATAGCCACCCTGGTGGCCATCGTCACGAACTACCTGGGCTTCCGCTACTTCGCCTACCGGGACCGGACCGATCGGACCGGGGCGGGCCGCACCCGTGAGTTCGGGCTGTTCGTCGCGTTCAGCGCGATCGGGCTCGTGATCGAGAACGGCATCCTGTTCACGGCCACGTACGGCTTCCACTGGGACGGGCCGCTCGCCTCGAACTTCTTCAAGTTCACCGGCATCGGCATCGCCACCGTGTTCCGCTTCTGGTCCTACCGGACCTGGGTCTTCAAGGCCCTGCCCGCGCCGCCCGCGGCCTCGCTGGTCGTCGAGCAGCGTGACGGTCAGGCCCCGGCGGACATACAGGCCCCGGCGGTCCGGACCCCGGAGACCGCCGCGAACTGAGGCAGGCCCCTGCCTCCCGCCCCGCCTCGCATCCTGCCTCCGGCCGCCCTCAGCGGACCGTCTGCTCCGGTTCGGAGCGGTCCGGTGCGGTGCGGCTGAGGAACAGCGCGAACACCGGCGGCCGGGTCTGGAGCAGCTCCAGGCGGCCGCCGTCGGCCTCCGCGAGGTCCCGGGCCACGGCGAGGCCGATGCCGGTGGAGTTCCGGCCGCTGATGGCCCGCTCGAAGATCCGGTTGCCCAGATCGGGCGGGACCCCCGGCCCCTCGTCCGTGACCTCCAGTACGGCCTGATTGCCGATCACGCGGGTGCGCAGGGCCACGGTGCCGCCGCCGTGCATGAGGGAGTTCTCCACCAGGGTCGCCAGGACCTGCGAGACCGCGCCCGGGGTGCCCACGGCGCGGATGCCGGTCTTCCCGGAGCGGACGACGGCCCGGCCGGCGCTGCGGTAGGCGGGGCGCCACTCCTCCAGCTGCTGTTTGACGACCTCGTCCAGGTCGAAGGGGACGGCGGAGCCCGTGCGCGGGTCCCTGGAGTTCGTCAGGAGCCGCTGGACCACGTCCGTGAGCCGCTCCACCTGGGTGAGGGCGATCGTCGCCTCCTCCCGCACGGTCTCCAGGTCGTCGGTGACGGTGATCTCCTCCAGCCGCATCGACAGGGCGGTGAGCGGGGTGCGCAGCTGGTGCGAGGCGTCCGCGGCCAGGCGCCGCTCGGCGGTGAGCATGCGGCCGATCCGCTCGGCGCTGGAGTCCAGTACGTCCGCGACCCGGTCCAGCTCGGGGACCCCGTACCGCTTGTGCCGGGGGCGCGGGTCGCCGGAACCGAGGCGCTCGGCGGTCTCGGCGAGGTCGGTCAGCGGGGAGGCCAGCCGGTTGGCCTGGCGTACGGCGAGCAGGACGGCCGCCACGACGGCGAGCAGGGCGACGGCGCCGACCACGGCCAGGGTCCGGCCGACCTCGCGGGTGACGGTGGAGCGGGGCTCCTCGACGACCACGACCTCGCCCTGCTCCCCGAGGGCGGTGCCCCGGATGACGCTTTCGGTGATGGGCTTCCCGATCTCGACCGCTTCCCGGCCGGGGATCGTGATCCGGGCGTACCGGCCGGAGTCGAGCTGTTCGGCGAGCGCACCGGCGTCGACCGGCTTCTTCTCCAGGGCGTCGCTCTCGACGATGCCCACCAGCCGCAGCGCCTCGGACTCGATGCGGTCCTGGGCGCTGCTGGTGATGGTGCGGGTCTCGACGATGACGAGGGAGACCCCGAAGACGGCGATGACGACGAGCACCACGGCGAGCGTGGAATTGATCAGGCGGCGGCGCATGGATCAGAGAATGCCCTAGTTATGCGGTCCCGGGTGGTTTCAGCTCTTCTCGAAGCGGAAGCCGACTCCGCGGACGGTGGCGATGTAGCGGGGGTTCGCCGCGTCGTCGCCGAGCTTCTTGCGCAGCCAGGAGATGTGCATGTCGAGGGTCTTGGTGGAGGACCACCAGGTGGTGTCCCAGACCTCGCGCATGAGCTGGTCGCGGGTGACGACCCGGCCGGCGTCGCGGACGAGGACCCGCAGCAGGTCGAACTCCTTCGCCGTGAGCTGGAGCTCCTCCTCCCCCATCCAGGCGCGGTGCGATTCGACGTCGATGCGCACCCCGTGGGTGGCGGGGGGCTGGGCGGCCTCGGTGGCGCCGCGCCTCAGCAGGGCCCGGACGCGGGCGAGCAGCTCGGCGAGGCGGAAGGGCTTGGTCACGTAGTCGTCGGCGCCGGCGTCCAGGCCCACGACCGTGTCGACCTCGTCGGCGCGGGCGGTGAGGACCAGGATCGGGAAGCCGTGGCCCTCGGCGCGCAGCCGGCGGGCGACCTCCAGACCGTCCATGCCCGGCAGGCCCAGGTCCAGGACGACGAGATCGATGCCGCCCTGCAGTCCCGCGTCCAGGGCGGTGGGGCCGTCCTCCCGGACCTCGACCTCGTACCCTTCCCGGCGCAGGGCGCGGGCCAGGGGTTCCGAGATGGATGCGTCGTCCTCGGCGAGCAGTACACGCGTCATGTGGGTGATGGTAGTCCGCGGTGGGGGAAAGAAGAGGCCTGCGGGCAGACCCCTCGCTATCTGGCCTTTTGAAGCACCAACGACCTTCGAATATGGTCTCTTGGTTCCACCGCAGCCTGTGATCCATCTCTCAAGTGCTTTCATATGCGCCACTGTCGTGTCGTATGGTGTCGAGACGCCTGATGCACTACCTGAGAGACTTTCGAGCCAAAACCAGCCGAAAGTCTCTATTTCTGTCCTGATCGGGCAGGCATTGTTGTCGCACCGCCCGTTCCGGGCCAGATGACAGTGAATGACCTATGGGCCGGGCCCTTCGCGCGATGGAGCGCGACAGGGCGTGGATCCCGGTTACGGATGTTCCTTCGTCTTCGCCCCCGCGGAGCGAGACCCCCCGGGCGTGGGGGCCGGAACACCCGCTGCCGGTACCGGCCACCCCTCACCGGGCGCCGTTGAGCTCACGAAGCCGCGCGTCCCGAGCAAGCAAGGATCGACCATGGCTTCCAGCCTGACGAAGGGCTCGGCGGACCCCTCCACCGAGAAGACCTTCCTCGGACACCCCAGCGGCCTCGCCTTCCTCTTCATGACGGAGATGTGGGAGCGCTACAGCTTCTACGGCATGCGCGCCCTCCTCGTGCTCTTCCTGGCCACCAACGTGGCCGACGGCGGACTCGGGATGAACGACGCGACCGCGGTCGCGATCTACTCCGTCTACAACGCGATGGTCTACCTGCTCGCCCTCCCGGGCGGCTGGCTCGGCGACCGCGTGTGGGGCGCCCGCAAGGCCGTGGCCGTCGCCGGCGTCGTGATCATGACGGGCCACTTCCTGCTGGCCGTGCCGTCGTCCGTCTCGTTCTTCATCGGCCTGGCGCTCATCGCCGCCGGTTCCGGTGTGCTCAAGGCCAACATCTCCACGATGGTCGGCCAGCTGTACACGGACAAGAACGACCCCCGCCGCGACGGTGGCTTCACGATCTTCTACATGGGCATCAACCTCGGTGCCTTCGTGGCCCCGCTGACCATCGGCTACGTCGGCCAGGAGATCAACTGGCACCTCGGCTTCGCCATGGCCGGCGTCGGCATGGCCCTGGGCCTCGCCTTCTACTTCTTCGGCTTCCGCCACCTGAACCCGGTCTCGAACCAGGTTCCGAGCCCGCTGAGCGCCGCCGAGAAGTCCTCCGTCCTCAAGAAGGGCCTGATCTGGCTCGGCGTCGCCGCCGCCGCCTACGCGATCATCGGCCTGGCCGGCATCTTCACGATCAACTACGCGCTGTGGCCGCTGACCATCGCCGGCCTGGTCCTCCCCGCCTGGGCGATCCTGCGCATCAAGCGCGACAAGGACCTCTCGGACGTCGAGCGCTCGCGCATGTCGGCGTACGTCTGGTTCTTCGCCGCCGCCGCGATCTTCTGGGCGATCTACGACCAGACCGGCTCCACGCTGGCCCTGTTCGCGAAGGACAGCACGGACAGCACGCTGTTCGGCTTCAACTTCCCGGAGAGCTGGTTCCAGTCCCTGAACCCGCTGTTCGTGATGGCGCTCGCGCCCCTCTTCGCGATGCTGTGGGTGGCGCTGGCCCGTCGCTCCAAGGAGCCCACCACCCTCGCGAAGTTCTCCTTCGCGCTGGTCATGATCGGCGTCTCCTTCGGCGTCATGATGATGGCCCAGGGCCTGGCCACCGGTGACACGAAGGTCAGCCCGATGTGGCTGGTCGGCGTCTACTTCATCCAGACCGTGGGCGAGCTCACCCTCTCCCCCGTCGGCCTGTCGCTGACCACCAAGCTGGCACCGCAGAAGTACGCCTCCCAGATGATGGGTGTCTTCTTCCTCGCGGTCACCGCCGGTGACTCGACCATCGCGCTGCTCCAGCTGCTCGGTGCCCCGACGGACACCCAGGGCTGGTTCGCCAGCCAGGGCGCGCTGGCGATCCTGGCCGGCATCGCGATCTACATGTACCGCAAGAAGGTCCAGCCCCTCATGGGCGGCGTGCACTGACGCACCCCCCGAGAGGGCGAACGGCCCGGCACACCGCGAGGTGTGCCGGGCCGTTCTGTTTCTGCGAGCGTGCCTCTGCCTCTACCGCTGGCCGCGCAGGCGGCGCCACGGGGTGAAGGTGAAGACGGCCGCACCGAGCAGCATGACCGTGCCGGCGACCAGGGCCAGGGCCTTGATCCCGCCGTCGTCCGAGGCTCCGGTCTCGGCGAGGCCGCCGGAGGTGCCGGAGGCGCTGCCCGAAGTGCCTGAGGTGCCGGAGCCGCCGGGCTGGGCGGCGGTGTCCAGCGTGAGCGATACCGCGCTGGCGGTCGCGGCGCAGGGCACCACGATCGGGGCGGCACCCGGGGCCATGACCACGTTGATCGTCAGCTTGTCCGGGGTCAGCGTGGTCTTGCCGGTCTTGCCGGGCTTGTAGCTGCCCTTCATGTCACTGAGACTGACCGGCGCACCGCCCTTGATCGCCTCGGGGTTGCCCGGGCCGCTGACCTTGACGATGCCGCTGTCGGCGCCGCCGAGCTTGATGTCCATCGAGGGCTGGAGCGCTCCCGCCGGGAGGTCCATGGGGCTGTTCATCACGCCCTTGGCGGTCGTGGCGGTCAGGTCGTAGCTGCCGCCGTTCTTCTTCGCGTTGATCGTCACCTTGCCCTTGAGCGGGCCTCCCTGGATGAAGCTCCCGCAGTCGAAGGTGACGTCGACGGTCTGGCCCGGGAAGTCGGTCTGGCCCCCGCCGGACGGGGAGGGCGCGGCGCTGGTGGGCGGCCGGCTCGTCGGCGGAGCCGACGTGGGCGGCGGGGTGGTGGGCGGTGCCGTCGTCGGCGGCGGGGTGGTGGGGGGCTTGGTGGTGGGCGTCGGGTTCGGGTCGCCCGAGCCGGTCACCTTGATCGTGGCCGCTACCGGGACGGTCGTCCCCTGCTTGGGGGTGCACACGGTGTCCGTGCTCATCACGTTGATCTTGTACGAGGCCGGGGTCAGGGTGACCGTGCCGGCCTTCGTCAGCTTGAACTTCGCCTTCATGGGAGTGACGACCATCGGCGAGTTCTTGGGGATCGCCGGGTTCTCCGCCTTGCCCTGCACCGGCAGCTCGCCGGTGGCGTCCCCGCCCAGCTTGAGCACTCCGGACGGAGTCACGGAGTTCGGCGCCAGATCCGTGTAGCCCGGGTTGTCCGAAGCCGCCTTGGCGGTCGTCCAGACGACCTCCACCTCATCGCCCACCTTGGCCTCGGCGGGCGTCACGGTGACCTCGGCCTTGGTCGTCCCCTCGATGTTGCTCCCGATGGGCGGATCACACACGGTCTGGAAAGAGATCTCGGCCGCGCCGGCCGGGGCCGCGGCCGCCATCACCACGCCCGCGCCGCCGAGAAGCAGCGCGACCGCTGCCGCGCTCGCCCTCCGTTGGGTCTTCACAAGTGTCCTTTCGTCGTCGGACTGTTCTCAGACGGTGCGGACGTCTGTGGTGCGGTTGCCTGTGGTGCGGTTGTCTCTGGTGCGGTCGTCTCTGGTGCGGTCGTCTCTGGTGCGGTCGTCTCTGGTGCGGTTGTCCCCGGCGCGCTGTCCGGGGTGAACCACGGCAGTACCGCCGTGGTGGTCTGTGGGGGTTCGCCCGACGGGGCGGGGCGGGCCAGCGGCCCCCGTACGGGGCCCCTCGCGGGTCCCCGTACCGCCGGGATGCGCGGCAGCCGGGCGGTCACCGACGCCGCCGGGTCGGCCTGCGGCCGGTGGCCGCGGTGGCGGCCGCTGCTCGCCGAGAGACCCGCGCGCGGGCGGACCTTGTCGACGACGGCCATGCCGATGCGGAAGATCCCGGCCGGGACCACCAGCAGGAGCAGGCCCCAGAACAGCAGCACCCCGTACGGGCGGGCCACGCCCCAGGGCTGGGTGGCCAGGACCGTCTCCCCGTACTTGAGGGACAGCGTGTAGTCCCCGTGGGCGCCGGCGGTCAGGGTGGCGTCGAGGGAGACCTCGGCCTTGCCGCCGGGCGGGATGGTGCCCTTCCAGCGGACCTCTTCCCAGGTCGGCGCGAAGACCCCTCGGGCGGTGCCGATCTGGAAGACCGGGTCCTTGACCGCGGCGGAGCCGAGATTGCCCACGGTGACCGTGAACTTCCGGCCCGGCGGGGCCCCGAACCAGGTCAGCACCCCGTCCTCGCCCTTGAGCTGCACTCCGGTGAGCAGGGCGAGCCGGGCCGTGCCGCCCTCGGCGGGCAGGTCGGCCACCGGGTGGTCGGTGATCTTCAGCGGGGCCGCGACGGTGGACTGGTCCCCGTTGACCGAGGTCACGTTGACCACGCAGGGGCAGGGCTTGGGCGGGGCGACCACCGGGAGCTGGGCGGAGAAGCGCCCGTCGTCGGCGACGGAGACGGCCACGCCGTCGGCGTTGGCGCAGCTGTTGGTGCCGCCGATCATGTTCTGCCCGCAGACCAGCAGCATCACCATGGTCTTGGCCCGCCAGCCCGTTCCGGTGACGGCTATCTCCGTGCCCTTGGCGGCCTCCTTCAGCGAGAGGGCCACCGCGGGTTTGGCCCCGTCGTCCGCGGCGGCCGGGGCCGCCGGGAACAGCGTCAGCGCGCACACCAACAGCCCCGCCAGCCCCGCGCATCCCGCCGCGACCAGGGCCCTGACCTTGCCGCCGTGTCTCCCACCGGCCTTGGCGCTCACCTGGGTGCTCCCGTCAACTCGTGTTCCGGCGCTGGGGCTTCTTCGGGTACGGCGCTCCCGTGCGGCGACGGTCCGGGCCCGTCGCCGCCGGACCGGATGCGCCGCTTGCGTTCGAGGAGCAGCGCGGCCGCCGCGACGGCGCCGAGGCCCAGCAGCCCGAGGCCGGTCGACCCCGCGATCCCCCACGGCACGAACCAGGCCGAGGCGCTCCCCGTGGCGCGGGCGCCGCCGGGGGCCGTGACGGCGAGGGTCAGGGCGACCCGGTCGAACACGGGCGCGCCGGGCCAGGGTTCGGTCAGCTCCACGCGCTGGCCGGGCAGCACCTCGACCGGCAGGGTGCGGGTGCTGCGGCCCGCGACCTTGCCGAGGGTTCCCTCGGCGGTGATGGAGAGTTCGGGGGTGAGCGCCACGTTGCCCCGGTTGACCAGGGTGTACGCGACGCGCGCGGCCGCGCCCTTGCCCCGTACGGCAACGTCCTCGACCGTGAGCGCCGCCAGCGCCGGGCCGCCGACGCGCAGGTGGACCCGTACGCCCACCTCGCGGCCGGACTCGGTGGCGACGACGGCGGCCGGGTGGTCGCCGGGCGGGGAGCCGGGCGGCACGGTGACGGTGAAGGGGACCACCGCGCGGGTGCGCGCCGGGACCTTGACCGTGGTGCCCGTGCCGAAGCTGATCCAGCGCCCCGCGCCGGTGACGTGGCCTTCCGGGCCGCCTCCGGCGGCGGGCTCGGCGGAGCGCACGGCGAAGGACCCGTCCGCCGTGTTGTAGACGTCGGCGCCGCGCAGGGTGATGGTGCGTTCCCGGTCGCTGGTGTTGGCCAGGGCGAGGCGGTCCTCCAGCACCGTGCCGGAGGTCCCCGCGAGGTAGAAGTACGGGCGCGCGGGGTACGGGCGGGCTCCGGCCTTCGCCGCCGCCGGCGCGCTCCCGGCGACGGGCTCGGCGGTCCAGCCGGGGTCGTCGGCGGCGGCCGGGGCCGCCACGGCGCAGGAGAGCACGGCGGCGGCTACGGCGGCGAGGAGGATCCCGCCGGCACTTCGGGGCGAGTGGAGCACGGGCATGACCGGGTGCGCTCCGTTCAGGACCGGGCCCGCTGGCCGCGCCGGGTCAGCCAGAGCACGCCGGCGGCGCCGGAGAGGATCACGGTGGCGCCGAGGGTTCCGAGGGCGATGGCGGAGTCCTCGGGTCCCGTCTGCGGGAGGCTGCCCCCGGTGGAGCCGGTCGATCCGGTGGCGCTGCCGCCGCCGGGGGCCGTCACGTCGAGTTCGAGTGACGGCTTGGGGCTGTTGCCCGGGGTGCAGGTGGTGGTCGTGCCCATCGCCTTGATCGTGAGCACGCCCGCGGTGAGCGTGACCTTGCCGGACTTCTTGGGCGTGTACGTGCCCGAGAGGTCGCTGATCTTGATGGGGGTGTTGGCCGGAACGGCCTCGGGGTTGGGCGGACCGGAGACCGGTACCGACACCTTCTCCGCACCGTCGACCATGATCACGGCGCTGGGCGTCATCGCCCCCTTGCCGAGCTCGATGGGGCTGGAGGAGACGCCCTTCTGGAAGGACATCGTCAGCTTGTACCCGCTGCCCTCCTTGACGCCTTTGATCTCGATCGGCGAGACCGCCGATTTGTCCCCGATGGGGGTCTTGCAGTCGTACTGGACGTCGACAACGGCCGCATGGGCTGCGGGGGCGGCCAGCAGTACCGCCGCCCCCGCCAGCGCGGAGGCCAGCGCGAGCGCGGTGGAGCGTTTCCGGTCGGACACCTTCGTCTTCCCCTCGAACCTTGGGCCACAAGTTACTGACGGCACATCAGATGGGTGGCTCAAGGTAGCCCCGGGGCCTTACGGAGGGAAGACAAAGGACGGCGCCGTATCAACAGCCCGTCCATAGGCCGCCCCTAGGCCGTCCAGGGGCCGTCCGGAGGCCGCGGTCCGCACCCGGGGGCGGCCTGCGGCGTCCGGACTCCGGCTGTTTCAGGCCGTCTTGCGGCCCTTCTGCCAGACGGCCGAGACCAGCGGAACACCCGGCCGGTAGGCGAGGTGGACGTGGCTGGGGGCGTCGAGCAGGGCCAGGTCCGCGCGGGCGCCGGGGGTGAGGGTGCCGATGTCGGTGCGGCGCAGGGCGCGGGCGCCTCCGGCGGTGGCGGACCACAGCGCCTCGTCCGGTGTCATGCCCATGTCGCGGACGGCGAGGGCGATGCAGAACGGCATCGAACTCGTATAGGAGGAGCCCGGGTTGCAGTCGGTCGACAGGGCCACGGTGACCCCCGCGTCCAGGAGCCGGCGGGCGTCGGGCCACTGCGCGCGGGTGGAGAACTCCGCACCGGGCAGCAGGGTGGCGACGGTGGTGCCGGCCGCCTGGGCGAGGGCGTCCACGTCGGCATCGGTGAGGTGGGTGCAGTGGTCGGCGGAGGCGGCTTCCAGCTCCACGGCGAGCTGCACGCCGGGACCGTGGGAGAGCTGGTTGGCGTGGACGCGCGGGATCAGCCCGGCGGCGGCGCCGGCGGTGAGGATCGCGCGGGCCTGGTCGCCGTCGAAGGCGCCCTTCTCGCAGAACACGTCCACCCAGCGGGCGTACGGGGCGCAGGCGGTCAGCATCTCGCCGGTGACGAGGTCCACGTAGCCGGCCGGGTCGTCGGCGTAGTCGGGGGAGACGATGTGCGCGCCGAGGTAGGTGACCTCCTCGGTGTGCGCGGCGGCGATGCGGAGGGCTCGTGCCTCGTCCTGGACCGTGAGGCCGTAGCCGGACTTGGTCTCGAAGGTGGTGGTGCCCTGGCGGCGGGCCTCGTGGAGGTGGCGCAGCAGGTTGGCTTCGAGCTCGGTGTCGGAGGCGGCGCGGGTGGCGGCGACGGTGGTGCGGATGCCTCCGGCGGAGTAGCTGCGGCCGGACATGCGGGCGTTGAACTCCGCGGTGCGGTCGCCCGCGAAGACGAGGTGGGAGTGGGAGTCGACGAAGCCGGGGATGAGCGCCCGGCCCTGCGCGTCGAACACCTCGTCGGCGGACGGGGCCTTGCCGGCGGGGCCGACCCAGGCGATGCGGTCGCCGTCGATGACCACGGCCGCGTCCTGGATCAGGCCGAGGGGGGTGCCGTCGCCCAGGGCGGGGTCGTTGGTGACGAGGCTGCCGATGTTGGTGATGGCTGTGGTGGTGGTCATGGTCCCTCGGGGTCGTCGAATTGTTTGTTCCCCCACCGCAGGCGGAGCGGTCAGCCGCGGAGGGCCGCGATGGTGGCGGCGAGGGCGGACGGGACGTCCTCGACCAGGGTGTGGGCTCCGTCGCGGACGACGTGGCGGCCGCCCACCACCGTGTGGCGCACATCGGCGGCGGAAGCCGCGAAGACGGCCGTCTCCGCGCCGAGGCGGGGCAGCGCCCCGGCCGTACGGACGGAGTCCAGCGCGATCGTGGTGAAGTCCGCGAGCGCGCCCGCCTCCAGGCGGCCCGCCTCCGACCATCCGAGGGCGGCGTGCCCGTCCTCGGTGGCGGCGGTGAGCAGGGCGTTGGCCGTCCAGTGGCCCCGGGTCCGGCTGCTCAGGCGCTCGTTGAGCTCCATCGCCCGCGCCTCTTCGAGCAGATCGACCACCGCATGGCTGTCGCTGCCCAGCGAGAGCGGACTGCCCGCGCGCTGGAGGCGTACGGCCGGGCCGATGCCGTCGGCGAGGTCGCGTTCGGTGGTGGGGCACATGCAGGTGCCGGTGGCGGTGGAGCCCAGGAGGGCGATGTCCGCGTCGGTGAGGTGCGTGTTGTGCACCCCGGTGGTGCGCGGGCCGAGCACCCCGTGGTCGGCGAGCAGCCGGGTCGGCGTGCGGCCGTGGGCCGCCAGGCAGGCGTCGTTCTCGGCGGTCTGCTCCGAGAGGTGGACGTGGAGCGGGGCTTCCCGCTCCTCCGCCCAGCGGGCGACTGCGCCCAGCTGCCCCGCCGGTACCGCGCGGACCGAGTGGATCGCGGCGCCGATCAGGGCGTGTTCGCGGGGTTTGAGGGCCGAGACCCGCTCGGCCCAGGCGTCCGCGGTGGAGTCGGAGAAGCGCAGCTGGTGGGGCTCGGGGGCCTTCCCGAAGCCTGAGGACAGGTACGCCGTGTCGAGCAGCGTGATGCGGATGCCGGCCTCGGCGGCGGCCGCGATGAGGGCCTCGCCCATCGCGTTGGGATCGGCGTACGGGGTCCCGCCCGGGGCGTGGTGGACGTAGTGGAACTCGCCCACCGCGGTGATGCCGGCCAGCGCCATCTCGGCGTAGACGGCGCGGGCCAGCGCGAAGTAGCTGTCGGGGGTGAGGTTCTGGGCGACCTTGTACATGAAGTCGCGCCAGGTCCAGAAGGTCCCGCTGCCGACCTGGACGGTGGAGCGCAGGGCCCGGTGGAAGGCGTGGCTGTGCGCGTTGGCGAGGCCGGGAAGCGTCAGGCCGCGCAGGACCTCCGCTCCCGGGGGCGGGGTCCCGGCCCCGGTCCGCAGGGCGGCGATCCGCCCGTCGTCGGCTACGTCCAGGGCTACGCCCGGCTCGACATGGGTGCCGAGCCAGGCGTGCTCCAGCCAGTACGTCTTCAGCGGCACGCGAGGCCTTCCAGTACGTCGGCGAGGGCGAGGACGCCTGCCACGCAGTCGTCCTCGGCGGCGAACTCCCGCGGGGAGTGCGAGACCCCGGTGGGGTTGCGTACGAACAGCATGGCGGTCGGGACGGCCGCCGAGAGGATTCCGGCGTCGTGTCCCGCGCCCGTGCCGAGCACGGGGACGGAGCCGCCGAGGATCCGGTTCATCTCCTCGCGCAGGGCGTGCTCGAACTCGACGACCGGGGTGAAGGACTCCCGGACCACGTCCAGGTCGATCCCCTCCTGGTCCGCGCGCTCGCGGGCGGCCTTCTCGATCGCGGTCACGACCGTGTCGAGGGTGGCCTGGTCGGCGGCGCGGGAGTCGAGCCAGCCGCGTACGAGGGAGGGGATGGCGTTGACCCCGTTGGGCTCGACGGCGATCTTCCCGAAGGTGGCCACGGCCCCGGCGAGGGCCGCCTCGGCGCGGGCCGCGAGCACGGTCTGCGCGTAGGTGAGCATCGGGTCGCGGCGGTCGGCCAGCCGGGTGGTGCCGGCGTGGTTGGCCTCGCCGCGGAAGTCGAAGCGCCAGCGGCCGTGCGGCCAGATCGCGGAGGCGATGCCGACCCGGTCCCCGGACAGGTCGAGGGCCCGGCCCTGTTCCACGTGCAGTTCGACGAAGGCGCCGATGCGGGCGAGGCGTTCGGGGTCGGCCCCGATGGCGGCCGGGTCGTATCCGGCCGCCTCCATGGCCCGCGGCAGGCTGACGCCGTCCGCGTCGCGGAGCTCGTACGCCTTCTCCTTGGTCAGCTGCCCGGCGCTGAGGCGGGAGCCGACGCAGGCGAGGCCGAAGCGGGCCCCTTCCTCGTCACCGAAGTTGGTGATGGCAAGTGGCCTGGCGAACTCCGCGCCCCTCCTGCGGAGTTCGTCCAGGGCCGCGAAGGAGGACACCACCCCGAGGGGGCCGTCGAAGGCCCCGCCGTCGGGGACGGAGTCCAGGTGCGAGCCGGTGACCACGGCGTTCCCCGCGAGGGGGTCGCCGAGCCAGGCCCACTGGTTGCCGTTGCGGTCGGTCTCGTACGCGAGCCCGCGCGCCTCGGCCTGCGCCCGGAACCAGCTCCGGCAGTCGGCGTCCGCGCCGGTCCAGGCGTAGCGCCGGTACCCGCCGGAGTCCGCGTGGCGGCCGATGGGCCGGAGCTCGGCCCACATGGAGTGGAACGAGGCTCCGGCGGCGTCCTCGCTCACGCGTCGTCGCCCTCGCGCATCGGGATGCGGACGTCGCGCTCGTCGGCGACCGTCTCGGCGATGTCGTAGCCGGCGTCGACGTGGCGGATGACGCCCATGCCCGGGTCGTTGGTCAGGACGCGGCGGATCTTCTCGCCCGCGAGCTTGGTGCCGTCGGCGACCGTGACCTGGCCCGCGTGGATGGAGCGGCCCATGCCGACGCCGCCGCCGTGGTGGATGGAGACCCAGGAGGCTCCGGAGGCCACGTTGACCATGGCGTTGAGCAGCGGCCAGTCGGCGATCGCGTCGGAGCCGTCGAGCATGGCCTCCGTCTCGCGGTACGGGGAGGCCACCGAGCCGCAGTCCAGGTGGTCGCGGCCGATGACGAGCGGGGCCGCCAGGGTGCCGTCGGCGACCATCTCGTTGAAGCGCTCGCCGGCCTTGTCGCGCTCGCCGTAGCCGAGCCAGCAGATGCGGGCGGGCAGGCCCTGGAAGTGGACGCGCTCACCGGCCATCTTGATCCAGCGGTGCAGGGACTCGTTCTCCGGGAAGAGCTCCAGCATCGCCTTGTCGGTCTTGTGGATGTCCGAGGCCTCGCCGGACAGCGCCGCCCAGCGGAAGGGGCCCTTGCCCTCGCAGAACAGCGGCCGGATGTACGCGGGAACGAAGCCGGGGAAGGCGAAGGCGCGGTCGTAGCCGGCCAGCTGGGCCTCGCCGCGGATGGAGTTGCCGTAGTCGAAGACCTCGGCGCCCGCGTCCATGAAGCCCACCATGGCCTCGACGTGCGTGGCCATGGACTCGCGGGCGCGGATGGTGAAGCCCGCCGGGTCCTTGGCCGCGTAGTCGGCCATGTCGTCGAAGTCGACGCCGACCGGCAGGTAGGCGAGCGGGTCGTGGGCGGAGGTCTGGTCCGTCACGATGTCGACCGGCGCACCTTCCGCGAGCATCTGCGGAAGCAGCTCGGCGGCGTTGCCGAGCAGGCCGATGGAGAGCGGCTTGCGTGCGTCGCGCGCCTCGACGGCGAGCTGCAGCGCGTGCCGCAGGTCGTTCGCCTTGACGTCCAGGTAGCGGTGCTCGATGCGGCGGTCGATGGCGCGCGGGTCCACGTCGATGCAGATCGCGACGCCGTCGTTCATCGTCACGGCCAGCGGCTGGGCGCCGCCCATGCCGCCGAGGCCGGCGGTGAGGGTGATGGTGCCGGCCAGGGTGCCGTTGACCCCTCCCTTGCCAATTGAATGCAGCTTGGCCGCGACGGCGGCGAAGGTCTCATACGTCCCCTGCAGGATGCCCTGGGTGCCGATGTAGATCCACGAACCGGCGGTCATCTGCCCGTACATGGTCAGGCCCAGCTGCTCCAGGCGGCGGAACTCCTCCCAGTTGGCCCAGTCGCCGACGAGGTTGGAGTTGGCGAGGAGCACGCGCGGCGCCCACTCGTGCGTCT
Organism: Streptomyces sp. GQ60; assembly: GCF_059758875.1. NCBI lineage: Bacteria > Bacillati > Actinomycetota > Actinomycetes > Kitasatosporales > Streptomycetaceae > Streptomyces > Streptomyces sp. GQ60. The sequence continues at coordinate 246,733 of NZ_JCAXEG010000009.1, read as the reverse complement.
GCATCACGCCGACCGGACGGCCGGACTGGACGAGCATCGTCTCGTCCTGCTTGAGGGTCTGGAGGGTGCGGACCATCGCGTCGTACGAGCGCCAGTCGCGGGCGGCCTTGCCGGTGCCGCCGTAGACGACGAGCTTGTCGGGGTGCTCGGCGACCTCGGGGTCGAGGTTGTTCTGGAGCATCCGCAGCGCGGCCTCCTGCTGCCATCCCAGGGTGCTCAGCTCGGTACCTCGCGCGGCACGTACGGGGCGGGGTCCTGACATGGCGGTGCCTCCTCCGGTGTTGGTCAATCTATTCACATCTTCACTGCCTGAATAGATTCAGTCAACAGCTGCGGGCGGACGCGCCGGATGATGGGATGGCGGACATGGCAGTCGACGCACGCGCGCACGCCGGCGAGAGCCCAGCCGAGGCCGTCGCCCGGAGACGGGACCTGGCCGTACGGGCCGCCGTGCACCAAGGCCTGATCCACGAGGACGCACCCCTCCTCTGCCTGCTCGACACGGCCGGCATCCGCGCCGCCGCCACCGCCCTGACCAGTGCCTTCCATCAGGCCCTCGCCCCCGGCACCCCCGTCCTGCACGCCTTCGCCGTCAAGGCGGCCCCGCTCGTCCCGGTCCTGCGGCTCCTCGCCGACGCCGGACTCGGCTGCGAGGTGGCCAGCCCCGGCGAGCTGGCCCTGGCCCGTGCGGCCGGGGTCGCGCCGGAGCGCATCGTCCTCGACTCCCCCGCGAAAACGGCCGCCGAACTGCGGGAGGCCCTAGCCCTGGGCGTCGCACTGAACGCCGACAACCGCCAGGAGCTGGAACGCCTCGACGCGCTCGTCGCGACGGCGACCACCACCTCCCCGATCGGCGTACGGATCAACCCGCAGACCGGCGCGGGCAGCATCGACGCACTCTCCACCGCCACGGCCACCTCGAAGTTCGGCATCGCGCTGCGCGATCCGGGCGCGCGCGAGTGGCTCGTACGGGCCTACCTGGACCGGCCGTGGCTCACCCGGCTGCACACCCACTCCGGCTCCCAGGGGGTGCCGGCGGCACTCATCGCCGAGGGATTGCGGGAGCTGTACGCGCTGGCCGAGGAGATCAACGCGGCGGCCGGGCGGCGGCAGGTCGACACCCTGGACATCGGCGGCGGGCTGCCGGTGAACTTCGCCTCGGACGCGAGCACCCCCACCTACGCGGAGTACGTGAGCACGCTGCGCGCGGCCGTCCCCGGGCTCTTCTCGGGGGCGTACGGGCTGGTCACGGAGTTCGGGCGGTCCCTGACGGCCAAGCACGGGCTGGTGCTGTCACGCGTCGAGTACACGAAGACCACCGGCGGCCGGGCGATCGCGCTCACGCACGCGGGGGTCCAGGTGGCCACCCGTACGGTGTACGCCCCGGCGGCCTGGCCGCTGCGGATCCTGCCGTACTCCGCGAAGGGTGCTCCGCTGACGGGGCCGGTCGTCGCGCAGGACATCGCGGGGCCGGCGTGCTTCGCGGGCGACCTGCTGGCGGCCGCGCGGGAGCTGCCGCGGCTGGCCCCGGGGGACCTGGTCTGCGTGCCCGACACGGGGGCGTACGCCTTCACCGCGCACTACGGCTACAACAGCCTGCCCCGGCCGGCGGTGCACGGCTTCACCGTGAGCCCCTCGGACGAGGTCCGCTTCGCCCTGGCCCGCGCGGCCCAGCCCCCGTCCGCGATCCCCGCGGAAGCGGGCGCAGCCACCCCGGACGCCCTCCTCTGACCCCCCACGGGCCGCGCCCCCAACCCCCCGCTGCGCGGGCCGAGTCCCCTACCCGCCCTTCCACCGTTCCCAGGGCCGGCCCTGACCCGGCCCTCAAACGCCGGACGGGCTGAAAGCAGGCCCCCGGGCTGCGCCCGGCCCCCTGGGGCTCCGCCCCAGACCCCGGTCCTCAAACGCCGGACGGCTGAAAGATCAAACCCCGGCGGCACGAAGGCCAGCCGCCCACGGTGCGAAGGCCAGAGCCCCCGGCGGCTGAAACGACCCCACCAGGCCGGGGCTGGAGGCGGCGGGCCGGGGACGGGGGCGGGGTGGGGTGTCGGCCGGGACGTAAAGCGCGATTTGTGGCGCAAAAGAAGCCCGAGCTGCCGAACGTAAGGCACAGGGCGCCTAAATCATGCAGTCCAGGCCGACACCCCACCCCGCCCCCGGCACCGGCCCCCACCCGCAGCCAGGCCCACCAGGCCAACCCCGGCCCCGCCGGCGTTCGAGGCGCAGGGGCCCGGCAACGGCGCCACGGCGCCGTCAGGGGGCAGACAGCAGGCTCGCCTCCAGGGCCGGGACCAGCGCCTCGATCACCGCCTCCGGCGCGAGCGCCGCCATCGGAGGCAGACGCAGCAGGTAGCGGGTCAGGGCGAGGCCCAGCAGGTGGGTGGAGACCAGACCGGCCACCCGCACCCCCCGCTCCCCCCCGAGCACCGCAGCCAGCCCCGGCGCGACCTGGGTCGCGAAAACCTCCCGCATGCGCGCCGCCGCCGCCTCATTGGTCACCGCGGAGCGCAACAGCACGAGCAGCGCATCGTCCGCCGGATCACCCTCCCACCGCTCCACGAAGTGCCGTACGAGCACCCGCGCCAACTCCCCCGCCGGAACCCCCGCCAGATCCGGGAGCCGCAGGTCCACCGCCAGCGCCGCGTCGAAGAGCCGCTCCTTGCTGCCGAAGTACCGCATCACCATCGACGGGTCGATCCCCGCGTCCGCCGCGACGCCGCGGATGGTCGTCCGCTCGTACCCCTGCGCGGCGAACCGCTCCCGCGCCGCCCGCAGGATCGCCGCCTTGGTCTGCCCGCCCCGGGTCTCCCCCACCACTCCAGCCACCCCGGCCACTCCAGTCACCCCGGCCCCTCCAGTCACCCCGGCCCCTACGTCTCGCGTCATGCCAACAAGCGTAGGCCAACAACCGTTGACAGACCCCCGCGCCCGCCGCATCCTTAGGTCAACAACCGTTGGCCAACAAGCGTTGGCATCCCGGAGGAGAACAACGATGCCGCTCCCCGCCACCACCCGCATCGCCATCGTCGGCGCAGGCCCCACCGGCCTCACCCTCGCCCTGACCCTCGCCGAGGCCGGCATCGACTTCGTGCTCCTGGACCGGCAGGCCGCCGGCGCCAACACCTCCCGCGCCGCCGTGGTCCACGCCCGGACCCTGGAGATCCTCGACGAGCTCGACCCGGCCACCTCCGCCGAGCTGGTCCGGCGCGGCACGGCCGTCACCCGGTTCCGGATCCGCGACGGCGCCCGCCCGCTCGCCGCCATCACCTTCGACGGCCTGCCCACGGCCCACCCGTACGCCCTGATGGTTCCGCAGGACCAGACCGAGGACGTGCTCCTCGGCCGGCTGCGCGCCCTCGGCCACGAGGTCCACCGCCCGTACGAGGTCACCGCCGTCACCCAGGACGCCGCCGGGGCCACCCTCACCACCGCCACCGGCGACACCCTGCGCGCCGCCTACGCCGTCGGCGCCGACGGGATGCACAGCACGGTCCGCGAAGCCGCCGGGATCGGCTTCACCGGCAGCGCCTACGAGGAGTCCTTCGTCCTCGCCGACGTGCGGATGGACTGGACCCCGGGGCCCGAGGAGGTCTCCCTGACCTTCGACGCGGCCGGTCTCACCGTCGTGGCCCCGCTCCCCGGAGGCCGCTACCGCGTGGTCGCCACCGTCGACGAAGCCCCCGCCGAGCCCGGCCTGCCCTTCGTCCAGGCCCTGCTGGACGCCCGCGCCCCCGGCCAGGCCACCGTCACCGACGTCGTCTGGTCCTCGCGGTTCCGGGTCCACCACCGGGTCGCCGACCGCTACCGCGCCGGCCGCCTGCTCCTCGCGGGCGACGCCGCGCACGTGCACAGCCCGGCCGGCGGCCAGGGCATGAACACCGGCATCCAGGACGGTCACGCCCTCGGCCGGGCCCTCGCCACAGCCGCGGCAGCCACCACCCCCACCGACGCCGACGCCGCCCTCGACGCCTACGGCGCCACCCGCCGACCCGTCGCCCTGCGCGTGGTGGCGTTCACCGACCGGATGACCCGGGCCGCCACCACCCGCAACCCCGCCCTGCGCGCCGTACGCAACACCCTGCTCCCGCTCCTCGCCCGCGTCCCGGCGCTGAACAGGCGCCTCGCCACCGAGCTGGCGGAGCTGAACTACCGCTGAGCCGGCTCCGCCCCAGGAGCAGCCGAGCCCGGTCCGCCCCAGGGCTATTCGACGAACAGCCCGCGCGCCGCGGCCCGCGCGTCGAAGGCCTCCAGCCGCGCCTGCGCGTCCGGCAGCGCGTCCGCCATCGCCTCCAGCAGCACCCGCCCCAGCAGCATCGGCGCACACGCCGTGTCGAAGGCCAGGCCGGTGCCCACGGGCGCCGGGATCAACAGGTCGGAGTGGCGGGCCACCGGCGCGAAGGCCGAGTCGGCGACCGTCACCACGGTCAGCCCGGCACCCCGCGCGTGCTCCAGGGCCTCCGCGACCTCCTTCGGATGCCGGGGCAGCGCGAAGCACAGCAGCGCCGAGGCCCCGGCGCCCACGGCCGCGTCGATCCGGTCGGCGAGCATCGAGCCGCCCTCGTCGAGGAGCCGTACGTCGGGGTGGACCTTCGCGGCGAAGTACGCGAACCCGCGCGCCTGCGAGGACGCCGCCCGCAGCCCCAGTACGGGCAGCGGGCTCGATCCGGCCAGCAGCCGCCCCGCCTCCCGCACCGGCGCCGGGTCGGCGAGCATCGCGGAGAGCTGCCGCAGGTTCTCGATCTCGCCCTGCACGGCCTGCTGGTACTCGTTGTACGCGTCCTCGTCCCCGCCTCCGGCCCGCTCGGCGGGGGCCACCTCCCGCAGGTGGCGGCGGAGCGCGGGGTAGCCGTCGAAGCCCAGCGCCACGGCGAACCGGGTCACCGACGGCTGACTCACCCCGGCCAGCTCGGCGAGCTCCACGCTCGACAGGAACGGCACCTCCGCCGCCCCGCGCACCATGCAGTGCGCGATGCGCCGCTGGGTCGGCGTCAGCCGGTGCCCCTCGAACAGCTTCTGCAGCCGGGCCGCAGGGCTCTCGCTCATCCCGTTCCCCTCCGCCCCGTCCACCGGGCGGCCGGTCGGCCACGGACGGGATATTCAGTCACGGAGCACTCTGCATGCGGTTATGCAGGACGGCAACCCGCGCCCGCGATCCGAGACCTCGGCGCCTGCGCCGCACCTCGGATCAATTCGTTTGACCGGCCGGCTGCCGGGCCTTGATCCTCAAGGGTCGGCGGCCGGAATCCGCCGGTCAACACCCCTTCTCGTCCAAGCGAATTGGCCCCCCATGGCGTCTTCGTCCGTCTCCGCCCCAGCCCTGCCCGGACCCCACCTCTGGACCAGGAACTTCAGCTTGTTCTTCACCGCCCGCATCGTCTCGATGCTGGGCGACACGATGATGCCGGTCGCCTTGGCCGTCGCCATGCTCTCCCTCGGCTACGGGGTGAGCGGCATCGGATACGCGCTGGGCGCGTGGATGGGTTCCTTCGCCCTCTCCATCGTCTTCGGCGGGGTGATCGCGGACCGCTTCCACCCCCTGCCGCAGATGATCGGCGCCGACGCGGTCCGGTGCGTGGCCCAGGGTTCCTTCGCCGTCTACCTCTGGCTCGGCCACCCCACCCTGTGGTTCGTGATCGGCGGATCCGTCCTCGGCGGCATCGCGACGGCGATGTTCCAGCCGGGCACCGCCAGCCTCGTCCCCCAGGTCTCCACCGACCCCACGCGGGCCAACGGGGTGCTGCGGGTGAGTCAGGGGATGGCCACGATGGGCGGGCCCGCGTTCGCCGGCGTCCTCGTCGCCACCACCTCGACGGCCTGGGTGTTCGTGGTCGATGCCGCCACCTTCGCGATCAGCGGGATCTGCCTGCTGGCGCTGCGGCTCCCCCGCTTCGAAGCCGACCGCACCCAGTCCACGCTCACGAACCTGCGGGAGGGCTGGGACGAGTTCCGCTCCAGGTCCTGGCTGTGGGCGGTGATCCTGATCTGGTGGGTGCTCGGAGTCTTCGTCTGGGGCCCGCTCACCCCGCTCGGTGCGGCCTCCATCATCGAGGAGCACGGCAAGGCCGCCTTCGGATACGCCGAGGGCGCCTTCGGAGCGGGCTGCGTCCTCGGCGGCCTGGTCGCGATCCGGCTGCGTCCGCTCAGGCCGCTCCTCGGCGGCGGCTTCGCGATGTTCCTGTTCCCGATGATGCCGCTCGCCGCGGCCCTGGTCCCGGCGCTGCCCCTGCTCATGCTCGGCTATGCGGTCAGCGGCGTGGGCTGGGCGTTCTGGGGCGTTCAGTGGTCCACCACGATGCAGACCCAGATACCGCAGGACCGGCTCAACCGGGTGACCGCGTACGAGGTCGGCGGCTCGATCCTCGCCATTCCCCTCGGCCAGGTCCTCTCGGGCCCCGCCAGCGGCCACTTCGGCGTCCGCCCCCTCCTCCTGGCCGGCGCCGCGGTCAGCCTCGGCTGCGCCCTCGCCCTCATCGCCGTCCGCCCCGTCCGCCGGCTCGTGCGCCGCGATGCGGGGGCTAGCCCCAGTGCCGTCGCGGTCGGGGCTTCCTAGGCTGGCGGGATGGAGTCCCAAGAGCTCAAGAAGGAACTCTCCGCCACGCTCGACGCCCGGCGGGAGCTGGGAGCGGAGTACGAGGCCGCGCTGGTGGACTCGTTCGTGGAGAAGGTCGACACGCAGGTCCGCCGGCGCCTCGCGGAGGAGCGGCTGTCCGCGGCCCGCGGCACGCCCCGGAGCGCGGCGCAGTCCCCGGAGGGCAGCTTCGGCGAGCGCTTCGGCTTCGCGATCGTCACCCTGGTGCTGGCGATCCCGCTCTCCGCGATCGGCGCGGCCCACGCCGATCTCAGCGGCCTGGTCGTCGCCTGGCTCGGCATCCTGGGCGTCAACTTCGTCCACGCGGCGAAGTTCCGCCGCGACCCCCGGGGCGAGCAGGGCCCCGATCCGCTGGACTGACGGGCGGGCGCGAGGGCCGGCGGGCCGCCCTCGACGCGGCGGCGGCAGGCGGCAGGCGGCAGGCGGCAGGCGGCAGCGGACATGAACATGCGCGGGGACCGCCGCACCCCGGTTTCCCGGGGGCGGGACGACGGCGGTCCCCGCGCAGGACACGGGCCGGGTCAGGGCCGTCCGCGCGTCCGTGGCGTCCGACGCGGTCCGGGAGCCGCTCCGGAGGTGCGCCGACGCCGTTCGTGTCGCCGGCCGGGTTCCCGGTTTCCCGGGCTTCCCTGCCGACAACCACCACTGTGCCGGAGCCGTGTTAAGCGGGTGCTGCCGTCACGTGTCGGGCCCGTACCGTTTGCGCGTCGCCCGCGCACGCACCCGTACGGCCCGCACGCCCCGTGCCGACCGCACGGGCCGTAGGGGCCGTAGGGGCCGTAGGGGCCGTAGGGGCCGTACGGGCCGTACGGGCCGTACGGGCCGCGGGGACTACTTGGCGCCCTTGGCCAGGAACGCCAGCAGGTCCTGACGGCTCACCACACCGGTCGGCTTGCCCTCGACCAGCACGATCGCCGCGTCGGCCTCGCCGAGCACCGCCATCAGCTCGGAGACCGGCTCGCCCGAGCCGACCTGCGGCAGCGGCGCGCTCATGTGCTTCTCGAGCGGGTCACCGAGCGAGGCGCGCTGCGCGAACAGCGCCGCCAGCAGCTCCTTCTCGACCACCGAGCCGATGACCTCGGCCGCCATCACGTCGGGGTGACCGGCGCCCGGCTTGACGATCGGCATCTGGGAGACGCCGTACTCGCGCAGCACCTCGATGGCCTCGCCGACGGTCTCCTCGGGGTGCATGTGCACCAGGGAGGGGATGCCGCCCGCCTTGTCCGCGAGCACGTCCCGGATGCGGGCCGACGGGCCGGCGTCCTCCAGGAAGCCGTGTCCGGCCATCCACTCGTCGTTGAAGATCTTGCTGATGTAGCCGCGCCCGCTGTCCGGAAGCAGGACGACGACCACGTCGTCCGGACCGAGGCCCTCGGCCGCCCGCAGCGCGGCGACGACCGCCATGCCGCAGGAGCCGCCGACGAGCAGGCCCTCCTCCTTCGCGAGGCGGCGGGTCATCTGGAAGGAGTCCTTGTCGGACACCGCGATGATCTCGTCGGTCACGTTCGGGTCGTAGGCGGTGGGCCAGAAGTCCTCGCCGACGCCCTCGACGAGATACGGGCGGCCCGAGCCGCCGGAGTAGACCGAACCCTCGGGGTCCGCTCCGATGATCTTCACGCGGCCGTCGGAGGCCTCCTTGAGGTACCGGCCGGTGCCCGAGATCGTGCCGCCCGTGCCGACGCCGGCGACGAAGTGGGTGATCTTGCCGGCCGTCTGCTCCCAGAGCTCGGGACCGGTGGTCTCGTAGTGCGAGCGGGAGTTGTTCGGGTTGCTGTACTGGTCCGGCTTCCAGGCGCCCGGGGTCTCGCGCACGAGGCGGTCGGACACGTTGTAGTACGAGTCCGGGTGCTCGGGGTCGACGGCGGTCGGGCAGACCACGACCTCGGCGCCGTACGCGCGCATGACGTTGATCTTGTCCGCCGACACCTTGTCAGGGCAGACGAAGATGCACTTGTAACCCTTCTGCTGGGCCACGATGGCGAGTCCTACACCCGTGTTGCCGCTCGTGGGCTCCACGATGGTGCCGCCGGGCTTGAGTGCTCCGCTCTGTTCGGCGGCCTCGATCATCCGTACGGCGATCCGGTCCTTCACGGAGCCGCCGGGATTGAAGTACTCGACCTTGGCCAGGACGGTGGCCTGGAGGCCTTCGGTCACACGGTTGAGCTTCACCAGCGGGGTGTTGCCGACGAGGCTGATCATCGAGTCGTGGAATTGCACCATGTTCTCCAAGGAGGGGACTCCACGGGTTCTCCGGGAGGCACCGCCAGACTATGCGGAAAGGGATTGGCCGACCGGCAGTACGGGGCAGGTAGGTCATCAGGACGGGCACGGACGGCAGGTACCGCGCAGAGATCCAGCCGCGGGACCAAGGAGGTGGCTTGAAGGGTGTCCAGGGCGAGGACGGCCCGCCGCATCGCGGCGGGAGCGGCGTACGGCGGTGGCGGGCTCGGGCTCGTCGGGGCCGCCGCGGTGGGTCTGGTGGTGGCGGAGATGCAGTTCGCGAAGCGGACGGTCGGCACCGGACTGCCGGATCCGCCGCGCGCGGACGGGCTGTACGGGAGTGAGTTCGGCGGCCCGGAGCTGAGTCCGGGCCCGCTGCGGTTCGGCGTGCTGGGCGATTCCACGGCCGCCGGGCTGGGGGTGCAGCGGGCCAGACAGACCCCGGGCGCCCTGCTGGCCTCGGGGCTGGCCTCGGTGGCCGAGCGGCCGGTGGAGCTGCGCAACGTGGCGCTCTCCGGTGCCATGTCGGACGACCTGGACCGCCAGACGGGGCTGCTGCTGGACGGGGACGGCCCGGCCCCCGACGTGTGCGTGATCATGATCGGTGCCAATGACGTGACCCGCCGGATGCCGCCCACCCAGTCGGTGCGGCTGCTGACCGCGGCCGTTCGCCGGCTGCGGCTCGCGGGCTCCGAGGTGGTGGTCGGCACCTGCCCGGACCTCGGCACCATCGAGCCGGTGTACCAGCCGCTGCGGTGGCTGGCCCGCCGGGTCTCGCGCCAGCTCGCCGCCGCCCAGACGATCGGGGTGCTCGCGCTGGGCGCCCGTACCGTCTCGATCGGCGACCTGATGGGGACGGAGTTCGCGGCGAACCCCCGCGAGATGTTCGGCCCGGACTCCTACCACCCGTCGGCGGAGGGGTACGCGACCGCCGCCATGGCCGTCCTGCCGACCCTGTGCGCGGCCGTGGGCGTCTGGCCCGAGTCGGACCGGCTGGACGTGTCGCGCAACGAGGACATGCTCCCCGTGGCCAAGGCCGCCTCGGCGGCGGCGGGCCAGGCCGGCACCGAGGTGACCGGGGCCCGCGGCCCGTGGGCCCTGCTCAAATACCGGCGCAGGCGCCGGGTGCCGGGCGAGGACCTGACGGAGCAGACCGGCGGAGCCCCGGCGGGCGGCGCGGCGGATGCGGCCAGAGCGACCGGAGTCACATCGCAAGGACAGTGACCTCGACGGTACGGGGCGGTAACTTCGCATGCGGTCCCGGTACGACACCACCTCCCTTGGAGCCCCGATGCCCGAAGCCGTCATCGTTTCCACCGCCCGCTCGCCGATCGGGCGCGCTTTCAAGGGATCCCTGAAGGACGTCCGCCCGGACGACCTGACCGCCACGGTCATCCAGGCCGCCCTCGCCAAGGTCCCCGGGCTGGACCCGCGCGACATCGACGACCTGATGCTGGGCTGCGGCCTCCCGGGCGGCGAGCAGGGCCACAACCTCGGCCGGATCGTCGCGGTGCAGATGGGCATGGACCACCTGCCCGCCACCACGATCACCCGCTACTGCGCCTCCTCCCTCCAGACCTCCCGGATGGCGCTGCACGCCATCAAGGCGGGCGAGGGCGACGTCTTCATCTCCGCGGGCGTCGAGATGGTCTCCCGGTCCGTGAACGGCTCCTCCGACGGCATCCCGGGCACCCACAACCCGCTCTTCGCCGAGTCCGAGGCGCGCACCAAGGAGGTGGCCGAGTCCACCGGCTCCTCCTGGCACGACCCGCGCGAGGACGGCCGGACCCCCGACGCGTACATCGGGATGGGGCAGACCGCGGAGAACCTGGCCCGGCTCAAGGGCGTGACCCGCGCCGACATGGACGAGTTCGGCGTGCGCTCGCAGAACCTGGCCGAGGAAGCCATCAAGAACGGCTTCTGGGCCCGCGAGATCACCCCGGTCACCACCCCGGACGGCACGGTCGTCTCGCAGGACGACGGCCCGCGCGCCGGGGTCACCCTGGAGGCCGTCCAGGGCCTCAAGCCGGTCTTCCGCCCCGACGGCCTGGTCACGGCCGGCAACTGCTGCCCGCTGAACGACGGCGCCGCGGCGCTGGTCGTCATGAGCGACACCAAGGCGCGCGAGCTGGGCCTGACCCCGCTGGCCCGGATCGTCTCCACCGGGGTCACCGGCCTCTCCCCCGAGATCATGGGCCTGGGCCCGGTCGAGGCCTCCAAGCAGGCGCTGAAGCGGGCGGGCCTGACCGTCGGCGACATCGACCTGTTCGAGATCAACGAGGCCTTCGCGGCCCAGGTGATCCCCTCCTACCGGGACCTGGACATTCCGCTGGAGAAGCTGAACGTCAACGGCGGGGCCATCGCCATCGGTCACCCGTTCGGGATGACCGGCGCGCGCATCACGGGCACGCTGATCAACAGCCTCCAGTTCCACGACAAGCAGTTCGGCCTCGAAACCATGTGCGTCGGCGGCGGCCAGGGCATGGCCATGCTCATCGAGCGGCTGAGCTGAGCCGGAGCGGCGGGTAGGGGTCGTCCTGAGGCACGAAGGGCGGCACCTGCCCGGCGCGGAGGCGAAGCTCAGCGCGACCACGAGATCGAGCGGCTGAGCTGAGCCGGAGCGGCGGGTAGGGGTCGTCCTGAGGCACGAAGGGCGGCACCTGCCCGCCGCGGAGGCGAAGCTCAGCGCGACCACGAGATCGAGCGGCTGAGCTGAGCCGGAGCGGTCGAAGCCGTCGGGATCAAGAGCCGAGGCCAGGCGGCGTAAGGGATCTGCTTGATCCCTTACGCCGTACTGACATCGAATCTAATCCTGTCGCGGCCATTCTGTGACCAAATGTCCCCCAGGATGTGACCTAAGTCCTGGGGGATCATTGTTTTCGCAGGTCAGGTGCCTTTCGGGCGGGGACATCGGGACGAAAGGCCTGTCCAATTCATGACGTAATGCACTGCAAGCCATTCCCAGGGCGGGACAAGCTGATGTAGGAAGTCGGGGGATCGAATCAATCAGGAGTTAGTCAGTGAGCGCCATGTCTCTTGCCCTACTGCTGACCACGGCCGCTGCCACGGCCGTCGGCGCTGCTGCGCTGCACGCCGTCCACGGCCTGCGCAAGCAGGTCACCGCACTGCGCGGTGAGCTGACGGTGACGCACCCCCGTGGTGCCACCGTCCCGCACGCCCGCAGCGCCGTGGAGTCCCCCGCCGCCGAGATACGAGCCGCCGTCGCCGAGGCCCTCGCCGAGGAGCGCGAGCGCGAGCTCGCCGAGGCGCGTGCCTTCTGGGCAGCCCAGGAGGCACGGGACGCCGCCGACGCCCCCTCGCTACTGGGCGGCCTGTCCGGCCTCGGCGAGGAGGGACCCGTCTTCCTGCCCCGGCAGGCGGACATGGTCGGCCTGGAGCCTCTCCTGGGCGACGACGCCGAGGACTACCAGACCTACCCGGAGGACTCGGCCGAGCTGGCCGCCGCCCGCCGGCGCCACCCCTCGCACCCCGATTTCGTCCCCGTGCAGGCCTCTCACCCCGGCGCCGACCACGAGCGCACGGTCAACCGGCTGGAGGAGCTCGCGGAGGCCCGTACGGCCCTCGCGGACGTCCGCCCGGGCCCGCTGGGCACCCTGGACGTGTACGTCTTCACCGACGGCACCACGCTCTGCATGACCCCGGGCCACCGGGAGACCGCCGAGCGGCTCGCCGACGCCCTGCGCTCGGGCAGCGCACCGGTCCTGCTGGGCGGCTCGGGCATCTCCGGCGCCTACGCCCTGACCTTCTCCTGCGGCGATTCCGAGGACCCGGACGGCAACGTCTACATCCTCGCCGACCGCGTCATCGCATCGCTCTGAGTCAGCGCAGCGCCCTGGCTTCCGCCTGATCCACCAGCCGAACGGCCTCGTCCAGCATCTCGGACGGGGCCTTCGCCGTGTCCGCACCAGGGGCGCCAAGAGCGCCAGGAGCGCCAGGAGCGCCAAGAGCGTCCGAGCCGCCCGCGGTGCTCACCGCACCCGCCGGGCCGGCCGCCGCGGCGTGCAGGGCCTCGGCGAGGTCCAGCCCGGCCACGGCCACCTGGTCGCCGACCACGAAGATCCCGGCGTCGGGCATCGTCCGCGCCGGAGCCGCCCCCGCACCCTCCCCGGCGGCCGTGCCGTCCGCGGCGCCCGCGGAGGCCGCCTCCAGCCGCTGCGCCCGCAGCGAGAGCTCCCGGGCCAGGTCCAGCGCCACCTCGGCGGCGCCCTGCTGGAGCCGGCTCTGCGGAGCCGCCCGCAGCCGGTCGGCGAAACGTTCCACGGCGGCGGTCAAGGGTGAGGTATCGAGCACCCGGCCGACCCTACGCGCCGCCGCGGCGCCATTGCCAACGGGCGAACTCTCCGGCACGGTGGCGTGAAGAGAACAGCACAGCACGGCGATACCCCCGGAGGCGCCCATGTCCGTTGAGTTCTCCGAACAGACCCACCGCAACATGATCGACAGAATCCCCCAGACCACCGGTCGTGAACTCTCCGACTGGCTCAGGGCCGTGGACGACGGCCCCTCCCTCGTCCGGTTCGAAGAGAAGGTCAGTTGGCTGCTCGGCGCGCACGAGCTGTCGTACGGCCAGGCCAAGGCGATCATCCACGAGCACGACCTGCGCAGGGCCGCCCGCAAGTTCGGCTGAGCCGGACCCTGCCCCCGTCCGAAGCCCCCGAATCCACTCCGCCATCACCCGATCTACTGACCCCCGACATGCGGGAAGGCCCCGCGAGCGTGTGCTCGCGGGGCCTTCCTCTGCTCAACGCATGACTGCCAGGGGTACTAGTCGCCCTTGAGGATGGAGATCAGGCGCAGCATCTCCATGTAGATCCACACCAGGGTCATGGTGAGGCCGAAGGCCGCCAGCCAGGACTCCTCGCGGGGGGCGCCGTAGGTCACGCCGTCCTCGACCATCTTGAAGTCCATGGCGAGGAAGGCGGCACCGAGCAGGATGCCGATGACACCGAAGAGGATGCCGAGGCCGCCACTGCGGAAGCCGAGGCCGTCGCCGCCCGCGAAGACGGAGAACAGCAGGTTGACGACCATCAGGAGCATGAAGCCCATGGCGGCGGCCATCACGAAACCGACGAAGCGCCGGTCCACCCTGATCCAGCGCGCCTTGTAGGCGATCAGCACGCCGGCGAAGACGCACATCGTGCCCATGACGGCCTGGACGACCGTGCCGGGGCCGACGTAGGTGCTGACGGCCGAGCTGATGACTCCGAGGAAGACGCCCTCGAAGGCCGCGTACGCCAGGATCAGCGCCGGGACCGGCTTGGCCTTGAACGACTGGATCATCGCGAAGACGAACGCGATGAGCGCGGCGCCGATGGCGATGCCGTACGACTTGTTGATGTTGGCCGGGTCGACCGGAAGCGCGATCCAGGAGAGGGCCGCCGTCAGGACGACCGTGCCGAGCGTCAGAGCCGTGCGGCTCACGACGTCGTCGATGGTCATCGCGTTGCCGCGGACCGGCGCCTGCGGCATACCCGTGGCCGGGTCGGTCGCGTAGGGGTTGGTCGCGTACGGGTTGGTGGCGGTCCCGGCCTGGGCCTGGGGCTGCTGCGTGCCGAAGCCCGCATAAGCACCGTTGTCGCGGCTGAACCCCCGTCGCGAGAAGACCGGGTTGCTGCTCCTCATCTCACTCCTCCATGGCCACCGTGCGCGGCCTTGGAATCAAGAGTAATGCGAACGCAAAGGAATCGCCCTACTGCTGGAGGAGGATCTTTCCCCACGGGTACGGGTGCGGGCCCGCTGCGCGGGACGGGCGGGGGTACGCGTAGTGCCCCCGCCCTCCGCGTGTTCCGGCCTGAAACGGAACATCCTCAACATCATCGTGCCCGAAGCCGGACTTGAACCGGCACGACCCGAGGGCCAGCGAGGTTTAAGCTCGCCGTGTCTGCATTCCACCATCCGGGCAGGGCGTAGCGGCCCCGTAGGAAAAGCCTTGAACGCTGCGCCGAGCCTATCCGGAACGCCCACGCCCCCACCTGGGCATCTCGCCGATGTTGTCTGATTTTATTGGTGATTGATGGGTCGTCAGGGGACAGAAGGCGCGGTCGGCACGTTCCGGGCGTCGATCATGGCGGCCACGGGATTGACGGGATTTCGATGGCCCGCGCCACCCCGTACGCCACCCCGTGCGCCACCCCCTCGTACCGGCCCCGCCCCCGCTCCGTTTCCGCTCCGGTTCCGCCTCCGGTCCGGCCCGCGCCCCGGCCCCTCACCCACCCGCGCCCCGGCCTCCGCCGGCCGTCCCAGGGACACCCGCCGGGCGGCCTCCCCGCCCTTCGCCGGGGCGGCCGTCATACCAAAGGAGGAGGCGCGCCCCTCCGCGGTCAGACTCCAGGGGACCGGAGAAGGGGCATCACGGCTGATCCGGAGCGGGGGTGGGCGCCGCGACCATGGAAGGGTCCCGCCAACCGGTGGACCGTGAGCCCGGTCCGCAGGCCCCGCCCCTGACAGGAGTCGCTCCGTGACCACCATGAACTACGCCCCGCACACCACCCAGGCCGTCGCCGCGCGCGCCACCGGCCTCTCCAAGGTGTACGGCCAGGGCGAGACCCAGGTGGTCGCTCTGGACAACGTCTCCGTGGACTTCGCACAGGGCCAGTTCACCGCGATCATGGGCCCCTCCGGCTCC
Source organism: Streptomyces sp. GQ60 (assembly GCF_059758875.1). NCBI lineage: Bacteria > Bacillati > Actinomycetota > Actinomycetes > Kitasatosporales > Streptomycetaceae > Streptomyces > Streptomyces sp. GQ60. The sequence continues at coordinate 231,278 of NZ_JCAXEG010000009.1, read as the reverse complement.
GGCAAGTCCACGCTGATGCACTGCGTGGCCGGCCTGGACACCTTCTCCGCCGGATCCGTCCGCATCGGCGAGACCGAGCTGTCCACCCTGAAGGACAAGCAGCTCACGCAGTTGCGCCGGGACAAGATCGGCTTCATCTTCCAGGCCTTCAACCTGCTGCCGACCCTGACGGCCCTGGAGAACATCACGCTCCCCATGGACATCGCCGGCCGCAAGCCCGACAAGCAGTGGCTGGACTCGGTGATCACCATGGTCGGCCTCTCCGACCGCCTCTCCCACCGCCCCACCCAGCTCTCCGGCGGCCAGCAGCAGCGCGTGGCCGTGGCCCGCGCCCTGGCCTCCCGCCCCGAGATCATCTTCGGCGACGAGCCCACCGGAAACCTCGACTCGCGCTCCGGCGCCGAGGTCCTCGGCTTCCTGCGCAACTCCGTGCGCGAGCTGGGCCAGACCGTGGTCATGGTCACCCACGACCCGGTCGCCGCCTCCTACGCGGACCGCGTCATCTTCCTCGCCGACGGCCGCATCGTGGACGAGATGATCCAGCCCACCGCGGACGGCGTGCTCGACCGCATGAAGGCCTTCGACGCCAAGGGCCGCACCAGCTGAGGGACGCGCACCCCCTCGCAGCCGTCCGCCCCCGCTGACCCCTTACACCTGGACTCCTCCACCATGTTCCGTACCGCCCTGCGCAACGTGCTCGCGCACAAGGCCCGGCTGCTGATGACGGTGCTCGCCGTCGTCCTCGGCGTCGCCTTCGTCTCCGGCACGCTCGTCTTCACCGACACCGTCGGCAAGGCGATGTCGAACCAGTCCGCCAAGAGTTTCGACGGCGTGGCCGTATCCGTCACCTCCCACGGCCCCTCCCGCAACGACGAGGGCGTCAAGGAGGGCGAGCCGGGCATCAGCCGGCAGACCCTCGACAAGGTCAAGGCGCTGGCAGGAGTGGACGCCGTCGCCGGCCGCGTCCACGGCTTCGCCGCCGTGGGCGACCAGGACGGCAAGCTGATCGGCAACGGCTGGTCCAACACCGGCGCCAACTTCGTCCCCCTCAAGGACGGCAAGGACCCCCGTTACACCTTCACCGAGGGCAACGGCCCGGCCAAGGCCGGCGAGATCGCCCTCGACAAGGAGACGGCCAAGCGCGGCACGTACAAGGTGGGCGACAAGGTCCGGGTGGCCGACAACGGCCCGGCCCAGGAGTACACGCTCGCCGGCGTCTTCACCACCGAGGACGGCGCGGTCAACGCGGGCGGCTCGCTCGTCCTGTTCGACACCCCGACCGCCCAGCAGCTCTACCTGGAGCCCGGCTACTTCGACGAGCTCGCGGTCAGCGCCAAGGCCGGCGCCTCCGCCGACCAGCTGCTCACCGAGATCAAGCCGATCGTCGGCAAGGACGCCAAGGCCCAGACCGGCGCGCAGCTCGCCGCCGAGCAGGCCAAGGACATCGAAGCCGGCATGGGCAGCATGAACCAGATGCTGCTGACGTTCGCGCTGATCTCGCTCTTCGTGGGCATCTTCCTGATCTACAACACCTTCACCATGCTGGTCGCCCAGCGCACGAAGGAGCTGGCCCTGCTGCGCGCCGTCGGCGCCAACCGCGGCCAGGTCAAGCGCTCGGTCCTGGCCGAGGCCCTGGTCGTCGGCGTGATCTCCTCCGCCATCGGCCTCGTCGCCGGCGTCGGACTCGCCATCGGCATGCGCTCCGCGATGAACGCCTTCGACGTCAAGATCCCGGCCGGTCCGCTGGTCGTCGCCCCCGTCACCATCGCCGCGGCGATCGGCATCGGCATCGTCGTCACGATGCTCGCCGCCTGGCTGCCCGCGCGCCGCACCGCCAAGATCTCCCCGGTCGCCGCCATGGGCAGCGCCCACCTGCCGGCCTCCTCGAAGTCCCTGGTGCTGCGCAACAGCATCGGCGGCGCCGTCACCCTGCTCGGTCTGCTCGCCATCCTCGGCGGCGCGATGACCGGCAAGGAGGGCAAGATGCTCATCGGCGCCGGCGCCTTCCTGACCATGATCGGCATCATCATCCTGCTGCCGGCCCTCTCCCGCCCGGTCATCGCGGCGGTCCGCCCGCTGCTGGAGAAGGTCTTCGGCGTCGCCGGCAAGCTGGCCGCGCAGAACGCGGTCCGCAACCCGCGCCGCACCGCCGTCACCGCCGCCTCGCTGGCCATCGGCCTGACCCTGGTCACCGCCCTGTCCGTGCTCGGCATCACGATGGGCAAGGCCGTCGACCGGATGACGACGGACAACCTCAAGGCCGACTACAAGGTCTCCATGGGCGAAGCCTTCGGCAGCATGAACCCCTCCGTGCTCCCGGCCCTCGAGAAGGCCCCGGGCGTCAAGGCCGTCTCCCCGCAGCAGGGCGGCGGCATCCGGATCGGCGACGGCCAGGACTTCCAGTCCGTCTCCGGGGTCAACCCGGCCACCATCGGAGAGCTCCTCAACTTCGACGTGGTCAGCGGGCAGCTGACCAGCCTCGCCAAGGGCGAGGTGGCGGTCGCCGAGAAGACCGCGAAGAAGAACGGCCTCTCGGTCGGCTCCACCGTCAAGGCCACCTTCGACGACGACCAGAAGGCGGAGCTGAAGGTCGGCGCGGTCTACAAGGACATGGAGGGCATGCTCTCCCCCTACGTGCTCGACTACAACGTCCTCAGCAAGCACAGCGAGGAGCCGTACATCCGCGAGGTCTTCGTCAAGATGGACGGCGGCGCCTCCGCGAAGGCCGAGCAGTCCCTCGTCGACGCCCTCGGCAAGAACCCGGCGATCACCTTCGCCACCCAGCAGGACATCCGCAACGAGATGGGCGGCATGATCAACACCGCCCTGAACATCATGTACGGCCTGCTCGCCATGGCGCTGATCATCTCGGTCCTCGGCGTCGTCAACACCCTGGCGATGTCCGTGTACGAGCGGACGCAGGAGATCGGCATGCTGCGGGCCATCGGCCTGGACCGCGGCCGGGTCAAGAACATGATCCGGCTGGAAGCCATCGTGATCTCGCTCTTCGGCGCGGTCATCGGCGTGGCCCTCGGCACCTTCATCGCCTGGGCCGTGGGCGAGACCGTCAAGGGCTCGATCCCGAACTACGCCCTGGTCATCCCCTTCGACCGGATCGCGATCTTCATGCTGCTGGCCGGCATCGTCGGCGCCCTGGCGGCCATGTGGCCCGCCCGCAGCGCGGCCCGGCTGAACATGCTGACCGCCATCAAGACGGAGTGACGATCCTCGCCCCCCGTGTGCACGGGGGGCGATTCCCTTCAGCTCGCGTGGGCGGGCTTCGGGGCTTCACGCATCCGCCTCCGGCCGGTGGCCGGGACTCGCACCCTGGGGGCGCTGCGCGTGCTGTTGATGTCCGAGCCACCCGTCCGGCGGGCTCGGCCCTCGATCTCCATCGAGGCGTTGTGGTCAGCGTCGTCCTCGTGCCCACAGTATGTGCAGGCGAACAGCCGGGTTGACCCCGCATCCCTTGCGGGATTCGGGGTCAACCCGGCTGCACACGGCGCAGGTCTGAGAGGTGTGGAACGGCGGGACGGCGACGAGTACAGCTCCGTACATGCGGGCCTTGTACTCCAGTTGTCGCCGCCGTTCACCGGGCGTGTTATCGAGGATCGACCGGTTCAGCCCCGCCTTCTGCCGGACATTCCTCCCCGGCACCTGGACGGTGCCCTTCGCAGACTTACTCATGTTTTTCACGCGCAGGTCCTCGATGCCGATCAGGCCGTGGTTGTTGGCGAGGCCGGTGGTGAGTTTGTGCGTGAAGTCCTGGCGGCGGTTGGCCCGTCGGGTGGTGAGCTTCGCGATCTGGGTGATCGTCGTACGCAGCCGGCGGCCGTACTTCCCGCCCTGATGCTTCTTCGCGTAGGCGAGTTGCCGTGTCTTGCGCTGCTCCAGCGTTTGAAGCCGCTTTCGTTCGTTGGCGGTGAGTGTGGGCGGCATGAGGCGGGGCGTGGTCTCGGTCGACACGAACGCGGACGCGGCGACGCCGAAATCCACCCCGCAGCTGGGCTTCCCGTTCGGCGCGTCCGGCTCGCGGCCTGTGTGGACGCCGAAGGAGACGTGCCAGCCGTTGCCGTCCCGGGAGACGGTGGCGTTGCGGATCGTCCCCCCCGATGGCACGGGAGAGCCTGAACCGAAGCCAGCCGAGCTTCGGCAGACGCACCTCGGCCCACTTGCGGTTCAACTTCCGGAACTCCACCGCCTGCCCGGGAAACGGGATCGACAGGCTATGCCCGCGCTTCTTCCTGGCCGGGAACCGGGCCGGATGCCCGGGGTCCCAGAAGTTGTCGTACGCCCGGTCAAGGCTGCGCAGGATCTGCTGCCCGGCCTGCGCCGGCAAGTCACCGATCCAGTCGACATCTGCACGGGCAGTGGTCAGGTACTTGCACTGCTCGACCGACCGCAGGGTGTACCGGCGCTGATCCCACACGTACGTGCGCTGCTCCAAAGCAACGTTCCACAACGCACGTGCCGTATGACCCCACCCGGTCAGGACCTGGTCCTGATCCCGGGTGGGGTACGCACGATACTTGCGCCCCGCGTCCGCCTTCACACCGCCACTGTGCCGTTGATCCACCGCCGACATGACCCAGATCCGGGAAAGGCAGGTATTGCCCGGTCGCGGTACGCATCCAGTTCGATTGCGCGATGAACCACCACACAAAGTGTTCACCGATGCGCACGTCAGCAGGGAGAGGAACCCTCCCTAACAGCGACACGTTTGGCAAGGAACACGGTTGGACCTTGGGACAGCAAGCTCCAAGGTCCAACCCGCCGCAGTACGGTCCCTACGCGCCCCAGGTTCCCCGCCGCAGCGGCAACCCGGAGGCCGACCGGGTCCCGGTGCGCACCGCGAGCACCTGGTTGACCCCGAGCCGGTTGTGCTCGAAGGCGAGCGCCGAGGCGGCCATGTACAGCTGCCAGACCTTGGCCCGCCCGGGCGAGGTCAGCCGTACCGCCTCCTCCCAGTGCTCCTCCAGCCGGGCCACCCAGGCACGCAGGGTGAGCGCGTAGTGCTCGCGCAGCGCCTCCACGTCGCGGACCTCGAAGCCGGCCCGCTCCAGCTCGCCGACGGTGGTGCCCAGGGGGGACAGCTCCCCGTCGGGGAAGACGTAGGCGTCTATGAACGCGTCGATCCGGTAGGCCTCCTCGTCCGGTTCGGGGCGCCGCGCGATCTGGTGGTTCAGCAGCCTCCCGCCCGGCCGCAGCAGTCCGTACAGGTTGCGGGCGTACGTGCGGTAGCGCTCGGCGCCGACGTGTTCGGCCATCCCGATCGAGGAAACGGCGTCGTACGGGCCGTCCTTGACGTCCCGGTAGTCCTGGACCCTGATCTCGACGAGGCCGGCCAGGCCCTGCTCCGCGACCCGCTTGCGGGCGTAGGCGGCCTGTTCGCGCGAGAGCGTGATCCCGGTGACCTTGGCCCCGTACTCCCGGGCCGCGTGCAGGGCCATCGAGCCCCAGCCGCAGCCGACGTCCAGGAGCCGGTCCCCGGGACCCAGGGCGAGTTTGCGGCAGACCAGGTCCAGCTTGTCCCGCTGGGCGTCCTCCAGGCTCCCGCCGGGGGTCCAGTAGGCGCAGGAGTACACCATCGACGGGCCGAGCACCCGCTCGTAGAACGCGTTGCCCACGTCGTAGTGGTGGCTGATGGCCCGCCGGTCGCTGACCCTGCTGTGCCGGATTTGCCGGGGGCCGCCGCGGGGGCGGGCCTCCTCGGGCGGCGGGGCCGGCTTGATCCACGGCCGCGCCAGGCCCACGAGGCCGCGTACGGCGGCCCGGGCGCGCGGATCGCGCAGCAGGGCGGCGGGCCCGGCGTGCTCGGCGGCCGGCTCGGGCTCGCGGTCCCGCTCCCAGAGCACGCCGCCGACCCGGTCCAGCAGCTCGAACAGGTCTCCGTCGACGGTGAGGTCCCCGGCCACCCAGGCGCGGGCCAGGCCCAGCTCGCCCGGCTTCCACAGGATCCGGCGCAGGGCGTGCCGGTTGTTCAGGACCAGGATGGGACCGCCGAGCGGACCGGCCTCGCTGCCGTCCCAGGCCCGGATCCGGACGGGGAGAGGGGCCCCCAGCAGGGTTTCGGCTGAAGCGGCCAGCCGCGGCGCGGCGTCGTTCATGCAGGACCCTCCAACAAGCTCAGACAAGTTCCGACCGCACGGCATACCCGGATCCGATCCCGAATATGCCGAAGGGGCCGCCCGCACCACGGATGGCGGGCGGCCCCTTCGGGACGCGCTGGGTCCTACTGGTCCTGCTGGTACCGCTGGTCCTGCCGGGTCCTACGGGGTGGTCAGGAGGCCTTGGCCTTCTGGGCCGGGGCCACGGCGGCCGGAGCCGGCTTGGCGGCCTCGTAGAACTCCTCGCGGGGGGTCTCCAGGGCTCCGAGGGAGACGACCTCGCGCTTGAGGAACATGCCGAGGGTCCAGTCGGCGAAGACGCGGATCTTGCGGTTCCAGGTCGGCATGGCCATGCCGTGGTAGCCACGGTGCATGTACCAGGCGAGCCGGCCCTTGAGCTTGATCTTCATCCCGCCCATGACGATCATCGCCACGCCCTTGTGGAGGCCGAGGCCCGCCACCGCACCCTTGTTGGAGTGCGAGTACTCGGTCTGCGGGAAGCCCCGCATGCCCGAGATGACGTTGTCGCCGAGGACCTTGGCCTGGCGCAGCGCGTGCTGGGCGTTCGGCGGGCACCAGGCGTTCTCCACGCCGGCCTTGCGGGCGGCGAGGTCGGGCACCTGGGCGTTGTCGCCGGCGGTCCAGATGTAGTCCGTGCCCTTGACCTGGAGGGTCGGCTCGGCGTCCACGTGGCCGCGGGGGCCCAGCGGGAGGCCGTAGCGGGCCAGCACCGGGTTGGGCTTCACGCCGGCGGTCCACACGAGGGTGTTGGAGTCGACCTCGAGGCCGTTCTTCAGCACCACGTGGCCGTCCACGCAGGAGTCCATGGAGGTGTTCAGGTAGATCTCGATGCCGCGCGACTCGAGGTGCTCCTTGCCCCAGGTGCCGAGCTTGGGCCCGACCTCGGGAAGGATCTTGTCGGCCGCGTCGACCAGGATGAAGCGCATGTCCTCGCGCTTGATGCTGGAGTAGTACTTCGCGGCGTCGCGGGCCATGTCCTCGACCTCGCCGATCGTCTCGGCGCCGGCGAAGCCGCCGCCGACGAAGACGAAGGTGAGCGCCTTGCGGCGGACGTCCTCGTCCGTCGTGGACTCGGCCTTGTCGAGCTGCTCGAGTACGTGGTTGCGCAGGCCGATGCCCTCTTCCACGCCCTTCATTCCGATGCCCTGTTCGGCGAGGCCGGGGATCGGGAAGGTGCGGGAGATGGCGCCGAGCGCGATCACCAGGTAGTCGAAGGGCAGCTCGTACGCCTCGCCGACCAGCGGCGTGACGACGGCGACCTTGCGGTCCTGGTCGATGTTCGTGACCCGGCCGGTGAGAACCTCAGCCTTGGGCAGCACGCGTCGCAGCGGTACGACGACGTGCCGAGGCGAGATGCTGCCTGCGGCCACTTCGGGGAGAAAGGGCTGGTAGGTCATGTACGAGCGCGGGTCGACGACCGTGACGGTCGCCTCGCCGTAACGCATCTTCTTCATGATGCGCTTGGCTGCGTACAGGCCTACGTACCCACCTCCTACAACGAGGATCCTGGGACGCTCCGTGGTGCTCATGGAACGAGTATCCAGCACCCCAAGGGGTGACGCTCGTGAGCCCCTTCACAAGGACCGGATGACCCTCTGCTACACTCCGCGGCCCACGTGACCGAGGTCATGGCGCGAAGCGGGAACCAGGGTGTAACGGGAGTCGTTGAACACCAGTCCCGACCTGGCCTCCAGGCCCTCAAGCGGAGTAGACCACCGGCTTCGTGGATACCTACCGCCAGAGGCTCGCGGCGTCCGCCATTCGCACGAACACGAGCGAAAAGAAGGCCCGAGGGCCTCCCGAGTCACCCAAAAGACTCTTCCAACGCCCTCACGGGCACCTTTTCCTTGTGAAGAACTTCACGAAGTTCATGTGGACGGCGGGACCCAAGACCCCCGAACGGCCCCCCGAACGGCTGCCGACCCCCTGCGGTTGACCCTCTACCTGGTCGAGGCAGCAGGGTTCGGGGCGTGGAGAACGAGATGCGCAGTATCGGCGAGACGGCCCGTGACAGCGGCCTGAGCGTGAGTGCCCTGCGGTTCTACGACGGGGCCGGCGTGCTGGTTCCCGTACGGGTGGATCCGGCGAGCGGGTACCGCTGGTACGGGCCCGAGCAGGTCGGGGAAGCCGGGCTGCTGGCCCGGCTCCGACGGGCCGGCATGCCCATGGCGGACATCCGGCTCGTACTGGCCGGCTGGGCCGGCGCGGACACCGACCTGGTGCGCGGCCTGCTCCGGGCGCACCTGCTCCGGCTCGAACGGGGTCTGTCCGATGCCCGCAGCGAGTTCTCCGCGATCAGCGCGCTACTCGAAGGCAGGGAGAACCCCATGATCACGTCCATCGGCACGTCCAACGGCACGTCAAACGGCGCGTCCGCGAGCACGCCCCGTCCGACCGCCACCGCCACCCCGACCGCCCGGCTCACCGTGTCCGGACCGGAGCTGGCCGCCGCGCTGGACGCGGTCCGGTTCGCCGTCTCCGCCGACCGGGAGCTGCCGGTGCTCGGCGGCATCCTGTTCGACATCGAGGGCGAGGCGCTGCGCGTGGTGGCCACCGACCGGTACCGCCTGGCCGTCGCCCGCGCCGGCGCCACCGGCCACACGGGACCCCGTCTGCAGCTCCTCGTACCCGCCCCGCTCGCCGACGCGATGCGGGCGCTGCTGAGCGACGACGCCGCCCCCGTCGTGCTCACCGTGGACGGTGACCGCGTGGCCCTGGAGACGCGGACGGCGGACCGTCAGGCGGCCGGCCGCTGCCTGGGCCACGAGTTCCCCGACTACCGCCGCCTCGTCAGCCTGCCGGCGGGGCGCCGGGTCCCGGTCGACGTACGGGCCTTCCGCGAGGCCTTGGAAAACGGCCCCGTCCGCCCGACCGAGCGCGAGGAGGACGGCGCGACCGGCGACGTCAGCGTGCTCAAGGTGACCGACGGGGGCGCGGTGTCCCTCTGCGACGACGGCGACGACGACCCGGCCGGCGTCGGCCTCAACCGCGCGTTCCTGCTGCACGCCCTCGCCGCCGGCAACCGGGACCGGCTGATCCTGGAGCTCGGCGCCCCGAAGGCCCCCGTGGTGGTCCGCCGCCCCGACGACGAGGAGACGTTCTCGCTCCTGATGCCGGTCCGGCTGGACGGCTAGGCCGTCTGCCCCGCTGTGGCCGGTCCGGGGAACGGCGGTGCCCCCGGCGGGATCCGCCGGGGGCACCTGGCCGTGCGTTCGAGCGGGTCGTCAGGCGATGGACCAGGCGATGCCGTCGAGGATGTCGTGCTCCGAGACCACGACCTCCGAGGCGCCGACGCGCTCCATGATCGCCAGCAGGACCAGGGCGCCCGCGCCGATCACGTCGACCCGCCCGGGGTGCATCACCGGGATGGCCGCGCGCTCGGCGTGCGTCAGCGTCAGCATCCGCTCGCTGACCTCGCGGACCGTCTCGTACGGGATCCGGGAGTGGTGGATCCGCTCCGAGTCGTACGCCTCCAGGCCCAGCGCGATCGCGGCGACCGTGGTCACCGAACCGGCCAGGCCCACCAGCGTGCGCGCCTCGGCGAGCGGGACGGTCTCGGAGGCCAGGTCCAGCGCGGCCTCGATGTCGGCCCGTATCGCGGCGATCTGCTCCCCGGTCGGCGGGTCGGTGACGACCCCGTCCACCGTCAGGTGGCGCTCGGTCATCCGGACACAGCCCACGTCGACGGAACGGGCGGCCCCGACGTGCTCGGTGCCGACCACGAACTCCGTGGAGCCGCCGCCGATGTCCACCACCAGGAAGGGGCGCTCCAGGTCGGTGCGGCCGGTGAGTTCACCGGTGGCGCCGGTGAAGGAGAACTCGGCCTCCTGGTCCCCGCTGATCACCTCGGGCTCGACGCCCAGGATGTCCAGGACGCCCCGGACGAACTCGTCCCGGTTCTCGGCGTCCCGGGAGGCCGAGGTCGCCACGAAGCGCACCCGCTCGGCGCCGAGCTCCTTGATGACCGCCGCGTACTCGCGGCAGGCGGTGAAGGTGCGCTCCAGCGCCTCCGGTGCCAGCCGGCCCGTCTTGTCGACGCCCTGGCCGAGCCGGACGACGATCATCCGGCGGTCCAGCTCGATCAGCTCGCCGGTGGCGGGATCGAGGTCCGCGACGAGGAGCCGGATGGAGTTCGTACCGCAGTCGACGGCCGCGACGAGGGTCACGCGCCGGCCTCGGTCGCTTCGGCCTTGGCTTCGGCCGTCGCTTCGGCCGTCGCTTCGGCCTTCTTCTCGCCGCACGGGGTGACGCAGGCGCCCTTGGCCCACCACTCGGGCAGCATCGCCAGGGCCTCGTCGCCGAACGGGTTCACGCCCGGGCCGGCGGCCAGGGAGTGGCCGACCAGCACGTGCAGGCACTTCACCCGGTCCGGCATGCCGCCGGCGCTCGGAAAGCCCTGGAGCACCTCGACGGCGTCGCGTCGGGTGATGTAGTCCTCGTGCGCGGCCCGGTAGGCCGCGGCCAGCTCCGGGTCCACGGCGAGGCGGGCCTGCATCTCCTTCATCACGCCGTTGGCCTCCAGCGTGCCGATCGCACCGGCGGCGCGCGGGCAGGTCAGGTAGTACAGCGTCGGGAAGGGGGTGCCGTCGGGGAGCCGCGGGGCGGTCTCCACCACGTCCGGCTGCCCGCAGGGGCAGCGGTGCGCGATGGCGCGGAGCCCGCGCGGGGGGCGGCCGAGCTGCTGCTCGAACGCCTCGATGTCGGCGGCGGTCGGCTCGGTCCGGTCGGTCTGGGGCGGGGGCGTCTGCATGCCTGGAGGAAGTCTTTTCGTTCTCGTGGATGGGTGGGACTCAGTCGCCCGGGCGGTCGGCCTTGTCGACGCCGTCCCAGACGTTGGAGTACCAGGGCCGGTCGGTTGCGGCCTGTCCGGCGCGGCGGTGCTCGGCGCCGCCGGCACCGGGGTCGGTCATGATGTAGCTGATCTCCCCCGGCCGGACGAAGTGCAGGTGCTTGCGCGCCTGCTGCTCGGCGTACGCGTTGTCCTGCCAGCGGGCCTTCTCGTCACGCAGCCGTTCCAGCCGGTCCCGCGCGGAGACGGCGTCCTTCTGCTGCTTCGCGATCTCCGAGCGCTGGGACACGTACTGGCGCATCGGATACGCGAGGGCGACGACCAGGGTACAGAGGACGAGCACGAGCAGCGCGGCCCGGCCGGTGAGCCGGCTGCGGCGGACCTGCCTGCGGGACTGCGAGCGGTACACGTGCGCCGCGGTCCGCTCACCGAGCTGCTTGAGCCTGGTCGCGGTCGAGAACGTGGCGAACCGGTCCCGGTTCCCGGCCATTGATCCGCCTCCCCTATATGCGCACGACGCACTACGTCCCCGCACACGGTACGGGACCGAGTGCGGGGACGTAGGGAGGCTTGCGCCCTAAAGGACCGATCAGCCCTTGAAGCGCGGGAACGCGCTGCGGCCCGCGTACACCGCGGCGTCGTCGAGGATCTCCTCGATGCGCAGCAGCTGGTTGTACTTGGCGACGCGGTCCGAGCGGGCCGGGGCGCCGGTCTTGATCTGGCCGCAGTTCACGGCGACCGCGAGGTCGGCGATGGTGACGTCCTCGGTCTCACCGGAGCGGTGCGACATCATGCACTTGAAGCCGTTGCGCTGGGCCATCTCGACGGCGTCCAGGGTCTCGGTCAGCGAACCGATCTGGTTCACCTTGACGAGCAGGGCGTTCGCCGAGCCCTCTTCGATGCCGCGGGCGAGACGCTCGGGGTTGGTGACGAAGAGGTCGTCGCCGACGATCTGGACCTTGGAGCCCAGGCGGTCGGTGAGGGTCTTCCAGCCCGACCAGTCGTCCTCGAAGAGCGGGTCCTCGATGGAGACGAGCGGGTACGCCTCGACGAGCTCGGCGTAGTAGTCGGTCATCTCGGCGGCCGAGCGGGACTTGCCCTCGAACTCGTAGTTGCCGTCCTTGTAGAACTCGGACGCGGCGACGTCGAGCGCGAGCGCGATCTGGGTGCCCGGGACGTAGCCGGCCTGCTTGATCGCCTCGACGATGAGGTCGAGCGCGGCGCGGTTCGACTCCAGGTTCGGCGCGAAGCCGCCCTCGTCGCCCAGACCGGTGGAGAGGCCCTTGGTGTGCAGGACCTTCTTGAGGGTGTGGTAGACCTCGGCACCCCAGCGAAGGGCCTCGGAGAAGGACTCCGCGCCGATCGGGGCGATCATGAACTCCTGGATGTCGACGTTGGAGTCGGCGTGCGACCCACCGTTCAGGATGTTCATCATCGGAACGGGCAGCAGGTGCGCGTTCGGGCCGCCGAGGTAGCGGAAGAGCGGCAGGTCCGAGGCCTCGGACGCGGCGTGCGCCACGGCGAGGGAGACACCGAGGATGGCGTTGGCTCCGAGGGAGCCCTTGTTCTCGGTGGCGTCCAGGTCGATCATCGCCTGGTCGATCAGGCGCTGCTCGGTGGCGTCGTAGCCGACGAGCTCCGGGCCGATCTGCTCGATGACGGCGAGGACGGCCTTCTCTACGCCCTTGCCCATGTAGCGGTTGGGGTCACCGTCACGGAGCTCTACGGCTTCGAACGCTCCGGTGGAGGCGCCGGACGGGACTGCAGCACGGCCGGTGCTGCCATCGTCGAGGCCCACCTCGACCTCGACCGTGGGGTTGCCTCGGGAGTCCAGGATTTCCCGGGCTACGACGACGTCGATGGACGGCACGAGCATCTCCTTCTGGGATGTGACGCTGGGTGTGCGGTGGCGTGTCAGGCCGTGGGATGGCCTTGCCGCTTAGAGCCTAACCGGCTCTGGGCACTCGGCCGGCCGACCGCCCGGGGGCTGGGACGAAAAAGGGCCTGAATGCCCCTCTTACAGGACATAGGACCCTTGATCACCGGCTTTCCGGAGGCACCGTCAGGCCGGAGCCACCCGCACACAGCACCGCCCGGCGCGAAGGGGGTTGCGCGCCGGGCGGTGGAATTGCGCGGTGGAACTACTGCGTGTCGCGAAAGCGGCCACGACCGTTCCCACAGGTTTCAGCCGGGGTTCAGCTCCGGCCTCACCTTCGGGTTCAGCTGAGCTTCAGCTTCTGGCCCGGGAAGATCAGGTCGGCGTCCGAGACGATGTCCTTGTTGAGCTCGTAGAGCTTCTCCCAGCCACCGGACACGTTGTTCGCGTCGGCGATCGCACCCAGCGTGTCGCCGGACTTGACCGCGTAGGAGCCGTTGCCCGTCTTGGGGGCTTCGGACGTCGGCGCGGCGGCCGGGCGGTCGGAGCGGGTGGTCGGAGCCTCGACGCGCTTGGTCTCCTTCTTCGGCTCGGCCTTCTTCTCCTGCTTCGGCGCGGGCTTCGGCTGGGCCTTCGGCTTGGCCGGGGCCTGCGCCGAACCGCCGGTGTAGGAGGAGTTCGACAGGCCGACGCCACAGGACGGCCAGGCGCCCTTGCCCTGACCCTTGAGGACCTTCTCTGCGATGGCTATCTGCTGCGACTTGGAGGCCTGGTTGGCCTGCGAGGCGTACGCCTTGCCGCCGTACGCCGCCCACGTGGAGGACGAGAACTGCAGGCCGCCGTAGTAGCCGTTGCCCGTGTTGATGGACCAGTTGCCGCCGGACTCGCACGAGGCGACGCGGTCCCACTCGGAAGCGGTCGCGGCCGAGGCGGTGCCCGCGGCCATCAGCGGAGCCGCGACGGCGACACCGGCGACACCGGCGAGCGTGACGATGCGGACGGCCTTGGAACCGCGACGGTGCTTGCCCTTGCCCGAAAGCAGCATGGAGTTCTCCTCACCGACGCCTACGAGGTGAGCTGTCGGGTTCGGGCGAGTGAGTGCCCGGCCGAGCGACCTAGCGCTCGGCTTAACCCCTAGCCGGTTCCATGACCGTCTCTCAACGGCCGGTTCCGGCGCCTACCTTGGTTCCCCCGCTCCTGCCTTCGGCGCTTTACGCGACGAGTGTTCCCTCCGTCCGCCGGCAGGATTCGGCGATGCGGTCGAAGGAGCCCGCGGTGGCGGGCGATTCAGAAGGTAGACAGGTCTCCCCCCGATGTTCAACGAGGGACATCGGGGGGAAAGGGTGCCTACTTGCGCTCCCCCGAAGGGTGTTTGCGCAGGTGAGAGCGGGGTTTGCAGAACCCTCCGAACCAGACACGCCAGTTGGCCTAGAGAGACACATGTCTCACTTACAGAAAACGGACAATCAGCTGGTTCCGGGCGCCTTAAGTGCCCTTATTGATGCGTTAGATCCAGGTTCTGACCGGGCTTGATCAGGTCCGCGTCGCCGCCGATGACCTGCTCGTTGGCCTCATAGAGCCCCTTCCAGCCGCCCTTCACTCCGTTGGCGTCCGCGATCGCGATGAGGCTGTCGCCTTCCTTCACGGTGTACGTCGGGTCCGACGCGGCGTCAGGCGCGACGGGCGCTTCGACGGCGGCCGGGCCGCGGTGCCTGCCGCTGCCCTCGGTCGCGCCGGGGGCCGCCGGGTCGCTCGGGGCGGTGGACTCGCCGGGTGCGGCCGGAGCCGTCGGGGCGGTGGGATCAACCGGGTTGACCGGAATGGCCGGGTTGGCTTGGTTCTCCGCATTACCCGGGTTCGTCGGGTTCGTGGAGTCGCCCGGGCCGGACGGGTTCGCCGGAGCCGTCGGGTCCACGGGTGCGGTCGGGTCCGCGGACGGGGGCGCCGGAGTCGCGGGGTCCGCCGGAGCCGTCGGGTCCACGGGTGCGGTCGGGTCCACCGGGCTCGTGGGAGCCGTCGGGTCGCCCGGGAGTCCGGGAGGCGACGTCTGGAGGTCCGGCGAGGGCATGACGGGCAGTTCGCCGGGCACGCCGATCGGATAGTCGGGCAGCGGCGAGTCCGACGGGGCCGGGATCTGCTGCGTCGGGGCCCCGAAGTCCGTGGACGGCTTGCCCGAGCCCGTGTGGGGCACCGCGTCGTCCGGGCGGGACGGAGTGGGCGCGACGGACCCGGACCCGGCGGGCAGGCCCGGGTCCACCACGGCGGCGGGCGCGTCCTGCGTCAGACCGGCCGGCACCCCGCACAGCGGCCACGCCTGTGGGCCCTGGGAGGCCAGGACCCGCTCGGCCACGGCGATCTGCTGGGAGCGGCTGGCGAGGTCGGCGCGCTCGGCGAAGTCGAGCCCGCCGGCGTTCTTCCACTGCTCCTGACTGAACTGCAGCCCGCCGTACGAGCCGCTGCCGAAGTTGGCGCTCCACGTGCCGCCGCTCTCGCACTCGGCGACCTTGTCCCACGTGGAGGTCTCCGCGGCGCTCGCGCCGGTGGCGGCGAGCAGCGGCAGGGCGAGGGCGGTGCCGGTGACTCCGGCGGTGACGACAAGTGCGGGCACTTGTCGGGGGCGTCTGTGGCGGCCGTTCCCGGAACGCATGAGGTTGCACCTTTCGCATAACGGCGGGGTAACGGCAGAACCTAGCGGCCTTCGAACGCCGGTCACAAGTTTGGGCAGCGAACTGACTTCCGGTCAGGCAGGTTTCAGGTGTTTTGGGGGGTGATTTCAGCACTGAAGCGGACCGGGAGCGTCCGCAGACCCCGCATGATGAGCCCCCCGCGCCAGCGCAGCTCCCCGGGAGCCACGGCCAGTTCCAGATCGGGCAGCCGCGTCAGCAGGGTCGCGAGCCAGACAGCACCAGCAGGGACTCGGCCACGCGCACCGTCACTCGCAGCGGCGGGATGGTGGGGCGGACGTAGACAGGCGTCCCCGCACGCCGCTCGTTCAGCCGTGCCACGAGCAGGGGCCACGCCCCCCGCTGCCACCAGGAGAGTTGCCGCTCACGGATGCGCTGTGCCGGCCCGAACTCCGCCGGGATCTCCTTCCAGGCGATCCCCGTACGCAGACGGTGCAGCATGCCGTTCAGCGCCAGCCTCAGGTCGATCTTGGTCTTGGTGAACGAAGCGGGCGGGTAGATCGCTTCCAGGATGCTCCGCACGCCGTCCCACTCCTCCTCCATCACATCAGCCGGTACGTCCCGCTTCGCGGACACGTGCCACTGCGTCACCGGGCAGCGCGCACCGGCCTTGTTCTTGAAGCGGTGGTTCTCGACCTCGACGTGGACATCGAACAGCCTGAACAGTTCCAGCTTCTCTTCCAAGCCGGGAGTACCCAGGTGCAGACGTGTCCCGCGAACCCGCTCCCGGAGGTGCTCCTCGCCGAGGAAGTTCGTGCGCTGTTCCCAGACCTCGTTCTCGACCTCGTCTGCTTGCAGGTACACGTCGTCACACCCGCCGGCGTTCCCCTTGCAGCGGTACAGGCGCTTCTCGGGACCTCGCACGCCTCCGCCGGTGTAGCTCTCACCGCAGTTGCCCTTGATCCGTGTGGAGAGCGGGTACAGGGAGTTCTCGCGACGACGTTCGATGCTGAGTCCGTCCATGGCGGAACGGAGCTGCGCTCGACGTGCCGCGTCGAAGGCTTCCGGCATGGGGATCTTGACGGCATCTCCGTACTTGCGACGTCCGTCCCCGTCCACCGCTGTCTTGCCGCCGTCCTTCCGGTAGGTGACGCAGAGCTCGAGGACCGGTTCACTGCCGACACGCTTGATGAGGTTCGCGACCGTCCAGGGACGCCCGCTACGGGTGAACCTGTTGGTGTAGTTGAGATGCCTGCCAGGTCTCGGAGTAGTTCAGCTCAAGATCGATGAGGCAGTGCGCTGCCATGCCCAGAGTCCGGACTTCCTCCTCGCACAGAACGACGGCCGATCCGCTCCGCCCCTGGTTCAGCAGCTCGAAGCCGTACGGCGGGGGCCCACCTGGCCAGCCACCCGCTCGGAGCTTCCACTCCCGGCCACTCCAGGTCCGCGAGAAGATCAGCTCGTGTTCCAGCTCGGCCAGGTATGCCAAGGTCGGCACGGCGACCTTGAACTCAAGGTCGTCCTCCGAGTCGATCCGGCCGTCCGAGGTGACTACGCGGGTCCCCTTGTCGACCATCTCCCGGACCCAGTCAACGATGATCCGGGCGGTGCGGCCGTACCGGTCGAGTTTCTGCGCGATGGCCAGATCGACCTTCCCTGCACGGACAAGGCCTTCGATGAGCACCTTGTCGTCGCGCTGCTCGAGCTTCCCGGAGACACCGTCGTCCGCGAAGACGCCGACGATCTCATAGGGGGTGCCTCGCAGGTGACTGTCGAGCCACGACCGGCAGTCCTTCTCCTGCTGCTTGAGTCCGGACTTCGTACTCTGTGCCTTCGTCGACACCCGGAGGTAGATGACGACCTGAAGGGCAGCATTCCCGGCCTCGTTGGCCCTGATTCCGCTTGCATTGCTCTTCTTGGGCAGGGTTGAATCACGCACGGTCAGTCCTTCCCGACTGGCAAGTCAGACCCCGGAGCCTTCTTAGCGGGACGCTCCGGGGTCTTGGCGTTTCCAAAGCCTAGGCGCCTCGGAAGGTGTCCGTGGGGGAAACCGGCCCTTCACCCGCCTGATGCTCCGTCGCTCGCCACCCGCCACCGACCAGCATCTCGGCGAGAACCCGTCAGGGCGCTTTCGTCGTTCCCAGGGCAGGGCTCGGGGTGAATCGGACGGGCAGGGTGCGCAGGCCCCGCATGATGAGCCCGCCGCGCCAGCGCAGCTCTGCGGGGTCTGCGGCAAGTTCCAGATCGGGCAGCCGGGTCAGCAGCTCGGAGAGGGCTGTCTGGCCCTCGAGGCGGGCCAGGGGTGCTCCCAGGCAGTAGTGGATGCCATGGCCGTACCCGAGATGCTGGTTGTCGCTCCTGGCGAGGTCGAGCGTGTCCGGATCGCTGAACCGTTCCGGATCCCGGTCGGCCGCCGCGAGGACGACGAGGACGGGGTCGCCGACCGGAATGTCCTGCCCGCCCAATGTCAGCGGCTCCGTTGCGTACCGCCAGGTGGCCATTTCCACGGGCCCGTCGTAGCGCAGCAGCTCTTCGATGGCCGTTTCCAGCAGGTCGGTCTCTCCGGCAGCGAGGGAGTCCTGGAGGTGTTCGCGCTGGTCCGGGTTCTGCATCAGGGCATAGGCCCCATTGCCGATCAGGTTGATCGTCGTTTCAAAACCAGCGAAAAGAAGCACGAAGCACATTGCGGCGGCCTCGTTCTCGGTGAGGTGCTCGCCGTGGTCGCTCGCCCGGATCAGTCCGGAGATCAAGTCGTCGCCGAGATCATCGCGCTTGCGGTGGATCAGTTCGACGAGGTAGCTGCGGATCTGCTTGACCGCGCGAGCCACGCCCCCGCGCGGGCCACCCGCGTGCCGGATCATCATGCCCGCCCAGTCCCGGAAGTCGTCCTGGTCCTCTCGCGGTACTCCGAGCATCTCGCAGATGGCGTAGATGGGGAGCGGGAAGGCGAACTCGTGGATGAGGTCGGCCTCGCCCTTCTCGCAGAACTGATCGATGAGGTGGTCGGTCAGTTCCTGCACCCTCGGGGTGAACTCGGCGACCCTGCGCGGGGTGAAGGCCTTCGAGACCAGCCGGCGCAGCCGGGTGTGGTCCGGCGGGTCGATGTTGAGGAGGTGCGTCATCAGCTCCGCCTTGCGCTCCCCCGGGATCCCGGTCCGGCCCTTGGCGTGCGCGGAGCCCTCGTGGTGGGCCGGGTTCTTGCTGAGGCGCTGGTCGGCGAGGGCCTGGCGGGCGTCGGCGTACCGGGTGACGAGCCAGGCCTCGACCCCGCTGGGGAGCGTGGTGCGGTGCACGGGCGCGTGCTCGCGCAGCCAGGCGTACGCCGGGTACGGGTCGGTCGCGAACTCCCAGTCGAACAGGGTCGGCGGCGGGGCGGACCCGTCCGCGGAACGGTCGGCGGAACGGTCCGCGGACTGGCCGGCGGACTGGTCCGCGGACTGGTCGGCGGCTGGCTCTTCGGGGGCTGCGGGGGTCTGCTCGTGCACCCGGAGACCGTATCCCGCCCGCCACCCGTCACCCCATACGGGGCATTTATCGCGGCTGTCCGTAGATAGGCCCTGGCTTGACCTCACGTTCCCCGGCGTTCCTACTTTCGGTTTTGTGGATGTGAGGATCTTGAAAAGCAGCTTCGCGGTGGTGGAGAGACGGGCCGAGCACGCGGTCAAGTTCTTCTACTCCCACCTGTTCTGGCACAACCCCGGAGTCCGTGATCTCTTCCCGGCCTCCTTCGAAGACATGGAACGACAGCGGGACCGGCTCTTCGCCGCGCTCACCCATGTGATCGCCCACCTGGAGAACGAAACGCTCGTCCCCTATCTCCGCGACCTCGGCCGCGACCACCGCAAGTTCCTGGCGGGCCCCGATCACTACGCGGCCGTGGGCACGAGCCTCATCGCCGCGCTCGCCGAGGCCTCCGGGTCCGCCTGGCACGCCCAGGCCGAAAAGGCCTGGTCAGAGGCGTATCAGGTGATCGCCGACGCGATGATGGCGGGCGCCGCCGCCAGCGACGACCCACCCTGGTGGGACGCGGAAGTCATACGCCATCTGCTGTACGGGCAGGACATCGGCGTCCTCACCCTCCGCCCGCACGCCCCCTTCCCCCACCTCCCGGGCCAGTACACGAGCGTGAGCAGCGACCGGGTGCCGACGACCTGGCGCACGTACTCCCTGGGGAACGCGCCCCGCGCCGACGGGACGCTCGACCTGCACGTCAGCCGGATCGAGGGGGGCCGCCTCAGCACCGCCCTGATCCGCGAGACCCAGCCCGGGGACATGCTGCGGCTCGGCGCGGCCGGCGGGCAGATGACCTTCCGCCGCGAGGACCGCCCGGTCAGCTTCATAGCCGCCGGCACCGGCTGGGCCCCGGTCCGCGCCATGCTGGAGGACCTGGCGGAACACCCTCCCGATCAGGACGTACGGCTCTTCGTGGTCGCTCGGGACGCGGCCCACCTCTACGACCGCCCGCTCATCGACGGGTACGCGGCCACCCTCGGCTGGCTGAGCGTCACCTACATCACGCCCGCCCCCGGTCAGCACCGCAACCAGGCCACCGACCGGCTCGCGACCGCGCTCAGCAACCGCGGGCTCTGGCCCGACCAGGACGTCTACCTCAGCGGTCCGCCGCAGTTCATCCAGGAGACCTCGTACCTCCTGGAGGGGCTCGGCGCGCGCCCCGACCGGATCTTCTACGACTCCGTACCCGCCAGTGGCACGGGCCACGACCACGGGAGCCGGCCGATGGGCTTCGGCGAGTGGTTCCTGAACCGGCCCGACCCGCACTGGCACAACCCGTCCGGCCGCGCGCCCCGGGAGTACTGACGCAGTCGCGGTCTCCCGCTGCTGAGGGTTATCCGCCGACGCCCTCGACCGCACGGATCGCGTCCCGGTAGGTCCGGGCCGCCGCGCGCAGCGCGGTCTCGGGGTCGGTCCCCGCCGCTTCGGCACGCGCCGCGAGATCCAGCAGTTCGTACCCGACCCCTTCGCCGCGGGGCAGTTCCACGGGCACCGCCCCCGCACGGGCTCGGCCCGCCAGCTTGGCCGCGAGCGCGAGACCGGGCTGGCCGAGCGGGATCCCGTCGGTCACCGACTCCCGCTGCTTCTCCACCTGCTTGGTGCGCTGCCAGTGCGCGTGCACGTCCTCCGGGGTTTCCGCCGTGGCGTCGCCGAAGACGTGCGGGTGGCGGTGGATCAGCTTCTCGACGAGGGCCCCTGCCACGTCGTCGATGGAGAA
The DNA here is from genome assembly GCF_059758875.1 of Streptomyces sp. GQ60. Taxonomy (NCBI): domain Bacteria; kingdom Bacillati; phylum Actinomycetota; class Actinomycetes; order Kitasatosporales; family Streptomycetaceae; genus Streptomyces; species Streptomyces sp. GQ60. The sequence continues at coordinate 210,631 of NZ_JCAXEG010000009.1, read as the reverse complement.
CGGCTCGTCCTCTTCGCCGGGGCCGCCCTCCTCCGCGATGCGCGCGTGGAAGACCACCTGGAGCAGGACGTCCCCGAGTTCCTCGCGCAGCTCCTCGCGGTCCCCGTCCTCGATGGCCTCGACCAGCTCGTAGGCCTCTTCGATGGCGTACTTCGCCAGTCCCTCGTGCGTCTGCTCCGAGGTCCAGGGGCATGCGCGCCGGACCCGGTCCATGACCTGGACGAGGTCGAGCAGGCGCGCGCCCGGCAGATCGTACGAGCCCGGCAGCAGCTCCAGGTCCGGAACGGCGACCCGGCCCGAGCCCGCGAAGCGGGCCAGCCCGTCGGTGAGCCGCCGGTCGCCCTCGCCGCTGAGCAGGACGACGACCGTGCGGCCGCCGGCGCACTCCTCGATCAGGGCCTGGGCGTCGGGGGTCTCCAGGGCCACGTCGACGCCCGCCTCGCGGAGGTAGGGGAGCTGGACGTGGTCCGGGTCGGCGCACAGCACCCGGTGCGCGGCGTGCAGGGTCTGCCAGGCCGGCCAGGACAGCACGCCGGGGGCCACCCGGTGGCTCGTGGTCAGCAGCACGATGCGGCCGGTGGGCTCGGAGGACACGTCGTCAGTCACCCTCCGAACCTACCTCCCCCGGGGGACGGGCCGGGCCCGGGCGGCCTAGGGCCGTGGCCGGTCACGGCACTAGACGCCGGCGGGGGGCTGCTCGGGCCGGGTGACCTGGGTGATCCAGGGGGTGGCGTGCTCGCCGAGGGTGACCCGCTGGGGGTCCCAGACGCCGTAGCGCGGGTTGACCTCGATGCCGAGCGCGGCCGCGGCCTTCGCGGCGGGCTCGGCGAGCTTGCCCTCGCCGTACTTGGCGTTGAGCTTCTCGAAGAGCACCTGGTCCCGGACCCAGCGCTCGATCTGGTCGGGGGCGACGGCGGCCTTCTGCAAGATCGCCTCCTCGAACGCCGCGGCCCCGCGGTTGCCCTCGTCGTAGGCCTTGCGGGCCTCCTGGAGCTCCTTGGGGGTCACGGTGATGCCGGCGTCGGCGGCCATCCGGTCGAGGATCCGGCTCTGCAGCATCGTGCTGAGCTTGACCCGGTCGAGCTGCGGGACGGCCGCGATGAGCTCGGCCGCGTGTTCGGAGCGGTTCTGTGCGGTGCGGACGTCGTTCACCTGGGCCTGGAGCGCGGAGGTGGTGATCCGTTCGCCGCCGATCACGGCCGCGGTGCCGGGGCGGGCTTCGCCCGAGCACGCGGACAGCAGAGGGGCCGCCAGGAGCAGGGCGGCGGAAACGGAGAGCGCTGTGCGACGGTGCAAAGGAGCCTCCAGGGCCGGGAGATTGTGCTTCGGTGCACAAGGGCCGTGCGGTGATCGATGTTATGCAGTCGAGGTGATCAGAGCCACCGGTTCGACCAACGATTCCGGGGGTGTTGGGGTTCGCGTCCACCGATGGCAACCCTTCGGCCCACCGGGAGTGCCAGGGTCGGCCCACCATGTCGACACCGCACCGCTCCCCGCGCCGCCCCGGTCTGCTCGGTTCGGCGCTCGCCGCCCTGGTCACGGTGGTGGCCGTGGGCGCCGGAGACGCCGTGGCGCGCGTCTTCCCGTACGGGCCGCGCCACCGCAGCGTCAACGACCTCGGCAACCAGTTCGTGCCCTTCCACGCGTACCTGTGGGACCTGCTGCACGGGCGGGCCGGGGGCGGGCTGCTGCTGAACTGGCGGTCCGGGTACGGGACCAGCTTCCTGCCCGACTTCGGGACCTACCTGACCAGCCCGTTCGCGGTCCTGGTGGGCCTCTTCCCGCGCCAGGACATCGACCTCGCGGTGTACGTGGTCACCGTGCTCAAGACGGCGGCCGCCGCGGCGGCGATGGCCTGGCTGCTGCGCACCCAGCGGCGCGGACCGGCCTGGGCGGCGGGGCTGCTCGGGGCCTCGTACGCGCTGTGCGGCTGGTCGGTGATCGAGGCCTCGTACAACCCGATGTGGCTGGACGGGCTGATCGCCTTCCCGCTCCTGTGTCTGACGGGTGAGTGGGCGCTGCGCGGGCGCCGGCCGGCGGTGGCCGCGGTGGTGGTGGCGCTCTGCTGGACGGCGAACTTCTACACCGCCTACATGGCGACGCTGGGCGCGGTCCTGGTGCTGCTGGTCCGGCTGCTGCCGGCCCGCTCGGGCACCGACCGGTCGCTACGGGTCCTGGCGCGGGCGGCGCTGACCACCACGCTCGGCGTCGCCCTGTCGGCTCCGGTGCTCCTCCCCCTCTTCCTCAGCTCGAAGCGGGCCTACCCGGGGTGGTTCAAGCCGTTCGAGCCGGTGGCGACCGGGGATCTGCTGGCCCGGCTGCTGCCCGCCACCTACTCCTTCTCCTCCCCCGCCCTGTTCATCGGCACCGGGACCCTGCTGCTCGCGGCGGCCCTGCCGTTCCACCGGGCGGTGGCGGGGCGGGAGCGGCTGGTGTGGACGGGGCTGGTGCTGCTGGTGCTGCTGTCCTTCCAGTGGATGCCGACGCACCTGGCCTGGCACCTCTTCGCGACGCCCAACGGCAGCCCGTACCGGCAGACCTTCGTGCTGGCCGGGATCGTGGTGATGGCCGCCTGGGCGGGCCTGACCTCGGCCGGCCCGCCGGGGGCGCGGGCGCTGACGGGGGGCGCGGCGGTCCTGACGGCCGTACTGCTCGCGGCGACCGGGAGCCCGCTGGCGACGCCGTGGGGACTCGCCCTGTTCGGCGGCGGGCTGGCCGTGACGGGGGCGGCCTGGTGGGCGGTGCGCCACGGAGGGCGCGGGGTCGGGGGTGACGGCGACGTTGGTCACGGGGACCGGGGCTGGGGACGCGGCGACCGGGGTCACGGCGGCGGGCGGCCCTACGGCCCGGGGCGAGGCCACCGGCGCCTCGTGCTGCCGGCGGCGGGGGCGCTGGCCCTGGTCCTGGTCCTGGTGGCCCAGGCGGCGGCGACCACCGCCCACGGACAGCGGGGCAAGCTGGCGGGCCTGGACGACTACCCGGTGTGGGGCGCGGCGCACACGGCGCGCGCCGGGGCCCTGGCGTCTGCCGAGGGCTGGCCCGCGTACCGCACGGACGCGGGGCGGCCCGCGCTGACGGGCAACGACCCGATGCTGTTGGGCGGGGAGGGCGGCGCGTACTACAGCAGCCACACGCCGGACGTGTTCACCCGCACCATGGTGGCCCTCGGGGCGGGCTGGACCTCGCGCGGCCGCAACGTGCAGAGCCTCGACAACCCGGTGACGGACGCCGTCTTCTCGGTCGGCGCCCGCCTGCGGCCGGACGGCACGATCGCCCGAGCGGAGGTCCCGCCGCTGGTCACGGTTCGCCCGCCGGGGCCCGAGCCGCTCTTCGGCCCGTCCCCCTTCGCCAACCAGGAACTCCTGCTGGGCGCCGAGGTCTACGAGGCCCCGCTCTCCCCCGGCATCTGCCGTGCGGGCACGGAGGCCTTCCTGTGGGCCCCGGAGTACAACGCGACGGCCCGCCTCGCGGACGGCCCGCCCTTCCGCCTGAACGCCAACCCCCCGCGCAACAGGGCGGCCCTCCAGCCCCTGGGCGTCTCGCACGGCCAGCCCTCGCAGCTGGTCTTCGACGCCCCCGCCCCGGCCCACTGGGAACTCTCCTGCCTGGACCGCCCCCGCCTGACGGCGGCGGTAGCGGGCCTGCGCGCCTCGGCGGCGGTGTCGGTCCGGGTCGGCTCGTCGGGGATCCGCGCGGTGCTCCCACCGGGCAGCACGGGCACGGCGGTCCTCTCGGCCCCGGCGATCGCAGGCTGGACCTGCGACGACCGCCCGGCCGCGAGCCGCCTGGGCCTGGTGGCGATCCCCCTGAACGGACACACCACGACCGTGACCTGCACCTTCCGCCCGCCGGGCCTCGTCCCGGGCCTGGCAATCGCGGGAGCCGCCCTGCTCGTCCTCCTGGCCCTTCTGAAGTGGACCAGAAGCACCGTGCCTACGAGACGCACGGACGCATGAAAAAACCGGTCCGGCCGCGATGCGGCCGGACCGGTCTGAGCACATGGCTCCTGTCAGAGCTCCTGGCTACGACTTTCTGGCAGTTCAGTGTCGACGAGGTACTTCATGGCCGAAACCAGATAGTCACCGTACCCGTAGACCACGCCTTGTTTCTCCATCTCGCCATAAATGCGGGCGGGGATGAATCGATCGGAACTCAGGATGCATCGGATGGCGATGCGCAGCGCCAATTCTGGGCAGACGTTCTCGGCGATTTCGTTCCACGCAGCAATGAATTCGGAGTCTGAAGCCCCTTGCCGCACGAAACGCCCGGACGATGCTGTCTCTTCGATCCAGCCTCCGACTACATCGGAAAGCGCGTCATGTTGACAATCCCGGAGGAGTCCGAGATCAGACACGGATGACTCTGCGGGCCAGCTCCCAGCAATATCAGAGACCTGAGTCAGCCAATCCCTGCCGGCCCCAAAAACACCGACCGGATATTCGAAGGGAACGCAGGCAAGCCAGAGAGCCGCCAGGGACTCCCCCGAAAGGGATGACCCGATGAGCCTCTGAGCGTCCTTAAGCAGCAGGGACACCTTCTCGGCATGCGGCTCACCGAGCTCGCTGATCGACACGCGAATCAGACCACTGGGCGTGGTCGCGTAGTTGCGCCAATCCTGATGAAACTCACCAGCCAGCTGAGTAATGCCGAAGTCGAACTCGGCAACATTCACCGCGTGATCACTCATGACTTCAAGCGCCCCATCCTTCGCATCGGATCCTCACTCACTTCGGGATGATCGTATCGACAATGAACCCCATCGGATGGCCCTTCATACGCCGAAGAATCAACGTGTAGGAATTTCCGGTATTCGCCCCGACCAGAACCCCCTGAGCATTAAGAGTGTAGGAAGTTCCAAGGGAAGATCCCCTGGCGCCATGATGGCCCGAGACTACTTTCTTCAGAGCCTTAGTCTTGAACCATGTCTGCAACTCGCTCTTCTGTCCGCCTGCAGACATTCGAGCTATTTCCTTGTCTGCAATATCCTGGGCATCTTGCACGTTGTCGAAAACAGAGTTGATGCCCTTCTCATCCACCAGTTCCCTGAGCCTCGAAGGCGAGGGGTTCACGTGGTGGCCCAGCGTGTGGGCGAGCTGGGGATACAGGACCTCGTCCCCTGCCAGGTCACCGCAGTTGTGAACCAGGACTGGCATGTTGCCCGCCAGCACATGGTACGTGTGCAGACCTTCGACGCTCAGGTCGTACGTGACGCGTTCCGCCGTGTAGGACTTGACCTCGGCGATGGCGGTCAGCTCGCCGTCGCCGTTCTGGAGCTGCTGGCCGGCCTTGAGGTCGCCAGCCTGGGTCCAGGCGTTCTGCGTGGCCTCATAGAACTGGTGGTGCTTGGTGGTCTGGATCGTCTTCGGACCGTCCTTCGTGGCTACGACGACATCGACGTAATCACGGTCGGACTTGGTGACGATCACTTCCTTGACCCGATGCTTCTCCTTCTCCTTCTTGCCGGGCTCGGCCGTGAGGACGTGGTCCCCGGCCTTGACCTCCGCGATCGGCTTCGTCGAACCGTTAGCCAGCAGGACGATGGTCGTTCCCGTGAAGCTGTGCGGAGTCCGCACTCTGCAGCTGCCCGAACCAGTCGACTCCGGACCAGCCTTCGACTTCGGGCCGCGTGCGCTTCCCGCCGCGCCGAAGACACCACCCATCGCCGCGCCAACCGCCGTGGCCTTCGCCGCGCCGCCGACGCTGCAGCCCTCCCTGCTGTTGATGCAGGAAGTGCCGTATTCGACCGCTCCGGTCGCGGCGCCTTCCGTCGCGCCGCTGGCAGCGCCGGAGAGGATCCGACCGGCCGTGCCCGAGAGGAGGCGTCCGGCGGCACCGGCTGCGAAGCCGCCCGCCACTCCGCCGACAGCTCCGGTCAGAGCGCCCACGCCGACCGCCATGGCGAAGCCGCCCAGCGTCTTCGGACCGTCGCTCATCATGTAGCCGACGCCGTTGGCCGCCGCGCCTGCGAGGGCAGCGCAACCGATCGCGCCGACGCCGGCCGTGATGGCCGTGCATCCCGCGAAGACCGCGACACCGACCGCCACCGCGGCGATGGTCGAGGCGTGCTGCTTGACGAAGTTGGCTGTGGCCTTGGCTGCCTTCTTGACAGCCTTGCCAACCTTCCTGGCTGCCTTGACCACCTTCTTCGCTACATGCTTGGCAGCCTTGGCGACCTTGCGGACCTGCTTCTTTACGTGCTTGACGACCTTGTGGGCGACCTTTTTTACGGCCTTGTAGGTCCGTTTGACGTATCTCTTGACCTTCTTGACGCTGTCATTGACCCAGCGCACGGTCTTCTTGACCGCCCGGTACGTCCGGTACACGGTCTTCTTGACGGCCTGCTTGACCTGCCGCGCGGCCTGCTTGACCACCACTGCGGCCTTGTGGACGGTCGCGACCGTCGCGTGCCAGGCAGTCGAGACGGTGTGCGTGACCTTCTGCGTGACCTTCTTGGCGATCTTCTTGAACCAGTCACCCCAGTGACCCGTCGGGTCGGTGACGGTCATCGGGTTGGCGTTGGCGTACGCATAGCTGTTCGCGGTCACCGATGCCGGGAGCGGGTTCTGGGCGACCGTGTCACGGCTGTTGAACTGGCCGGTCTGCGGCGAGTACCACCGCGCGGCCATGTTGACCTTGGCCGTCTCGGGGTCGGTCCAGCCCGACTGGTAGCCCAGCTGGCCGGCCATGCCCTGGGTCGAGACGACCTTGCCGAACGGCGAGTACGTCGTCGAACCGGTCAGTGCCTCACCCGTGGCGGTGAATTGCCCCACCACGTCACTGCGGATGTCCGTCAGTGCCAGCACCGACGCGACGCCCGTCTTGATTCCGACCAGCGACCCGTCCGTGTCACGGCTGTAGGTCGCCATGCCGTCCGATGCGACGTCGTTGCCGGCGCCGCTGTACTGGAACGAGAAGAGCTGACCCCCCGTCGGGGAGCTCGCGCTCAGCACTCGGTCGAGGCCGTCGTACGCGTAGGTACGGTCGCCCTCGTTGATCACGCGGTTGAAGGCGTCGGCCTTGATCGAGGTCGTCTTCCCGCCCTCGTCAGTGACCGAGCTCATCGTGCCGCGCGTGGTGTACGCGTACGAGCTGTGCCCGTCCGAGGTGAGGCGGTTCCGGGCGTCGTAGGTGTACGTGTCACCACCGACGCGCGTGCGGTTGCCCGCCCCGTCGTAGCCGTAGACCTCCGTCGCGGTCCCGTTGTTCCAGGAGGACAGACGGTTCGCCCAGTCGTACGTGTAGGTGTTCGCGGACGAACCCGCGAGACCGGCCGTCGTCTTCGACGTCTCGTTGTCGTTCTCGTCCCAGCCGTAGGTGATGGACGACAGCTGCGCACCCGAGGGCGAGGTCAGCTTGTCGTTCGTGACCCGCTGCAGGGCGTCGTACGTGTACGAGCGCTTCGCCTTGCCGGCGCCGTAGTCGATCGACGTGACGTCGCTGTTGACGTTGTAGCCGTAGGTCAGCGTGCTGCCGGTGACAGCGTCGCTGACCGTCTTCAGCCGGCCGGCCGTGTCGTAGCCGAAGCCCGACGTGCCGGACGCATCCGTCCTCGAAGTCATCGCCCCGTCGCCGTTCCAGGCGAAGGAGGAGGCACCCGAGGGCCCTGCTGCGGAGAGCAGCAGACCGCGGTCGTCGTAGGCGAAGGTGTTCTTGTCGGTACCCGTGCCCGCGACGGCCGTGACCCGGTCGTCGGCGTCGTAGTCGTACGTGCGGGAGACCGTGGCGACTTCCGCGCCCGCACCGGCCTGCGTGATCAGCCGGCCCTTGACGTCGTACTCATTGGTGGTGACCACACCACCCGGGGAGCGCTGCTCCTTGGGTCGTCCCGCGCCGTCGTACACCGTGGTGAAGGTGCGGTCCGCAGCGTTCGGGTGGGTCGGGGTGGAGGGTTCGATGACCGATTCCGGCAGCCCCCACGTGTTGTAGGTCGTCAGGAAGGGGTTGCCTCGCCCGTCGGTGAAGCGCGTCCGGTTTCCCGCCGCGTCATAGCCGAAGGTCGTGGTGATCGACTCCGTCGCAGAGACCGGCTGGACCGCCTTGGTGATCATGCCGGTCGCGTCGTTGGTGAAGGTGGTGGTGTGTCCCCGGCCATCGGTGAGAGACACCGGGTTGCCCGCGCGGTCGTACGAGGAACTGCTGCTGCGCAGCACTGTTCCGTTCGTGTCCAGGTCGCTCGTGGTGGTGGCCTGGCCGAAGCCGTCGTAGGTGTTCTTGGTGCTGGTGCCGTCCGGGTCCGTCGCGGTGAGGACCTGGCCGTCCATGTTGTAGGTGAAGGTGGACTTGCTGCCCGCGGAGTCGGTCACCTCGGTGACATCGCCCACGTTGTTGTACTTGTAGGACTGCGTGATACCGGTCGGACTCACGGTCCGGGACAGGTTGCCACCCGGCGCGTCATACTCGCTGATCGCCGTGTAGGCATGCTGTGTCGGCTGACGGACGATGTCCGTGCTGGTCAGCGGGCGCTCCAGGTAGTCCCAGGTGGTCTCTTCGCGGGCGCCGTTCGGCCGGGTGGCCGACAGCTGGTCGCCGTTGGTGTCGTAGGTGTACTTCGTCGTACCGCCGCCCGGGTCGGTGACCGAGGCCAGGTCGCCGAGCTGGGTGTACGTGTAGGTCTTGCGGGCACCGAGCGGGTCGATCTCCGCCGTGACCTGGCCGAGCTTGTTGTACTCGTTCCAGCTCGTGGCGGTGATCGGGGTCGACGCCCCCGGCGCGGTGTAGTTCGGCATCGTCGTCGAGGACTCCTGGCCCTCGGCGTCGTACGCGGTGACCACGACGTTGCCGAGCGGGTCGGAGGACTCGGTCGGCTCGCCGAAGGTGTTGAAGCCGGTCATCGACACGGGACGGACGGAGACCGGAGTCCCGCCGCTCTGCTCCGTGCTGATGGTCGGCTCGGTGACCGTGGTTTGCTGGCCCGCCTCGTCATAGCCGTAGTCGGTGGTGGTGCCGTTGGCACCCGTCACCGACAGCGGCAGACCCCGCTGGTCCAGCTTCCAGGTGTTGGTGCGGACCGAGCTGCCCGCTGCCGGGAGCGTGCCGTCCTTGACCCCGGCGATCTGCGCCGCGGTCAGTGCCTCGCCGTAGACCTGGACGTCGTCGATGCCGCCCTTGAAGTTGCCTCCGTAGCTCGACGCGGTCTTGTGACGGCCGATCTGGAGCGGGCCGGTGGCCTCCCAGGCCGACGTGAAGGGGTCTTCTTGGGCGAGCGTGCCGTTGACGTAGAGGCGGACCTTGCCCGCCTCCTGGTCGTAGACGCCCGTGAGGTGGGTCCAGGTACCGGCGGTCGCTCCGGCGATGCCGGACACTGCCCGCACCAGGGTGTTGGGCTGGACGTCCTGCGTCGGGAGGGCGAAGGTCCAACCGGCAGTGGTGGAGAAGTACAGCGCGAAGCCGTACGCCGACTTGCCGTCCTGCGCCAGCACGGTGCGGTTGGTCGTGAGGTCGTCGAGCTTCGCCCACGTCGACACCGTGAAGCTGCCGGCGGTGTTGACGACCGGGCCCGTCGTGCGCCCGTAGGAGTTGGCGTCGCCGTCGAGGACGGCGCTGCCGCCCCGGTCGGTGCTCGCGCGCATCCCGGTGCCACGGGTGACGGTGCTGTTGCCGCCCGAGGAGTCGGCGGAGGAGGTTCCCGTCGTCTCGTCCAGCTTGTAGCGGGCCACCGGCGCCGTCGTGCCGTCGTGGACGGTCTTGCCCGTGACGTTGCCGAGCTGGTCGTAGCGGGTGTCCGTCGTGGAGACGTCACCCGTCGCCGGGTCCCTCTCCGTTTCCGAGACGACGTTGTCGTCCGGGTCGTAGGAGACCGTCGTCGTCCGGGCGAGCCCGGCCGGGTCGAGCACCGACTTCGTCGTGCGGTCGGCCGCGTCCACCGTGAAGGAGGTCGTGGTCCGGCCGTCGTTGGTCACCTGCTGGATGAGGTTTCCGGCGGCGTCGTAGGTGTTGGCCTGCTGCGTGAAGGACTTGCCGGTCTGCGGGTCCTTGCGGACCACGGTGGCCGACAGGCCGTCGTCGGTGTAGGTGTACGCCGTCACCCAGCCCATCGAGTCGGTGATCGACGCGAGGCGGCCGGCGGGGTCGTAAGCCCGCGACTCCTGGACCAGGGTGGCCGGTGCCGACGGGTTGTTCGGGTCGCCGGTGTGGTTCAGGAGGCTGCTGGTGAGCGGGCGGTTCTCGCCGTCGAAGGTGTAGGTGTTGACGTTCCCCGCGGGGTCGGTCTCCTTGACCTTGTTGCCGTAGCCGTCGTACTCGAACGACGTGGTGTCGCCGCCCGGGTCGGTGCGGCCCGCGAGGCGGTTGTACGGGTCGTACGTCATGGTCGTCGTGCGCGCGGCGTCGCCGCCGGTCACGTCCGAGACCGTCTGGGACAGGATGTTGCCGTCCGCGTCGAACCCGGTGGTCGTCCTGGCCTGGTGCACCGCGCCGGTGACCCGGTTGGTGATCGCCGGGCCGGTCTCGGTGAGGACCTGGTCGTTCTTGTCGTACGTCTGGGACGTGACGAGTCCGGCCGGGTTGGCGTCGGATATCTCGGTCCGGGTCAGCTGCCGGCCGAGGTTGTCGTACGTGACCTTCGCCTTGGCGCCGTTGGCGTCGGTGATCTCCGCGAGGTCACCGTTGGCGAAGTAGCTGTACGTGGTCTTCTTGCCGCCGGCCGTCGTGACCTGGCTGACCAGGCCCGCCGGGGTCACGGCGGTGCCGCCCTCGGCCGCCGGGGTGGTGGCCGTGGTGTAGGTGGTGCTGGCGGTGCGGCCGTTCGGGAAGCCGGGCACCGGCGGCGTGGTCACCGCGGTGAGCTTGCCGCCCGTGTCGTAGGTGTAGCTGGTGAGATAGGTGTTGTCCGTGGGGCTCGCGGAACGGCCGTCGCGCTCGGTGAGGAGCAGGTCGTTGCGCAGGTCCATCGGCGGGAACGCCGTGGTGGCGTCCGGGTAGTAGCTGTAGTACGCCGTGGAGCACTTGTTGGCGGCCGTGTCCTGGCAGACGGTCTGGGAGACCGTGTTGCCGCGGATGTCGTGGCCGGTGACGCTGCGGTTGCCGTTGGCGTCGGTCACGGTGTGCAGGAAGCCCGCCGTGTCGTAGCCGTAGGTGGTCCGCTTGCCGTCGGTGCCGACCGTCGCGAGCATGCGGTTGCCCAGCTCCGCGTCGTACACGTACGTCAGCGTCTTGTTGGTGGGGTCGGTCAGCGTGACCGTGCGCACCGGGGCGATGCCGGAGGACGCCTTGTACGCGGACCAGTGCTGGCCCACCTCGGCGTCGCTCAGGCCCTTGGCGTGGACGGCGACCTCGGCGATCGAGCCGTTGAAGAAGCTGACGTCGGCCGGCGAGCTGTACCACTTGCTGAAACCGGCACCGACGAACGTCCGCGTCGTCGCCTGGTCGTTCGGGGCTCCGGTGCAGGTGCCCTGCTTGGCGCCGTCGAGGTAGAGCGTCTGCGTGGTGCCGGTGGCCGAGAGGACCGCGTGGTGCCAGGCGTTGTCGGTGACGGTCGCCGTGGAGGAGACGTTCGCGTTGCCGTTGCAGGTGGTGCTCCACCAGTGGCCGTGCAGCTTGTTGTCCGCGCCGACGTAGAGCAGGTCGCTCCAGTCGCCGCTGACGCCCGCGGGGTCGTTGGGCGCCTTGGACTGGTCGCTCATGATGACGCCGGGCTTGGTGGTCTTGAACCACAGCTCGACCGAGCGGTCCGGCTTCGTGTGCAGCGGCCCGTAGGGCAGCTCCACGAAGGAACTGGTCCCGTTGAACTGCGCCGCGCTCACGTCACCGGCGCCGAACGGTCCCGCCACGCCCTGCGTGACCGTGTTGTACGTGCCGAAGCCGGTGTGCAGCTCGTTGGCCGCCTGCGCCGCGCCCTGCGTGTCGTCCAGCCGCCAGTAGCCGCCGGGGGCGGAGCCCATCACGGCCGAGCGGTAGACCTGCGAGGAGCCGGTGACGGTGGGCGGGTTCAGCTTCCAGGTGCCGCCGTTGCCGTCGGTGGCCTGCTGGACCAGGTCGTCGGTGGTGCCGTAGGTGACCGACGCCTGGGTCTTGCCGCCCGGGGTGGTGATCTTCTGCAGCAGACCGGCGGACCGCTTGGCGGCCTGGTACTGGGCCCCGATGACCTCGGGGGTGAGCGGCTCGGTGTAGATGGCGGCCTCGGCCAGCTGGCCGGAGAAGTGGCCGAGCTGGTCGTTCGCGTTCATCGCCGGCCAGCCGCGGTTGTTCACGCCCGCGCCCAGTGCGATGTACGGGGTGTTCCAGTCCCTGATCTGGCCGGTCTTGGAGCCCTGCGCGACGCCGTCCAGGTAAAGGGTCTGGGTGGTGCCCGCGCCGGTGAGGGTCGCCTGGTGCCACTGTCCGTCGTTGACGGAGGCGGCCGAGGTGATCGTCGTGCCGCAGGAGCCGGTGGCCAGGCAGCCGCGCAGCTTGCCGTCGGTGCCCACGTAGAGCGCCGGGGTGTTGTACCAGGTGTTGGCGACCGGGTCGGTGATGCTCAGCGGCTTGTCACCGTAGTAGAAGAGGACGCCGCCGGCCTGGGTGGTCTTGAACCACAGCGAGATCGTCGTGTACGAGGGCGTCGCGCCGGGGGCGCTCGGCATCTCGACGTACGAGGTCGTGCCGTTGAAGGTGGCCGTCTTCTGGGTGGAGCCGGCCAGCAGACCGGCGCTGCCCAGGGTCACGTTGCGGTACAGGGCGTTGTACTTGCCCTGGTTGGTGTCGACCGTGTCCTTGGTGACGGTCGCGCCCGAGGCCTCGCCGAGCCGCCAGTACGCGTACGGGTCGGCGTCCAGCACCGTGGTGCGGTGGTGGTTGCCGGTGGCGTACGTGTACTGCGTGCACTTGGACCAGTCCGCGGGCGGGCACACCGTGGCGAGCTGGTCGCCGGTGTAGGTGTACTGCCAGGTCTGGGCGCTGCTCGGGTCGATCAGCACCGACGGGTCGGTGGACACGGTCGCCACGTGCGGGACGGTGGCGCCGGCCGGGGTGGCCCAGGTCAGCCCGAGCGAACGGCCGGCCGTGGTGTTGGTGATCTTCGTCAGCTGCTTGGAGGCGTTGTACGTGAACGTCTCGCCGCGGCCCGCGAAGTCCACGATGCCGGAGATCGCGTAGACGCCGGTCTTCGCGGTCGCCTGCGTGAAGGAGTAGGCCGTGAAGTCCTTGTCGGTCAGCTTGTAGCCGCCGCCGACCGTTTCGAGGCGGGCGTAGCGGCCCAGCGGGGGCACGAAGCTCCCGTCGGTGTTGCGGCCGAAGGCGACCTGCTCACCGCCGGGGTAGGTGATCGCGACGCTGGTGACGGTACCGGCGCCGTCCTTGGTCTCGGCCGCCTTCATGTCGACGATCGTGGACCAGCCGGCGCCGAAGGCGCTGTCGATCCGCGGGTCGATGCTGTTGTACGAGCGGTCGATCTGGAGGGACGGGCCGACGACGGGTACGTCCGCGTCGGTGTCGTCGGTGGTGTAGTTGCCGTCCGACGGGTCGAACTCGTGGCCGTCGTTGTTCTGGGCCAGGCGCGAGGTGACGGGCGGCTGCGGCACCGCGGTGGAGAAGCGGCTCGCCGAGTACATCACCGAGTCGTATCCGTCGGTGACGCTCACGTACCAGTTGTAGTTCTTGCTCCAGCTGAGCTTGCCCGCGGGGACCTTCCAGGCACGGTCGGCCGTGAGGCCGGACGCGGCGATGGGGGTCGTGCTCGTGCTGTCGGCGTCGTACACCTCGAAGGAGTACGAGAGCGCCCCGGGCCAGTTGTCGGCGTCGCTCGCGTTGACGAGCAGCTCCGGCTGGAGGGTGTGCGCCTGGAAGTTCTCCGGCGGGTACTGGGCGTTGACCTGCGGCTTGGTGTTGGGCGAGTAGGTCAGTTCCAGGGCGGGCCGCCAGCCGGCGGTCGCCGAGTTGTCGGAGTGGAACTTCTTCCAGTGCAGGGCGTCCCCGGTCGGCGCGGTCAGCGCCAGGCCGTAGTTGGCGCCGCCGAGTGCCACCTGGTCGAACCAGGCGGTCTGGAGCGGCACCGGCATCTTCACGCCGACGCTGGTGGCGCCGGTGGTGTTGCTGCAGGAGGCACCGGGCGCGGGCGTGGCCGACCCGATGGCCGTGCCGTAGCTCGGGCCCGGGTAGCTCGTGACGCCGGAGGGCGTCCACGACTGCGTGATGTGGTTGACGGAGAACGACGACGCGGTGCAGGTCGAGGACCAGAGCGCGTACACGTTCAGCGTGGCGGCGGTGACCCGCTGCCCGGCGAGCGTGCTGCCCAGCGAGGAGAACTGCAGGAAGGAGTTCGCCTTGTTGGTGCCGGAGTCGTACGAGCCGACCTTGATCTGGTTCTCGGTGGAGTGGTCACCGGAGATCGTGTTCTGGGTGTACGTGGAGTTGCTGGCGGTGACGGTCGGGTCGACGGTCACCGGGTAGACCCGCTCGGGGGCGTCCAGCCAGGCACGGTCCGCGGTCATCCGCAGGGCCGGCTTGCCGTCGGCCTGGATCAGCTCGTAGGTGACGGCCCGGGACTGGGCGGCGTCGCCGGAGCGCGGGTCGATCTTGGAGTCTTCCATGAACGCGTGCGGGATGGTGGCGGTCACCTTGCCGTCGGCGGCGGTGAACTCCACGTCGCCGTCGGCCGCGATCCGCGGCGTGAGTCCCTTGGTGTCCAGGAGGAAGGTCCAGGAGTTCGCCGCCTTCGGGGACCGCAGGACGAGGTTCTCCTTGAAGCCCTCGCTGAGCGGCACCAGCTGCACGTCCGTGTCGGGCAGGGCTCCGGCATAGGTCACGGTGCCGTTGGCCGCCACGGTGGGCGTGGCCTTCGCGGCGCCGCTCAGGCCGTACGCGAGGGAGCGGCCGGATCCGAAGTCGATGGAGGCGAGCTGCTGGTCGGCGGCGTTCGGGGCGAACTCGACGTCGAGGGAGTTGGAGCGCTCCTGGAGCCGGCCGTCCTTGTCCTCGACCAGCGCGGTGTCGATCTGCTTCCAGGTGCCGTCGGCGTCCTTGAAGTTGCTGCGGCCGGAGAAGTGGCGGACGGTCGTGGAGCCGTCGGCGTTGACGTAGTGGTCCGACGTGGCCGTGGACTTCTTGGCGTCCCGCTTGCTGGTCCGGGCGTCGAAGCTCTTGCCCGTTCCCTTGGCCGTGCCGGTCGTGGCCGTGCCGGGCTCGTCGGTGAACCGCTCGTACGGAGCGAGTTCGCCCTTGCCCTTGCCGGGCTGGCGGCCGGCGCCGCCTTCTTCGCTGGTGTCGTCGGCGGAGGCCTGGTGGCCCTTGCCGCGGGCGGTGCCGCCCTGCTGGTCCGGTGTGTCCAGCGGGGACGTGCCGGCCCAGCCGATCAGGCCGGACAGGGAGAATCGGGGCATGCTCAGCGCCGGAAGCGTGACGCCGCTGGCAGCCGCGGTCTCGGTGGTGAGCATGCAGGAGAAGGAAATCAGGACGGAAAGAGCGGTGACTCTCGCTCTTCGCCTACCGGTACGACCCGGTGGGAAGAGGCGCGAGCTACGAACCCTACGAACAGGCATGGGCGAGCCTTTGCTTAGGCGAAATCGATAAAAGCTTCGCGAGACTGCCCGATCACCGAACACGCGCCCGAGGCGGGGTCGGTGGTTTTATCTCATCGTTACCTGCCGCGCGAGGGCGCCGCCTGACCGTTATGCGGCTATGCGCCCGACGACTTGACGGCCTGCCGGACGGCCTCCGCCACGGCGTCCTGGAGCCCGTCCCCGGACTTGACCACCGTGACGTTCCCGGCCGCCCCCGATCCGTCCACCAGGACGAAGCGCGCCTTGGGATGGTCCTTCGCCCCCGCCTGAGTGGCCTCCACCTGGGAAGCGCCGACAGCCAGCACCACGTCGCACTTGCGCTGCATCAGGCTGTTGAAGAACGGTCGGGCGTCGGCGGCCGACGGCTCCCCGACGACCGGGACGTACGTGACGCGCGCACGGGTCTCCAGCGAGGCCTTCTGCATGCCCTCCCACACCGGAGCGGCGGGCGCGCCGGTCACGATGCCCTTCTCGTCCGTCAGCAGACAGGCGTCGAACTCCTTGTACTGGCGCGCCCTCGGGTCGGGCGGGCCGTCCTGCCCGCCGCCGGCGAACACCCACACGCCCACCACGGCGAGCGCCAGTACGGCCGCGCCGCCCAGCGTCCATCCCTTGCGGCCGCGCAGCACGGCGCTCACCGCGGCCAGCGCGGCCGGCACCCGGACGCGGAGCGTCCCCCTGCCGGATTCCGGGTGGTCCGCCCGATTCCTCCACGTGCGTCGGGTCTTCATCGGGACACCGCCGCCACACTCTTGGCGAACAGGCGCTTGGCGAACAGGCTGTGCAGCGCGGCGCCCGCCGTGGCGAGGAACAGCAACAGCACGTCGGCGCCGAACTGCCAGCCGTGGGTCTCCTCCGGCGTGAGCGCTATCTGGAACCACCAGGCGACGGTGGCGCAGCCGAAGAGGAGCGCGGCGAGCCAGTCGGCGCGCGCACCCCGGCGCCAGGCGATGACCAGCGAGGGCACCGCGCCGAGGACCCCGAGGCTCAGCACCGGTACGGCGGCCAGCAGGGCCCTGGGAAGGATCCCGGGCAGGGTCCTTTCCCGCGGCGGGGCCGCACTCTGGACGGCCGCGGTGGCGGCGGTCTCCTTCACGATCGACAACCTCTCGGGAGCGCATGGGCGCGTACGGATGCGGACGGGACGCCGTACGGTACACCGCGGACCGAGGGCCTCCGTTCCCGGGTCCGTGATCGCGGAGCCCGCTCCGTCAGCGCACCTGGCCCAGCCACTGGAGGGTCCGCCGGACCTCCGCCGAGAAGGGGTGCGCCGGCCCGTGCAGGCGTTCCGCGTCGAAGAGGAGGCGGGCCAGCGTGTCGTGGGCCGCCGGGCGGTCGCCGAGGGAGAGCAGCAGGTGCGCTATGCGGCGGCGGACCTCCAGCGGGAGGCCCGGGTCCGGGTTCGCGTAGTGGTTCTCGAAGAGCGGCAGCAGCGCGCGGTACTCGGCGAGGGCGGCCGCCGGTTCGCCGAGCTGTTCCAGGCACTGGGCCGCGTCGTAGCGGAAGCGCAGGGACTGCGGGTCGCCCGCCGGGAACTCCTCGGCGAGCCGGCGCAGTTCGGGCAGGGCGCGGCGGTACTGGCCGTCGTCCATCAGCGTGGCCGCGTACTGCTTGCGCAGGGAGCGGACCACCGGCGAGTGCGCGCCGTGCTGCTCGGCCGCCGCCGGGAGGATGCCGCCGAGGATGTCCACCGCCTGGGTGAGCATGCCCTGGTCCAGGAGCTTCTTGGCCTCCTCCACGGCCGCCGGGACGTCCGGCCGCGGCGGCGGGGGCGGGGTGGCCGGCCGGGGCGGGATCACGTGGGCGCGGTCGGGCCAGGGTGCCTGCGGGCGCAGGAAGGGCCGGGTCGGGTCGAGGGGGCCGGTGGGGGCGCCCGAGCCGGAGTGGGGCAGCAGGGGCGCGAGGGACGCGTACACCGCCTGCGCGGAGGCGGGCCGGTCCTGCGGGTCCTTGGCCAGCAGGTTCAGGAGTACGGCTTCCAGCTGCTGCGGGACCTCGGGGCGCAACTGGCGTACCGGGAGAGGCGGTTCGTACAGGTGCCGGTGGAGCACCCCGAGCGCCGTGGAGCCGGCGAAGGGGACGTTGCCGGACAGCAGCTCGTACAGGACCACGCCGAGCGCGTAGAGGTCGGTGTGCGGTCCGACGGCCCCGCCCATGGCCTGCTCGGGCGCCATGTACGCGGGGCTGCCGATCGGTGAACCGGTGCTGGTGAGGCGGGTGGTGTCGGTGTCCATCACGGAGGCGACACCGAGGTCCAGGACCAGTACGGTCCCGTCGGGGCGGACCATCACGTTGCGCGGCTTCAGGTCCCGGTGGACGATCGGCACCGCGTGCACCGCCGACAGCACCGAGCACAGTTGGGCGATCACCGAGACCGCCCACGGCCACGGGTACGGATCGTGCTCGGCGAGGTGGTCGGCGAGGTCGGCGCCCTCGACGTACTGCATGACGAGGTACAGCTCGTCGCCGTCGCTGCCGGCGTCGTGCACGGTGACCAGGCCGGGGTGGTCCACCTGCGCGGTGACCCGGCACTCGCGCACGAAGCGGCGGCGCAGCTCCTCCGCCACGGAGCCGGGGCCGGCCACCTTGTCGGGGCGCAGCAGCTTGACCGCGACGCGGCGGTCCAGGCGCCGGTCGTACGCCGTCCAGACCTGGCCCATGCCGCCCTGGCCGAGGATGGTGGCGAGCTGGTAGCGGTCGCCGATGAGCCGGTCCGTCACGGGCGGGGGCCCTCGTTGTGGGGCGGCTGCTGCCGGCGCAGCAGCTCGCTGAGCTCGTCGAGTTCGGCGCGGACCTGACCGATGCGCGGGGGCGGCGTCGGGTTCGGCTCGGGCTCGGGGGCCTGCTGGGGGGCGGGCGGGTAGCCGTACGCGGGAGCCCGCGGCTGCTGCTGCGGCGGTACGTACGGCGCGTGCGGCGGCGGATACCAGGCGGCCGGCTGCCCCGCCCTGCCCACCGCGTGGTGGCGGATGTCGGCCGCGAGGAAGTACGCGGTGACGCTCAAGCCGGTGAGGATCGTGAGGGAGGCACCGGCGTTGGCCTGCCAGCCGCTGTTGTCGGGGGTCGGGTCGAGCCCGCTCAGCAGCACCCAGAAGAACTCGGCGACCACGGACGCGCCCATCAGCCACCAGTCCCTGCGCCGGCGGGTGACCAGCGCGAGCCGCAGCATCGTCCCCCAGGCGAGGAGTCCGCAGCTCAGGACGGGCAGCAGCGCGAACAGCACGCGGAGCGTCACCACGCCCCCGGTGCTGGGCTGGTGACCGTGGGGCGGCGGGGTGCCGGGGCCGTGCATCGCTGCTCCTGACGGGCCGTGCGGAGGAAGGGCGGAGGAAGGACGGAGAAGTGCGGAGGATTCCGGGTCTGAGGGTATACAGCGTTCCCGGCCGGAAGTGAGGGGATGCGCTCAACCGTTGTACGGTCGCGGCCCGGCCGTGCCGCGACCGGGCCGCGACCGGTCCGCGCGGTCATTCCGGCCGGACCGTACCGTCCGACAGCCCGTCGTACAGCCCCTGTACGAGCTGCTCCCCGAGCCGGGCGGCCAGCCTCAGGGCGTCCTCGAACTCGGCGAGCGCCCGGAACCGGGTCCCGTAGACCTCCTGCTCCGCCCGCGGCAGCCGGGGCAGTTCGAGGCGGCGCACGTCGAGCCGGGTCGTGGTGGAGGCGTGGCTGCTGGCGCGGCGGTTGTTGGCGGTGGCGCGCAGGAAGCCGGCCAGGAACCAGGGGTCCAGCGCGTCCGGGTCGGGCCGCAGGAGCTGCAGGCCCCGGCCGAGCGCCGCCCCGGCGGTGCCCGCGTCGACCACGCGGGCCACGCCCGCACCTCCGGTGAGGGGGACGACCACGTCACCCGGAGCGGTGAGGAGCGGCTGCTCCGCGCCGGCGGCCAGGGTGCCGGAGGGTCCGGTGCCGGCGCTCACGTCGTACTCGGTGAGGACGGGGGCCCCGCCCTCACCGCTGCCGGTGCCGGTGTGCAGGAGCAGGGCTCCGGCGCGGGCGAGTTCGCCGATGGTGGTCAGCGGCGGCCGGACCGGCGCCGCGGCGGCCCGGTCCGGGGCGGCGGCGGGCGGGGCCGGCGGGGTGAGCCGGGCCGCGCGGGTCAGCGTCGAGTCCAGCCGGTCCCGTACGGCAACCAGCTCGGCCACGCCGCCGCCCGCGGCGGGCGGCGGCAGGTGGCGGGCCGGAGTCAGGTCCACATCGTCGTCGAGCAGGTCCAGGACGGGCACCACGCGGCGCACGCCCGGGACGTCCGGGGCCGGGCCGCCGCGCTCGTACGCCGTCCAGGCCTCCTCCACCGCGCTGTGCACGGCGGCCCAGCCGGCCCGCCCCGGCCCCGGTCCGGGCCCGTCGGCGAGTGCGGCGGTGTCCACGAGGAGCAGCCCGGAGGGGGGCGCCGCGTGCGGGGCGGGCCTGCGCAGCACCCACACGTGCAACGGGATCCCGTACGGCGGCGCGGCGCCGGCCGGGAGGGCGACGACGGCCCGCAGCGCGCCCCGGCGCAGCAGGTCGGCCCGGATGCGGCGGCCGGAGCGGCGGGCGGCCGCGGCGGGCGGCATGAGCAGGACGGCGGTGCCGCCCTCGCGCAGGTGGGACAGGGCGTGCTGGACCCAGGCGAGTTCGGATTCGGCGCGGGCCGGCAGCCCGTACTCCCAGCGCGGGTCGTAGGCCAGCTCCTCGTGGCCCCAGTTGCGTTCGTTGAACGGCGGGTGGCAGAGCACGGCGTCGACCGGTTCGGCGGCGGGGCGTCCGAAGGCGTCGGCGCGCAGGCTGTCGGCGGCGGCCGCGCGGACCGGGGCGTCCGACTGGAGGGCGAGGCGCAGCGCGGCGAGGGAGGCGAGCTCGGGGGAACTGTCCTGCGCGTAGCGGGTGGTGGCTCCGGGGACGGCCCGCAGCAGGGTGCCGGTGCCGCAGGCCGGGTCCAGGACCGTGAAGGGCGCGGCGCCGGCCGCTCCGGTGCCCGCACCGGCGGCGGGTCCGGCGAGGGCGGCCATGAGGGTGGCGAGGCCGTCCGGAGTGAGCGTGTACTGGCGGGGGTTGGCTTCGAGGTGGCGGCCGAGCAGGAACTCGAAGGCGCCCCGGGTGCCGAGTTCGGCGGCGAGCTCGGCGGCGGCGCGCAGGAAGGGCACGGCGGCGGGCTGCAGGGCGCCGGTGGCTCCGAGCGGGTGCGCGGGCCCGAACCGCAGGGCGAGCACCCGGTCGACGGCGGGCGCCAGCAGGGTGGCCATCCGCTCGTCGGAGACGGCCGCGGCCTCCAGCCACTCCATGGGCCGGTCCCGTACGAGCAGCAGCGCGCTCCCGGCCTTGACGAGCGCGGCCACGGAGCCGCCGGGGTGGGCGGCGACGTACTGCCAGACGCGTTCGCGCAGGGGGACTTCGGCGAGCTTGCCCTGGGCCCGGAGCCAGTCGGTGACGTCCGCCAGCGCGAAGGAGGGGCTGGTGTCGGTGCCGCCGACGGGGCGGGGGAAGTCGGCATGGCGGCGGCGCCAGTTGCTCACGGCGGCGCGGCCGACTCCCGCGAGACGGGCGATCTCGGCGGCGGTGACTTCGGGGGTGACTTCGGCGGTGGCTTCGAGAGTGGCTCGGGGGGTGACGACTTGGGGGGTGGCGACTTCGACGGCTTCGAAGGCGGGGGCGCTCGTGGGCGTCGGGGTGGGGGTGGCTGGGGCCTCGGTGGGGGGCTTCTGCTCCGGCATGTGCGCGAGCATACCGCTGCAAAGAGGAGAGACCCATTCACAGCGTGAATTTAACAATCCCTCAGAAATTCGTTGACTCGGTTCACAGGCCCTGTTGCGATGATCGCACCGAACAGGACGTCAGATCAGGCAGGAGCCACACACTCCTGTCCCTCACCACGCGCACCAGTTGGACCGCCCGCACCACCCGCAACAAGATCCTGGCGGGCTGCGGCGCGGCCCTCGCCCTCGCGACGCTCACCGCGTGCGGCGGCACCGAAACCACCGCCGACAAGGGCGCCGACGCGGCCGCCTCGAAGCCCGCACCGGCGAGCAGCGCCCCGCCCCCCGACGCGGGCAAGGCGAAGTCGGCCATCAAGGGCAGCGACACCTTCCAGGTCGGCTCCGACGTCCAGCCGGGCCTCTACCGCTCGACGGGCAACACGGCCGACGACAACTGCTACTGGGAGCGCGCCAAGGACTCCAAGGGGGAAGCCGAGTCGATCATCGACAACGACAACGCCGTCGGCTCCACTTACGCGGCCATCGCCGCCACCGACAAGATCTTCAAGACCGAGGGCCGCAAGGGCTGGGAGCTCGTGGACCCGAAGGCCGCCGGCACCCCGAAGGCCGAGATCTCCGGCAAGGGCGGCATGCTCGAGGTCGGCGTCGACGTCGCCCCGGGCACCTACAAGTCCGCCGGTTCCACCGACGACGGCTCCGGCTGCTACTGGGAGCGCACCAAGGACGCGTCCGGCAGCGTCGAGACGATCATCGCCAACGAGAACCCCGAGGGCCAGGCCGTCGTGACGATCGCCGCCGGTGACGGCTTCTTCAAGACCGTCGACTGCCAGGACTGGAAGAAGGCCTGATCAAAGCCCTGATACAGAGGTAGGGGTGGCCCGGGGCCCGACACAGGGTGGCCCAGGGCCTGATGCAGGGGGGTCCGGGGCCCGGCCGAAACGCGCCCCAGGACCCGATCCAGGGGGGAGCTATTGGCGCGTTGGTTGACCCTTGTGAGTGATAGTGCATATGGGTGGGCGTCGTTACGGTCGGATGCATGAACCTGAAGGAGTGGGCGAAGGCGCGGGGTGTGCATCCGCAGACCGCGTATCGCTGGTTCCGTGAGGGCGCGTTGCCGGTACCTGCCGAGCGAATGGGCGACGAAGGTTTGGGAAGCGGTGGCTGCCGATGACTGGGCAGCCGAAGAAGAACCAGCTCCGCACCATCGATCCTCCGTTCGTGACCCTCGGCCCATCTGGTGTCGCGATACGTGGTCGCCTCAAGAACCTGAGCGTCGAGGACGACAAGGTGTTGCGATTGATCGGCGAACACCTGGGGCGTCTAGCCTCCCTCGACCTGGCGGCCCGCTGCGCGGATGGCAACGACCATGACGCGCAAAGGTGGGCGGCCCGCAAACAGGGCCTGACCGCTGCATCGTCATCGCGCTGGGCCGGTTCGATCACGAAGGCCACCCACGATCAGTGGGCGCCCTCGCACCGTGGTCAGCTCGCGCACATCCAGAACCTAGAGGCCGGTATCCGCACGCTGACGCACCGCCTGTCCCAGCCCATCAGGGAGAAGGGCACCAAGCGGGCGGCAGGCGGATACCACTCGAAGGGCGAGTGGTTCCACAAGACACGGCGTCTGCACATCCTGGAGCACCGTCTCGACACGGCCCGGGCCGACCGGGAGAACGGTGTCGTGCACGTGGTGCGCGGCGGCCGGCGGTTGCTGGGCACCCGGCACAACCTCGAAAAGGCGCAGCTCACCGAGGACGAGTGGCGGGAACGCTGGGAGGCGGAGCGCTGGTTCCTCGCCGCCGACGGAGAGTCGGGCAAGCAATGCGGCAACGAGACGATCCGGGTCACTCCCGGCGGTGAGGCGTCGGTCAAGCTGCCCGCACCGCTCGCGCACATGGCAAACGGCAAGCATGGCCGGTACGTCCTTACTTCCAAGGTGCAATTCCATCACCGGGACGCCGAATGGCGGGATCGTATCGAGGGGAATCGAGCCGTCGCCTACCGCATCCACTACGACGCGCCCCGGGGAGGCTGGTACCTGACCGCCTCCTGGCAGCGCCCCGTCGTCCAGACGGTCCCGCTCGCTGTCGCCCGCGCGACCGGCACGATCGGTGTGGATACGAACGCTGACCACTTCGCCGCCTACCGTCTCGATGCTGACGGCAATCCGATGGGCGAGCCACACCGCTTCTCCTACGACCTCAGCGGGTCGGCTGACCACCGGGACGCGCAGATCCGGCACGCCATCACCCAAGTCCTGCACTGGTCTTCGGCGCCCGCCCCTTGACCGCGAGCCCGTCCACCGAGGCCAGGGCCACCGGGCCGTTGGCCGGGCCCACGGCGTTCGCACCCGCACCGACTCCGGGCTCGGGGAGCCCCGCACAGCCGGAGACCGCGAGGGCCGAGGCGAGCAGGAGGGCGGGAAACAGCAGGCGGGGACGCATAGGACAAGATCATAAACTCCATGGCTTTACGGCACGTTCCGACGCTCCAGCGGGCGAACCACCCCAAACGCGCGTAGCGTCGCACACGGGATTACGGAAGGAGCCCGAGCATGGGGATTTTCGACAGGTTCAAGGACAAGGGCAAGGACATCTCGGACAACCTCGAACAAGAGGCCAACGAGAAGACCGGCAACAAGTACGCCGACCAGATCGACAAGGCCCAGCAGCAGGCGGAAGACAAGCTCGGCATCGACGACGACCCGAACAAGTAGCCCCCGCGGGAACGCGATCGGCCGCGACCCGGGACCGGAAGGTCCCGCCGCGGCCGTCGCCGTCCCTACGCGTCACGCCTACCGCCCTGCCTGCGCGCCGCGCTTACGAGCCGTCCCTACGAGCCCTGCCTACGAGCCCTGCCTACGAGCCCTGCCTACGAGCCGAGGATCGTGGCGAGGAACTCCCCGGTCCAGCCCAGCAGTTCCCGTCCGACCAGCGGCTTCCCGCCCACCCGGGCGGTCTTCGGCCGCGGCACCAGGACCTGCGAGGCGGCCGGCTTGATCACCGAACCCGGGTAGAGCCGCTTCAGCCGCAGCTCCTGCGACTCGCGCAACTCCACCGGCCCGAAGCGGATGTTGGGGCCCTGGAGGGTGATGTCACCGACCCCGCAGGCGCGGGCGAGCATCCGCAGTCCGGCCACCAGGAGCAGGTTCTCCACGGGCTCCGGCAGCTTGCCGTAGCGGTCGGTGAGCTCCTCGCGGACCGCCTTGACGTCCTCCTCGGAGTTGGCCGACGCGATGGACCGGTACGCCTGGAGGCGCAGCCGCTCGCCCGGCGCGTAGTCGTGCGGGACGTGCGCGTCGACCGGCAGCTCGATCTTGACCTCCAGCGGCGGCTCCTCCTCCACCCCGCCGTCGACGAGGGACCGGTAGTCGGCCACGGCCTCGCCGACCATCCGGATGTAGAGGTCGAAGCCGACGCCCGCGATGTGGCCGGACTGCTCGCCGCCGAGCAGGTTGCCCGCGCCGCGGATCTCCAGGTCCTTCATCGCCACGTACATGCCCGCACCCATCTCGGTGTGCTGGGCGATCGTCGCGAGCCGCTCGTGCGCGGTCTCGGTCAGCGGCTTCTCCGGCGGGTACAGGAAGTACGCGTACCCGCGCTCGCGGCCTCGGCCCACGCGGCCGCGCAGCTGGTGGAGCTGGGAGAGGCCGAAGTTGTCGCCGCGCTCGACGATGAGGGTGTTGGCGTTGGAGATGTCGATGCCGGACTCGACGATCGTCGTGGAGACGAGGACGTCGAACTTCTTCTCCCAGAAGTCCACCACGACCTGTTCCAGGGACTGTTCGGACATCTGGCCGTGCGCCGTCGCGATGCGCGCCTCGGGCACGATCTCGCGGAGCTTGGCGGCCGCCCGGTCGATGGACTCGACCCGGTTGTGGATGTAGAAGCACTGGCCCTCGCGGAGCAGTTCGCGGCGGATCGCGGCGCCGATCTGCTTCTCCTCGTAGGGGCCGACGAAGGTCAGGACCGGGTGGCGCTCCTCGGGCGGGGTGGTGATCGTGGACATCTCGCGGATGCCGGTGACCGCCATCTCCAGGGTGCGCGGGATGGGGGTCGCGGACATCGTCAGCACGTCGACGTTGGCGCGCAGCTTCTTGAGCTGCTCCTTGTGCTCGACGCCGAACCGCTGCTCCTCGTCGACGATGACCAGGCCCAGGTCCTTGAACCTGGTCTCCTGCGAGAACAGCCGGTGCGTGCCGATGACGATGTCCACGGAGCCGTCGCGCAGGCCCTCCAGCGTCGCCTTGGACTCGGTGTCGCTCTGGAAGCGGGACAGCGCCTTCACCTTGACCGGGAACTGCGCGTACCGCTCGGAGAAGGTCCCGAAGTGCTGCTGCACCAGCAGCGTGGTCGGGACGAGCACGGCGACCTGCTTGCCGTCCTGGACGGCCTTGAAGGCCGCTCGCACGGCGATCTCGGTCTTCC
Source organism: Streptomyces sp. GQ60 (assembly GCF_059758875.1). Classification (NCBI taxonomy): domain Bacteria; kingdom Bacillati; phylum Actinomycetota; class Actinomycetes; order Kitasatosporales; family Streptomycetaceae; genus Streptomyces; species Streptomyces sp. GQ60. Next base: position 185,042 of record NZ_JCAXEG010000009.1, on the reverse strand, counting down.
CGTATCCGACGTCTCCGCAGATCAGGCGGTCCATGGGGACCGACTTCTCCATGTCCTCCTTGACCTCGGCGATGGTGGTGAGCTGGTCGGGGGTCTCCGCGTACGGGAAGGCGTCCTCCAGCTCGCGCTGCCAGGGGGTGTCGGGGCCGAAGGTGTGGCCGGGGGCCGCCATGCGGGCGCTGTAGAGCTTGATCAGGTCGGCGGCGATCTCCTTGACCGCCTTCTTCGCCCGCGCCTTGGTCTTGGTCCAGTCGGCGCCGCCGAGCCGGTGCAGGGTCGGGGCTTCGCCGCCGACGTACTTGGTGACCTGCTCCAGCTGGTCGGTGGGGATGTAGAGGCGGTCGCCGGGCTGGCCGCGCTTGGCCGGCGCGTACTCGACGAGCAGGTACTCGCGGGTGGCGCCCTGCACGGTGCGCTGCACCATCTCGATGTAGCGGCCGACGCCGTGCTGCTCGTGGACGATGTAGTCGCCGACCTCCAGCGTGAGGGGGTCGATCGTCTTGCGGCGCCGGGTCGGCATCCGGCCGAGGTCCTTGGAGGCGGTGCGCTGGCCGGTCAGGTCGGTCTCGGTGAGGACGGCGAGCTTGAGGACGGGGTCGACGAAGCCGTTGTCGAGGGAGCCGCACGAGACGTGGACCAGCGAGGGCTCCAGCGCGGTGACATCGGCCTCCAGGCGGGCCGCGATGCCCTCGCCGCCGAGCACCTCGACGGTACGGGCGGCCGGGCCGTGGCCCTCGGTCAGGAAGACGGTGCGCCAGCCGTCGGCGAGCCAGGCCTTGGTGTCGGCGAGGGCGCGGGCGGTGTCGCCGCGGTAGGCCTCGGGGGCGTGCATGCCGAGGGTCAGGCTGTCGCTGCCGATCGCTGCGTCCTCGTCGGCGGCGAACGGGGACACCGACCACCACATCATGCCGAGCTCGCGCGCGTGCTCCCGTACGTCGGCGATCCCGCGGAGCGAGGCCGCGCCCACGTCGATGGGTGCCTCGCCGCCGCCCGCGGTGGCCGCCCAGGAGGCCATCAGGAACTCCTGCGAGGTCGCCACCAGGTCCGAGGCCCGCGTCCGCACCCGCTCGGGGTCGCACACGACGGCCATCGAACCGGCCGGCAGTACGTCGATCAGCAGCTCCATGTCGTCGACCAGGACCGGGGCCAGGGACTCCATGCCCTCGACGGCGATCCCCTCGGCGATCTTGTGCAGCAGCTCGCCGAGCTCGGGGTGGAGCTCGGCGAGGGCCGCCGCGCGCCCGCGCACCTCGTCGGTGAGGAGCAGCTCCCGGCAGGGCGGAGCCCACAGGCCGTGCTCGGCGATCTCCAGGGAACGCTGGTCGGCGACCTTGAAGTAACGGATCTCCTCGACTTCGTCTCCCCAGAACTCCACGCGCAGCGGATGCTCCTCGGTGGGCGGGAACACGTCGAGGATGCCGCCGCGCACCGCGAACTCGCCGCGCTTCTCGACGAGCTCCACGCGGGCGTACGCGGCCCCGGCGAGTGCCTGCGTCACCGCGCCGAGGTCCACGCTCTCGCCCTGGCGCAGGCTCACCGGGACCAGGTCCCCGAGGCCCTTGACCTGCGGCTGGAGCACGGACCGGATCGGCGCGACGACCACGGAGACCGGGCCCGCGGCGGGGTCGTCCTTGCTCGGGTGCGCGAGGCGGCGCAGTACGGCGATGCGGCGGCCGACGGTGTCGCTGCGCGGGCTCAGCCGCTCGTGCGGGAGCGTCTCCCACGACGGGTATTCCGCGACCTCGTCGGGGTTGAGCATCGAGCGCAGCGCGGCGGCCAGGTCCTCGGCCTCCCGCCCGGTGGCGGTGACCGCGAGCACGGTGCGCCCGGTGCGGGCGGCCAGCGCGGCGATGGCGAAGGGCCGCGCGGCGGCCGGGCCGACGAGGTCCACGTGCATGCGGTTGCCGTCGCCGGCCGCGGTGACCGCCTCGGCGAGTGCGGGGTCCCGGCTGACGGCGTCGAGCAGTCCGTGCAGGCTCATGAAGGCGGCTTTCCGTCCGGTGAGGTGCGGCGAGTTCCCGCGAGGCGGCAACGCGAAGGACCCGACACGTCGAACGGGCCGGGGGTTCCCACCCTACGACGCGGGTCGGACAGTCGCGCGTGGGATTCGGGCTTGCCCGGGCGGTGGCGGGGCGCGGGGTCGCCGGCGGCGGCGAGGTGGTCGTCGCCAGGGCCGGTGAGCCGGTCCCCGAGGCAGCCGGCGGACGCACGGAATCACCCGGTCCGTCCCGGAACGACCGCGGCCCCGCCCCACCCGAACGGGTGAGGCGGGGCCGGGGCGTTCCCCCGTACGACCGGCCGGCGACTACTCGCTGGCGATCGCGTTCAGGACGTTCATCCGGCCCGCCCGGAAGGCCGGGACCAGCGCGGCCAGCAGGCCGACCAGGGCGGAGCCGGCGAAGACTCCGAGGATGGTGGGCCACGGGATCTCGAGGATCTTCATGCCCTGCAGTGCGAGGAGCTGGTGGGCGGTGGCCCCCCAGCCCATGCCCAGGCCGAGGCCCAGCAGGGCGCCGAAGAGGGCGATGACCACCGACTCCAGGCGGATCATGCGGCGCAGCTGGCGGCGGGAGAGGCCGATGGCGCGCATCAGGCCGATCTCGCGGGTCCGCTCGACCACCGAGAGCGCCAGGGTGTTCACCACGCCCAGGACCGCGACGATGATCGCGAGGGCGAGGAGGGCGTAGACCACGTTCAGGAGCTGGCCGACCTGGTCCTTCAGTGCCTGCTTGTAGTCGGTCTGGTTGAGCACCTGGTACTGCGGGTACTCGGCCAGATCCGCCTTGACCGCCTTGTACGCGGCGTCGTCCTGGCCGTCCTTCGCGGTGGCCAGCAGCATGAAGGGCCTGGGCAGCTTGTCGGCGGGCACGTTCGCCTCGGCGACGGCGGTGCTGATGTACTTCATGCCGTTGTCGAGGTTGCCCTCGTCGCTGGTGATCGCCGCGACCTTGAGCGTGGTGGTCTTGCCGCCGGTGAAGGCGACCGTCAGCTCGTCACCGAGCTTGACCTGGTGCTTGGTGGCGAAGTCGGAGCCCACCGACATCGCGCCCGGCTTGTACGCCGCCGCGTGCTCGCCGGCGATCATCTTGCGGCGGATGTCCTTGGCGTAGGTGGGGTCCATGGCTCCGAGGCCGTCGATCTCGGTGGCGCCGTCGGGGGTGGTGATCTTGGCGTCCACCTCCCGGTAGGCCGTGACGTGGTCCAGACTCTGCGTGGCCCGCAGCGCCTCCTCGGCCTGCGGTACGACCGGCTGACCCGTCATGGACTGCACGATGAAGTCCGCGCCGACCGTCTTGTCGAGCTCGTCGGTGGCCGAGGCCACCATCGAGGAGCCGACCACCGACAGACAGGCGACCAGCGCCAGGCCGATCATCAGCGCGGCGGCGGTGGCGCCGGTGCGCCGCGGGTTGCGCAGCGCGTTGCGCTCGGCGAGGCGGCCTATGGAGCCGAAGGGCCGCAGCACCGGAGCGGACAGGGCCCGGACCACGACTCCCGCGAGGAGCGGGCCGATCACGATGAACCCGATGAGGGTGAACAGCACACCCAGCCCCAGCCACTGCGCTCCGGTACCGGCGGCGTCGGCGGTCCCCGCGAGGTACAGGGCCGCGGCTCCGATGCCGGTGAGGCCCAGGCCCAGGGCGGCGCGGATCCGGCCGGCCTTCTTGTCGCCGGGGGTGCCGGACTCGCGCAGGGCGGCCATCGGGGAGACCTTGCCGGCCCGGCGGGCGGGTATGAAGGCGGAGACGACGGTGACGACCACGCCGAGGACGATGCCGATGACCGGGGTGGTCCAGGCGACGGTGAGGTCCTCCGTGGACAGGCTCATGCCGAGCCCGCTCATGAGCTCCATCAGGCCGACGGCCAGGCCGATGCCGGCGGCGACGCCGAGGATCGAGCCGACCACACCGAGCAGCAGGGCCTCGATGACCACCGACTTGAGGACCTGGCCGCTGTCGGCGCCGATGGCCCGCATCAGGCCGATCTCACGGGTGCGCTGGGCGACCAGCATCGAGAACGTGTTGAAGATCAGGAAGATTCCGACGAGGAAGGCGATCGCGGCGAAGCCGAGCATCACCCACTTCATGATGTCGAGGAAGTCCATGTTCTTGCGGTTGGCGTCCGCGGCTTCCTTGGCGGTCTGCAGCTTGTAGCTGTCGGCGCCGACGGCGGACGCGACGTGCTGCTTGAGCTGGGCGTCGCTCACCCCCTCCTTGGCCGTGACGTTCACGTGCGTGAAGGTGTCCGGGGCGCCGAGCAGCTTCTGCTGCGCGGTGGCGGTGTCGAAGTAGACGACGGTGGCGCCCGGGTTGGTCACGGTGAAGGCGGCGATACCGGTGATCTTGGAGCGGATGTCGCCGGTGACGGCGATGGTGCGGATGTCGTCACCGAGCTTGAGGCGGTGCTTCTTCGCCGTGTCGGCGTCGATCATCACGTCGGTGGGGCCGCGCGGGGCCTGCCCCTCGATGATCTTCATCGACTTCAGTTCGTTCTCGGTCCAGTTGCCCGCGAAGGTCGGGGCTCCCGTGGACGAGCCGAGGTTCTCGTTCTTGGAGTTGACGACCGTGACCGCCATCGAGGAGACGCCGCCCTCGACGGACTTCACGCCCTCGGCCTTCTTCACCTGCTCGACGACCGAGCCGGCCAGCGCCTGCGGCTTGCCGGTGTCGGGGGTCTCCCCGCTGCTCTCGGCCTCCTTGGGAGTGACCGTGACGTTGGCGTTGGTGACCGCGAACAGCTTGTCGAAGGTGGTGTTCATGGTGTCCGTGAACACCAGCGTCCCGCAGACGAAGGCGACGGACAGCAGGACGGCCACGGCGGAGAGCGCCATCCGCCCCTTGTGCGCGACGAAGTTGCGCCGCGCGGTCTTCATGACGGTCATGACGTCCGCCCACGGGCGTCGAAGTCCTTCATGCGGTCCAGGACCTGGTCGGCGGTGGGGGTGTGCATCTCGTCCACGATCCGGCCGTCGGCGAGGAAGATGACGCGGTCCGCGTAGGAGGCGGCGACCGGGTCGTGGGTGACCATGACGATGGTCTGGCCCAGCTCGTTCACCGAGCGGCGAAGGAAGCCGAGGACCTCCGCGCCGGCCCGGGAGTCGAGGTTTCCGGTGGGCTCGTCACCGAAGATGATCTGCGGCCGGGAAGCCAGGGCGCGGGCGACCGCGACGCGCTGCTGCTGGCCGCCGGAGAGCTCGGTCGGCCGGTGCTTGAGGCGGCCCGCCAGGCCCACGGTCTCCACGACCCGGTTCAGCCACTCCGCGTCGGCCTTGCGGCCGGCGATGTCCATGGGGAGCGTGATGTTCTCCAGGGCGTTGAGCGTCGGCAGCAGGTTGAAGGCCTGGAAGATGAAGCCGATCCGGTCCCGGCGGAGCTTCGTGAGCTTCTTGTCCTTCAGACCGGTGATCTCGGTGTCGTCGAGGAAGATCTCGCCGCTCGTGACCGTGTCCAGCCCGGCCAGGCAGTGCATCAGCGTGGACTTGCCCGAGCCCGAGGGCCCCATGATCGCGGTGAACTGGCCGCGGTGGATGTCCACGTCCACCGCGTCGAGGGCGACGACCCGCGTCTCGCCGGAGCCGTAGGCCTTGACGACCTTCCGCGCTCGAGCCGCGACGGCCTCATGCCCTCCAGTACCCCCGTGCCTGGTTTCGGTCATAGCCGTTGTCACGGTGTTTCCCCTCGTCCTGATGCGTGTCTCGAAGCACGTGATGCGCTTCGTTCGAAGTCTGCTGGCCGGGGGTGCCGCGGCGCGCTGGTGCCAATCGCCGTATCCATAGGGGTGCTAGCCCTACCCCCCGGACTCCCGCCCTGTAGAAACCAGTTAAGGACTTCCGCAGCCCTTCCTCGTCCTCCCCCGGGACGAAGCGCCCCCTGGATCCTTGTGAGGACCTACCCCTAGGGGATCTCGCCCGTTGGGACGAGACGACTGAGGGGATACCGCCCCGCAATCCCGCGGTGAGATGGTGTCCGCGCAGGTAAGCGCGGGGGGAGGGGTTTTTCATGGGCTCAGGGGAGAGCACGGGCGCGAGTACCGACGACAGCGCCGGAGACATACCCCGAGGCGGCCCCGCCGGATCCGGAGGCCAAGCCTCCGGCCAGGCCGCGGGCAAGCAGGCGGAATCCCCGCCCGGGCGGCCCAGTACGGCCGTCGTCGCCGCCCTGATGCTGACCATGGGCCTCGTCGCCCTCGACAGCGCCATCGTCGCCACCGCCGTCCCGCAGATCGTCGGCGACCTCGGCGGCTTCGCCGTCTTCTCGTGGATCTTCTCGGGCTACATCCTGGCCGGAACGGTCACCCTGCCCGTCTACGGCAAGCTCTCCGACACCTACGGCCGCAAGCCCGTCCTGCTCCTCGGCATCAGCCTCTTCCTGGTCGGTTCGCTGCTGTGCGCGGCCGCCTGGAACATGGCCGCCCTCATCGCCTTCCGGATCCTCCAGGGCCTGGGCGGCGGCGCCCTGCAGGGCACCGTCCAGACCCTGGCCGCCGACCTCTACCCGCTCAAGGACCGGCCCCGCATCCAGGCCCGGATGTCCGCGGTCTGGGCCACCTCGGCGCTGGCCGGCCCGGCGCTCGGCGGGCTGATCGCCACGTACACCGACTGGCGCTGGATCTTCCTGCTCAACCTGCCGCTGGCCGCCGGCGCCCTGTGGATCATCAACCGCCACCTGGTCGAGCCCACCCGGCCCCCCGGCCGCACCGGCCCCGTCGACTGGGCGGGCGCGCTCGCCGTCTTCGCCTGCGGGGGGCTGCTGCTCTTCGCGCTGGTGCAGGGCGGTGTCGCCTGGCCCTGGCTGTCGGCGCCCTCGCTGGGACTGTTCGGGGCCGCCGTCGCGCTGGGCGTGCTCGTCGTCCGGACCGAGCGCCGGGCCGAGCAGCCCATCCTGCCCGGCTGGGTGTGGCGCCGGCGCACCATCGCCGCCGTCAACCTCGCCATGGCCGGGCTGGGCCTGCTGATGGTCGCCCCGATGGTGTTCATGCCGACGTACGCCCAGTCCGTGCTCGGCCTCGGCCCCACCGGCGCCGGCCTCGTCACCTCGGCGATGACCCTGAGCTGGCCGATCAGCGCCGCCCTCGCGCAGCACGTCTACCGGCGCATCGGCTTCCGCAACACCGCCGCCACCGGGGTCGGGCTGGCCGCCCTCATCCTCGGCGCCTTCCCCCTGCTCCCCTATCCCGCCCCGGTCTGGCAGCCCGTACTGATCCTCCTGCTGCTGGGCGGCGCCCTCGGCCTCTTCCAGCTCCCGCTGATCGTCGGGGTCCAGTCCACGGTGGGCTGGGAGGAGCGCGGAACCACGACGGCCTCGGTGCTGTTCTGCCGCAACGTCGGGCAGAGCGTCGGAGCGGCCCTGCTCGGGGCCGTGGCCAACGCCACCATCGCGAGCCGGCTGGCGCAGGCCCCGCTGCCCGGGCTCCCCTCGAACCTGGACGACGCCTCCCAGGCCCTGACCCACCCCGACCTGCTGTCCCCGGAAGCCGCCGAGTACCTGCGCCGGGCGGTGGCCGCCGCCGGGGACCACATCTTCCTCGGCGCGACCCTGGCGGCGGCCGCGACGGCGCTGGTCCTGCTGCTGGTGGCGCCGCGGCGGTTCCCGGTGCTGCCGGAGCAGCGGGAGGGGTAGAAGCGACTTGTCATGCTCGGGCTGAGACGGTAACCCTCTTCGGAGACACCGCACTCCCGGGGGGACCACACATGACGTCCGCACTCTTCGCACTCGCCTTACTCGCCGCCCTCGCGGGCCCGATCGTCCTGCGCCTGCTCCGCCGCCCCGGCTTCGTCACCGGCCGCGACGGGCGCCTCTCCACCTCGATCACGCTCGCCCTGGCCTGGACGGTGATCCTGATCTGGCTGCTCCTGGCGACCCTCGGCTACGGGCTCACCGCGGGCGGCGGCGTCGACTGGTTCCAGGGCCCCGAAGGCCCCCTGTCCTCCCTGACGACCGTCTACCTCCCGCTGCTCGGAGGCCCGTACACGGCCCTGATCGCGGCGAAGGCGGTGGTCGGCATCCGGGTGGAGCGGGGCTCCATGGCCAAACCGGCGCCCAAGGGCACGGGGCGGCGCCCGCTGCACGACCTGATCGCGAACGACGGCGGGCGGACCGACCTGGTCGACCTGCAGTACGTCGCCCTGAGCGCGGTCACGATGCTGTACGTGGTGGCGTTCTTCCTGGCGGACATGGGCGGCGGGCTGCCGAAGCTGCCGACGGAGATGTGGGCGCTGACCGGAGCGCCCGCCGGGGCCTACCTCCTGAACAAGGTGGCGGTGCGGGGGATCCCGGTGATCACCGGGCTCTCCGTGACGGACGGTCTCCTGACCGTCGATGGCGGCGGCTTCGGGGGCGATTCCCGGATCGAGCTCGACGGCGCGGCCCTCCCGACCACGGTCGCCTCGGCCGGGACCCTGACCTCGCCCCTCCCCGCGACGGCGCCGCCCGCCTTCACCGTGGTCGTCACCACCCGAGGCCTCCGCAGCGACCCGGCCCCCTACACCCCACCGTCCTAACGGATCCGCCGCGCGGGCGGAGTTCCCCTACCCGCCCTTCCACCGTTCCCAGGGCCGGCCCTGACCCGGTCCTCAAACGCCGGACAGCTGAAAGATCAAACCCCGGCGGCCCGAAGCGAGCCGCCCACGGTACGAAGGCCACACCCCCGGCGGCCGAAAAGACCCACCACCGGCGGGGCTGGAGGCGCCGGGTCGGGGACGGGGGCGGGGTGGGGTGTCGGCCGGGACGTAAAGCGTGATTTGTGGCGCAAAAGAAGAGCTGCCGAACGTAAGGCACAGGGCGCCTAAATCATGCAGTCCAGGCCGACACCCCACCCCGCCGCCGGCACCGGCCCACCCGCAGCCAAGCCCGCCACCCACCGCCCACCACCCTCAGCCCTCCGCCGGAGCACGCCCCGTCAGGGCGGCCAGGCTGGAGCGGACATGGTTCATGTGGGCCCGCATCTCGTCCTGGGACTCCCCGTGCTCCCGCAGGATCCGCTCCGTCTCCCGCCCGACCCGCTCCTCCCGCACCCTCGCCTCCGCGATCAGCTCCGCCGCCCTAGCCTCCGCGTCCTCCTGCCCGTGCCGCGCCGTCTCCTGCGCCTGCGCGAAGGCCCGCTTCGCCTCCGCCAGCCGCGACTCCGCGTACCGCTCCAGCTCCGCGTGCCGGGACTCCAGCTCCGCCTCCCGCGCCGCCAGCTCCCGCTCCGCCGCGTCCCACCGCTCCGCGTGTTCCTGCTCGCGCTCCGCGAGCAGCGCGTCCGCCCGGCGGGCCGTGTCCGCCAGCACCGCCTGCGCCTCCCCGCGCCACGCCGCCGCGTCGTCCCGCGCCTCGGTCCGCGCGTCGTCCGCCTCGCGCCCCGCCCGCATCAGCAGCTGCCGGGCCCGGACCTCCGTCTGCTCGCGCACCGCCTCCGCGTCGCCGCGCGCCAGCTCCGCCACCCGCTCGGCGTGCGCCTCGGCGGCGGCCGCCGCCGCCAGCGCGTCCGCCCGCGCGTCCGCCCGCAGGGTCTCGGACTCCTCCTCGGCCAGCAGCAGGATCCGGCGGGCGCGCTCGCCGAGCTCCTCGTACGTCTGCGGGGCCAGTCCGGAGACCTCCACCCGCAGCCGCTCCGCCTCCGCCTCCATCTGCCTGGCCAGCACGGTCAGCCGGGCCACCCGCTCCCAGGCCTCGTCCCGGCTCCCCGACAGCCGGGCGAGGTACCGGTCCACCTCTTCCGCCCGGTAGCCACGGCCACGCACGGTCGTAAAGGGTGCACTCATCCTGGAAGCGCCTCTCTCGCGGGGGTTCCTGCCAAGGATGCGCCATTTGATCCCAGAAGCCCGAATGGCCGGGCCGAGACCCCGTTCGAGGGTCACGACCCGGCCATCCGGATGAGCGGAGGATCCGCGCGAGATCAGCAGAAACCGGTCAGAGGAGCCCGTCCCACATCTGCTCCAGCAGCACCGACCACCAGTTCTCCGGCGACGCCAGCGCCGCGCTGTCCAGCCCCGCCAGATTCGCCTGGAAATCGACGGTCCAGCGGCCCGCCTGCTCCGGCGTCAGATGCTGGCGCAGGCGCCACATGTGACCCAGCATCGCCAGGGACCGTACGAACTGCGGCAGCGAGGAGTTCACGAACTGCGGGGGCACCGGCGCCCCGCCCGGACCGCTCTCCACCGGCACCGCGACGATGTGCGCGGTGCCGTACTGCACGCACAGCGCCTTGCCGAAGTCGCTGCCCACCACGAGGTACGAGCCCGCGTCCGAGGCCGGCTGCACCTGCCGCTGCGCCGCCAGCTCGGCCAGCGTGGGCAGCGGGGCACCCGGTACGGCCTGGGCCCAGAAGAACGGCCCGAAGTCGACCGGAAGACCCGACCACATCAGCGTCTGCGCCACGATCTCCGGCACGCCCTGCCGGGACACCGCGCGCTGCTCGAATCGGAACACGCCCTGCGGCCCGAACGCCCCCGCCAGCTCCTGCGCGATCGCGTCCAGCGGGATCGCCGGCTGCAACGGCACCTGTGGCAGCGGCGCGCGCACCGGCGCGGGGCGCGCCGGTCCGTCCGCGACCTGGTGCAGTTCGCCCTGGTGGGTCAGCAGGTGCCGCATGCCCTGCTGCCGGCCCGCGTGGTCCGTGCCGTACGGGGCCACGCTGGTGATGCGCACCTGCGGCCAGGTCTCCCTGATCATGCGCGCGCAGTAGCCGCCGGGGAGCTCGCACGAGGCCAGCTCGGTGTGCAGTTCCAGCACCTGCTGCGGAGGCACGTTCATCGCCCGCAGCTCGTACAGGATCTGCCACTCCGGGTGCGGGGTGCCGGGTGCGGAACGGCGGATGAGCTGCTGCTCGGAGCCGTCGGGAGCCCGGTAGCGCAGCACGGCCTGATAGCCGGGCCCGACCGTGGGCACCCCGGGAGCCGACGCCTGCGGCGCCTGGGCCTGCGGCGCGTGTACGGGTCCGGGTGCCTGCGGCGCGGGACCGGGAGGCGCGGGCGGCTGCGGACCGCCGGGACCGGCCAGCATGGTGGCGGCGTACGCGTCTCCGCGCCCGCCGGACGCCCCGGGAGCCCCCGGCGGACCGGGCGGCGCGGGCGGCCGGCCCGTCACGGCCGGACCCGCCAGCATCGTCGCGGCATGGTCCAGCCCACCGCCGGGCACGCCGGGGGGGCCGGGAGGCGCGGGCGGCTGCCCGGCACCCGACGGAACACCGGGCACGCCGGGGGGACCGGGCGGCTGGGGCACGCCGGGACCGGCCAGCATCGTGGCGGCGTACGCGTCTCCGCGCCCGCCGGACGCCCCGGGAGCCCCCGGCGGACCGGGCGGCGCGGGCGGCCGGCCCGTCACGGCCGGACCCGCCAGCATCGTCGCGGCATGGTCCAGCCCACCGCCGGGGGCGCCGGGAGCCCCCGGAGCTCCGGGCGGACCGGGCGGCGCGGGCTGCTGCGGACCACCGGGGCCCGCCAGCATGGTGGCGGCGTACGAAGGCGACTCCGCGGCGCTGCCCGGCGCACCGGGCGGACCCGGCGGAGTCACCGGCGCGGGCGCCCCGGGCCGGTTGACCCGGGCCTTGCTCGTCGGCGCGTCGGCGATGTCCCCACCGGACGCGGAACGGGGACCGGACGCGGAACCGGACGCGGGACCGGCGGCGGAGCCGGAACCGGAGCCCTGCCCCGCCCCCTGCCCCGACTCCGGGTCCAGCGCGGGCACGACGGCGGTCTTCGGGAGTTCACTGCCCCTGGGCATCAGGGTCGTGCGCGCCTCCGGTCCCGGCCCCGACGGCGCCGGGGAGTCGTCCTGGTCCGACCCGGACAGCGGCGGCGCGAACACCGTCGCCGGCAGCGGTACGGACACGGAGTCCGCGCCGGGGTTCACGTCGGTCCCGGCCCAGGGCGTGGCCCCGGTCGGGACGGCGGCGGGCACCCCGTCGTTGGCGGTCGGCTCGTAGGGGACCTCTCCCCCGCGCCGCAGCGGCACCGGCTCCGAGGAGCCCGCCCCGGAAGCGGCCGGAGCCGCCTGCCCGGCCGGTCCCGAAGGCACCACCGGACCTTCCTGATCAGCGGAAACAACGGAAGCCGCGGAAGCCGAAGAAGCCACAGGAGCCGCGGAAGCCGTAGGCGCCGAGGAAGCCGCCGGCGCAGCCGGGATCCCCGCCCGGTCCGCCGCCTCCTGCAGCCACTCCGGCGGACTCAGCATGAACGAGGTCTGCTCCGAGTCGATGCGCGGCACCGGCACCGAAGCCTCGGCCTGCGCGGCCGACGCCCCGTACTCCTCCTCGTAGCGGCGGATCACCTCGCCCACCGGCAGGCCGGGCCAGAGCGTCACCTCCCCGCTGTCCCGCGCGATGACCAGCCGCTGCCGGCCGCCCCCGGACACGGGGCCCGCCGGGCGGTCCTCCGCCCACACCACGAAACCGAGTCCGAACTCCCGTACGCGCACCTCGCGGTGCTGGTACCCGGGCACGTCCCCGTTGATCCATTCCTCGGCGCGCTCCTGCGCCTGCGCAAACGTCACCATCGCGCCGTCACCCCTCCACCGGTGCCGCGGCCGGCCCGGCACCCGGAACCGAACCCGGAATCGAACCAGCGGCCGAACCCGCACCCGCGCCCGGACCCGTCACGGGAACCGAGCGTGCGAATCCGCCGTCCACCATCAGACCGGCCACCGTTTCCAGTTCCGGCGGGTTGCCCGCCAGCCGCTCCAGGAAGGCGTCGAAATCCGTACCGCACGGCAGCAGCAACCGCTCCACGCGTTCCTGCACGGACCAGCCGTCCTGGTCGCGCGCATCGTCGAACGGGGAGAACCAGACCGAGCCGATCCCCTCCCCGCGCACCTTCACCGCGAGGAGCCCGCCCTGCGCGAAGGCCACGCACAGGTAGTCCTTCGTCAGGTGGTCCCGCAGACACTTGTTGACGTAGACGAGGTCGTTGACCGCCGCCTCCTCGCGCACCGTGAAGAACGGCTGGTCCACCAGCAGCCCCAGCTCCACGTCGAGCCCCGTGCCCACCGGCGCGCAGCCGCCCGCCGCCTTCAGGAAGGAGCGGTACGCCTCCGGGAGCCGGTAGCCGAGGTCCTCCTCGACGCCCTGGACCTGCTGCTCGGACACCGAGACCACCGTCTTGGGCAGCCCCAGGTGCACCGGGCGCACCTCCTGCAACGGCCGCGTTCCGCGCTTGCCGTGGTCCACCGCCGCCGTCGCCAGACCGGCGTGGTGCCTCAGCAGCGACTTCACCTCGACCGGGACCAGCTCCATCCGGCGGGTGCCGGACACGTGGTGCCAGGTCCAGCCGTGCGGGGTCGACACCGGGCCGACCGTGTCCCACAGTTCGTGACCGGTGGCCCGCATGGCCGCGTTCGCGGACACGCAGTCGGTCAGGCGCAGCTCGTCCACGCCGAAGCCCTCCGGGGGCTCGGCGATCTCGACGGCCGCGCGCGCGTACAGCGCGAAGTCGGGGTGTCCGTTCGCGTCGATGCGGACCCCGTGGGGATGGCGCGCGGCCCGGACGGGGTCCGGGAAATGCACGACCTGCCCCGAATAAGCGGCGTTGGGTGGCGCGGCCTGATGCCCGAGCCGACCTGTCGTCATGGCGGTAGCCCCCTGCTGGATCTGGCTGGTTCACCACAGCCTATGTGCTCCGGCAAGGGCGTCACCCGCCCGTGTGCGGGGACCCCGCGGGACGGCCGGGAAGATCCGAATTGATACGAATATTCGACCCAGCTTCCACATGCCACGGGACATTTGACAGGCTGTCCCCACGGCACGGGGGCGTGCGCGACAGCGGTCAGCACCGCGGCCACGGGAGGGAAAGCGCAGCCATGCAGAACACGGCAACACGTACAGACGCGGCCGACGCCCACTCAGGAGGCGCGGGAGCCCGGAGATCCGCGGGACCCGCGGACGCCCTCGGCCCGGCGGGCCCCGCCGGACCCACGGGATCCGGTGACCCGGCGGCCGTCCCGGCACAGGCCCGCGCCGCGGCCGACCAGGGCGCCGGCGACCCCCGGCTGCGCTGGGGCGGCGGCGGGGACGGCCGCCCCGCCGTGCCCACGCTCCGCTTCCGCCGCGACGGGATCCTGCCGACCGTGGCCGCCGCCCTGTCCGTACGCGGCGAGACCCTGACCGGCACCGCCGGCAAGGCCGACCTGCCGCCGGTACTGCACGCCCTCGTACAGGATTTCCTCGACACCCTCACGAGCGGCCAGCGCGAGCGTTTCACCGGCCGGTGCCCGGAGGCGATCCTGCTCTCCCGCCACCTCGCGACCGTCGAGGGCGCCCGCAGCAAGCGCGCCTCGCGCAAGCCCCTCACGCCCAGCGAGGCCCGCCGCTCGCTGAAGCACTCCAAGATCACCGCGCGCCGCATCCGCGAGGACGGCGACCCGCTCCACGGCAGCTACGCACCTCCCTGCCGCTCCTGCGAGGCCCTCCTCGCCCACTTCGGCGTACGCCCCGTCGACCTCACCCACCCCGAGTAGCCGCCATGACCACGACCTCCGCTTCGTACGCCCGCTCCTCGGCCACCCGCTTCCCCGTCGCCGTGGACGCCGCCCTGCGCACCGCCGGCTGGGAGCCGGGCCGCTGGGACATCAAACAGGCCGAGTACTGGGCCGACGCCCTGCGCGACCACACCACCCCCGCCGGGCACCGGCACACCGTCTTCCCGGCCGCCGTCGAGGCCTGGGCGGAGTTCGGGAACCTCACCATCAGCGCCCCCGGCCCGGGCCGCCAGATCGCGCCCACCGCCATCCACCTGGACCCGCTGACGGGCCTCCACCTCGCCCGCACCTTCGCGGACCTCGGCCGCGCCCTCTCCACCCAGCTCTGCCCGCTCGGTGTCGAGGCCGACACCGAGCAGGCCGGCGGCGGCTCCCACCTCGCCCTGGACCGCGAGGGCCGGGTCTACTGCGTGGACCACACCGGCGACTGGTACCTCGGCGCGAGCCTCGACGAGGCCCTCGCCCTCCTCCTCACCGGCCTCCAGCCGACCCGCCTGACCACGGGCTAGACGCCTGACGACGGGCCAGGGCTGACCGCTTCAGCCGCCCAGCTCCGGAAGCCGCTCCCCGTCCCCGGGGTAGCGGCCCTCCTCCAGCCGGAAGAGGTACGCCCGCAGATCGGCGGCGAGCCCGCCCTCCAGGTACGCCCGGAAGTCCCGCGCCCCCACGGCGGCGTCCCGGTCGGCGGGATGGACGCTGTCCCCGTACTCGGCCAGCGTGAGCTCCAGGTGCTCTTCGACCCGCCCCCGCCCGGCCCACCAGCCGCGCACCGTCTCCGGGGTCCACCAGCGGTCCCCGTCGTACGCGTACTCCTGGAAGGGCTCCTCGTCGGCCGCGTCCACCACCTGGCGGACCTCGCCCGGACTCCGGGGCTGCCGGAACACGTATTCGAGGGTGCCCTCGGAGCTCGCCGCGTACATCACGTTGCCGGGCGCGTTCAGCCGTCCGGTCCAGCACGTGTCCGTCTCACCCGTGTAGAAGGGCCCCGGCACGTTCAGCCACAGCCGCTTCGCCCACCGCCCCTGGAACAGCTTCCGGTCCTCGTCCGTCAGCTCCGCCACCGGATCCCAGCCCACCCTCATCCCGGCCATCCCCGCTATCCCCTCTTCCGCTCGCTCGGCAGGACCGCCGAGACCTTGAAGCCGCCCTCGTCCGTCGGGCCGGACACGAACACCCCGCCCAGTCCGAGCACCCGCTCACGCATCCCGACCAGGCCGTTCCCGCCGCTCGGCAGTCCCGGCTCGGCCGCCTTGCCGTCGCAGGGGCCGTTCTCCACCTGCATGGCCACCTCCCCCTCCCGGTGCGCCAGGCGTACGACGACCCGTGCGCCCGCGGCGTGCTTGTGGCAGTTGGTCAGCGCCTCCTGCACCACCCGGTAGGCGGTCTGCTCCACCTCCGCCGCGTACGCGGCGCACGCACCGCGCACATCCAGCTGCACGGACATCCCGGCCGCCCGCGACTGTCCGACCAGCGCCTCCAGCTCGCCCAGCGTCGGCCCGTCGTCGAAGCTTCCGACCAGCGCCACCGGCGCCATCACCGCCGCCGGCTTCGGCGCCTCCGCGCGGAGCACGCCGAGCATCTCCCGCAGCTCCGTCAGCGCCTGCCGTCCCATGTCACCGACCAGCGCGGCGTTCTTCGCCGCCTTCGCCGGGTCCTTGGCGGCGATCGCCTGGAGCGCGGCCGCGTGCACCACCATGAGCGACACCCGGTGCGCCACGACGTCGTGCATCTCCCGTGCGATCCGGGTCCGCTCTTCCGTACGGGCCCACTCGGCCCGCTCCTCAGCCCGGTCCGCGAGCAGCGACAGCTCCCGCTCCAGCGAGTCGGCCCGCTCCTGCAGGCTCTCCATCAGCCGTCTGCGGGCCGCCGTGTACAGCCCGAGCAGCACCGGCGGCACGGTCAGCGCCACCGCTACGAACACGGACAGGGTGATGACGAGGGTGAGGGTGACCTCGGGGTCGGCCCGGGTGCGCATGTACATCACCACGAAGGTCGCGGCCAGCGACATCGACGCCAGGGTCGCGGTGATCCGGCGGGGGACCTCGGAGGCGGCCAGCGTGTACAGCCCGACGAACCCGAGCAGGAACCCCATGGCCGCCGGCGACACCGCGATGCCGACCAGCACCACGACGATCGGCGAGCGCCGCCGCAGCACGAGCACGGACCCCACCAGCAGTCCGACGAACACCCCGGCGAAGACCGGGATCCCGGCCTCGCGCGCGAACCCCACACCCTCCACCCCGCACTCGACGGCGGACACCGCGCCGAGCCCCACGTCCAACACGGCCGACCTGCGCCGCTCCCACCACAGGGGCCCGTCCCGCCCGGCCCCCGCCTCTCCCTGCTCTTCCCCCGTACTGGTCATGCCGACAAGCCTACGCAGGGCCTCCAGCACACAGCCGCCTGAAATTCCCGCAAACCAGCGGTAACCGCACGTACGACTGAATAGCCCGCTGAGCGAGACCTGAATCCCGCATTCCGGACGACATTGGCGACATGACCGATATCAACCGACGCCCCGGCGACGGCACCGGCGGCCTCCGCAGCGGGACCGCGACCTACGAATCCCTCCGCGAACAGGCGATCGCCCTGCGCCGGGAGGGCCTCAGCCTGCGCCAGATCCGCGACCGCCTGAGCATCCACAACAACAACATCAACAGCCTGGTGAAGGGAGAGCCTCCACCTGAGTGGACGAAGCGCCCGAACGCGAAGGACGACCTCCGCGACCGCGCCCGCGAGCTCCGCCTCCAGGGCATGACGTACGACGAGATCCAGGTCGAGCTCGGCTGCTCGAAGAGCTCCATCTCCCTCTGGGTCCGTGACCTTCCGAAGCCGGAACGGCGCCGCACCACGGAGGAGTCCTCGGCCATCGCCCGGCGAGGCTGGGAACGAACACTGGAGATCCGGGACCAGGAACGCCGCCAGGTCAAGCTGGATGCGGCCGCCGAGATCGGCCACCTCTCGGAACGTGAACTCTTCCTGGTGGGCGTCAGCCTCTACTGGTCCGAGGGCAGCAAGGACAAGTCATACGACCGCCGCGAGCGTGCGATCTTCGTGAACAGCGACCCCGGCATGGTGAGCACCTACCTCGCCTGGCTACGCCTCCTCGGCGTGAAAGACGAGCACCTGCGGTTCGCCGTGACGATCCACGAAACGGCCGACGTCGCCGGCGCGGAGACATTCTGGGTCGAACTCGCAGGGGTACCACCGAAGCAGTTCCTCAAGACGACACTCAAGCGGCACAACCCGAAAACCATCCGGAAGAACACCGGCGAGAGCTACCACGGTTGCCTAGCGGTACGTGTGCTTCAAAGCGCCGGTCTGTACCGTCGCATCGAAGGGTGGTGGTGCGGCATAGTAGGGGCTGCATCGCAGTTCGATCCGAAAAATCGGACATAGACGGCGAACCATCCCGGATCGTCTAAGGGCAGGACAAATGGTTTTGGTCCATTGAATGAGGGTTCGAATCCTTCTCCGGGAGCTCACACCGCACGACTGCTGAACTTCGGGTCCTGACTTTCGCAGTCGGGACCCACCCTCGTTTAGGGCCTCAAACCCCCCGGTATCCTTCACGGGTCCACCACCCGAAGCCGAAGGGCACACCCGTGAGCGCCAACCGCCCGGCAGCCGTCGTCGTACTCGCAGCGGGTGAAGGCACCCGCATGAAGTCGGCCACACCCAAGGTTCTGCACGAGATCGGCGGGCGTTCGCTCGTCGGTCACGTCGTCGCCGCCTCCCGCGAGCTGGATCCCACCCACCTCGTCGTCGTCGTCGGGCACGCCCGCGAGCAGGTCACCGCGCACCTCGCCGCGATCGACGCCGACGTCCGCACCGCGGTCCAGTACGAGCAGAACGGCACCGGGCACGCCGTCCGGATGGCCCTCGAAGAGCTGGGCGACCGGCCCGCCGGCACCGTGGTCGTCGTCTGCGGCGACACCCCGCTGCTGACCGGCGAGACCCTGGCCTCACTGACGGCCACGCACGAGGCCGACGGCAATGCCGTCACCGTGCTGACCGCCGAAGTCCCCGACTCCACCGGGTACGGCCGGATCGTCCGCGGCGCCGACGGGGCGGTCACCGCCATCGTCGAGCACAAGGACGCCACCGACGCCCAGCGCGCCATCCGCGAGATCAACTCCGGCGTCTTCGCCTTCGACGGCACCCTCCTCGCCGACGCCCTCGGCAAGGTCCGCACGGACAACAGCCAGGGCGAGGAGTACCTCACCGACGTGCTCGGCATCCTGCGCGAGGCCGGCCACCGCGTCGGCGCGGCCGTGGGCGCGGACCACCGGCAGATCCTCGGGATCAACAACCGGGTCCAGCTCGCCGAGGCCCGCGCACTGCTGAACGCCCGCCTGCTGGAGCGCGCCATGCTCGCCGGCGTGACGATCGTCGACCCGGCGAGCACGCTCGTCGACGTGACGGTGACTTTCGGCCAGGACGCGATCGTGCACCCCGGCACCCAGCTCCTCGGCACCACGCACATCGCCGAGCGGGCCGAGGTCGGCCCCAACACCCGCCTGAAGGACACGCACGTCGGTGCGGGCGCCCGGGTGGACAACACGGTGGCGGACACCGCCGTCGTCGGCGCGGCGGCGAGCGTCGGCCCCTTCGCGTACCTGCGCCCGGGCACCAACCTGGGCCCGAAGGCCAAGGCCGGCACGTACGTGGAGATGAAGAACGCCACGATCGGCGAGGGCACCAAGGTTCCGCACCTGTCCTACGTCGGCGACGCCACGATCGGCGAGTACACGAACATCGGCGCGGCCAGCGTGTTCGTGAACTACGACGGTGAGCACAAGCACCACACGACCGTCGGCTCACACTGCAAGACGGGTTCGGACAACATGTTTGTGGCTCCCGTCACCATCGGGGACGGCGCCTACACGGCCGCCGGCTCCGTGATCACGAAGGACGTGCCGCCCGGCGCCCTGGCCGTGGCCCGCGGCCAGCAGCGGAATATCGAGGGCTGGGTGGCCCGCAAGCGTCCGGGAAGCGCCGCCGCCACAGCGGCCCAGTCGGCGGTCCACGAGGACTCCGCCGAACGCTGAGGTGAACTGACCGGAAACGGCTACGCCCGAGAGCGCGTACCGTGATACGTGAACGCAATTCGGCTGGCTCACCGTGTGCGGGACGGACGCACATGGGGGCGAGCAGCTTTCCCACGTCTGAGGAGACAGTGCTGTGACCGGGATCAAGACGACCGGCGAGAAGAAGCTGATGCTCTTCTCCGGCCGCGCCCACCCCGAGCTGGCCGAGGAGGTCGCGCACCAGCTCGGTGTCGCCCTCGTGCCGACCAAGGCTTTCGACTTCGCGAACGGCGAGATCTACGTCCGCTTCCAGGAGTCGGCGCGTGGCGCGGACTGCTTCCTGATCCAGAGCCACACGGCTCCGATCAACAAGTGGATCATGGAGCAGCTGATCATGATCGACGCGCTCAAGCGCGCGTCGGCACGCTCCATCACCGTGATCGTCCCGTCCTACGGGTACGCCCGCCAGGACAAGAAGCACAAGGGCCGCGAGCCGATCTCGGCCCGCCTGGTCGCGGACCTGCTGAAGACCGCGGGTGCGGACCGCATCCTCACGGTCGACCTGCACACCGACCAGATCCAGGGCTTCTTCGACGGCCCGGTCGACCACCTTTCGGCCCTGTCGGTCCTCGCGGACTACGTCGGCGCCAAGGTCGACCGCTCCAAGCTGACGATCGTCTCCCCGGACGCCGGCCGCGTACGCGTCGCCGACCGCTGGTGCGACCGCCTGGACGCCCCCCTGGCGATCGTGCACAAGCGCCGCGACAAGGACGTCGCCAACCAGGTGACCGTCCACGAGGTCGTCGGTGAGGTCAAGGGCCGCGTCTGCGTCCTGGTCGACGACATGATCGACACGGGCGGCACCATCTGCGCCGCAGCCGACGCGCTCTTCGCGCACGGCGCGGAGGACGTCATCGTGACAGCCACGCACGGCATCCTGTCGGGCCCGGCCGCCGACCGCCTGAAGAACTCCAAGGTCAGCGAGTTCGTGTTCACGAACACCCTGCCGGACCCGTCCGACCTGGAGCTCGACAAGATCACGGTGCTCTCCATCGCCCCGATGATCGCCCGCGCCGTGCGCGAGGTCTTCGAGGACGGCTCGGTCACCAGCCTGTTCGAAGAGCAGCAGTAAGCACGTCCGCACCGTGCTGACTCCTGTGGGTCAGATCATTTTTGGGTACGGCCTCCCCGCCGGGTACACTCCTTGAGTTGCTCGGCGAGGGAGGCCGTACCTGTTTTCCGCGGGTATGGATGCTCCGTTATCGACGCGCTCTTCGTAGCAGGCCGTGTTCCGGCCGGGTGACTGTCGTCCATTTCCGTCACCCCACGAGGAGTGAGCATGTCCGAGATCAAGCTTTCCGCGAAGGTCCGCGAGAACTTCGGCAAGGGTTCCGCCCGTCAGGCCCGTCGTGACGCCCTGACCCCCGCGGTCATCTACGGCCACGGCACCGACCCGAAGCACGTCAACGTGGACGCCCACGCGCTCCAGCTGGCGCTGCGCACCCCGAACGTCCTGCTCTCCCTGGACATCGAGGGCGCCGGCACCGAGCTGGTCATCCCGAAGGCCGTTCAGAAGCACCCGCTGAAGCGTTCGATCTCGCACGTCGACTTCCTGATCGTCAAGAAGGGCGAGAAGGTCACCGTCGACGTCGCGATCGTCACCGAGGGCGAGCTGGCCCCGGGCGGCAACATGCTGGAGACCCTCCAGAACACCATCTCCGTCGAGGCCGAGGCCACGCACATCCCGACCGAGGTCACCGTCTCGATCGCGGGCCTGGAGGCCGGTGCCACCATCACCGCCAAGGACCTGGTCCTCCCGGCGGGCACCACCCTGGCCGTCGACGGCGACATCGCCGTCCTGCAGGTCATCGGCGCGTCGACCGAGGAGCCGGCCGCCGAGGGTGCGGGCACCGAGGCCTGAGCCTCGCCCCTTCCCCTCAGCACTTGCTGAACGACCGCCGTCCGGCTCCACTGGAGCGGGACGGCGGTCGTCTTCGTAGAAGGAGCTTTTGATGTCGGACGACGCGGCGCCCTGGCTGATCGTGGGTCTCGGGAACCCGGGTGCGGAGTACGCGGGCAACCGCCACAACATCGGTTTCATGGTGGCCGACCTGCTGGCGGAGCGGATGCGCGGCAAGTTCAAGGCGCACAAGGCCCGCGCGCAGGTGGTCGAGGGCCGGATGGGCCCGCCGGGACCGGCGAACCGGCGCGTGGTGCTGGCCAAGCCCATGTCGTTCATGAACCTGTCCGGCGGCCCGGTGACGGCGCTGCGGGACTTCTACAAGGTGCCGCTGGACCGGATCATCGCGGTCCACGACGAGCTGGACATCGACTACCCGACGCTGCGGCTGAAGCTGGGCGGCGGGGACAACGGCCACAACGGCCTCAAGTCGATGACCAAGTCGATGGGCCCCGACTACCACCGGGTGCGCTGCGGCATCGGCCGCCCGCCCGGCCGGATGCAGGTCGCCGACTTCGTGCTGAAGGACTTCTCCTCCACGGAGCGCAAGGAGCTGGACTGGTTCGTCGACCGTTCGGCGGACGCCGTGGAATGCCTCATCCAGGAGGGCCTGGAGCGCGCGCAGTCCACGTACAACAGCTAGCACGGCCAACAGCCGGCACGGCCAACAGCTAGCACGGCCAACAGCCGGCACGGCGGAGGGCCCGCACACCGTCTCCGGTGTGCGGGCCCTCCGCCGTGCCGTACGGAACCTCAGCCGGTGTTGCGCAGGCCGGCCGCGACGCCGTTGACGGTGAGGAGCAGCGCCCGGGACAGGATCGGGTCCGCCTCCTCGCCGCGCTCGGCGGCCGCGCGCTGGCGGGCCAGCAGGGAGACCTGGAGGTAGGAGATCGGGTCCAGGTAGGCGTCGCGGACCGAGAAGGTCTGCTGGAGGACCGGGTTGGAGTCGAGGAGCTTCTCGCCCCCGGTGATCCGCAGGACCTCGCGGACGGTCAGCTCGTGCTCGGCCTCGATGCGGGCGAAGACGTGCTTGAGCTCGTCGGGCACCAGGGTGTCGACGTAGTGGCGGGCGATCCGCAGGTCCGTCTTGGCCAGCGTCATCTCGACGTTGGACAGGAAGTTGCGGAAGAAGTGCCAGCGCTCGCCCATCTCGGCCAGCGCGTCGCCCTGGCCGGCCTCGCGCAGGGCCTTCAGGCCCGAGCCGACGCCGTACCAGCCGGGGACGATCTGGCGGGACTGGGTCCAGCCGAACACCCACGGGATGGCGCGCAGTCCGTCGAGGCCCGCGCCGGAGTCGGGGCGGCGCGAGGGGCGCGAGCCCAGGTGCAGGTCGGCGAGCTGGTCCACGGGGGTGGCGGCGAAGAAGTACGCCGGCAGGTCCGGGTCCTCGACGAGCGCGCGGTACGCGTCGTGCGCGGCGTCCGAGACGGTGTCCATGGCCGCGTCCCAGCGGGCCAGGTCCTCGTCGGACTGGCGCGGGGCGGTGTGCAGGGCGGAGGCCTGGAGGGTGGCCGCGACGGTCAGCTCCAGGTTCTCGCGGGCCAGCGAGGGCACGAGGTACTTGTCGGAGATGACCTCGCCCTGCTCGGTGACCTTGATCTCGCCCTCCAGGGTGCCCCAGGGCTGCGCGAGGATCGCGTCGTGCGAGGGGCCGCCGCCACGGCCGACGGTTCCGCCGCGGCCGTGGAAGAGGCGCAGCCGGACGCCGTAGCGGTGGGCCACGTCGCGCAGCCGGCGCTGGGCGCGGTGGATCTCCCACTGGGAGGTCGTGATGCCGCCGAACTTGGAGGAGTCGGAGTAGCCGAGCATGACCTCCTGCACGTCGCCGCGCAGGGAGACGAGGCGCCGGTAGGAGGGGTCGGCGAGCATCTCGTCGAGGATGACGTCGGCGGCCTTGAGCTCGTCGGTGGTCTCCAGGAGCGGGACGATGCCGATCTTGGCCCAGCCGCCGTGCAGGTCGATGAGGCCGGCCTCGCGGGCGAGGACGGCGGCGGCGAAGACGTCGTCGGCGCCCTGGCACATCGAGATGATGTAGGACTCGATGACCTCGGGGCCGAACTTCTCGAAGGCGTCCTTGATGGCGCCGAACACGCCGAGGGTCTTCTGGCCGGCCGCGTCGAGCGGGGCCGGGGTGGGCGCCAGCGGGCGGCGCGAGCGCAGCTCCTTGGCCAGGAGGCGGCCGCGGTAGTCGCGGGGCATGTCCGCGTAGCGCCAGGACTCCTCGCCGAGCCGGTCGAAGAGCTGGCCCAGCGCGTGGTGGTGGGCGTCCGCGTGCTCGCGTACGTCCATCGTGGCGAGCTGGAGGCCGAACGCGGCCAGCGTGCGGATGGTGCGGTCCATGCGGCCGTCGGCGAAGAGCGCGCCTCGGTGCTCGCGCAGGGAGGTCTGGATGAGGGTGAGGTCGGTGAGCAGCTCGGCGGTGCCGAGGTAGTCGCGGCCCTCCTCGTGCGGGATGCCCTTGGCGAGGCGCTCGCGGGTGTTGAGGAGCTTCTGCCGGATGCAGGTGGCCTTCAGGCGGTACGGCTCCTCGGCGTTCAGCCGCTTGTAGCGCGGGCTGATCTCGGGGAGGCGCTCCAGGTCGGCCTGGAGGGAGGTGAGGAGTTCCTCGGTGGCACCGGTGTAGCGGATGGAGTTCGACAGCAGTCCGCGCAGGAAGTCGATGAGTTCCAGGGCGTCGGTGATGCCGTGCTCGTGCTGGAGGATCAGCACGTCCCGGGTCACGTCGGGGGTGACGTTGGGGTTGCCGTCGCGGTCGCCGCCGATCCAGGTGCCGAAGGTGAGCGGGCGGGTGCCGGCCGGGATCTCGATGCCCACGCGCTGGAGCTCGGCGGCGAGGTCTTCGAGGACGTCGCCGACGGCGCCGGCGTGCAGCTCGTCGAGGTAGTAGATCGCGTTGCGGGCCTCGTCGGCGGGCTCCGGGCGGACCACGCGCAGCTCGTCGGTCTGCCAGACGAGGTCGATGTTCTCCGCGAGGCGCAGGTCGTGGCGGCGGCGCTCGCCGGCGCCCGCGACGGGCTCCTCCAGGAGGGCCGCGATGCGGCGCAGCTTGTTCAGGACGCTGCGGCGGGCCGCCTCGGTGGGGTGCGCGGTGAAGACCGGGCGGACGTTGAGGTTCTTGACCGTCTGGCGCAGGTGCTCGGGGTCCGCGTCCTTGAGCATGTCGGCCGTGCGGGCCAGCAGGCCGCCCTCGGCGGCGCGGTGGGCGCGCAGCTCCTTGCCGCGGTGCACCTGCTCGGTGACGTTGGCGAGGTGGAAGTAGGTGGAGAAGGCGCGCACCAGCTTGGCGGCGGTCTCCAGGTCGGTGTCGCCGAGCAGCTCGGCGGCCGCGATGCCGTCGGTGCGGGTGAGGGCCCGGACGCGTTCGACCAGGTCGAGGAGGTCCTGGCCCTCCTGGCGTACGAGGGTCTCGCCGAGGAGGTCGCCGAGGCGGCGGATGTCCGCGCGCAGCTCGGCGTTGGCGGCGCCGGCGGGGGACGTCGCGGCGGCGGTGGTCGAGTGGGCCTGGTCGGCACTGCTCACAGGTGCGGCTCCTTGCAGTGTTTCGAGCGCTACTGGGAGGTGGGCCCCGGAATGCGCGCGGTGGTGCCCGCCCGGACCTGGGTCCGGCGGTGCCACCGCTCCTGATGCGCAGCTCGGGCTGCCCGTGCGGACCGCGCTGTCCGACGACACCAGGATAGGTGGCCCGTACCGGTGACCAGGTCCGTGTGTCACCAGGCGGGACGGCGGCCCCGCGGGCCGGGCCCGTGCACCCGGACGGCGGGCGTGCTCCCCTTGCCCCGCGGGGGACCTTTGCCATACTTACGTTGCCGTAGGTTACGCGCCCGTAGGGACGCGAGGCCGGGCGGCGCGCCTGCCGACTCCCTCACCCTCAGGGGACACACCTATGACCATCAGTCCCGACGTGATCGAGGACGCCTCGGCGTCTTGCGGCGCGTCCGCGCCGTCCGCGACCCTCGGCGGTGAGAACAAGCGGTCCGTAGAGCAGATCGCGCTGCTGCTGTTCATCACCGTCCCCTTCCTCGCCCTGCTGGTGGCGCTCCCGCTCGCCTGGGGCTGGGGGGTGAGCTGGCTGGACGTGGGGCTGATGGTCTTCATGTACTTCCTGGCGTGCCACGGCATCACCATCGGCTTCCACCGCTACTTCACGCACGGCTCCTTCAAGGCGAAGCGGCCGCTGCGCATCGCCCTGGCGGTCATGGGCTCGATGGCGGTCGAGGGGCCCCTGGTGCGCTGGGTGGCCGACCACCGCAAGCACCACAAGTACTCCGACCACGAGGGCGACCCGCATTCGCCGTGGCGCTTCGGCGAGACGGTGCCGGCCCTGATGAAGGGCCTGTGGTGGGCGCACATCGGATGGCTCTTCGACGAGGAGCAGACCGATCAGCAGAAGTACGCCCCGGACCTGATCAAGGACCCGGCGATCCGCCGCATCTCGCGCGACTTCATCTTCTGGACGATGTTCTCGCTGGCGCTGCCGCCGCTGGTGGGCGGTCTGGTGACGATGTCGTGGTGGGGCGCCTTCACGGCGTTCTTCTGGGGCTCCCTGGTGCGGGTCGCGCTGCTGCACCACGTGACGTGGTCGATCAACTCGATCTGCCACGCGGTGGGCAAGCGCCCGTTCAAGTCGCGCGACCGCTCCGGCAACGTGTGGTGGCTGGCGGTGCTGTCCTGCGGCGAGTCGTGGCACAACCTGCACCACGCCGACCCGACCTCCGCCCGGCACGGTGTGCTGCGCGGCCAGGTCGACTCCAGTGCGCGGCTGATCCGCTGGTTCGAACGGCTGGGCTGGGCGTCCGACGTCCGCTGGCCGTCCGAGGCCCGCATCGACGCCCGGCGCAAGGAAGAAGTGTCGAACGCGGCATGATGGGGGGCGTGGGAAACGACGGCAGCAGTTCCAGCAGCGAGAAGCCCAGGCGCAGCCGCCGGGTCCGGATGACGGGCGTCGAACGGCGTCAGCAACTGCTGGACATCGGCCGCACCCTGTTCGCCGAGAAGGGGTTCGAGGGCACGTCGGTGGAGGAGATCGCGGCCAAGGCCGGAGTCTCCAAGCCGGTGGTCTACGAGCACTTCGGCGGCAAGGAGGGCCTCTACGCGGTCGTCGTGGACCGGGAGATGCGCCAACTGCTGGACGGGGTGACGGGCGCGCTGACGGCCGGGCACCCGCGGGAGCTGCTGGAACAGGCGGCGTTCGCGCTGCTGGACTACATCGAGAACTACACGGACGGTTTCCGGATCCTGGTCCGGGACTCCCCCGTGGCCCAGTCGACGGGCACCTTCGCCTCGCTGATCAGTGATATCGCCACGCAGGTGGAGGACATCCTGGGCCTGGAGTTCAAGGCCCGCGGCTTCGACCCGAAGCTGGCCCCGCTGTACGCCCAGGCGCTGGTCGGGATGGTCGCGCTGACCGGGCAGTGGTGGCTGGAGACGCGCCAGCCGAAGAAGGCCGAGGTCGCGGCGCACCTGGTGAACCTGTCCTGGCACGGCCTGGAGAACCTGGAGGCCAAGCCGCGGCTGGTGGGCCACCGCAAGAAGTGAGCCCGTACCGCGCGTGTACGACGGCGCCCCGTCACCGGATTCCGGTGGCGGGGCGCCGTCGTGTGGTGCTGGGCCGGCCGTGCGGGGCCGTACGCCAGGGGGTGGGGCCCGGTCAGGCCTCCCTGCGGGCGACGGCGAAGATCCGGCGGAACGGGAAGACGGTGCCGCGGGGGCCCATCGGGTAGGCCTCGCGGAGCAGGGCGCGGTACTCGGCGAGGAGGGCCTCGGCGGCCTCCTCGTCGTCGGCCAGCGCGGTGAGCACCGGCCGCAGGGCGGTGCCCTTGACCCAGTCCAGTACCGGGTCGGGGCCTTGGAGCAGCTGGTGGTAGGTGGTCTCCCACACGTCGGCGGCGCAGCCGAGTTCGGTGAAGCGCTCCAGGTATTGGGAGGGTTCGAGGATGTGGATGTAGCGGGCTCCGTGCCCGGCGAGCCGGGCCCGCCAGCGCGGGGCGTCGCACAGCTCGGCGAGGATCCGGTGGCTGGGGGCGGTGAAGTTGCCGGGGATCTGGAAGGCGAAGGTGCCGCCGGGGCGCAGTCCGTTGATCCAGGGGGAGAAGGACCCGGCGTGGCCGGGGACCCACTGGAAGGCGGCGTTGGAGACGATCAGGTCAAAGGGCTCCTCCGGAAGCCAGTCGGCGAGGTTTCCGTGGCGGAAGTCGAGCCTGCCGCCGCCGGCGGTGGGTCCGGCGTACTCGGCGTCGGCGCGGTGGAGCATCTCCGGGGAGAGGTCGTAGCCGGTGATGTGGGCCTCCGGCCAGCGGTCCGCGATGAGCGCGGTGACGTTGCCCGGTCCGCAGCCGAGGTCGGCGATGCGGGCGGCTCCGGAGGGGAGCTCGGGTATGCGGGCCAGAAGGTCGAGGAAGGGCCTGGCCCGGTGGCCGGCGTGCCGGAGGTACTGCTGCGGGTCCCAGGTGGGGGCCGTGGGAGCGATGGGGGCGTCATGCGTGGGGGACGCGGATGTCGGGGGCGCCGTGCTCGTGGTCGACGCCGGAATCCTGGCCGGCGCGGTATCGGAATGCATGTTCGAGCCTCCTTGCTGGCGGTGCGGTCGGAAACGGAAGCTGCTCCGGCCCCCTCCATGCCCCATGGTGGCGAAAAATATATCTCGATGTCAAGATACTTGACATCGAGATGCTCGATTTAAAGAGACTTCACGTCGACAGACCCTTTACACTGATCCGCATGGAGGACGAGGTCGACCGACTGGTCGCGGCATGGCGGCGGGAACGCCCTGACCTCGACGTGGAACCACTCGAGGTGCTCAGCCGCGTCAGCAGGCTCGCGCGGCACCTCGACCGCGCCCGCCGGCTCGCCTTCTCCGAGCACGGCCTGGAGCCCTGGGAGTTCGACGTCCTGACCTCGCTGCGGCGGGCCGGCGCGCCCTACCAGCTCTCCCCCGGCCAGTTGCTGACGCAGACCCTGGTGACCTCCGGGACCATGACCAACCGCATCGACCGGCTCGCCAAGAAGGGCCTCGTCGAACGGCTGCCGGACCCCAACGACCGCCGCGGGGTCCTGGTGCGCCTCAGCCCCGAGGGCCGCGACCGCGCCGACCAGGCGCTCGCCGGGCTGCTGGCCCAGGAACGGGCGATCTTGGCCCAGCTCTCGCGGACGCAGCGCGGCGATCTCGCGGGCCTGCTACGCCAGTTGACCGCTCCGTTCGACAACATCCCCGGCTAGTCCCGGCCCCGGCAGTGCCGGCCCCGGCAGTCCCGGCAGGTCCGCGGGCCGTACGCCGGCCCGCCGGGCCAGGGCGACCGCAGCGAGCGTGGAGTGCACGCCCAGCTTGCCCAGCACGTTCTGCATGTGGGTGCGAACGGTGTGCGGGGAGAGGAACAGCCGCGCGGCCACGTCCTTGCGGCCCAGCCCCGCCACCATGCAGCGCAGCACCTCGTGTTCCCTGGGCGTGAGGGACTCCACCAGCCGTTCGCTGTCGGTACGGTGCTTGCGCGCCGCGGTCAGTTCGCGGAGCACTCCGGTGAGCAGCGCGGGCGGAAGGTGCGTCTCCTCGCGCAGCACTCCCCGGACGACGGCCAGGAGCCGCGAGAGCGAGCAGTCCTTGGCCACCCAGCCCGAGGCCCCCGCCTGGAGCGCGAGGGCGGCCCGGCGGGCGTCGTCGCGCTCGGCGAGCACGACCGTACGGACCCCGGGATGGGAGACCCGAACACCTGCCACCAGCGCGATCCCGTCGGCGGGCGGGGCGGAGCCGGACTCCCGTTGCGCGGGGACGCCGGCGGAGACGGCGGCCAGGTCGGAGTCGACCAGCATGACGTCGAAGCGGCGGCCCTCGGCCACCGCGCGTTCGAGGCAGCGCAGCGCTGCGGGGCCGCTGCCGGCCGCGGAGACGTCCACGTCCGGTTCGGCCGCGAGCGCGGCGGCGAGAGATTCGGCGAAGATGCGGTGATCGTCGACGACGAGTACCCGGATACGGACCACAAAACCCCCAAGGGTCGGGGAACGGACGGCTGCGGGTACGACGCCCGGACCGGGTGATCCGCAGGCGTCGCGGCCGCCGCCGTGACATCTCTGCACTACCCCGGACCGGACGTCGTACCCGACTTGTCTCGACCCCTGAATCAACACCGGCCCCCACCGGTGTCACGCATCAGCGTAGGGCCGGGGTCGGCTCGTGGTTGGCCGAATTGCAGAAGTTTTCCGAGCGATTTTCCGGCGAGGCGCTTGCGGAGGGGGCCCCGGGGTGGCTTGAAATCGCCTGCTTCGCCCGAGGGGAGGCCCCGTTCCGGCCGGTCGTGTGCCATGGGCAGTTGCACGGAGGGTATTTCACTCGGCGTGCGCACGCCGGGCGCCCGCGCGCAGCGCCCGGCGAGGGCGCGCCCGGAACGCACGTGCGCCCCCGCCCTGGTCGGGGCGGGGGCGCGGTGAGAGCAGAGGTGGGGCGTGGTCGGGCGGGGGTGCCGGAGGGGATCAGCCGCGCCGGGCGCGGGTGAAGTTCCAGGCGTCCGTCACGATGCCCGTGAGGTCCGAGCGGGTCGGGGTCCAGCCGAGGCGCTCGTGGGCCCTGCGGGCGGAGGCGACGAGGAAGGACGGGTCGCCGGCCCGGCGGGGAGCCACCACCTCGGGAATCTCCTTCCCGGTGACCTTGCGGACCGTCTCGATGACCTCGCGGACCGAAAACCCGTTGCCGTTGCCGAGGTTGCACACCAGGTGCTCCCCTGCGACCGCGACCCGCAGCGCGGCCAGGTGGGCCTCGGCCAGGTCGGCGACGTGGATGTAGTCCCGTACGCAGGTGCCGTCCGGAGTCGGGTAGTCCTCGCCGAACACGGAGATCGACTCCCGCTCGCCGAGCGCCACTTGCAGCACCAGCGGGATCAGGTGGGTCTCGGGGTCGTGCAGCTCGCCGAACTGTCCGTACGCCCCGGCCACGTTGAAGTAGCGCAGCGAGGCCGCCGCGAGGCCGTGGGCCGCGCACTCCCCCGCGATCATGTGGTCGACGGCCAGCTTCGAGGCCCCGTAGGGGTTGGTGGGGGCGGTCACCGAGGACTCGGTCAACGGCCCGTCGCCGGGCTCCCCGTAGGTGGCCGCGGTGGAGGAGAACACCAGCCTGCGCACGCCCGCCCCGCGCATCGCGGCCAGCAGGGCCATGGTGCCGCCGACGTTGTTCTCCCAGTACTTGCCGGGGTTCACCACGGATTCGCCGACCTGCGAGGAGGCCGCGAAGTGCAGGACGCCGTCGTAGGAGGGGTCCAGGTACTCGGCGGCGTCCTGGATGCGGCCCTCGATGAACGCGGCGCCGGCGGGCACTGCGGAACGGAAGCCGGTGGAGAGGTCGTCGAGGACGGTGACCTCGTGACCCGCCTCCAGGAGGTGCGCGGCGACCACCCCGCCCACGTATCCGGCTCCACCGGTGACCAGGTATTTGAAAGACGCCGTCTCGCTCACGTGCCTGCTGCCTCTCGCGTGGGAACGCACGCGCAATCCACGTGCTGGGCACCGGCTTACCCCAATCCGGCCCACCAGGGAAATCCGCGGCCCCGATCAGAGCCGGGCGACCCCGGACGACGGCGCTCCGGCCCGGTCCAGCAGCCCGGTACGGGCGGCCAGCGCGGCCGCCTCCAGCCGCGAGCCCACGCCCAGCTTCATCAGCACCCGCTGGACGTGCGTGCGCGCGGTGCTCGGCGCGATGGCCATGCCGGCCGCGATCAGCCGGGTGTCCTCGCCCTCGGCGACCCGGACCAGCACCTCCACCTCGCGCGGGGTGAGCAGTCGCAGCAGCCGGCTGCCCTCGTCGTCGGGCTGGGCGGCGGGGTTGAGCAGCTCCGCGAAGGCTCCCTGCAACAGCTGCGGCGCGATGGCGACTTCCCCCGCCCGGGCCTTCGCCAGGGCCCGCTCCACGCCCTCGATGCGCTCGTCGTGGCGCACGTACCCCGAGGCGCCGGCCGCGAAGGCCGCGGCGATCCCGCGCGGGCTCGGCACCGGGCCCAGCACGACCACGGCGATCTGCGGACGCTCCCGCTTGATCCGGACGATCGGCTCGAAGACCCCGGGCTCCGCGGGCGTGGCGGTGCCCAGCAGGCAGACCTCCGGGGCGCGGCTGATGACCAGTTCGGCGGCGCCCGCGGCCGGGGCCGCGGCCGCCAGCACCCGGTGGCCGCGCAGTTTCAGGGCCGAGGCGAGCGCCTCGGCCAGCAGCCGGTGCTCGTCGACCACCATGACCCGTACGCCCATTGAGGCACCCACCCCCGCCCTTCTGCCCCGGCAAGCTACACGCTTGTTCGACGGCGCGGTGCGGTTACCGCGCAGAAGCCCCCGGAAGGACGGACCTTCCGGGGGCTTCGGGGCTTTCCGGGTGTTCTGCGCGGCTGCCGCTGCCGGGTCAGCCCGTCGTGAAGGAGACGAAGGTGTAGTACGGGTCGGTGGACGCGGAGGACCTGCTGCTCACGGCGTCACGGGCGATGAAGAGCTTCCCGTTGCCGTAGCGGTACTCGTGGGCGTCCGGCACGTACTGGGTCTCGGCGCGCTGGGATTCCTTGGTCGCCGGGTTCTGCATGAGGACGGTCTGCTTCATCGTCTTGCCGTCGATGGAGACGACCTGGCCGCCGCCGTCGTAGGGCGGGACCTTGTAGGCGATGAGGTTGGAACCGTCCATGCGCAGCGGGAACACGGTGTGGCGCTCGCCGGCGTCGGCGCGGTCGGTGGTCAGCTTGCCGGTCTCCAGGTCGAAGGAGACGATCTCGTTGGTGCGGCCGGAGTCGGACGTGCCCTTGTGCTCCTCGGTCGGCATGTAGACCTTGCCGTTGCCGACGACCATGTGCGTGCAGTCCTCGACCTCGGTGGCCCCGCACTCGGGGTCGTAGTTGCCCGAGGTGAGCGGGATGCGCGCCTTGAGCTGGCCCCCGTCGTCGAGGACGAAGAGGTCGCTGACGCCCGAGGCGTTCTTGGAGGTGTCGTTGACGTCCGCCGCGACGATCAGCGGCTTGGTGGAGACGATCTGGGCGAAGTCGAGGCCCGGGGGGAGCTTGTACGAGGACTTCGGCGCGCCGGTGGCCGGGTCGAGGCTCTGGGCGGACAGCACGTAGTTCGGGTGCTGGCCGCACCGGCGGATCACGGCGAGGGCCGGACCGCCCGCGTAGCCGAGGTCCGCACAGCGGTCCGCGTCGGTCTTGGGCGCCCACAGGGGCTTGCCGTCGGCGAGGTTCCAGGCACCGCCGCCGCTCAGGCCGCCCGCGGCGACGGTCTGGCCGCTGACGGTGACCTCGCCGAAGGTGACCGGCTTGTCCCCGCCGGTCTGGGACTTGGCGTTGGCCTTCCACAGGAGCTTGCCGGTGTTCAGGTCGATGACGCCGACCTGGTTGCACGGCTGGTACTTCTTCTCGGCCGTCGGCATGGCCTCGTCGAAGAGGATCGCGGTCTTGTTGTCGGAGACCCAGCGGCTGGCGCCGCAGATGTTGGCGCCGAGCGGGACTTCCCACTTCTTGGCGCCGTCGGTCAGGTTGTAGCCGACGACCTTGCCCATGTCGGACTTGGCGTAGGTGGTGTCGGTGAGCCAGGAGCCCGGGATCTGGACGATCTCGGCCGACTCCGGCATCGGGACGTTGACCAGCGTCTTCGACTTGGTCTTGGCCGGGACCTTCTCGGTGCCGCCGCCGCCCGGGGCCTTGTCGCCGCCGGGGCTCGTGCTGCCGCCGGCCACGGGCTGGTTGCTCGGGCCCTCGTCCTCGCCGGAGACGTACCAGAAGCCGCCGCCGACGATGAGGACGATGGCCAGGAGGGCCGCGCCGACGATCATCAGCTGGGTGCGCACCTCGTTGCCGCCGCCGGCGGGGACCGCCGGGCTCTGGGCCGCGTACATCGGCGCGGTGACGGGCTGCGGCTGCTGCGGGTAGCCGTAGGGCTGCTCCTGCGGGTAGCCGTACGCGGGCTGCCCGGCCGGAACCGTCGGCGGCTGGGCCGGCGGCTGCGGGGGGCCGGCCGGCACGGCCGGGGGCTTGGCCATGGGTGCGGGCGGGGCGGCGGGCGGGGGCGTGCCGTAGCCGCCCGGCGGCGGGTCCTGCGGCGCGCCGAAACCGCCGGAGGGCGGCTGGCTGGGGGGCGGCGGGGTACTCATCGGTGCTACTGCCTCTCGGTGGGCGGCTCGGCGGACTGCTCGTTCTCGGTTCGGTCGCTCACTTGCCGAAGACCATCAGGAACTTCTCGCTCTGGTTCTTGGCCTGCAGGTGGGAGGCGGAGACGAAGAGCCGGCCGTCCACGTAGTCCATCTTCGGGGCGACGAAGGAGCTCTCCACCGGGGCGGCGGCGCCGGACGGGTTGCGCAGGACCGCGGTGGGCGTGCCGCCGCCGGCCGGGATCGTGAGGACCTCGCCGCCCTTCTCGCTCTCCGCCTCGCGGTAGACGACGACCTGGCCGCCCGCCGCCTTCAGCGGGGTGAGGGTGCGGCCCTCGCCGGCCGGGGTGCGCCACTTCACCTTGCCGGTGGCGAGGTCGAAGGCGACGATCTCGTTCGGCTTGCCGATGTCGGCCTTGGTGGGCAGGTAGAGCGTGTTCGCGTCCACGTAGGAGGAACCGCAGCTCTGGAGCGAGCGGTTGAACAGGCCGCCGCAGCCGACCGGGAAGCTTCCTTCGCCGGAGACCGTGGTGCGCTGCTTGCCGTCGGGTCCGAGGACCACGATGGAGCGCTCCTTGCCCGCGCTCTTGCCGAGGTCGAGGACGATCGGGTCCAGCGAGTAGACGTTCTTGACCTCGAAACCCTTGGGGAGCTTGTAGATCCAGGTGCTCTTGCCGGTGGCCGGGTCGGCGTCCGTGACCTGGACGGTCTTGTCGGCGTCCTGGCAGCTCCCGACCGAGATCATCTTGCCGTTCATGGCGACGAAGTCGGTGGGCTGGCAGCCCTCTTCCCGCTTGTTGTCGAAGAGCTTGTCCCCGGTGCTGACCTTGAACGCGCTGCTCGTGCCCATCCGGTTGACGACGAGGGCGTCGCCGGTGAGGGCCAGGTCCGGGCTGGTGAAGATGTCGAAGAGCCCTTCCTTCGGGACCTCCTTCGTCCATCCCTCCTTGCCGGCCTTGAGGTCGATCATCCGCATCTGGTTGCAGTCTTTGGCGCCGTCGGACTCGCCGTTCTTGAACATGACGACGGTCTTGCCGTCCGCGGTCATGTCGGTGACGCCGCAGATCACGGCGGGGAGCGTGAGGGTCCACTTCTCCTTGCCGTCCTTGACCCCGTAGCCGGTGACCGACTTCCACAGGGTCTTGACGACGGTGTCGCCGACGATCCACTGCCCCTTGGAGTCGACGCCCGAACCGGGGCCGTCGATCTTGCTGGTCTTGAACCAGAGGACCTTGTCCTCGCCCTGCTTGCGGCCGGCGTTGAGGTCCTGCTGCTCCTCACCGCCGTTGCCGCTGCCGTCGCCCTTGTCCACGGAGGGAGAGGGCGAGGCCTTGTCGTCGGCGGGCGGCGTGGTGTCCTGCCCGACGACCTCGCCGGTGTCCTTGTCCTTGCCGTCGGAGAGCAGGAAGTAGCCGCCTGCGCCCAGGACGAGCACGCCGGCGACGGCGGCCGCGATCAGCACGGCCGCCTTGCTCTTCGGCCCGGTGGGCGGCACGGGCGGCATGCCGGGTGCGCCGGGGGGCGTGTTCGGGGGCGGCGGCGGGAAGCCGTAGCCGCCGGGCGGCTGCTGGCCGTACGGGCCCTGCGGCTGGGGCTGCTGCGCGTACGGGTTCTCGCCCTGCGGCGGGAACCCGTAACCGGGCTGCGGGGGCCCGGGGAGGTGCCCGTAACCGGAAGGGTTCGGCGGCTGGTTCGGCGGCTGGGGCGGCTCGGTCATCAGCGCATACCTTCGGCTTCGGGTGTGGGAGGAA
Source organism: Streptomyces sp. GQ60 (assembly GCF_059758875.1). Taxonomy (NCBI): domain Bacteria; kingdom Bacillati; phylum Actinomycetota; class Actinomycetes; order Kitasatosporales; family Streptomycetaceae; genus Streptomyces; species Streptomyces sp. GQ60. The sequence continues at coordinate 149,754 of NZ_JCAXEG010000009.1, read as the reverse complement.
GCCCTTTCTATCACTGACGGCGCGAACCGCGCCGGGCCGGTCCGCCCCCTGTTCCCAAGGGAGGACCGGCCCGTGATGCCGCCGTTATCGGCCAGTTGGGGCCCTCGGGCCCCGGAGGCTACGCGTCCTCGGCGAGCTCCAGCCAGCGCATCTCCAACTCGTCCCGGCCCGAGATGAGTTCCCGCAGCTCGGCGTCGAGCTTGGCGACCTTGTCGAAGTCGGTGGAGTTCTCGGCGATCTGGGCGTGCAGGCTGCTCTCGCGGTCCGTCATCTTGTTGAGCTGCCGCTCGATCTTCTGCAGCTCCTTCTTCGCGGCGCGCGCGTCCCCGGAGGCCGAGGACTTTCCGGCGGAGGCCGGGGCGGGCGCCGGAGCGGCCGCTTCGACCATCTTCTGGCGGCGCTCCAGGTACTCGTCGAGGCCGCGCGGCAGCATCCGCAGGCTCGCGTCGCCCAGCAGGGCCATGACCGTGTCGGTGGTGCGCTCGATGAAGAACCGGTCGTGCGAGATCACGATCATCGACCCGGGCCAGCCGTCGAGGAGGTCCTCCAGCTGGGTCAGGGTCTCGATGTCGAGGTCGTTGGTGGGCTCGTCGAGGAAGAGGACGTTGGGCTCGTCCATCAGCAGGCGCAGGATCTGCAGGCGGCGCCGCTCACCACCCGAGAGGTCGCCCACGGGCGTCCACTGCTTCTCCTTGGTGAAGCCGAACTGCTCGCACAGCTGGCCCGCCGTCATCTCGCGGCCCTGACCGAGGTCGACCCGGTCGCGGACGCGCTGCACCGCCTCCAGGACCCGCAGGGACGGGTCGAGTTCGCCGACCTCCTGGGAGAGGTAGGCCAGCTTGACGGTCTTGCCGACGGACACGGACCCGGCGGCCGGCTGGACCTCGCCCTGGGTGCGGGCGGCCTCGGCGAGGGCGCGCAGCAAGGAGGTCTTGCCGGCGCCGTTGACGCCGACGAGACCGACGCGGTCACCGGGGCCCAGGTGCCAGGTGAGGTGCTTGAGGAGGGTCTTGGGGCCGGCCTGGACGGTGACGTTCTCCAGGTCGAAGACCGTCTTGCCGAGGCGGGCGTTGGCGAACTTCATCAGCTCGGACTTGTCGCGCGGCGGCGGCACGTCGGCGATCAGCTCGTTGGCGGCCTCGATGCGGTAGCGCGGCTTGGAGGTCCGGGCGGGGGCGCCGCGGCGCAGCCAGGCGAGCTCCTTGCGCATCAGGTTCTGCCGCTTGGACTCCTCGGTCGCGGCGATGCGGTCGCGCTCGGCGCGGGCGAAGACGTAGTCGCTGTAGCCGCCCTCGTACTCGTGGACGTCACCGCGCTGCACGTCCCACATGCGGGTGCAGACCTGGTCGAGGAACCACCGGTCGTGGGTGACGCAGACGAGTGCGGAGCGGCGTTCCTGGAGGTGCTTGGCCAGCCAGGAGATGCCCTCGACGTCGAGGTGGTTGGTGGGCTCGTCGAGTACGAGGAGGTCCTGGTCGGCGATGAGCAGCTTGGCGAGCGCGATGCGGCGCCGCTCGCCACCGGAGAGCGGGCCGATGACCGTGTCGAGGCCCTGCCCGAAGCCGGGCAGGTCGAGGCCGCCGAAGAGGCCGGTCAGCACGTCGCGGATCTTGGAGTTGCCGGCCCACTCGTGGTCGGCCATGTCCCGGATGATCTCGTGCCGGACGGTGGCCTCGGGGTCGAGCGAGTCGTGCTGGGTGAGCACGCCCATCTGCAGGCCGCTGTTCTGGGTGACCCGGCCGGTGTCGGGTTCCTCCAGCTTGGCGAGCATGCGGATGAGGGTGGTCTTGCCGTCGCCGTTGCGGCCTACGACACCGATCCGGTCCCCCTCGGATACGCCGAGGGAGATGCCGTCGAGCAGGGTACGGGTGCCGTACACCTTGCTGACTGCCTCGACATTGACCAGGTTGACGGCCATCAGGAGCGCTCCAGGGAAGGGGTGTGGATCAGCCCCTCAGCCTAACCCTCCGCGAAGTGCCGGACCGTTCCACCAGCAGCCAGCCGCCCAGCGCCATGGCGATCGCGGCGGGCGCGGTCACCGGGAGCGCGATCAGGGTGGCGCTGTGGCCTTCCAGGAGCCCGCCGAGGCCGGTCGTGGAGAGCCCCAGGACGCCGAGGAGGCAGAGCGCGGTGCCGAGGGCGGCGCGGGGGCCGGAGCCGGAGCCCGGCCCGGAGTCGGGGCCTCTGTCGCTCGCGACGGGCGCCTCGAAGCGCCGGAAGACGGCGACGAGTACGCAGGTCAGCGCGGCGGCGGCGAGGAACCGCACCGGGACCTGGGCCCACCAGGCCGCCCCGGCGGGCTCGGGCAGGGTGATGCCGAGGCCGAGCTGGGCGGCGTAGACGGCCAGCATCGCGGTGAGGTGCCAGAGGAAGGCCGTCATGGCGACCCCGTTGGCGGCGACCACGCCGCGCCAGACCCGGGGCCGGGCCAGCCACGCGCCGGCCGGGGCCCTGAGCAGTTCCACGGCGCCGACGAGCCAGATCCCGTGCGCGAGCAGGGCGAGGGTGGGCGGGGCCATGTTGGAGACCTTCTCGCCGGGCATCCCGACCATGGACAGCGGGTACGGCCCGTACGCCACCAGCAGGACGGCCCCGGCGAGCCCGGCGGCGGCGAGGGCGCCGGGTCGTCGGATCCGGGCGTCTGCGCGCAGGAAGCCCAGCTGGTGGACGGCGAGCCAGACGAAGGCGAAGTTCAGGAACTCGGCGTACGGGACCCCGCCCGCGAAGCGCAGCAGGTCGACGGCGGCGGCCGCCGCGGCCAGGGCCCCGAAGGCGGCCCAGCCGTAGCGCTCGTGCAGTCTCAGCAGGGGCGGGGTGAGGGCCACCATCGCGAGGTAGATCCCGATGAACCACAGCGGCTGCGTGACCAGCCGGAACGCCGCCCCGGACAGGCGGCCCCCGCCGGCGCCGAGGAGCTGCGCGGTGAGGGCGGCGGCGGTCCAGACGGCGACGAACACGAGGGTGGGCCGCAGCAGCCGCCGCAGGCGGGCGCGCAGGAAATCGGCGTACACCGGGCCGTCGGTACGGCGCGCGAGGGACCGGTAGGAGAGGGCGTGCGAGAACCCTCCGACGAAGAAGAACACCGGCATGACCTGCAGGGCCCAGGTGAGCACCTGGAGCGGCGGCACGACGGCGAGCAGGTTCCCTATGCCGTCGGTGCTGACGGCGGCCATCAGCCAGTGCCCCGCGATGACGGTCCCGAGCGAGGCGACCCGGAGCAGGTCGACGTAGCGGTCCCGCGTGGCGGGGGTGGCGGCGGCGATGTCGCGTGCGCTGGCTCCCATGGGGCCTACGCTCCCGCGCGGGCCCGCGCGGCGACAGGGCGCGGATACTCAGTCCGCCCTAGGTACCCGTGGGGGCCGGTGCCCCGCGCCGGATCCCGCCGCGCGGCGGCGAAGTCCCCGACCCGCCCTTCGCCCGTTCCCCGGGCGCTGCCCGGACCGGCCCGGGCCGTCAGAGCAGGGTCGCGCCCGGGGCCGGGCTCGTGGCCACGTGGGTGCTGCGGCATGTGCCGGAGGCGGCCAGGGCGGCCGCCACCTTCGTCGCGGACTCCGCGTCGCGGACCAGGAAGGCCGTCGTGGGGCCGGAGCCGGAGACCAGCGCCGCCAGGGCTCCGGCGCCGGTACCCGCCGCGAGGGTGTCGGCGAGCGACGGCCGCAGCGAAAGGGCCGCGGGCTGGAGTTCGTTGGCCACGGTGGCGGCCAGCTCGTCCGGGTCTCCGGAGGACAGGGCCGCGAGGAGGGTCGGGGAGGCCTGCGGAGCGGGAACCTCCGTGCCGGCGGTGAGCCGGTCGAACTCGCGGAACACAGCCGGGGTCGAGAGGCCTCCGTCGGCCACCGCGAACACCCAGTGGAAGGTGCCGGCCGGCACCGGGGTCAGGATCTCCCCGCGCCCGGTGCCCAGCGCCGCCCCGCCGACCAGGCTGAACGGCACGTCGCTGCCCAGCTCGGCGCAGATGGCCAGGAGTTCCCGGGCCGGGGTCTTCAGACCCCACAGGGCGTCGCAGGCGACCAGGGCAGCCGCCCCGTCGGCGCTGCCGCCCGCCATGCCGCCCGCCACCGGGATCCGCTTGTCGATGTGCAGGTGGACGTCGGGGCTCAGCCCGGCCCGCTCGGCCAGGATCTCCGCCGCCCGGGCCACGAGGTTGGTGCGGTCGAGCGGCACCTTGTCGGCGTCCGGGCCGGCGCACGTGACGGTCAGCGTGTCGGCGGCGGTCGCGGTGACCTCGTCGTAGAGGGAGACCGCCAGGAAGACGTTCGCCAGGTCGTGGAAGCCGTCCGGCCGGGCCGCCCCCACCGCCAGCTGGACGTTGACCTTCGCGGGGACCCGGACGGTGATCTTCCCGGTCACAGCGCGGGCCTCTCCGCTGCGGGCTTGTGTTCGGCGATCGCCGCGAACTCCTCGACGGTGAGGGATTCTCCGCGGGCCTGCGGGGAGACGCCGGCGGCCACCAGCGCCGCCTCGGCGCCCGGCGCCGACCCGGCCCAGCCGGACAGCGCCGCGCGCAGCGTCTTGCGGCGCTGCGCGAAGGCCGCGTCGACGACCGCGAAGACCTCGGCCTGGGTGGCGGTGGTCTTCACCGGCTCGGCCCGGCGCACCAGGGAGACCAGCCCGGAGTCCACGTTCGGCGCGGGCCAGAACACGTTGCGGCCGATGGAGCCGGCCCGCTTGACGTCCGCGTACCAGTTGGCCTTGACGGAGGGGACTCCGTAGACCTTGTTCCCGGGCTTGGCGGCGAGCCGGTCGGCGACCTCGGCCTGCACCATGACCAGCGTGCGCTCGATGCTCGGGAAGCGGCTGAGCATGGTGAGCAGGACCGGCACGGCCACGTTGTAGGGAAGGTTCGCGACGAGCGCGGTGGGCGGCGGCCCGGGCAGCTCCTTGACCAGCATCGCGTCGGAGTGGACCAGCGCGAAGCGGTCCTTGCGCTCCGGCATCCGCGCCTCGATGGTGGCGGGCAGCGCGGCGGCCAGGATGTCGTCGATCTCGACGGCGACGACCCGGTCGGCGGCCTCCAGCAGTGCCAGCGTCAGCGAGCCCAGCCCGGGCCCGACCTCGACGACCACGTCGTCCGGCCGGACCCCGGCGGTGCGCACGATGCGGCGCACCGTGTTGGCGTCGATGACGAAGTTCTGGCCCTTCTGCTTCGTCGGCCGTACGCCGAGTACGGCGGCCAGCTCCCTGATGTCGGCCGCCCCGAGGAGGGCCGACATCTCGGGCGGGGAGGTCTCGGACGGGGAAGTCTCCGACGCGGAGGTTTCGGGCTGCTGCTCTGCGGTGCTCACCGATAAAGGGTACGGCCGCAGTGTGGCCAGGGACTCGCCCCCCGCTGTACGTAGAGCTTCTTGGCGCGGTACGTCTGTTCCGGGGCCGGAGCGTCCTGCGGACGGCCGCTGCCGCCGAGGGCCTGCCAGGTCTGCACGTCGAACTGGTAGAGCCCCCCGTACGTCCCCGAGGGGTCCGTGGCGCCGGGCCGGCCGCCCGACTCGCAGCGGGCCAGCGCGCCCCAGTCCAGGCCGTCCGCACCCTGCACGGAGGTCGGCAGCGGCCTGGTGCCGACCTTGACGAGCTGGCTGACCGGCTCGCGGACGATCTCATCGGCGACCCGGCGGGGCTTCTGACGGACGCCGTTGACGGTGCGCAGGCTGTACGTGACCCTGCGCGCTCCGGGTCGGCCCGAGCGCTCGACGACTTCGGTGCCGGCGAAGAGGGTGGAGTCCCTGACCCTCTCGGTCGCGTACGGGATGCGTTCCTCGCGGATCTCCCGGGTGCCGGTGATGCGGAGCACGGTGACGGTCTGGCCGTCGCGCGGGAAGGAGCCGACGGGTACTGAGGTGGTGTCCTGTCCGTGGAGGGTGATGCCGGCTTCGTCGAGGGCCTCCCGGACGGTGGCCGCGTTCGTGCGGATCGCCCGCTCGCGGCCGTCGGCCATGAAGGTGATGCTGCGTTCGGTGCGGACGGCGAGGGCAAGGCCGGTCCGGGGGACGGGGGCGGTGCGGGGTGCGGAGAGGTAGGCGCCCTCGGCGCGGATGCCGAACTGGCGCAGCGCGCCATCCACGGTGCGGGCCGTGGTCCACACCTCGCGCCGCTGTCCGTCGAGGGTCAGGCTCAGCGGGCGGCCGTAGCGCAGGACGATCTCGTCCCCGTCGTCGAGGGCCTCCGCCCCGGCCGGGGCGACCATGTCGTGGGGGCCGATGCCGAGTCCTTCTGCGGCGAGCAGCTCGTCCACGTCGTCGGCGAAGGTGTGCAGGGTCCGCGGGACCCCGTCGACGGTGAGGCGTACGGCCTTGTCGGCGGCGACGAAGGCCGTGGTGCCGCCCGCCAGGAACGCGACGACCAGGGCCTGCGGCACGATGCGCCGCCAGGTGTCCCGGGGCGCGGGGGCGGCGCTCCGGCGCCGCCGGGGACCGGGGGCGAGGCCGGTGCCGGGGCCGGTGCCCGGGCCGGATCCGATGCCGGTGCCCGGTCCGGCCGGTGCGGGCACCGTGCCGAGTCCGCCCCTGCGCCGCCCGGTCCCCGCGGGGGCCGGTCCGCCCTTGGCTGGGCCGGTGTCCGGGAGCGCCACCGGCCCGCTGCGACGACGACGGCCGGTGGCCGGGGCTTCCGGCTCGGGGGCGAGGTCCGGAGCGAGGGCCGCGGCGGGGCCGGCCGGGACCGCTGCCGGGACCGCTGCCGGGGCGGGCGTCCGGCCGCGTGCCCGGCGGCCCGCTCCGGGCTCGGCGGCCGACCGCCGGCGCCCGCCGCCCCGCGGCGCGGGCACCCCGGGCTCCGGGTGCGGGCTCGGGGAGGACGGGTCCACCACCTGGCCCGGGAACAGATCGGGGGTCGCCCCCGAGCCCGGGTACGGGCCCGGCCCCGAGCCCCGGTACGGATCTGGGTCTGACCCCGACCCTCGGTACGGGCCTTGTTCCGCCCCCGACCCCCGGTAGGGGTCTTGCTCCGATGCCGAGCCCCGGTACGGGTCAGGGTCCGCGCCCGGGTCCGAGTACGGGTCCCGGTCCGGGCCCCGGTAGGGCCTCGGTTCGGTGACCGGGTCCCGGTCCGCCGCCCTCGGAGCCGGGTACGCGTCCGACCCGGGGTCCGAGCCCGCGTCCGACCCGGGGTCCGAGCCCGCGTCCGACCCGGGGTCCGAGCCCGCGTCCGACCCGGGGTCCGAGCCCGCGTCCGACCCGGGGTCCGAGCCCGCGTACGGCGCCGGATCGCGGTCCGCGCCCCGGGCCGGGAACGGCTCCGGGTCCGGGTGGGGCGCCGGTTCCGCGGTCGGGTCCGGGGCCGCGGCCCAGGGGTCGCGGCCACCGGCCGGCCAGGCCACATCGCTCATCGCGCTCGCTCCACTGGTCCGTCCGGCTGCTTCGGGCACGGCACCCTAGCGGAGCGGCCGTCACGCTACAAAGCGGGACGACTACGGAACGTGGCGAACGGGTGAGCGCGGTCCCGGCGGGCCCGGGGGCCCGCTCCACCCTCAGTAGGCGAAGGCGCGAGCCGTGTTGGCCGCCAGGGCCGTCGCCATGGCGTCCTCGTCGATGCCGCGGACCGCGGCCATGGCCCGTACGGTCAGCGGAATGAGGTACGGGGCGTTGGGCCGTCCGCGGTACGGGGCCGGGGTCAGGTACGGGGCGTCCGTCTCCACGAGGACCAGCTCCAGCGGAGCCACCGCGAGGGCTTCGCGCAGCGGCGCCGCGTTCTTGAAGGTGACGGTCCCGGCGAAGGACATGTAGTAGCCGGCGGCGGCGCACTCCCGGGCCATCTCCGCGTCGCCGGAGTAGCAGTGTAAGACGGTCCGCTCGGGGGCGCCCTCCTCGCGCAGGACGCGCAGTACGTCCGCGTGCGCCTCGCGGTCGTGGATGACCAGGGCCTTGCCCTGCCGCTTGGCGATCTCGATGTGCGCGCGGAAGGAACGCTCCTGCGCGGCCATGCCCTCCGGGCCGGTGCGGAAGTAGTCGAGTCCGGTCTCGCCGACCGCCTTCACGTGCGCGAGGGCGGCCAGGGCCTCGATCTCGGCGAGCGCGTCGTCGAGCGCGGCCTCGCCGCCGCCCGTGCGGGCGCCCTGCCGCGACCAGCCGTCGGGGTCGCCGTGCACGATCCGGGGGGCTTCGTTGGGGTGCAGGGCCACGGCCGCGTGGACGTTCTCGTACGCGGCGGCGGTCTCGGCGGCCCAGCGGGAGCCCTTCACGTCGCAGCCCACCTGGACGACGGTGGTCACCCCGACGGAGGCCGCCTTGGCCAGGCCCTCCTCCACGGTGCCGGACTGCATGTCCAGGTGGGTGTGGGAATCCGCGACCGCCACCCGGAGCGGTTCGGGCAGCGGGGGCGGCGCGTCGTTCGACGTACTACGGCTCATACGGCCGATCTTATGACCGGCGGAAGAACCCCAGCAGCCGGGCGATCGGCCCGGGCCGTTCCACATGGACCGGCCCGGGGGCGTCGTGCACGTCGGCCTTGCGGGGCTTCGGAGTCCTCTCGGTGTACCCGGCGGGGACCGGGCCGGCGATCCCCGGGGCGGCGCGGTGGTGGTAGAGCTGGTCGAGCATGCCGATGACCGACTCGACCTGCCCCTCCCGCATGATCCGCACCACGTGGCCGCCGCAGTTCATGCAGGTCGGGTTGGACAGGGGGGAGGGGACCCGCTCGCCGTCCGCCGTGTAGACGATGAACGGCAGCCCCCGGCCGTCGGTGTGGTGCTCGATCTCGTATCCCTGCTCCCAGCCGTATCCGCACTTCATGCACGCGAAGGAGTACGCCTCGTGCACGGTCGGCACGGCCGCGGGAAGGGGGTCCGCCGCCGGCACGGCGGGTGCGGCGACCGTTGAAGTGACGGGTCCGGCGGACGGGGGTCGGGGTTCGGCGATCTCACTCATGCCAGCTCCTCTTGTTCCACTGCTGCCATGGCCAGTGGACGCCTCTTCGGGCGGGAGCGCATCAGGCCCTGTCCAGTGTTGAACGGTCCTTGGGCGAGTCATGCCCAAAGCGCCCGGTGCGCGGTCTGAGCTTTGCTTTTCAGGTTAGCCCTTTACCGTCTCACGGCGACTTTTGTGCCGCGTTCTTTGCCGCGACGACGGCGTCGAACACCTCGCGCTTGGGTACCCCGGCCTCGGCCGCGACCGCCGCGATGGCCTCCTTGCGCCGCTCGCCCGCCTCCTCGCGCACCCGGACCCGGTTCACCAGTTCCTCGGCGTCCACATCTCCGGGGGCCGCGGCCGGGGCGCCCTCGACGACGACCGTGATCTCTCCGCGCACGCCTTCGGCGGCCCAGGCGGCCAGCTCGCCGAGCCCGCCGCGCTTGACCTCCTCGTAGGTCTTGGTCAGCTCGCGGCAGACGGCGGCGCGCCGGTCGGCGCCGAAGACCTCGGCCATGGCGGCCAGGGTGTCGTCGAGCCGGTGCGGGGCCTCGAAGTAGACGAGGGTGCGGCGTTCGGCGGCGAGCTCGCGGAGCTTGCCGAGGCGCTCGCCGGCCTTGCGCGGCAGGAAGCCCTCGAAGCAGAAGCGGTCGACCGGCAGCCCGGAGAGGGCGAGCGCGGTGAGGACGGCGGAGGGCCCGGGTACGGCCGTGACCTTGATGTCCTTCTCCACGGCGGCGGCGACGAGCCGGTAGCCGGGGTCGGAGACGGAGGGCATGCCGGCGTCCGTCACCAGCAGGACGCGCTTGCCGGCCTCCAGCGCCTCGACCAGCTCGGGGGTGCGCGCGGACTCGTTGCCCTCGAAGTACGACAGGACGCGCCCTGTGGTGTACACACCGAGCCCCTGGGTCAGCCTGCGCAGCCGCCGGGTGTCCTCAGCGGCGATCACGTCGGCCCGCTCCAGCTCGGAGGCGAGCCGCGGCGGGGCGTCGGCGAGGTCCCCGATGGGGGTCCCGGCGAGGACGAGGACGCCCGCCCCGTGCCCGTCGGAGGAGGCCGGAGAGGGGGCCGCGGAGGAGGCCGGGGAGGGGGCCGCGGAGGAGGCCGGGGAGGGGGCTTCGGCGGAGCGGGGCTGGTCAGTGGTCACCACCCCATCCTCTCAGCCGCCCCAACCGCCGCGCCCCACACTCCCGTCCCCCTGGGTCCGGCACAGGGTCGTTCCCTACGATGTGCCGGTGACCAGTACCGCGACGCCGCCGCCCAGCCCCGCGGGGGCTCCGCCCGCCACCGAGGCCGGGCCCGGCCCGGACCCAGCCGACCAGCCGTCCGCCTGGCTGCGCCGTCTGCGCGGCTTCGGCTACGCACCGCCCGCCGGGACCAAGCGGCAGTCGGACGTCCACACCCGCCTGGTGCCCCCGTACGCGCGGCCGTCCGCGCAGCTGTGGGCGCAGCTCGGGATCGGGCCGGCCGCGGCGGAGCGCTGGGAGCGGGTCCTGGCGTGGGCCGGGCCGCTGCTGGTGGCGCTGGTCGCCGGGGTGCTGCGGTTCGCCCATCTGGGCAGCCCGAAGGCGGTGATATTCGACGAGACGTACTACGCCAAGGACGCCTGGGCCACGATCAAGCAGGGCTACGAGGCGAGCTGGCCCAAGGACATCGACAAGTCGATCCTCGCCAACCCCGACGGGGTCCCCCTCCCGCTGGACCCGGGCTACGTGGTGCACCCGCCGGTAGGCAAATGGGTGATCGGCCTGGGCGAGCTGATGTTCGGCTTCGACCCGTTCGGCTGGCGGTTCATGACCGCGGTCCTCGGCACCCTGTCCGTGCTGATGCTGTGCCGGATCGGCCGGCGGCTGTTCCGCTCCACCTTCCTGGGCTGCCTGGCCGGCCTCCTGCTGGCGGTGGACGGCCTGCACCTGGTGATGAGCCGGACCGCCCTGCTCGACCTCGTGCTGATGTTCTTCGTACTGGCCGCCTTCGGATCGCTGGTGATCGACCGGGACAAGGTGCGGGCCCGGCTCGCGGCGGCGCTCCCGGTGGACGAGGAGGGGCGGACCCGCCCGGACGCGCGGATCGCGGAGACGCTGAAGCTGGGCTGGCGCCCGTACCGGCTGCTGGCCGGCGTCTGCCTGGGCCTGGCCTTCGGCACGAAGTGGAACGGCCTGATCGTGCTGGCCTTCTTCGGCGTGCTGATGGTCCTGTGGGACGCGGCCGCGCGCCGCACGGCGGGCGCGGGCACCCCGTACGCGGCAATGCTGCGCCGCGACAGCTGGACCGGCTTCCTCGCCCTCGTCCCCGTGGCGATCTCCGTCTACGCGGCCTCGTGGCTCGGCTGGATCCTCTCCCCCGACAACGGCAAGGGCGGCTACTTCCGCGACTGGGCCGCCAAGAACGACCAGAACAGCTCGTTGTCCTTCCTGCCGGAGTGGCTGCGGAGCCTGTGGCACTACGAGACGGAGGTCTACAGGTTCCACGTGGGCCTGACCTCGGGCCACACCTACGAGTCGAACCCGTGGAGCTGGCTGGTCCTGGGCCGCCCGGTCTCCTACTTCTACGAGTCCCCCGCACCCGGCACCGACGGCTGCCCGGCGACCGAGACGGCCAAGTGCGCGCGCGAGGTGCTGGCGCTCGGCACGCCGCTGCTGTGGTGGGCGGGCTGCTTCGCGCTGCTGTACGTGCTGTGGCGGTGCTTCTTCCGGCGCGACTGGCGGGCGGGCGCGATCGCGTGCGCGCTCGGCGCGGGCCTGCTGCCCTGGTTCAACTACCAGGAGCGGACCATCTTCTTCTTCTACGCGGTGGTCTTCGTCCCGTACCTGTGCCTGGCGGTGGCCATGATGATCGGCGCCCTGCTGGGCCCGGCCGGCTCCTCGGAACGCCGACGCGCCCTGGGCGCGGTGGCGGCGGGTGTGCTGGTGCTCCTGATCGTGTGGAACTTCATCTATTTCTGGCCCATCTACACGGGCCAGACCATCCCGATGGATTCCTGGCAGAACCGCATGTGGCTGGACACCTGGGTCTAGGAGGGCCTGTGTGAGCCTGATCAAGCTCCGGTAACAAACCCCGGAACCGTGCGTCTGTGCGACGTAAGGTCTACTCCACGGGCTCCTTGAACGCGTTCAGTGTTCAGCGACGGGGGCCGTGGACCACGGGGACGGGGACAGGGAATGAACGGGGCGGCAAAGGGCGCCATCGTCGGCGGGGTCCTCCTCGCGATGCTGGGCGGGGCCGGGTACGGGGTGTTCGCGCTGGTGGGGGACGCCGGCGAGAGCGATGCCAAGAGCACGAGCGCGACCGGCCCGGCGGGGCCCGCCAAGGGCAGCGGGCCGGTCAGCGACAAGGACGCCGCGGCGACCGCCAAGGCGTTCTTCGCCGCGTGGACGGCCGGGGACGCCCGCGCGGGGGCCGATCTGACGAACAACCCGGCGGAGGCGCAGGTCGTCCTCGGGGATTTCAAGGCCCGGGCCTACGTGTCCAAGGTGGTGGTCACCCCCGGCACCCAGACCGGGACCACGGTGGCGTACTCCGTCGCGGCGGAGGTCACCTACGAGGGGGTCACCAAGCCCCTCGCCTACGAGTCCCGGCTGACCGTGGTCCGCGGCAACACCACCGGGCTGCCGCTCGTCGACTGGCAGCCCTCGGTGGTCCACCCGGAGCTCCAGACGGGCGAGAAGCTGCGCAGCGGCCCCCCGGCGGCCCCGCCGGTCAAGGCCGTCGACCGCGAGGGCAGGGAGCTGACGGCCGAGAAGTACCCGTCGCTGCGCCCGGTGCTCGACAGCCTGCGCAAGACGTACGGGGAGCGGCAGGGCGGCAAGGTCGGCGCCGAGCTGTGGATCGAGCCGGTCTCCCAGGAGGCACCCCGGCGGACCCTGCTGACGCTGGTCGAGGGGAAGGCGGTGGAGATCGAGACCGTACTGGACGCGGACGTCCAGGCGGCGGCCGAGCAGGCGGTCCTGAAGTTCCCTCAGGCGTCGGTGGTGGCCGTCCAGCCGAGCACCGGGAACGTCCTGGCCATCGCCGACCACCGTGCGGACGGCTTCCCCGCGTCCCTCAGCGGAGCCCGCGCGCCCGGCTCCACGATGAAGATCGTGACCGGCGCGATGCTGCTGGACCGGGGTCTGGTGGCGGCGGACAAGGTCGCCGAGTGCCCGGCGGAGGTGTCGTGGGAGGGCAAGCCCTTCAGGAACCTGAAGGGGTTCAAGCTCGACGGCGAGACCTTCGCGACGAGCTTCGCCCAGTCCTGCAACACCGCCTTCATCAAGCAGATCAAGCCGGTCGGCGACAACGACGCGCTCCCGAAGGAGGCCCGTGAGGTCTTCGGCATCGGCGCGGGCGTCGAGTGGAAGGTCGGCGTGCCCACCGTCGACGGCAAGGTCCCGGACGCGACCGGTCCGGCCGCGGCCGCCGCGTACATCGGCCAGGGCCAGATCCAGATGAACCCGCTGACGATGGCCTCGATCACGGCGACCGCCCGGACCGGGGTGTTCCGCCAGCCGGTCGTCGTCAAGGCCTCGCTGGACGGCCGCAAGCTCGCGAAGGCCACCCGGACGATGAAGCCCTCGGTGGCGGCGCAGCTGGTGCGGATGATGAAGCTGACGGCCACCGCGGGCACGGGCCAGGGCGCGATGTCCGCGGTCCGCGGCTCCGACAAGGGTGCGAAGACCGGCTCGGCGGAGGTCGACGGGGCGCAGAACCCGGACAGCTGGTTCACCGGCTTCAGCGGCGACGTGGCGGCCGCTGCGATGGTCGAGGGCGGCGGCCACGGCGGAGACGCGGCGGGCCCGATCGTGGCGGCCGTCCTCAACGCGGGCTGACGCGGTAGGTCAGCTCTGCCGCTCCCGTACGTCGGCGAGCGCGGCCACCCGCGTACCGGATGAGCTCGCGCGGGCCCATCGGGAACACCCGTGTGCGGGGCCCCGGAGGCCGCCCCGATCACCTCGTGGACCAGCAGGGAGCGGTCCACGAGGACCCGGGGTGCCGTCGTCATGGGGGCACGCTAAGACTTGATCCGTTAGCCCCGTGGGGATGACGGATTGCAGCCGGGGCGGTTCCTGGGCCGTCCGACGTGGTCGCCCGGGGGCGGCTCATCCGGGGTCGCTCAGGGCGCTGGTCCGGCATTCGGGGAGCAGGGGCACAGCTCAAACGTCGTGCTGCCGCGTGATCCGTACCGGCAAGCCGGGGACAGACACGGTGCGGTTGACTCCCACAGGGCGTCTTCTCGCCCTATCCCTCACGGGACTTGGCGATCCTAGCGGAAATACAGAACGCCTCCTATGCTCCCCGCCCCGCCCACGCGACGCCCTTTCCCCAAGCCCGCGCCGCAGGCGCCGGACCCGGCTACAGCGCGGAGCGCAGGGCCCGGACCAGGGCCTGGGCGCGCGGGTCGGCGGTGACCGACTTGGCGAGGGCGTTGGTGACGTAGCCGAAGCCGATCCCCGCCTCCGGGTCCGCGAAGGCCAGCGAGCCGCCGCGGCCGGGGTGCCCGAAGGAGGCCGGGGACAGCAGCGGCGAGGCCGGCCCGTGCAGCATGTAGCCGGGGCCGAAGCGGGTGTTGACCACCAGGACGCGGTCCGGTCCGGACGAGAGCTCTCGGCCGGCGAGTGCGGTGGTGGCCGGGGTGAAGATCCGCGCCCCGTCCTCCACCACGCCGATGGTGGCGGCGTAGAACCGGGCCAGGGCGCGGGCCGTGCCGATGCCCGCGGAGGCCGGCAGCTCGGCCGCCCGGTAGGCCGGGTCGTTCTCGTCGGGCAGCGGGTCGATGGCCGCGAAGGCGCGGCGGGTGAGGGAGTTCGGGTCGGCGTAGGCCTCGGAGACGCCCCGCCGCGGCCGGGTCCTGAGCAGGCCCGCGCCCTCCGGCGGATCGACCGGCGCCACCCGGCCCACCCGGTGGGCCTCGGTCTCCGGCAGGCCGATCCAGAAGTCGATGCCCAGCGGCTCCGCTATCTCCTCGGCCAGGACGGAGCCCAGCGAGCGGCCGGTCGCCCGCAGCACCAGCTCGGACAGCAGCCAGCTGAAGGTCTGCGCGTGGTAGCCGTGCTCGGTGCCCGGCTCCCAGAAGGCCTGCTGGGCGGCGACCGCGCGCGGTCCGGTGACCCCGTCGGCGGCCTCGGCCGCGGTCAGTCCGCGATCCAGGGCCGGCACCCCGCCGCGGTGGGCGAGCAGATCGCGGACCCGGGCGCGCTCCTTGCCGCCCGCCTTGAACTCCGGCCAGTACGAGCCCACCGGCGCGTCCAGGTCGAGCAGCCCGCGCTGCTGGAGCAGCAGCGGTACGGCGGCGGCCACGCCCTTGGTCGCGGAGCGGACGAGCTGCGCGGTGTCCTCGGCCCAGGGCTCCGCACCGTCGCCGTCGGCGGCGCCGTCCGCGTCGGCGTCGGCGTCGGCGTCGGCGTCGGCGTCGGCGTCGGCGTCCTTGGTACCGGCCCAGAGGTCCACGACCTTGCGCCCGTCGCGGTACACGGCCACCGCCGCGCCCCGGTCCCCGAGCACCTGGAAGTTGCGTACGAACGCGTCCCTGACGGGCTCGAAACCCTCCGCCACCACACCCTTGATGTCCACGGGCAGTCCAACAACCTCCGACCGGCCGTTATGCCACGTCCGAGGGCCTGTCGGCCCCGGCTCAGCCGACGACGACCGAGCGGGGGTCGAAGCCGAAGGGCAGCTCCAGCCGGTGCGCCCGCATCAGCTCCTCGTCGCACAGCACGTCCTGGGTCCTGCCGTCCGCCACGATGCTGCCTTCGCTGAGGATCACCGCGCGCGGGCAGAGCTCCAGCGCGTAGGGCAGGTCGTGCGTGACCATCAGCACGGTCACGTCCAGCGAGCGCAGGATGTCCGCGAGTTCGCGGCGCGAGGCCGGGTCCAGGTTGGAGGACGGCTCGTCCAGAACCAGGATCTCGGGCCGCATGGCCAGTACGGTCGCCACCGCGACCCGGCGGCGCTGGCCGAAGGAGAGGTGGTGCGGGGGGCGGTCCGCGAAGGCGGCCATCCCGACCTGCTCCAGGGCCTCCCGGACCCTTCCCTCCAGCTCGGCGCCGCACATTCCGCCGGCGGCCGGGCCGAAGGCCACGTCCTCCCGGACGGTCGGCATGAAGAGCTGGTCGTCCGGGTCCTGGAAGACGATGCCGACCCGGCGGCGGATCTCGGCGAGGTTCCGCTTCTCCACGGGCAGCCCGGCCACGGTCACGGTGCCGACTCCGCCGGTGAGGATGCCGTTGAGGTGCAGCACCAGGGTGGTCTTGCCGGCGCCGTTGGGGCCGAGCAGCGCCACCCGCTCCCCGCGCCCGACGGAGAGGTCGACTCCGAAGAGGGCCTGGTGGCCGTCGGGGTAGGCGTAGGCGAGGCCGGCCACGTCCAGCGAGGGCGGGGTGGCGGGCTGGGGGGCGTTCACGGGGTTCGGAGCGTTCAAAGGGTCCATCCGATCAGACAGACGGCGAGTGCCGTCACCGGGAGCACGGCCGCGTACGCCCACTGCGTGCGGGTGGCCGCCACCTCGTCGATCACCGGCATGGAGCCGGCGTAGCCGCGGCTGACCATCGCGAGGTAGACCCGTTCGCCGCGCTCGTAGGAGCGGATGAACAGGGCTCCGGCGGTCTTCGCGAGGACCCCCCAGTGCCGGATCCCGCGCGCCTCGAAGCCTCGGGAGCGCCGGGCGATGGACATCCGGCGCAGCTCGTCGCTGATGACGTCTCCGTACCGGATCATGAAGGAGGCGATCTGGACGAGCAGCGGCGGCAGTTTGAGCCGCTGGAGGCCCAGCAGCAGGGCCCGCAGCTCGGTGGTGGAGGCCAGGAGTACGGACGCGGCCACGCCGAGGGTGCCCTTGGCCAGCACGTTCCAGGCGCCCCAGAGGCCGGAGACGCTGAGCGACATGCCCAGGACCTCCACGCGCTCGCCCTGGGCCACGAAGGGCATCAGGACGGCGAAGGCGACGAAGGGCACCTCGATCAGGAGCCGGCGCAGCAGGAAGCCGGCCGGGATCCGGGCCACGGCCGCGGCCGCCGCGATGAGGACGGCGTACAGGCCGAAGGTCCACACCGCTTCGCGCGGTGTGGACACGACGACGATGACGAAGCCGAAGGTCGCGGCGAGTTTGCAGTGCGGCGGCAGACCGTGGACCGGGGAGTTCCCGGGCCGGTAGAGCTTGTGGGCGTGGCCCGCGCCCATGTCAGGCGGCCGGCACGGCCGTGGAGGCGGCCGTCAGGTCGGCGCCGCGGCGGCGGCGCACGGTCCAGAACACGCCGGTGCCGACCGCGACGGTCGCGCCCACGCCGATGATTCCGGCGAGGCCGCCGGAGAGGCGGGCGTCGGAGACGTCCTTGACGCCGTAGTCGGCGAGCGGGGAGCCGGCGGCCGCGTGCTCGGTGACCTTCTGGTCGATGCCGTTGTCGGCGGCGACCTTCTCCAGCCCGTCAGGGCTGGCGGAGGCGTAGAAGGAGACGAAGCCGGCCAGGGCCAGCGCGGCGACCAGCCCGGTGATCCACACGGGCTTCGTGGAGCGGGCGGCGACCGGCACGGCCGCCGGGGCGGCGGGGGCGTCGACCAGTTCGCCGCCGACGCGCAGCTTCAGCGGGGCGGACAGGCCGCGGGCGCCGTGGACGAGGTCGGGGCGGACGGCGATCACGGCGCCGACGGTGGCGGCGGTGATGACGGCCTCGCCGATGCCGATGAGGACGTGGACTCCGACCATGGCCCCGAACACCTTCACCAGCGGGACGTCGGTGGTGCCGCCGAGGGCGAAGAGCAGGGAGAAGAAGGCGGCCGCGGCGGGCACGGAGAGCAGGGCGCCGGCGAAGGCGGCGACGGTGACCGAGCGGCGGCTGTCGGGCAGCAGCTTGACCAGCCCGCGGAAGACGGCGTAGGCGACGACCACGGTGACGACGCCCATGGTGACGATGTTGACGCCGAGGGCGGTCAGGCCGCCGTCGGCGAACAGGAGGCCCTGCATGAGCAGGACCACGGACACGCACAGCACACCCGTGTAGGGGCCGACGAGGATCGCGGCGAGCGCGCCTCCCAGCAAGTGGCCGCTTGTTCCGGCCGCGACGGGGAAGTTGAGCATCTGGACGGCGAAGATGAAGGCGGCGACGAGGCCGGCGAGCGGCGCTGTGCGCTCGTCGAGTTCCCGGCGGGCGCCGCGCAGGCTGACGGCCACGGCTCCGGCGGCGGCGACACCTGCGGCAAGGGAGACGGGGGCATCGATGAAGCCGTCGGGCACATGCATGGTTCTGCTCCGCTTCCTGCGGTCCGTTGACCTGGCAAAGTCTTTAATCGTTCAAGAATAGGGCCTACTTGCGAACGCTTGGCAAGAGCGGTGGCATCACAAATAGCTCCGCGCGGATTCGTGGAAATGTGCGAGGCTGGGGGCAATACGGACGCAAATGTTCCGATTCGAGGAGTCTTGTCGATGTCAGCCGCCGCCGAGAATCCATCCGCAGGTGCCACCGCGACCCGGGCCGCGACCGCTACGGCAGGCCTCATCGAGGCCCCCCTCGCCGAGGCCCCCTTCATCGAGGAACGCGTGCGCGCCCGAGTGATCACCGACGACCCGCTCTACCGGGCCATCCCGGTCGCCCTGCGCTTCGTCCCCGACGAGCCGCTGGCCGTACGGATCGTGTTCCCCGCCGACCTCTCCCCCGAGGGCACCGACAACGAGTGGGTCTTCCCCCGCGCCCTCCTGGAGGCCGGCCTCCAGGCCCCGACCGGGACCGGCGACGTACGCGTCTGGCCCTGCGGGCGCGTCCAGGCCGTCGTCGAGTTCCACTCCCCGGAGGGCGTCGCGGTGGTCCAGTTCGACATCGCCGCCCTGCGCCGCTTCCTGCGCCGTACGTACGCGCCCGCGCCCGCCGCCACCCGTTAGGCCCAGCCGGGCCCGCCCGATCCGGACGGCGGCCGGCCCGGGCGCACGGGAACGGCCCCGCACCTTTCGGTGCGGGGCCGTTCTGCGTGGTGCGTGCGTGCCGCCCGACCCGCGGGTCAGACGTTGGCCAGCTCGCGGTCCTTGTCGGGACCGGAACCGTCCGAGGAATCCCCGAGGTGCTTGCGCAGGCTCTCGCCCTCCACGTCCACGTTCGGCAGGATCCGGTCGAGCCACTTCGGCAGCCACCAGGCCTTGTGGCCGAGCAGTGCGAGGACGGCCGGGACGATGGTCATGCGGACGACGAAGGCGTCGAAGAAGACGGCGATGGCCAGCGCGAAGCCGATCATCTTCACCATCTGGTCGCTCGCGCCCATGAAGCCGGAGAACACCGCGATCATGATGACCGCCGCGGCCACGACCACCCGGGCGCTGTACTGGAACCCGGTGACGACGGCCTGGCCGGGCCGCTCCCCGTGGACGTACGCCTCACGCATGCGGGTGACCAGGAAGACCTCGTAGTCCATGGCCAGGCCGAAGACCACGCCGACCATGAAGATCGGCATCATCGACATGATCGGGCCGGTCTGCTCCACCCCGAAGAGCGAGCCCAGCCAGCCCCACTGGAAGACCGCCACGACGGCGCCGAGGGCGGCGACCACCGAGAGCAGGAACCCGAGGGCCGCCTTGAGCGGGACCAGGATCGAGCGGAAGACGAGCATCAGCAGCAGGAAGGCGAGGCCGACGACGAGTGCCAGGTAGGGCAGCAGCGCGTCGTTCATCTTCTGCGAGAAGTCGATGTTCATCGCGGTCGCGCCGGTGACGAACACCTTGCCGCTGTCGCTGCCGTCGCGGATCTCGTGGACCAGGTCCTCGGTCGCCACGGAGGACGGACGGTCCTTCGGGACGACCGTGATGACGGCCGCGTCCCCGGCCTCGTTCTGCATGGCCGGCATGACGGCGGCCACGCCCTTCAGGCCCTTGATCCGCTCGACCGTCTGGTCGGCGAGCGCCTTGTCCCCGTCCACGACGACCATCAGCGGGCCGTTGAAGCCGGGGCCGAAGCCCTCTGAGAGCAGGTCGTACGCCTGGCGCTGGGTGGTGGACACCGGCTGGGCGCCGTCGTCCGGCAGGCCCATCTCCAGCTTGCTCGCCGGGATGGCGACGATGCCGAGGCCGATCACGCCCGCGAGCAGCACCATGACGGGGCGGCGCAGGATGAAGCGGGCCCAGCGGGTGCCGCCGTTGGG
Source organism: Streptomyces sp. GQ60 (assembly GCF_059758875.1). Classification (NCBI taxonomy): domain Bacteria; kingdom Bacillati; phylum Actinomycetota; class Actinomycetes; order Kitasatosporales; family Streptomycetaceae; genus Streptomyces; species Streptomyces sp. GQ60. The sequence continues at coordinate 129,823 of NZ_JCAXEG010000009.1, read as the reverse complement.
CTTGGGCTCGGCGCCTTCGGCGGCCGCCTTGCCCTTGCCGAGGAAGCGGGACTTCGTACCGGCGGGCAGCACCTTCTTGCCGGCGAAACCGAGCATGGCCGGGACCAGCGTCAGGGCGACGAGGACGGCGATGACCACGGTGCCGGCGGCGGCGAAGCCCATCTTGCTGAGCATCGGGATGTTGACGACGGCCAGGCCCACGAGGGCGATGACCACGGTCAGACCGGCGAACACCACGGCGGAACCTGCGGTTCCGACGGCCCGTCCGGCGGCCTCGTCGCGCTCACGGCCCTCGGCGAGCTCCGCGCGGTAGCGGGAGACGATGAAGAGGGCGTAGTCGATGCCGACCGCGAGGCCGATCATCATCGCGAGGGTGGAGGTGGTGGTGCCGAGGTCCAGCACGTTGGCGAGCGCGGTGATGGAGGAGATGCCGATGCCCACGCCGATGAGCGCCGTCAGCAGCGGCAGCCCGGCGGCGATGAGCGAGCCGAAGGTGATGACGAGGACGATCGCGGCGATCGCGATGCCGATGATCTCGCCGGAGCCCGTCTCGGGGGCGGCCTGCAGGGCGTCGCCGCCGATCTGGACGTTCAGGCCGTCGGCCTTTGCGGCGGTGGTCGACTCCGTGAGGGCCTCACGGGTGGCGTCCGTCAGCTCCATGCCGCTGACCTTGTACTTGACGCTCACGTAGGCGGTGGAGCCGTCCTGGCTGACGGCCTTGGCCTCGTACGGGCTGGTGACCGAGGAGATCTGGTCCTTGCCCGGACCGTCCTTCAGCTCGCCGACGATCTTCTCGACCTGGGGCTTGACCGCCTCGGAGTCGACCTTCTCGCCGGCCGGGGCCTTGATCACGATGCGGGCGGTGGCGCCGTCGGCGGCCATCCCCGGGAAGCGCTGGTCCAGCAGGTCGAAGGCCTTCTGGGCCTCCGTGCCGGGTATGGAGAAGGAGCCTGAGGTGGGTGTGGACGCGGTTGCCGCGCCGAAGCCGGCGGCGAACAGCAGCGCCACCCAGACGAGGGCGACGAATCGGCGGCGCCGGAAGGCGCCTCTGCCGAGTCGGTAGAGGAAGGTGGCCACGTCGGTGGTTCTCCCGTTCGGGTCGTGGGATGGATCAGGGCATGGAATGCCGTTCCGACGACGAGAGCGGCGTGTCAGGAGAGGCAGGAAGCGAGCGCGGGGACAGCGCGGGCGGGCGGCTGCCGGGTGAGCAGCCGGGCAGGATCAGACGCCGAGGGCGGGGAAGACCACGGCGTCGATGAAATCACCGAGGAAGGTCCGGTCGACCGACCGGTCCTCGATGAGCGGGAGGGCGATGAACGCCCCGATGAGCATGTGCGGCACGAAGGCCAGGGCCGGACAGTCCGGGGCGATCTCTCCCCGGTCCACCGCTCGTTGCAGCATCAGCTGCAGACCGTTGATCTCCGGATCGACCAGCAGGTCCCGCAGCGCCTTGTGGAGCTCGGGGCTCTCGTGCACCGCGTGGGTCAGGCCCCGCATCAGCGCGGTGTCCTTCGCCATCTGGGCATCGTCGGAGTTCTCGATCATGACCCCGAAGTCCCCGCGGATGCTGCCCGTGTCGATCTCCCGGAGGGAGACCGGCTGGGTGCAGCGCAGGGCCTTCGCGACCAGCTCGGGCTTGCTCCCCCACTGGCGGTAGAGGGTGGCCTTGCTGGACTTCGTACGGGCGGCGACCGCGTCCATGGTCAGCGCCTCGTAGCCGACTTCGCGCAGCAGGTCGAGTACCGCCCCGTGGAGTTCGGCCTCCCGCTCGGGGGTGATCCGGCTGCGACGCGACATGACCTCTTCGACCATCTCGGCATCTCCTCCCGACCTTGCCCAACCGAACGAAACTGTTTCGTACGGATCGACCATACCCCGGCAGCAAACGAAACGAAACCGTTCCGTTTCGCTTGGCGGGTGGTGTCGGTCACATCCCGGCGACCGCCCGCCGCCCCGCCGGAAGGCGGCATGGATCACCTGTACGAGTTGCCAGCCCCCCTCCGCGCGGAAAGCATTGGGGGGTGAGTCACGACGCGGCGTACCTCCGGTTCCCCCATCTCCACGACGATCTGCTGTGCTTCGCCACCGAGGACGACCTCTGGGTGGCGCCCCTGGTCCCTCCCGGAGAACCCGCGGGCCGGGCCTGGCGGATCACCGTCGACCGGACCCGGGTGGGCCACCCCCGGTTCTCCCCCGACGGCAAGTACATCGCCTTCACCACCTGGCGAAGCCTCGACCCCGAGATCCACCTGGCCCCCGTCGCGGGCGGCCCGGCGCGCCGCCTCAGCTACTGGGGCTCCACCGACACCCGGGTCTGCGGCTGGACCCCGCCCGACAAGGACGGCCGCAGCGACATCCTGGCCGTCTCCTCGCACGGACAGCCCTTCTCCTACTTCGCCTGGGCGTACACCCTGCCCACGGACGGCAGCCCCGGCGGCCGGCTCCCCTGGGGGCCCGTCTCCGACATCGCCGTCCACGAGGAGGAGCGCGACGGCGAGGAGCCCGGCGAGCGGCGCACCCTGCTGCTGACCGGCAAGCCCCCTCACGAGCCCGCCGCGTGGAAGCGCTACCGCGGCGGCGCCACCGGCCGGCTGTGGCTGCACGGCGAGCGGCTGCTGGAGGGCATCGAAGGCCACCTGGACTCGCCGATGTTCGTGGACGGCCGGATCGCCTTCCTCTCCGACCACGAGGGCATCGGCAACCTCTACTCCTGCCTGCCCGACGGCACGGACCTGCGCCGGCACACCGACCACGCCGAGTTCTACGCCCGGCACGCCTCCAGTGACGGCTCCCGCATCGTCTACCAGTGCGCCGGCGACCTGTGGATCGTCGAGTCGCTCGCCCCGGACGCCTCCCCGCGCAAGCTGGAGGTCCGCCTCGGCGGCCCCCGTGCGGGCCGCCGCACCTACCAGGTCCCGGCCGCCAGCCACGTCGACTCCCTGTCGGTGGACGCCACCGGACGGGCCAGCGCCGTCGTCGTGCGCGGCAGCCTGTACTGGCTCACGCACCGCGACGGGCCCGCCCGCACCATCGCGGACACCCCGGGCGTACGGGTCCGCCTGCCCGAGATGCTCGGCAGCGGCGGGCAGGTGGCGTACGTGACGGACGCGGAGGGCGAGGACGCGATCGAGATCGCCTACCTGCCCCGCGCCTCGGGCGAACGCGAGCCGCGCCGGCTCGCCTCGGGCGCGCTGGGCCGCGTACTGGAGCTGCTCTCCGATCCCGACGGGGAGCGGCTCGCGATCGCCTCCAACGACGGACGGCTGCTCCTCATCGACGCGACCGAGGAGTCCAACGGGGAGGCCAGCGAACTGATCCGGTCCGAGAACGGGCCCGTCACCGACCTCGCCTTCTCCCCCGACGGCTGCTGGCTGACCTGGTCGCACCCGGGCATCGGCCGCTCGCTGCGCCAGATCAAGATGGCACGGATCTCCGGGCCCGGCGCGCGCACGATCGTGGACGTCACCAACGGCCGCTTCGAGGACGAGAATCCGGTCTTCACCCGGGACGGGCGCTACCTCGCCTTCCTGTCCTGGCGCGGTTTCGACCCCGTCTACGACGTCCACACCGGTGACCTGTCCTTCCCGCTGGGCTGCCGCCCGTACCTGGTGCCGCTGTCCTCGGCCACCCCCTCCCCCTTCGCCTTCTCCCCCGACGGGCGGCCGGCGGCGGGCGGACTCGACCCGGTCGAAGGGGACTCGGAGTCCGGCGACGGAGCGGTCACCGTGGAGGTGGAGGGTCTGGAGAGCCGCGTGACGCCCTTCCCCGTCTCTGCCTCCAAGTACTCGGCCCTGTACCCGGTGCACGGCGGCGGGCTGGTCTGGCTGCGCTGGCCGATCTCGGGCGCGCTCGGCGAGACCTTCGCCAACCCGGCGGACGTCAGCGGCAAGCCGACGCTGGAGTACTTCGACCTCACCAAGGCCCGCAAGACGGAACTGGCGTCCGGGCTGGACTGGTTCGCCGTCAGCGGCGACGGCACCCGGCTCGTGGTCAACGAGGACGGCGACCTGCGGGCGGTCCCGGCGACCGAATCGGGCGACAGCGACTCCACCGTCTACCTCGACCTGCGGCGCATCCTGCACGAGGTGGACCCGGCGGCCGAGTGGCGCCAGGCCTTCGAGGAGGCGGGACGGCTCATCCGCGCCTACTTCTGGGAGCCGGAGATGTGCGGCATCGACTGGGACGGGGTGCTGCGGCAGTACCGCTTCCTGGTCGAACGGGTCGCCTCCCCGGACGAGTTCGCCGACCTGCTGCGCGAGGTCCTCGGCGAGCTCGGCACCTCGCACGCGTACGTGTCCCCGGCCCGCCGCAACGAGGGTCCCCCGCACTACCAGCGGGCCATCGGCCTGCTCGGTGCCAACCTCTTCCCCCGCGACGGCGCCTGGGTCGTCGGCCGGATCCTGCCCGGCGAGTCCTCCGACTCCAAGGCCCGCTCCCCGCTCGCGGGCACCGGCATCCGCGAGGGCGCGGTCCTCACGCACGTGGACGGCCGGCCGGTGGACCCGGTCACCGGGCCGTACCCGCTGCTGTCGGCGGCCGGCGGCACCACCGTGGAGCTCACCTTCGAGCCCGCCGAGGGCCAGGGCCGCTCCCGCCGGGTCGCGGTCGTCCCGCTGATCGACGAACGGCCGCTGCGCTACCAGGACTGGGTGGCCAAACGCCGCGCGGTGGTCCGGGAGATCAGCGGCGGAAGGTGCGGCTACCTGCACATCCCCGACATGGGCGGGTCGGGCTGGGCGCAGTTCAACCGCGACCTGCGCGCCGAGATGTCGAAGCCGGCCCTGCTCGTGGACGTACGCGGCAACGCGGGCGGGCACATCAGCGAGCTGGTGGTGGAGAAGCTGACCCGCTCGATCCTCGGCTGGGACCTGACCCGCAACGCGCAGCCCGTCTCCTACGCCTCCAACGCGCCCCGGGGCCCGATCGTGGCGCTGGCCGACGAGGCGACCTCCTCCGACGGGGACATGATCACGGCCGCCTTCAAGCTGCTGGGGCTCGGCCCGGTCGTCGGACAGCGCACGTGGGGCGGGGTGGTCGGCATGACCGGCCGGCACACCCTCGGCGACGGCACGGTGATCACGGTGCCGATGAACGCGGCCTGGTTCCCCGAGTACGGCTGGTCCGTGGAGAACCAGGGCGTGGAGCCCGACCTCCCCGTCCTGCGCACCCCGCTCGACTGGGCGGAGGGACGGCACGCGCAGCTCGACGACGCCGTGCACCTGGCGCTGGAGCTGCTGGAACAGGACCCGGCGGCGGTACCGCCCGGCTACACGGAGGTACCGGACCGGCGCCGGCCGAAGCTGCCGCCACGGGAGTGAGCGGGCGACCGCCGAGCGGGCGGGGCGGGTGTCCGTAGGGCATGCGAAAGGGTGCGACCCGGGAACGGCGGGTCGCACCCCTCGGCGCGTGTCTTCAGCTACCGCGATACCGCCGCGTGCCGCTACTTGTCGAAGTTCTCGACGGTCCCGTCGAAGGGTTCGCGGGCCCTGCCCTTGGCCTGGTCGACGGCCTGCGAGGCGCGCTCGGACGCCTCGTCCTGCTTGCCGGAGGCCTTCGCCCGCTCCGCGAGCTCCTTGGCCTTGTCCTGGAACTGGTCCTTGATGCCCATGTGTCCTCACTCCTGTAGCGGTGTTCGGTAAGGGGAACCCGACCAGTCTCACCCAGGTGGACATCCCTCGCATTCCGGTCAGCGGCTCTGGCTGCGCTCCTGCTCGTCCGCGGCCCCGCCGGCCCCCACAAGCCCCTTGGAAACACTGCCCAGTCGCGGTTCGAACCGCTTCATCTCGCGCTGCCCGACTGCCGAGATGATGCCGGGCAGGTACCCGCGGAACCCCTGCATGCCGCGCAGCCACCACTGCGCGTACACGTGCGCGGAGCGCCGCTCGATGCCCGCCACGATCCGGTCGACGGCCGGCCCCAGCGGGTAGGTCCGGTTCGACGGCCACGGCAGCCGCTGGCGCAGTTCGCGCATGACCTCGTCCTGGTCGGCGCCGCGCACCATGTCGGTGTCGGTCCAGGACAGGTAGCCGACGCCCACCTTGACCCCCTTGTAGCCGACCTCGGCGCTCAGGCAGTGCGCGAAGGCCTCGACCCCGGACTTGGAGGCGCAGTAGGCGGTCATCATCGGCGCCGGGGTGATCGCCGCCAGGGAGGCGATCTGCAGGAAGTAGCCGCGGCTCTCCATCAGCACCGGCAGGAAGGCGCGGGCGGTGACGGCGCCGCCGATGAGGTTGACCTCGATGACCCGGCGCCAGGCGTCGGGGTCGGAGTCGGCGAAGGGCCCGCCGGAGGCGACGCCGGCGTTGGCGACGACTATGTCCACCTTGCCGAAGCGCTGCTTGACCTCCTGCGCGACCCGGGCCATGGCCTCGTGGTCGGTGACATCGGCGTACCAGTGGTCGCTGTCGGTGTGCAGCCGCTCGGAGACCTCCTTGAGGGCCTCCGGCTCCAGTCCCACGAGGGCCACCATCGCGCCGCGTGCGGACAGTTTGCGGGCGAGCAGTTCACCGACCCCGCGCGCGGCCCCCGTGACGACGGCTACCTGGCCTTCCAGACTCCTGCGAGCACTCACGGCGTCTTCTCCTTGACGGGCTTCTGGTTCGGGGAGGTCGGGGCGGGAGGGTCGGTGGGGGCGACGGGGTCGGCCGGGGCGGCCGTGCCGGTCGCGGCGGCGGGGGCGAGGGGGACGGCGCCCGCGGCGAGGTACACCTCGGCGAGTTCGCGCACGGCGGCGGTGACGGCTTCCGGAGCCTCGATCGGGCTCATGTGCCCCACCCCGGTCAGCTCGGTGAGCCCCACGCAGTGGGGCAGCGCGGCCGCCAGCCCCCGGGCGTGCACGATCGGAGTCAGCCGGTCGCTCTTGCCGCCGAGGACGGCGGTGGGCACGGTGAGCGCGGCCAGCTGCGCGTCGAGGTCGAGGGAGGCCAGCACCCCGGACCAGGCGTGCCGCACCCGTGTGGGGCAGGCGTGGACGATCCGCGCACAGGCCTCGACCTTGTCGGGCGCGGAGCCGGGGCCCATCGTGGCGTACTTCAGCACCTTGCGGGCGACCGGGGTGACGGGCCCGAGCGGGGCCCGGGATCCCAGGACCGCTCCGGTGATACGGGTCCTCGCGCGGCCGGCGCGCCACGGCAGGACCTGTGCCTCCGCGACCAGCCGGCCGCTGCCGGTGCTGCACAGCAGGACGGCCGCGGCGTGTTCGGCGAACTCCGGCCGGGCGGCTGCGGCCATGACCGTCATCCCGCCCATGGAGTGGCCCGCTATGACGGCCCGCTCGCCGGGGGCGAGGGTGGCCCCCAGGACCGCGACCAGGTCGTCGGCGAGGGCGGTGGTGCCGTAGCCGGAGCCGGCGGGGCTCCGGCCGTGACCCCGCTGGTCATAGGCGATGACCCGGTGCCCGGTGGACAGGGCCCGTATCTGCGCGGCCCAGAAGGCGGTGGAACAGGTCCAGCCGTGCGCCAGCACGACGGCCGGGGCCCCGTCCTCGCCGTGCACCTCCACGTGCAGGCGCGAACCGTCGGCGGAGGTGGCGACCAGCTCCCGGCGGGCGGCCGGCGGGGCGTACGGCCCCGCGGTCACGTGCGTCAGGCGGCTCACGCCGCCTCCTCCCGCACCGCTTCGGCCGCACCGGCCGCCGGGACCCGTTCGCGCTCGCGCTCGCGGACCCGTACGACCTCGTACTCGCTCAGGTCCACGCCCAGCGTCTCCCGGCGGAACTCCCCGGTCGTGCCCGGCCAGACGGTGGTGTTGCGCCCCTGCGCGTCCAGGTACCAGCTCGTGCAGCCGCCGGTGTTCCACACCGTCCGCTCCATCCGCGCCTGCACCTGCCGGTTCCACGCGTTGACCGCGGACGGCCGGGCGGCGAGGGCGACCTTCCCGCCCAGACCGCTTCCACCGAGGAGGGCGAGCTGACGCATGTAGTCCGCCATGTAGTTCAGCTGCGATTCGATCATCAGGATCATCGAGCTGTTCCCGAGCCCGGTGTTCGGCCCGATGATCGTCATCCAGTTCGGGAAGCCCGCCGCGGTGGCCCCGCGCAGCGACTGCATCCCGTCCTTCCAGACCTCCGCGAGGGTCTTGCCGTCCACGCCCACCACCCGGTCGGCGATCGGCATGTCGGTGACGTGGAAGCCGGTGCCGAAGACGATCGCGTCGACCTCGGTCTCGGTCCCGTCGGCCGCGACCAGCACCGACCCCCGGATCTCCTTCAGCCCGGAGGCCACGAGGTCCACGTTCGGCCGGGCGAGCGCCGGGTAGTACTCGCTCGACAGCAGGATCCGCTTGCAGCCGATGCGGTACGAGGGCGTCAGCTTGGCCCTCAGCTCCGGGTCCTTGATCGAGCGCGCCATGTTCGCCTTGGCCAGGGACTCGACCAGCCCGAGCCGGCCCGGCCGCTTGGTGAAGGCGCTGACCTGGAGTTCCCGTATCCCCCACAGCAGCCCGCGGCGGGCCGCCCGGGTGAAGGGGAGCTGGCGGTGCAGCCAGCGCTCCACGGAGGTGATCGCCCGGTCGGTGCGCGGCATCACCCACGGCGGGGTGCGCTGGAAGAGGGTGAGCCGCTCCACCTCGGGCGCGATGGCGGGCACGATCTGGATGGCGGAGGCGCCCGTACCGATCATGGCGACGCGCTTGCCGCGCAGGTCGTAGTCGTGGTCCCAGCGGGCGGAGTGGAAGACCTTGCCGGGGAAGCCGGCCAGTCCGGGCACCTCCGGCATCTTCGGGTCCGACAGCGGCCCGGTGGCGGAGACGACCACGTCGGCGGTGAGGTCCCCGCCCGAGGTCTCGATCTCCCACCGCATCCCGTCCGCGTCCCACCTCATCATCCGGACCTCGTGGTTCAGCCGGATGTGGCGGCGCAGCCCGAAGGTGTCGGCCACGTGCTCCAGGTACTCCCTGATCGCGGGCTGCCCGGAGAAGGTGCGGGGCCAGTCGGGATTGGGAGCGAAGGAGAACGAATACAGGTGGGAGGGCACGTCGCAGGCGCACCCGGGGTAGTTGTTGTCCCGCCAGGTGCCGCCGACGGAGTCCGCGCGCTCCAGCACGACGAAGTCCGTGATCCCCTCGCGCCGCAGCCGCACCGCGGCGCCCAGTCCGCCGAACCCGGACCCGATCACCGCCACGCGTACGTGCTCGCGCCCGTCCATGCCACCGCCCATGCCAGCCACCTTCGGATGCCGATGCCAACGCCCATTCAGATGCTGCCAGCAATCACTGGCACAATCGGGAGAGTAGAGCAGCCGCGTACTCATGGGTAGGGGTCGCGCCGGGAAAGTTACCGGGAGTACGCCCTAGGCTGCGCACGTGCCGCACAATGCGACGCAGGACGCGGCGCCACCCACCACAACCACAGAAGCAAGGACCACAGTGCGCGAATACCGCACGGAAGAGCTGGCCGAGGCCGCCGGCATCCCCGTACGCACCCTGCGCTTCTACCGTGAGCGCAAGCTCCTGCCGCCGCCCCGCCGCGAGGGCCGCATCGCCTGGTACGACGACCACCACCTGGCCCGGCTGCGCACCGTCGCCGCCCTGCTGGAGCGCGGCCACACCCTCGGCGGCATAGCCGAGCTGACCGTCGCCTTCGAGAACGGCCGCGACGTCGGGCAGCTGGGTGAGCTGCTCGGCATCGGCTGGTCGGAGGAGACCCCGGTCCGCCTGACGCCCGAGGCCCTCGCCGACTACTTCGAGGGCGAGGTCACGCCCGAGAACCTGGCGGCCTCGCTCGACCTCGGCTACCTCGCCACCGACGGCGAGGAGATCGTCCACGTCAGCCGCCGGCTCCTGGACGTCTCCTCGGCCCTGGTCCGCGAGGGCGTCCCGCTCTCGGCGGTCCTGGAGGCGGGCCGCCGGGTCCGCGAGCACGCGGACGCGATGGCGGCCCTGTTCGCGGAGCTCATCTCCACCCACATCTCGGAGGAAGCGGTCCCGCGCCTGCGCCCGCTGGCCAAGAGCGTGGTCGAGGCGGAGCTCACGATGGCCATGGACCGCCTGCGCCCGCCGGCGCCGGGGCCCTCCCGACCCTCGTCCCCTCAGACGCCGAGCTCGTAGACCACGGTCACGGGCGCGTGGTCGGACCACCGCTCGGGGTGCGTCTCGGCCCGCTCCACGAACGCCTTGACGGCCCTGGCCGCCAGCCCCGGCGTCGCCACCTGCAGGTCGATCCGCCAGCCGGCGTCGTTGTCGAAGGCCCGCCCGCGGTAGGACCACCAGGAGTACGGCCCCTCGGTGTCCGGGTGCAGGCTGCGCACCACGTCGACGTACCCGGCGGCGTCGTACACCTGCCCGAGCCACTCGCGCTCCTCGGGCAGGAAGCCCGCGCTCTTCCGGTTGGTCTTCCAGTTCTTCAGGTCGGCTTCCCGGTGGCAGATGTTCCAGTCACCGCAGACGACGACCTCCCGGCCGTCCGCGGCCGCCCGCGCCTTGAGCTCCTTCAGATAGCCGAGGAACTCCCCCATGAACCGGTACTTCTCGTCCTGCTTCTCGGTCCCCGCCTCCCCGGAGGGCAGGTAGAGGCTGGCGACGGTCACACCCGGCAGGTCGATCTCCAGGTACCGCCCGCTCGTGTCGAACTCCTCGCTCCCGAAGCCGACCCGCACCCGCTCCGGCTCCCGCCGCGTGTACACCGCGACCCCGGCCCGCCCCTTGGCGGCGGCCGGCGCGAACACCGCGTGCCACCCCTCGGGCGCCCGCACCTCGTCCGGAATCTGCCCCTCCTCGGCCCGCACTTCCTGCAGGCAGACGACGTCGGCGTCCGATCCGGCCAGCCACGGGGAGAACCCCTTCTTGGCGGCGGCGCGGATCCCGTTGACGTTTACGGACGTCACAGTGATCAAGACATGCTCCCCACATCGCACAAAACGGGAACAGCCTACTCGGCGGCACCATCCGGGGGACCTTTCGTCTCATCGCCATCGCCCCATGGGTCCCGCTCCCACAGCGGATGCACGGCGATAATCACGGGTGCCCCCTCTCGCCGCCTGAAGGTAACTCGACGAACGAGCTGCTTGAGCAGCGCGTTCTTTTCGGAGTTCAGGAGCACGCCCCACTCCTGCGCCAGCCCGACGATCAGAGGCTCACATTCGGCGCGGCCAAGCCTTGCCTCGCCCGTCACCCTTTCCGCTTCGAGGACGATCCAGTCGTGCAGCTCACCCTCGACCACGGACCGCCGAACCCAGAAGCCGGGGCAACCATGCGTACTCGTCACCGAGCGTCGGCCACAGCAGTAGGAGTAACCCCGTACGAGTTGCTTCTGCCCGTCCCGGCCCTTGCGGTCCCTCGACTCCACCGGGGCGGTACCACGACAGAGATCACACTTGGCGAGGTTGGTGAGCGGATAGAGAGGTTTGACGGAGCGCGGTAGCCTCTTGCGCCTGCTGTCGCGTTCATCCGGGCTGCTCCGGAGCCCTGGCCCGGCCGGGCCGCACCACTCGGGCAGTGAGCCGTGGCCCGTAGGCTGTTCGGATGTCTCAGGAGATCCAGCTCCGCGTCGTGTCGTACGACCACCCGGACGCGGTCAAGCTCAACGACCAAGTACAGATCGAATACCAGGAGCGCTACGACGGCGAGGGTGACGAAACCTTCCTCGACCCGGCGATGTTCGACCCGCCGAGGGGCCTCTACCTCCTCGCCTACGACGCTTCGGACACGCCGATAGCCAGCGGCGGCTGGCGCGGCCACGAGGCGAACGACGAGGGCTACGCCGACGGCGACGCCGAGCTGAAGCGCATGTACGTGGTCCCCGAGGCCCGCGGCCTGGGCCTGGCCCGCCGCATCCTCGCCGCCCTGGAAGCGGACGCCCGCGCGGCCGGCCGACTGCGCATGGCCCTGGAGACCGGCGACCAGCAGCCGGAGGCCATCGCCCTCTACCTCTCCGAGGGCTACACCCTGACGGACGCCAAGTTCGGCCACTACCGCTTCCACGACTCCAGCCGCTGCATGACGAAGCCGCTGGACCCGGGAGCCTGAACCGGGAGCCTGACCCGGGAGCCGCGGCCCGAGCCGGGTGCCCGGCCGCGAACCTCAGATCGGCCTCTGAACTCCCCACCGCCACGGTCCGTCCCCCGGCCACCGCACCCACACTGGGCCGAGGACGTCATCACGACCCAAGGGGGGACCGTGCACACCGATCCGACCGTCCACGAACTGGCCCACCTGGCAGGCGGGCCCCAACGCGTCGCCGAAACCGCCCTGATCGCCCTGCGCGACCTCGGCGCGCTGACCATCACCGGACCCCGCGTCCGCGCGACCTCGCCCACCCCGCCCGCCCGTCACCCGGTCGAAGCGGTGCTCACGGCGTTCTGCTCGCGCGGGCGCGGCGTCGCGGACGCGATCGCCTTCGTGCGCGAGGCTCCGCAGACCGAGGAGATCGGCCGCCGGCTGCGCACCCTCGGCCTCCTCTCCCGCATCGGCCACCGCCCCACCCGCGCCGGCCGCCGGCTGCTCGCGGAGGCCGAGTCCGCGGGCACGCACCCCGCCCACGTCTTCCAGGGACCGTCCGCCATCGAGGACCGCCTCCTGCGCAACCTGATCACCGGCACCCGCACCCCGACGGTCCTGGACCGTCTGAGACGCCGCCCTCCCGCCCTGGACCGCGACGGCAGCGGAAGCTGCGGCAGCGGCGGCGACTTCGGCATCGGCGGCAGCGGCGGCGGCTCCGGAAGCGACTGATCCGAACGCAAAAGATCCCGCCCGGTCTTCCGACCGGACGGGATCTCGTGACGTTCTCGGGAGCAACCCGTGAACTGTCGTTTGTGGACCTGTGGGGATTTGAACCCCAGACCCCCTCGATGCGAACGAGGTGCGCTACCAGACTGCGCCACAGGCCCTTGCGACGTGTGAAACATTAGCATCCCCTCGCGGGTGCTCCAAAACCGGTATCGGGGAGCGTCCGCGCAGGTCATCGATCACTCGTTCGCGGCGCGCGGGCGCTCGTCGCCCTCGTACTGGTCGAAGAGGGGCGTACGGGCCGCGTCGCGCGGCCGGGGGCGCGGCGACGGGGTGGACGGCTGGGCGCGCAGGCGGGGTTCCGTCGGCTCGGCCGTGCTGGAGCGGGTCGCGCTCCAGGGGTCCGGGGTCGCCGGTCCGGTGGCGCGCGGGGCGACCGGGGCCGTCACGTACGTCGGCAGCGGCACCGGGACGGGCTCCCAGCTGTCACCGCGGGCGGGTCCGCGCTCGCGCTCGCGCTGCTGGTCCACCCACTCCGCGTGGTCGGTCTGCTCGACCAGGGCGCGCCGGCCGGCCTCCTGCGGGGAGACGGGTGGCGCGGGGTCCGGGTCGGAACCTGCCGCGGCCGTGCCTTCGGGGTGCTCGGCGTGCCGGCGCCGGGGGCGGTTCTCGCGCAGGTGGCGGGCGGCCGCCTCGGCGCGCCGCCGGTCCATCGTGAACTCGTAGCGGCGTCGCTCCTGGACCCGCAGGTGCACGATGTAGGTGCTCAGCAGCAGGGCGGGGACGGCCGGGGCCCACAGGTACTGGAGTCCGCCGACGGCGGCGGCGACCGCGCCGAGGGTGAAGATCAGGAAGAGCAGTGCGGTGGTGCGCCGGCGGCGGGCCAGGACGACCAGGCGCTGCTCGCGGCGGGCCCGCTCCACACGGTCGGCCCGCTCCACGCGGTCGGCCCGCTCGGAAGCGGCCGATCGCGGCTCGGAACGGGTCGGCGGGGGCACGACGACGGCCCGGGCGTCGGCGGCGTCCACGGGTTTCACCGTTTCCGTCGCGGCGTCCGGGTCCGCGGGGGGCTGGGGCTGCGCCTCCTCGTCACCGCGCTCACGCAGCCCCTTGGCGTAACGGCGCTCCATTCCCGCCCGGCCGGAAAGCAGCCGGATGGCGGTGGAGAAGCGTTCCGTCGGACGGGCTTCGTTCAGCTCGTCCTGCCTCCGGAGCCACATGGGCACCAAGTAGGCGGCCCAGGCCCCGACAATGACTGCGTAGATGAGGCCGCTGCTGCTCACACCCCACACCGTAGAGGGGCGCGGCCGGGCGGATCCGCCAATTGGGACGGCGTGTCGCCCGATCTCGCTGATATCACGGACTTTTTTTGTGATTCTTCGGATCAGGTTATGGGCGAATCGGTCATTGAGCGAAGGAATTCGAACAGATATCGGATTTCTATTGTTCGGTGGACTCCGCGGGACCGTGGGGATGGCGCTCGCGGTGCCAGCGGCGCAGCAGCCCCTCCGGCGCCTCCTCCGTCGTCAGCGCGTACACGAGGTGATCGCGCCACGCCCCGTCGATGTGCAGGTAGCGCGGGCGCAGTCCCTCCTCGCGGAAGCCGAGCTTCTCCACCACCCGCCGGCTCGGACCGTTCTCCGGCCGGATGCACACCTCGATCCGGTGCAGCCCGACCTTGCCGAAGCAGTGGTCGACCGCCAGTGCGACCGCCGTCGGCATCACGCCGCGGCCCGCCACGTCCCGGTCCACCCAGTAGCCGACGTGGCCCGCGCACATCGATCCCCAGGTGATCCCGGCGACCGTCAACTGGCCCACCAGGCGGCCTTGGTACTCGATGACGAACGGCAGCATGCGCCCCGCGTTCGCCTCCGCCCGCAGGTGGCGCACCATCTGGCGGTACGTCGGCCGCTGGATCACCGGCCCCCAGGGCGCGGGCGGCGGGATCGTCGCCTCCCACGGCCGGAGCCAGTCGCGGTTGCGGCGGTTGACCTCGCGCCAGGCGGCCTGGTCCCGCAGCTTTATCGGCCGGAGCGTGACGTCGCCGTCCGCCAGCACCACCGGCCAGGAGGGGCCGTTCAGCTCGCGCTCCCCGGCGGTCCGGTCTCGGGCCGGGGGTGGTCTCCGCCGCGGATCTGGTCGACGGCGTGCAGCAGGACGCGGGACAGGACCGCGATGCCGTCGCGGACCCCGCCCGTGGAACCCGGCAGGTTCACGATCAGGGTGTGCCCGGCCACGCCCGCCAGGCCCCGGGACAGGGCCGCGGTGGGCACCTTCGCCAGGGACTCGGCCCGGATCGCCTGCGGGATGCCCGGGATCTCGTAGTCCAGGACCCGGGCGGTGGCGTCGGGGGTCCGGTCGGTCGGCGAGATGCCGGTGCCGCCGGTGGTCAGGATGACGTCGTACCCGGCGGCCACGCCCTCGCGCAGGGCCGCCTCCACGGGGTCCCCGTCGGGGACCACGCGCGGGCCGTCCACCGCGAAGCCGAGCGCGCGCAGGCCCTCGGCGAGCACCGGGCCGCCCTTGTCCGCGTACACGCCCTGCGAGGCCCGGTTCGAGGCCGTGACCACCAGCGCGCGCGGCGAGGGGGGCTGCGGGGTCACCGGGTCCGCCGCTTCGGCACGGGTGTGTGCGTGGCTGTGGACCTCGCCGCCGCGCGGGGCGTTCACGAGCGCGCCCAGTCGCCGGACTTGCCGCCCGTCTTCTCCTCGACCCGCACGTCGGTGATGACCGCGCCCTTGTCGACGGCCTTGACCATGTCGATGACGGTGAGCCCGGCGACCGCGACGGCGGTCAGCGCCTCCATCTCGACGCCCGTGCGGTCCGTGGTCTTGACGGTGGCCAGGATCTCGACGGCGTCGTCGGTGACCTTCAGGTCCACCTTCACTCCGGAGACGGCCAGCGGGTGGCACAGCGGGATCAGGTCGGGGGTCTTCTTCGCCCCCATGATCCCGGCGATCCGCGCGGTGGCGAGGGCGTCGCCCTTGGGCACGCCCTCGCCCCGCAGCAGTTCGACGACCCGGGGAGAGACGAGCACGCGGCCGCTGGCCCGCGCCGTCCGGGTGGTGACGTCCTTCGCCGAGACGTCGACCATCCGGGCCGCGCCGGCCTCGTCGATGTGCGTCAGCCTGGTGCCGGCGGCGCCGCCGGCGCTGCTCTGCGTACTCATATCTGCGTGCCGCTCCCGTCCGGGCCCCGCAAGGGCCTGTGTGGTGCAACACGCTACCCGCATCCGCGGGACCTCAGCCGAGCAGGACCACTTCCAGCTCGGCGCCGGGCTCCACCGAGGTCACGTCCTCCGGTACGACCATCAGCGAGTCGGCGTGCGCCAGTGCGGCGATCAGGTGCGAGCCCGATCCGCCGACCGGGCTGACCGTGCCGTTCTCCGCGTCGTACGTGCCGCGCAGGAACTGCCGGCGGCCCGCCGGAGAGCCGAGGGCCTTGTCCGCCTTGAGCACCGCGCGCACGCTCGGCCGGCTGACCTCGGAGGCGGGCAGGCCCATGAGGGCGCGGATCGCGGGGCGCACGAACAGCTCGAAGGAGACGTAGGAGGAGACCGGGTTGCCGGGCAGGGCCAGCAGCGGGGTGTGGTCGGGGCCGATGGTGCCGAAGCCCTGGGGCTTGCCGGGCTGCATGGCGAGCTTGCGGAAGTCGATGCCCGCGCCGTCCACCCCGTCATCGCCGGTGGAGACGGCGGTGAGGGCCTCCTTGACCACGTCGTAGGCGCCGACGCTGACCCCGCCCGTGGTGACCAGCAGGTCGGCCCGGATGAGCTGGTCCTCGATGGTGGAGCGCAGGGTGTCGGCGTCGTCGGCGACGGCTCCGACCCGGTAGGCGATGGCCCCGGCGTCCCGCGCGGCCGCGGCCAGGGCGAAGCTGTTGGAGTCGTAGATCGTGCCGGCCGTCAGGGCCTCGCCGGGCTGGACCAGTTCGCTGCCGGTGGACAGGACGACCACGCGCGGGCGCGGCCGCACCCGAACGGTGCCCCGGCCGATGGCGGCCAGCAGGGCGATCTGCGGCGGTCCGAGGACCGTTCCCGCGGCGAGCGCGAGGTCCCCGGCCTGTACGTCGCTGCCGCGCGAGCGGACGTGCGCCCGCGCCTCGGCCGCACGGTGGACCCGTACCTCGCCCGCGGCGCCCTCGGGCGACTCGCTGGCGGGGTTCATTCCGGAGGCGGCGCCGCCGCCCGTGCCGCCGTCGGTCCATTCGACCGGTACGACGGCTTCCGCGCCGGGGGGCAGCGGGGCGCCGGTCATGATGCGGGCGGCCTGGCCGGGGCCGACGGTCGGCAGCTCGCCGTCGCCGGCCGCCACGTCCCCGATGACCGTCAGCACCGCGGGGAACTCCTCGCTGGCGCCCTGGACATCGGCGGTCCGGACGGCGTAGCCGTCCATCGAGCTGTTGTCGAAGGGCGGCAGGGCCACGGGCACGGTGACGTCCTCGACGAGGACGCAGCCCTGGGCGTCCAGCAGCTGGAGCTCGATGGGCTCCAGCGGCCGGACCGTGCCGAGGACGTCCGCCAGGTGCTCGTCCACCGACCAGAGGCGCTGGGCGGCGGGGTCCTGCGGTGCTTCGGGCTTGCTCAAGGTCCTACATCTCCTCCGTGACGTACTGGTGAAGCCAGGTGCGGAACTCCGGGCCCAGGTCCTCACGCTCGCACGCGAGCCGGACGATGGCCCGCAGGTAGTCCCCGCGGTCTCCGGTGTCGTAGCGGCGGCCCCGGAAGACCACGCCGTGCACCGGGCCGCCGACGGTCTCGTCGGCGGCCAGCTTCTGCAGGGCGTCGGTCAGCTGGATCTCACCGCCGCGGCCCGGCTCGGTCTCCCGCAGTATGCCGAAGATCGCGGGATCGAGGACGTACCGTCCGATGACCGCGTAATTGCTCGGCGCGTCCGCGGCGTCCGGCTTCTCCACGAGACCGGTGATGCGGACCACGTCGGCCTCGCCGGTCGACTCGACCGCGGCGCAGCCGTAGAGGTGCACCTGGGAGGGATCCACCTCCATCAGCGCGACGACGGTGCCGCCGGCGCTCTGCTGGATCTCCGTCATCCGGCGCAGCAGCGGATCGCGGGGATCGATGAGGTCGTCGCCGAGGAGGACGGCGAAGGGCTCGTCGCCGACGTGCGGCTCGGCGCACAGCACCGCGTGGCCCAGGCCCCGGGGGTCGCCCTGGCGGACGTAGTGCATGGTGGCCAGGTCGCTGGATTCCTGGACCTTCTTGAGCCGGTCGTCGTCACCCTTGGCGATGAGGGCCGACTCCAGCTCGTAGTTGCGGTCGAAGTGGTCTTCGAGAGCACGCTTGTTACGGCCCGTGATCATGAGGATGTCGTCGAGCCCGGCCGACACGGCTTCTTCGACGACGTACTGAATGGCCGGCTTGTCCACCACAGGGAGCATTTCCTTGGGTGTCGCCTTGGTCGCCGGAAGGAACCGAGTGCCGAGGCCCGCGGCCGGGATGACGGCCTTTTTGATCACGGGGTGCAACTGAGTCATGAGCGGAACGATAGTCGCTCGCCGTGAGGGCCACGTGAGGTTCAGATGAACATGATCAGGTATACCCCGATAGAAACGGATACGAGCCAGCCGTGACAGAGAACCAGCCTTCGAGGGCCAAGACGGAGCTGCGCCGCGAACTCCTCGCCGCCCGCCGCGCCTTGTCCGCCGACACCCTCCGTACGGCGGCCCGCGCCCTCTCCCGCTCCGCCCTGGAGCTGCCCGAACTCGCGGCCGCCGATACCGTGGCCGCCTACGTCTCCATCGGCTCCGAACCCGGCACCCGCGAGCTGCTCGACGCCCTGCGGGCGGCCGGCGCCCGGGTGCTGCTGCCCGTCCTGCTGCCCGACAACGACCTCGACTGGGCGGCGTACGAGGGCCCGGACAGCCTGGCCGAGGCCGCGCACCCGGGGAAGATGCGGCTCCTGGAGCCCTCCGGTCCCCGCCTCGGCCCGGACGCGGTGACCGGCGCCGACGCCGTCCTGCTGCCCGGACTGGCCGTGGACCGGCGGGGGATGCGGCTCGGCCGGGGCGGAGGCTCGTACGACCGGGTGCTGGAGCGGCTGGAGCGCGCCGGGGCGCATCCCGCGCTGGTCGTGCTGCTCTACGACGACGAGGTGGTCGCGCGGGTCCCGGAGGAACCGCACGACCACCCCGTACGAGCGGTGGCCACCCCGTCGGGGGTGCTCCGCTTCAGCGCCTGAACCGGCCGGTCACGAGCCCTCGGGCTGGAGGGTCAGGGTGTCGACCGCGGCCTTGGCCACGGCGTCCTTCCCGAAGGGCCAGTCGAGCAGTTCGCCCTTGGCCCACATCGTCGTCTGGTCCGTGTAGTGGTCGTGGTACGCGTGCCCCGAGGCGCCCGTCAGGTTGATCCAGCGGGACTTGTCGAAGTCGGCGAGGTTCACGACCATCCGCATCGACGGCACCCAGGTGACCGCGTACCCGCTGGAGGCGTTCCAGCCGGTCGCGTTGACGGTGGCCTCGCCGCCGCCCAGGTTCCAGGGGCCGCGGTTGAGGAGCCACTGGAGGTAGCCGGGGCCCTCGGTGCCGATCGTCTGGTTCTTGAGCATCAACTGGTGCAGCCGTCCCCAGCTCCAGGTCGACTGGTCCTTGCCGAGCTTGGCGGTCAGCTCCCAGCGGGCGTCCTTCATGGCCCGCGCGAAGAGCTGGTCGCGGTTGGTGGTGGCGGCCACGGTGCGGCCGACGGCGGGAGACTGCCACCACTGCGAGTTCTCGTCCTTGACCAGGCGGCGGACCACCTCGAACCAGCGGTCGCCGCCGTCCGGCTGCGCCGAGTCGAAGCCGCGCTCACCGCACTCGCGGACCATCTTGGCGAGGTCGTCGGCCGGTCCGGTGGTCTGCTCGGGGACGTTCATGCAGCTGCCCTCGACCCGCAGCTCCTTGGGCATCTTGTCGCCGAAGGCCAGCTTGAGGATGTTGCGCCAGACCGCGTTGAAGTAAGCGGCGGCGGCCGAGTCGGGCTCCTGGGTGTAGTTCCAGCCCTCCAGCAGCTTCTGCGCGGAGCGGACGTCCGGGTCCGAGACGTCGATCTTGGCCAGCATCGGGGTCAGCAGCGCGGCGATCTCGCTGCTGTTGTCCATCTGCATGGTGCGCATGTCGTCGGTGGAGATCTTCCCGCTGTCCTTGATCTTCGCCTCGATGAGGTCGTTGATCCGCTGGCTGCGGGCTCCGTAGCCCCAGTCGGTGGTCAGCAGG
This sequence comes from Streptomyces sp. GQ60, assembly GCF_059758875.1. Classification (NCBI taxonomy): domain Bacteria; kingdom Bacillati; phylum Actinomycetota; class Actinomycetes; order Kitasatosporales; family Streptomycetaceae; genus Streptomyces; species Streptomyces sp. GQ60. The sequence continues at coordinate 109,954 of NZ_JCAXEG010000009.1, read as the reverse complement.
TACGGGTACTTGCCCGCGCCGGTGCCGCTCTCGGTGACCGCCTGGTTCGCGGTCACGATGAAGCCGCGGTCGGGGTTGTACGCCCACGGCATCTCGTCCTGCGGGACGTAGCCGGCGCCGCCGTCCCGGCCGCCCTTCCAGGCGTACTTGGAGTCCCAGCCGGGGGCCGGCATCCTGCCGTCCGCGCCGCCGCCCCGGATCGGGATGCGGCCGGGGGCCTGGTAGCCGATGTTGTTCTTGTTGTCGGCGTAGACGAGGTTCTGCGAGGGGACCTCGAAGTCGCGGGCCGCCGTGCGGAACTCCTGGAAGTTCTTGGCCCGGTTGATCGAGAAGACGGCGTCCATCGACTTGCCGGGGTCCAGCGCGGTCCACCGCAGGGAGACGCCGTAGCCGTTGCCGCGGTCCGGGGCGGCGCTGCTCACGGGGGCGCGGGCGCCGACCGTGGTGATCTCGTCGCTGCGGTCGGAGATCAGTGGACCGTTGTTGGTGGACCGGACGGTGATCTTCTTCTCGCCGCCGCCGGCGATCTTGATGACCTCTTCGCGGGTGGCGAAGGGAAGCACCTTGTTGTCGTAGACGTAACCCTCGGGCTTGACCTGCTCCAGGTAGAGGTCGGTGACGTCGGCACCGAGGTTCGTCATGCCCCAGGCGATGTCGGCGTTGTGGCCGATGATCACGCCCGGCATGCCGGAGAAGGTGTAGCCGGCCACGTCGTACTTGCACGAGGCCGAGGCCGCCCGGCAGTGCAGGCCCATCTGGTACCAGACCGAGGGCAGCTGCGGGGAGAGGTGCGGGTCGTTCGCGAGCAGCGGCTTGCCGGTGGTCGTGTACTGGCCCGAGACGACCCAGGAGTTCGAGCCGATGCCGCTGCCGGCGGGGCCGAGGATCGCGGGGATCTCGTCGAGGGTGTCGGCCAGCGCGCCCAGTTGCGTGCGCAGGCCCACGGTGGCGCCCTGGGCGGTGGCGTTGCCGGCCAGGCCGGTCTCGCCGACGGTCTGGGTGGAGACCCGGGAGCCGGGGGTGCCGCCCTGCCCGCCGGTGGTGGAGCCCACGGGGCTGCCGGAGCCGGGACCGGCCGCGGGGGTGTACTTGCCGCCCTTGACCGTGCCGCCCTCGACGATCGGACGGTTCCGCTCGAAGGGGTACGGCGGGTAGAGCTCGTCGATCTGCGCCTGCGAGAGCTTGCCCGTCATCAGCGCGCGGTCGATCTCGTCCTGCATGTTGCCGCGGAGGTCCCAGGCCATCGCCTTGAGCCAGGCCACCGAGTCGACCGGCGTCCACTGCTCGGGCTGGTAGCCGTCGCTCAGCTTGAGGGCGGCGTGCTCGACGGAGAGGTCCTTGCCGGACTTCCCCTTCAGGTACGCGTTGACCCCGTCGGCGTAGGCCTGCAGGTACTTCTTCGTCTCGGGCGACAGCTTGGTGTCGTACTCCTGCTGCGCGACCTGGCGCCAGCCGAGCGTGCGCAGGAACGCGTCCGTCTCCACCAGGCCGGAGCCGAACATCTCCGAGAGCCGCCCGGAGGTCATGTGGCGGCGTACGTCCATCTCCCAGAACCGGTCCTGCGCGTGCACGAAGCCCTGCGCGCGGAAGAGGTCGTCGTCGGAGTCGGCGTAGAGCTGGGGGATTCCGTTGGCATCGCGCTTGACGTCGACGCTCCCGGTCAGCCCGGAGACCTTGAGGGAGCCGGTGGTCTGCGGGAACGAGGCCCGCACGCTGTCGACGCTCCAGTACGCGCCGTACCCGAGGCCAGCGAAGAGCGCCAGCACCAGGACGAGCACGATCAGACGGGCGCGTCGTCCCTTCTTCTTGACGGAAGGGGCGGTTTCGTTGGCGGGCATCGCTGTCCTTAGAGGGGCAGGGTGGTCCTGGGAGTGCTGGGAGCAACCATAGGCGCAGGACCGCCCCCGTTGATCCGCCAGGGGTCGAGCTCGTGGTCCGCCCCTGCCGACGGCTCGTGACGACGGGTCATGAGGACGGGTCATGAGGACAGGGCCCGGCAGGCGTTTCACAATGTGGCTAATGAGTAAAGGGCGCGCCAAAGATTAGGTAAGGTAACGAAGTACTTGCCGTCCGTGCCCGCGCCGGAACGATCCGTCGGCCCGACGTCCCCCGTTCCGCCGTCGCCCGGCATCTCGAGGAAAGGGCCGCCCGCTGACTGTCCACACGCTGAATGAGCTCCTGCTGGTCTGCTCGCTCGTGCTGCTCGTCGCCGTGGCGGCGGTACGCGTCTCTTCGCGCAGCGGCCTCCCCAGCCTGCTCATTTACCTCGGCATAGGCATCGCGATAGGCCAGGACGGCATCGGCAACGTCGTGTTCGACAACGCCGAGCTGACCCAGGTGATCGGCTATGCCGCGCTCGTCGTGATCCTCGCCGAGGGTGGTCTGGGCACCAAGTGGAAAGAGATCAAGCCGGCCCTGCCGGCCGCGATCGTGCTGTCGCTGGTCGGTGTCGCCGTCAGCGTGAGCGTGACCGCGGCGGGCGCGCACTACCTGGTCGGACTCGAATGGCGGCAGGCCCTGCTGATCGGCGCGGTCGTCTCCTCGACCGACGCGGCGGCCGTCTTCTCCGTCCTGCGCAAGGTCCCGCTCCCCTCCCGGATCACGGGCGTGCTGGAGGCCGAGTCGGGCTTCAACGACGCTCCCGTCGTCATCCTGGTCGTGGCCTTCGCAACCGTCGGGCCGGTCGACCAGTGGTACGTCCTCATAGGCAAGATCGCCCTGGAGCTGGCGATCGGCGTCGCGATCGGCCTGGCGGTGGGCTTCCTGGGCTCGTACGGGCTGCGGCACGTGGCGCTGCCCGCCTCGGGCCTCTACCCGATCGCCGTGATGGCGATCGCGATCACCGCGTACGCGGCCGGCGCGATGGCGCACGGCTCCGGCTTCCTCGCGGTGTACCTGGCGGCGATGGTCCTCGGGAACGCGAAGCTCCCGCACTGGCCCGCCACCCGGGGGTTCGCCGACGGCCTCGGCTGGATCGCCCAGATCGGCATGTTCGTCCTGCTGGGCCTTCTGGTGACCCCGCACGAGCTGGTCCACGACTTCTGGCCGGCGGTGATCATCGGGCTGGTGCTGACGATGGTGGCCCGGCCGCTGGAGGTCTTCCTCTCCCTGCTGCCCTTCCGGGTGCCCTGGCAGGAGCAGGCGCTCATGTCCTGGGCGGGCCTGCGCGGGGCCGTGCCCATCATCCTGGCGACCATCCCCATGGTGTCCGGGATCGAGGGCAGCGAGCGGGTCTTCAACATCGTCTTCGTCCTGGTCGTCGTCTACACCCTGGTCCAGGGCCCGACCCTGCCGTGGCTAGCGCGCAAGCTGAAGCTGGGCACCAGCGACGAGGCCGCCTCCGACCTGGGGATCGAGTCGGCGCCGCTGGAGAAGCTGCGCGGGCACCTGCTGTCCTTCGCGATCCCGCCCGCCTCGCGGATGCACGGCGTCGAGGTGAGCGAGCTGCGGCTGCCGCCGGGGGCCTCCGTCACGCTGGTCGTACGGGACGCACGGAGCTTCGTACCGGCGCCGTCGACCGTGCTGCGGCGCGGGGACGAGTTGCTGGTGGTGGCCACGGACCCGGTACGGGACGCGGCCGAGGCGCGGCTGCGGGCGGTGGCCCGGGGCGGCAAGCTGGCCGGCTGGCTGGGGACCGGCGGGAACGGGGACGGCGGCGGCGGGGGCGGGAAGGGCAAGGGCTCCGGCAAGGGCAAGGGCTCCGGCAAGGGGTCCAAGGGCTCCGGGAAAGCGTCCGGCAGGGGCTTCGGCAAGGGCGACGACAAGCGTTAGAGCGGCGCTCTAATTCAGCATTTTCGATGGACTTTGTCCACATTCACCCCTGCTTGCGTAGGCCTTGAATGCGAAGTTCCAGTTAATCGCAGGTGAAGACACGCCCTGTAGCCCTAATCACAGGGCGCATTGACCGATCTGCCTGTACGATTAAGGAACAACACATCGAACCAACTCTGCCTGACGCAGAGCTGGCGCGACCGCAAAGCGGCCGTGGCACCCTCCCGCAGTGGGCGCCCAGGTATCACTCGGTTCGGCGCAAGAGGACAGCTCTCGGGGCTCCCACATGTACGGGTGCGACCGCCCACAAGGCGCGCATCGTCCGCAGACGGGGAGTTCTACCAGGCAGCGGAAAGGCCAGGCCGTGACATCCGCGGTCACGACCGACAAGTCCGCCCCCTCCACCCGGCCCGGCTACGGGCAGCTCCTGCGTACGCCCGGCGCCCTCGGCTTCGTTCTCCCGGGATTCGCCGCGCGACTCCCCTTCGGCATGCTGACGATCAGCATCCTGCTGCTCGTCCAGCACACCACCGGTTCCTACGGCAGTGCCGGCATCGTCGCCGCCTTCACCGGTATCTCCATGGCCGTGTTCGCCCCGGTCATGGGCAAGCTCATCGACCGCCACGGCCAGAGCGCCGTCCTGGTCCCGGTGGCCCTCATCCACGCCGCCGCCGTCAGCTCCCTGGTGGCGTTCGCGCTGCTGGGTGCGCCCGTCTGGGCGCTCGCACTGGCGGCCGTCCCCGCCGGTGCATCCGTCCCGCAGGTCGGACCCATGGTCCGGTCCCGCTGGGCGGCCAAGCTCGAGGGCTCCCCGCTGCTGCCCACGGCCGCCGCGTTCGAGTCCGTCACCGACGAGTTCACCTTCGTCGTCGGCCCGGTGCTCGCCACCGCGCTGTGCACCGGCATCAACCCGGCGGCCGGTCTGGTCACGGAGGCCGCGCTGACCCTGATCGGCGGCCTGCTCTTCGCCGCCCAGCGCGCCACGCAGCCCAAGCCCGTCGCCCGCCCGGCGCACGGTGAGAAGCACGCTCCGGCCCTGTCGTTCCACGGCCTGCGCGTCCTGATCGTCGCCTTCATCGGCATCGGCGCCGTCTTCGGCGGCATGCAGGTCTCGCTCGCCGCCTTCTCCGAGGAGATCGGCAACCCGGGCGCCAACGGTCTGCTCTACGGCGTCTTCGCCGCGGGCAACATGATCGCCGGCATCGCCTGCGGTGCGATCGCCTGGAAGATCGGCCCGCGCCGCCGCCTGATCCTCGGCTACATCGGTCTCACCGCGGCCGCCTCGGTCCTGTGGGCCGCGAACTCGATGATCCTGCTCGGCGCACTCGGCCTGGTCGTCGGCCTGTGCATCGCCCCCGCGCTGATCACCGGCTACACCATGATCGAGCAGCTGATCCCGGCCACCTCACGGACCGAGGCCTTCACCTGGCTCACCGGCGGCGTCGCCTTCGGGCAGGCCGGCGCCGTGACCCTGGCCGGCCGCCTGACGGACGCGCACGGGTCCTCGTACGGCTTCCTCGTGCCGATGGTGGCCACCGTGCTCGCGCTGGCCATCCTGCTGGCGCTGCGTGCGAAGCTGGCCCCGAAGGCCCCGAGCCGGATCGTCAGCTCGTCCAAGCCGGCCGCTTCGGCCACCTCCGCGGCACCCGCCGCGGGTGTGAACGAGCGTGGTCTGGGTCACCGCGTGCCGGTGACGGTGGACTGATCCGCCGGAATACGTCACCATGGAGCGTCGTTAGCACTCATTGAGTCAGAGTGCCAGGAGGAAATTCGTGCCGACCTACCAGTACCAGTGCACCGAGTGCGGTGAGGGCCTTGAGGCCGTGCAGAAGTTCACCGATGACGCGCTGACCGTGTGCCCGAGCTGTGACGGACGCCTGAAGAAGGTGTTCTCCGCGGTCGGCATCGTCTTCAAGGGATCCGGTTTCTACCGGAACGACAGCCGCGGCGCTTCGTCGAGCAGCACCCCTGCCTCGAAGCCCGCGTCGACGCCGGCCGCCACCCCGGCCGCGTCCTCGACGGCTTCGTCGTCTTCGTCCTCGACCTCGGCCTCCTCGTCGTCGTCGAGCTCGTCGGCCGCCTGACGCGCTCCAAGGCTTCACCGGTTTCATCCGAGGCCCTGCGGTCCCCACGGGACAGCGGGGCCTTCGGCATGCCCCGTTAGGGTGGCCGCATGGCGAATGCAGAGATCGGTGTCATCGGCGGATCGGGCTTCTACTCCTTCCTGGAGGACGTCTCCGAGATCCAGGTGGAGACGCCTTACGGGCCCCCCAGCGACTCCCTCTACCTCGGCGAGCTCGCCGGCCGGACCGTGGCCTTCCTGCCCCGGCACGGCCGCAGCCACACGGTGCCCCCGCACAAGATCAACTACCGGGCCAACCTGTGGGCCCTGCGCTCCGTGGGCGTCCGCCAGGTGCTGGGCCCCTGCGCGGTCGGCGGCCTGCGGCCCGAGTACGGCCCGGGCACCCTGCTCGTCCCCGACCAGCTGGTCGACCGTACGAAGTCCCGCGCCCAGACCTTCTTCGACGGGGAGCCGCTCCCGGACGGCTCGGTCCCGAACGTCGTGCACACCACCTTCGCCGACCCGTACTGCCCGGTGGGCCGGTCGCTCGCGCTGGCGGCGGCGCGCGGGCGGGAGTGGGAGCCGGTGGACGGCGGCACCATGGTCGTCATCGAGGGGCCGCGCTTCTCCACGCGCGCCGAGTCCCGCTGGCACGCCGCGGCCGGCTGGTCGGTGGTCGGCATGACCGGCCACCCGGAGGCGGTCCTCGCCCGCGAGCTGGGGCTCTGCTACACCTCGATGGCGCTGGTCACGGACCTGGACGCGGGCGCGGAAGCGGGCGAAGGGGTCTCCCACACGGAGGTCCTCAAGGTGTTCGGCGAGAACGTCGGCCGGCTGCGCGAGGTCCTCTTCGACGCGGTGGCCGCCCTGCCCCCGACGGAATCCCGCGCCTGCCTGTGCACCCACGCCCACGACGGCTGGGACCTGGGCATCGAGCTGCCCTAGGTGTATTGATTGCCCCCGACCATGCCCCGGACACTGGGCGGATGAACGACACCGCCGACCGCCGGATCATCGTCGCCCTCGACTTCGACGGCCGCGAGGCCGCCGACGACCTGGTGGCCCGCCTCGGGGGCGCGTGCAGCTTCTACAAGGTCGGGCTGGAGCTGCTGACCGCCGCCGGGCCGGACCTCGTACGCGGGCTCGTCGGGCAGGGTCACGAGGTCTTCCTCGACCTGAAGCTCTTCGAGATCCCGAACTCCGTGGCAGGCGCCGTGCGCGCCGCGGGCGCGCTGGGCGTGTCCGTGGTGACCGTCCACTCCATGGGCGGTACGGGCATCATGGCGGCCGCGGTGGACGCCGCGCGGGATTTCCCGGGGCTTCGGGTGCTGGCGCTGACGGTGGTCACGAGCATGACCGGGAGCGACCTCGCCGACATCGGCATCGGCGTCGGCCCCGGCCCCGGCATCGGGTCCGGATCCGGCTCCGGATCCGGCGTCAGCGCGAGCACCGACGAGCAGGTGCTGCGGCTGGCCCGGCTGGCGGCGGAGGCCGGATGCGACGGGGTCGTCGGATCGCCCCGGGAGGCCGGGGCGCTGCGGAGACTGCTGGGGCCGGACCGGCTGATCGTGACGCCGGGTGTGACGCTGCCCGGCGGGGAGGCCGGCGGGCACGCCCGCTCCGATACCCCGTGGGCCGCCTTCGCGGCCGGGGCTTCGCACGTGGTGATGGGGCGGTCGGTGACCCGGGCCGCGGACCCGGTGGCGGCGCTGCGGAGGGCCGCGATGGGGCGGTAACTCCTGCGGGTGACGGGGATATCCACAAGCTGGGGATCCTCCACAGGGCCGAGCGGGATCCGGCGGGACGGCGGATCGTGAGGGACGTCCGGGCGCTGGGTCCGGACGTGGGGGCCGGACTCCGGACCCCGGACTCACTCCGTCAGGTGGTGGCCGTCATGACCGCGAACTCCCGCGTCCCTTCCTTCTCCTCCCCCTCCTCCCCCTCCCCCCTCTCCTCGCCCCACGCCCATACCCCGGTGCGCCCCTCCCCGGTCCCCCGGCATCCCTCTTCCGCTCCGTGTCCCCCCGCGCGCGCCGTTCCCCTCTTCGCCCCGCTCCGGGTGGGGCGGGCCGGGGACCGGCTGCGCAGGGCCGTGCGGCGCCGGCGTCGCGGGGCCGCGGCCGGGCTGGCCGTCGTGGCGGCCGTGCTGGCGGTGGGGGGAACCGAGGCGCGGGCGTCGCGGGGCTCCGTACCGCCCGCGGCGCAGCCGCCTCCGGCGGCGGTACGGCTGGTGTCGGCGCCGGTGCGCATCGCGGACGCGGCGACGGTGCGGCTGCTGCGGCCCGGGGACCGGGTGGACGTGGTCGCCGCCGAGCGCGGGGGGCCGCCACGGGTGGTGGCGGCGGGGGCCCGGGTGGCCGAAGTGCCCTCTCCGGACCAGGGCGTTGGGGACGGCGGGGCACTGGTGGTGCTGTCCGTCCCCCGGGACACCGCGCGGACTCTGGTGGGGGCGGGGACCGTGTCCCGACTGGCGGTGACGTTGTGTTGAATCGCACGCACGCCCGGTCAAGTCACCGTGGGGTGAGGGTCGATTGGACACCCCGGGGGCAAACTGCCGTAGCTTTCGGAACCGTTGGCTCCATGTTCGGCAGATACGAAGAAAGGCTCAGTGGTGAGCGAGAAGAAGAAGGAGAGCGTCCTGGCGGGCTTCAAGGCCTTCCTGATGCGCGGCAACGTGGTCGACCTGGCGGTAGCCGTGGTCATCGGTGCCGCGTTCACGAACATCGTGAACTCCGTGGTGAAGGGCATCATCGGCCCGCTGGTCGGCTCCATGGGCACGAAGAACCTGGACGTCTACTCCTCGTGCCTGAAGGACCCTTGCGGCATCGACGCGAAGGGCGAGCCCACCGGCGTGAACATCATGTGGGGCTCGGTGCTCAACGCGACGCTCACCTTCGTGATCACCGCCGCGGTCGTCTACTTCCTGATGGTCCTGCCGATGGCGAAGTACCTCGCCAAGGTGGAGCAGCGCCGCAAGGCGAAGGAAGGCGTCCAGGAGACCATGGAGATCACCGAGCTGGTGGTCCTCAAGGAGATCCGCGACGAGCTGATCGCCCAGCGCGGCGTGGACGGCACGGTGCACTCCGGCGTGTCAGGGCCCCGGCTCTAGCCGGTCCGCCGGCTCAGACGTGGTGCGGGGGCTTCTCGTCGAGGAAGCGGGCCAGGTCGGCCGCGCTTCCGCCGGCGGGCGGCCGCTCGCCCCAGCCCCGGTCGGTGTCGTCCGAGGACTGCTGGTCCAGCGGGTCGCTGAAGTCCAGCCGCGGCTTCGGCCGGGGCTTCGGCTGCAACTGCGGTGGGGACTTCTCCGCGGTCTGCGGCTCCGCGGGCTCCGGCCGTGCGGACTTCGGGGCGTGCGGGTCGGTGGCGGGGGCGTCGCTCATGCCTCCAGGGTACGGCCGCCCCCGCCACCGGCCCCGCTCAGCTGGGAGCCTCGGCGCCCTTGCGGGCGTAGAACCACCAGCACACCACCAGGCACGTGGCATAGAAGCCGATGAAGATCCACAGCGACGTGGTGACGTGCAGGATGGCGAACATCGCGGGGATGAAGAAGAAGCCGTAGGCCGCGATGGCCGAGGAGAAGCCGGTGACGGCTCCCGATTCCATCTCCGACTGCTTCAGCGCCGCGGCCTGCACCTCGGGACCCTTGCCCTCGGCCGCCTTCATGTGCTGGTCGCGGAAGATCACCGGGATCTGCCGGAAGGTCGATCCGTTGCCCAGTCCGGAAAAGGCGAAGGCCACCAGGAAGCCGATGTAGAAGGACCAGAAGTGGCCCTCCTGGCCTCCGGACGGGAGCGCGAAGATCACCACGACGAGGGCCGCCGCCATGCCGACGAAGGACAGGATCGTGACCCTGGCTCCGCCGATCTTGTCCGAGAGCCAGCCGCCGCCCCAGCGCGTGAGCGCCCCGATGAACGGGCCGATCCAGGCGTAGGTGGTGGCCTGGTAGCCCTGGGCCTCGAAGTTGTTCTTGATCAGCAGCGGCAGTCCGGCCGCGAAGCCGATGAAGGAACCGAAGGTACCGACGTACAGCCAGGTCATCAGCCAGTTGTGCTTGCGCTTGAAGATGATCTTCTGCTGGCTGAAGGGGGCCGCGGCCACCTTCAGGTCGTTCATCAGGAACCAGGCGGCCAGCGCCATGATGACCAGCAGTGGCACCCAGAGGAAGGCGCCGTTCTGCAGCCAGATGTCGGTGTCCTTCTTCCCGTCGTGCTGGGGTCCGCCCGCCGGGGCGCCCAGGACGGCGGCGGTGACCACCAGCGGGGCGACCAGCTGGACCACGCTCACGCCGAGGTTGCCGAGGCCGCCGTTGAGGCCGTTGGCGCTGCCCTTCTCCCGCTTGGGGAAGAAGAAGCCGATGTTCGCCATCGAGGAGGCGAAGTTGGCGCCGCCGATGCCGCACACGGCCGCGATCAGGGCCAGCTCCCAGTACGGCGTACCGGTGTCCTGGAGCGCGAAGCCCAGCCACAGCATCGGGACGACCAGGATGATCGTGCTGAAGGCGGTGAACTTCCGCTCGCCGAACATCGGCCCGATGAAGGTGTAGAGGATCCGGAAGGTGCCGCCGGTGATGCCGGGGATGGCGGTCAGCCAGAACAGCTGCGACTTCGAGAAGCCGAAGCCGACGTCGTTCAGCTTGACCACGGTCACCGACCAGACCTGCCAGACCACGAAGCCGAGCATCAGCGCGGGGATCGAGACCCAGAGGTTGCGCTGGGCGACCCTGTGGCCGGTGCGCTGCCAGAAGCCCTCGTCCTCGGGCCGCCAGTCGGCGATGGTGGCCCCGGGCTTGTAGCTCTCGGCGCGATGGCTGCGGGGTGCCGACGAAGTCGGCGTGGGCATCGACATGGTCATCGGTCCTTCGGGTCGAGGAGCCACAGCCCGACCACGACGAGGAAGGACAGGATCAGGAATCCCGCACCCCACCAGGCCGTGCCGGTGTTTCCCTTCATCCACTCGTTGACGGTCACGGTGAGCGCCCAGAGCTGGCCGATCACGACCGTGAGGGCCAGGGTGAGGCGCGCGTTGAGCCGCGAGGAGCGCTCGGGCTCCTGCTCGGTGCCGGCTCCCGGTCCGGGGCCGGTGTGCCGGATCCGGGGGTCCCCGTACCCGCTGGTGGAGCGGATCTGCGGATACCTCTCCCGCACCGGGCGGTTGAGCCGGGGCTGGGCACTGCCCGGCCGGTATTCCGGGCGCGGCGGCAGCGGGGTCTCGCTCATGTGGGCCTCCTCTCGGCGGTGGACGCCCGGGCCGAGCCGGGGCAGCCCAGGCGGGCGGACTCCTCCGGGTGGGTGTCGCCGAACTGCCGGCAGAGCGCGTCCTTGGCCGGCTCCCCCGACCGGGCGGTGGCTACGGCCCAGACGCTGCCGTCGCCCTGCTCGGTCAGGTAGATCCTCGGCAGCGGGCGCGGCGGCGGACCGGCCGTCACCTCGCCGGTGCGGGCGTCGAAGACACCCTCGTGGCAGGGGCAGTACAGCTCCCCGTCGGCGCCCCGGTCCTCGCGCCACAGCACACCGCAGGCCAGGTGGGTGCAGACGGCGGAGTAGCCCACGAGGGAGCCGTCCCCGAGGCGCACGGCCAGGGCCCGGTCGTCCTCGCCGGGGAACCGGAAGGCCACGGACTGGCCGGGGGCCAGCCGGTCGGCGACCTTCTTCGGGTCCGGCAGGCCCTCGTTGTCGCCGTGCCGGTGCAGGATGCCGGCGGCCACGCCGACACCGCCGATGGCCAGGCCTCCGGAGACGGTGGCGACGATCCGCAGGTAGTCACGGCGGGTGGTGAGGGAGTCGGCGCTGATCCGGTCGCGCAGCTGCTCGATCGCGGCGTCGGCGGCCGCTCCGCCGTCCGCACGGCCGTCGCCCTGACTCCCTGGGTGCGGAGGCGGCTGCTCGGTGACGCTCATCGGACGTCCCTTCCGTTGATCTCGACGACGGGCAGGCCGCCGGGGACGGGCCACTGGACCTTGTCCGCGGGGACGACCATGGCAACGCCGGTCTGGACGACGACGTCGCCGAAGACGAAGGAGTCGGCCACCTGGACGCCGGGGCGCTCCGCCTGGAGCTCTTCGAGGGTTCCGTAGAAGAGGGCCCCGGTCGGGCAGACGGTCGCGCACATCGGGGCGAGGCCGTAGGCGGTGCGGTCGTAGCAGAGGTTGCACTTCATCTGCAGCTTGGCCTGGAGGTCGATCTTCGGGATGCCGAAGGGGCAGGCGTTGACGCAGTTGGAGCAGCCGATGCAGCGGGTCGTGTCGGCCTGCTGGACCACCCCGTCGGCGGTCACCAGGATCGCGTCGGCGGGACAGACCTCGGCGCAGGGTGCGACCGGGTCCTCGCAGTGCATGCAGACGCTCGGGAGGGAGGCGACGGACATGCCGGGTTCGGTGTAGTCAAGGTGGATCATCGATTTGCCGCGGTGCGAATCGCACTCGCGGCAAGCCGATACGCAGGCCTGGCAGCCGATGCAGCGACCCGGGTCGATGAAGATCGTGCGGCCCATCATGGCGGGTCAGCTCCTCTCCGCCGTGCCACGGCCCTGCGGGGCCGTGGGGGGCAGGGGGTCGGTGCGGGAGGCCTGGGCCTCCGGATAGGCCTCGCGACCCGGGGCGGTGGGCGGGGCGGGCACCTCGTCGACCCGCTCGGCGGCCTCGATCCGGGCGGCGCAGACCTTGTACTCGGGGATCTTCGAGCGGGGGTCGAGGGCGTCGATGGTGAGGGCGTTGGCTGCCGTCGGGACGGGCCAGTGGTACGGGATGAAGACGGTGTCGGGCCGGATCGCCTCGGTGACCAGGGCCGGGAACACCTCGCTGCCGCGCCGGGTGACCACCCGTACCGGTTCGCCGTTGCGGAAGCCGTGCGAGGGGTGGACCTCCACCCAGGGGCGGGGGGTCTGCTCGACGAGGGCGCCCAGCCTGCGGGTCTGGTTGCCGGAGAGGAAGTGCGCGACGGTGCGGCCGGTGGTGAGGGAGAGGGGGAATTCCTCGGTGTAGGCGTCCATGGGCAGGTGCCATTCCACGACCTGCAGGTGGATCTTGCCGTCGGGGTGGTAGGTCCGGCCGTCCTCGAACAGCCGGGGGGTGCCCGGGTGCTCGGTGGAGGGGCAGGGCCAGGCGATCCCGCCGGTCTCGTCGAGGCGGTCGTAGGTGATGCCGTAGTAGTCGTTGACCGTGCCGGCGGAGGCGACGCGCAGCTCCTCGAACACCTCGCGGGAGCCGGGGAAGTCGAAGTGCTTCCCGGCGCCGAGCCGTCGGGCGAGCTCGCAGATGACCCAGGTGTCGGTGCGCACTCCGGCGGGGGGCTCCTGGGCCTTGTTGTGCTTGACCACGCGGGCCTCGGCGTTGGCCATCACGCCCTCGTCCTCGGCCCAGGTGGTGACGGGGAAGACCACATGCGCGTTGGCCGCGGTCTCGGAGAGGAAGAAGTCGAACTGGGCGTGGAACTCGGCGGTGTCGTAGCCGTCCTTGACCACCGCGTAGTTGGGGAGGGAGACGAAGGGGTTGTTGCAGATGCCGATGAGGCCGCGGATCTCCTTGCGCTGCATCTGCCAGACCATCTCCATCATGGAGGTGCCGGCGGTGGGGAGTTCCGACTCCTCGATGCCCCAGATCCGGCAGATCTGCTCGCGGTGCTCCGGATTGGTGATGGAGCGGCCGCCGGGCAGCATGTCGGACTTCTGGCCGTGTTCGCGGCCGCCCTGGCCGTTGCCCTGGCCGGTGATGGTGCCGTAGCCGGCTCCGGGCTTGCCGATGTGGCCGGTGGCCACGCACAGGTTGATGACGGACAGGCAGTTCTCGACGCCCTGGGAGTGGTGCTCGATGCCCCGGGCGTGCCAGGCCATGGCCTTGTCGGCGCCGGCGAAGACCCGTGCCACCTGGACGATCTGCGAGGCCGGTACCCCGCAGATCTCCGCGGAGCGGGACGGCGGGTACTCGGCGACGGTCTTCTTGACCTCGTCCCAGCCGGTGGTGTGGGCGGCGATGTAGGCCTCGTCGGTGAGGCCTTCGGCGATGACCACGTTCAGCACGGCGTTGAAGAAGGCCGAGTCGGTGCCGGGCTTGAGCGCGACGTGGATGTCGGCGGTGCGGGCGATGGCCGTCTCGCGAGGGTCGACCACGATCAGCGAGGCCCCGCGGTCCCGTGCGCCCCACAGGTACTGGGTCATCACGGGGAAGCACTCCCCCACGTTCGACCCGGCGATGAGCAGGCAGTCGCTGAGGAGGATGTCGGAGAAGGGGTTGCCGGCCCGGTCGATGCCGAAGGCGAGCTTGTTGGCTCCGGCGGCGCTGACCATGCACAGGCGGCCGTTGTAGTCGACGTGCTTGGTCTTCAGCGCGACCCGGGCGAACTTGCCGACCAGGTAGGTCTTCTCGGAGAACAGGCTGGCGCCGCCGAGCAGCCCGAAGGCGTCGTTGCCGTGGGCCTCCTGGATGCGCCGGATCTCGGAGACGGTGAAGTCCAGCGCCTCGTCCCAGGAGCACTCCTTGAACTCCTCGTCCCGGGAGCGCCGCATCAGCGGTGCGGTCAGCCGGTCGGGGTGGTTGACCTGCTGGTAGGCGTTGATGCCCTTGGGGCACAGCCGCATCCGGTTGATGTCGTGGTTGCGGGGCTCCACGCCGAAGACCTTGCCGCCCTTGTCCACGCGCAGGTACATCCCGCACTGCACCCCGCAGAAGCAGCAGTGGGTGGGGACCAGGGTCTCGCCGTTCTGGTCGGCGTGCCACTGGTCGGCGGGGATGCCGCCGGCGTCGCGGAAGTTGCGGGTGCCGGGCGGGGCGATGGACGGGTCGATGGAGACGGGTACGGGCCGGGACGCGGCCTTGGCGGGGTCGGTCGCGGTCACTTGAACCCTTTCTTGACGTGGGCCAGGTAGGCGTTGCCGCGCAGGACCCGCTTGCAGCGCGGGCAGTACTCGACGAAGGCGTTGAAGTCGAGGTTGAGGTCCTGCATGGTGCCGCGCAGGTTCTCCACGTACGGGGTGGTGTCGATGGGTTCCTCGCAGCGCTTGCACAGGAAGACCTGCTCGTCCTGGCGGGCGGTGTACTTGAAGAGCTGCATGCCGACGGCGGCCGGGCGCTGGACGATGTGGAAGAACTTCCCGAAGGGGATGTAGATGAGGGTGAACACCACCGACACCATGTGCAGGATCGCGAGGAACTCGTATCCGCCGCCGTGCAGGAAGATCGAGGAGAAGGTCAGCAGCAGACCCGTCACGGAGATGACGATCAGGCAGATCAGCGGCAGCAGGTCGTAGGCGAAGCGCTGGCCGGTCATGGCCCCGCGGTCCTTCATCCGCCGGTACAGGAAGTACGAGGCACCGGGGATGACGAGGACGGCGGCGATGTCCAGGCCGTGGAACATCAGCCAGCCCAGGACGCTGAGCGCGTCGAAGCCGAGGACCTTGATGCCCCAGATCCGCATGTCGTAGCCGGGGCCCGCGCCGCTTTCCGAGGTGAAGGTGAACCAGCCCCAGGTCAGCGGGAAGGTGATCGCCGCGGCGAGGAGACAGCCCCAGAACATCAGCTGGTGGGCGATCCAGCGGGGGCGCGAGCGGGCGCCGAGGAACTTCTGGAAGCCGAGGTAGGTGGCGATCATCTTCGGCAGGGCGGTGGGCGCCTTGCGGAAGTTCTCCACCGACCAGAAGCTGCCGATGCCCTTTTTGAAGAGGCGCCGCGCGCCGGGGGCCGAGACCCACACGGTGTACCGGTAGGCCACGCCGAAGGCCAGGAAGACGGTGGCCACGGCGTAGGGCAGCAGGGCCGAGTCGAAGTCCCGGAGCAGCCGGCTGCCGAGCACGATCGCGAGGATGAGCAGGAGCGAGACGACGGTGCCGGCCAGGGTGGCCCGTGCGGTGACGGACCGCCCGGCCGGCGGCGGGGTCTCGGGCGCCGGTGGGGGCGGCGCGGCGTCGATGACATCTGAGGGCTCGGACACAGCACCACGCTAGGTGGTCTGTACCGATTCAGCCCGTTATGCGGAGTCTACGGGTGCGCCATTCGAGTGAGGACTCGGGGAGCGGGACACGCTGCTCAGACCGCGTTCAGTCCCTGCGCGGCGAAGATCGCCTTCGCCTCGGCGACCTGTCCGGCGGTCGGCGACGGCGTGTCGTGGAGGGTGAACTCCATGTCGAGCGCCTCCCACTTGCTCTCGCCGAGCTTGTGGAAGGGCAGCACGTCGACCCGCGAGACGTTGCCGAGGGTACCGGCGAAGGCGGCGACGCCCTCGATGTTCTCCCGGGCGTCGGTCAGTCCGGGCACCAGCACGAACCGCAGGTGCACCTCCTTGCCGAGGTCGGCGAGGCGGCGGGCGAAGTCCAGGGTCGGCTCCAGCGGGCGGCCGGTCACCTTCTTGTACGTCTGCCGGTCCCAGGACTTGATGTCGAGCAGGACCAGGTCCACGTCCCGCAGCAGCGCGTCGGTGGCGCGGGCCCCGAGGAATCCGGAGGTGTCCAGGGCGGTGTGCAGTCCGAGGTCGTTCTTCATCCGGTGCAGCAGTTCGCCGGCAAAGACGGGCTGGAGCAGAGGCTCGCCGCCGGAGATGGTGGCGCCGCCCCCGGAGGCGGCGATGAACTTGGTGTACTTGCGGGCCTCCGCGATGACGTCGTCGGCCGAGGTGCGCGTGCCGTTGCGCATCCGCATGGTGTCCGGGTTGTGGCAGTACAGGCAGGTCAGCGGGCAGCCGGACAGGAAGGTCACGAACCGGGTCCCGGGGCCGTCGACCCCGGTGGACAGGTCCCAGGAGTGCACCGTGCCCTCGCTCGGCCGCTGCGTCGCGGCGGCGGCGGGCGTCTGGCCGGCGCTCACGCTGATCGCGTTGGCGTGGCCGACGGGGAGGCTCGTACCGAAGAGGACGGTCATGGCAGGTGCTCCAGCTTCCAGATTCCGTGGACTGATCTGGTGACGCGCGGTCCCGGGGCCGGGTGAGGGCCGGCCCCGGGCCGCGCGTGCTCGTGGGTCTCTCTCGAGGGTCAGAGAGAACCGTGGAAGGTGCGGTTCAGCACGTCGAGCTGCTGAGCGCGCGTGAGGCGGACGAAGTTCACCGCGTATCCGCTGACGCGGATGGTGAGCTGCGGGTAGTTCTCCGGGTGCTCCATGGCGTCCATGAGCGTGTCGCGGTTGAGCACGTTCACGTTCATGTGGAAGCCGTCGACCGCCATGTAGCCGTCGAGGACGCCCGCCAGGTTCTTGATCCGCTCCTCGGGGGTGCGGCCCAGGCCGTCGGGGGTGACGGTGTTGGTCAGCGAGATGCCGTCCTCGGCGTCCTCGTACGGGAGCTTCGCGACCGACAGCGCCGAGGTGACGTAGCCGTGGGTGTCGCGGCCGTTCATCGGGTTGGCGCCCGGGGAGAACGGCTCGCCGGCGCGGCGGCCGTCCGGCGTGTTGCCGGTCTTCTTGCCGTAGACCACGTTCGAGGTGATGGTCAGCACCGACTGGGTGTGCTCGGCGCCCCGGTAGGTCGGGTGCTTGCGGATCTTCTTCATGAACTCCTCGACCAGCCACACGGCGATCGAGTCGACACGGTCGTCGTTGTTGCCGTACGCCGGGTAGTCGCCCTCTAGGCGATAGTCGGTGGCGAGGCCGGTCTCGTCGCGCACGGCCGTGACCTTGGCGTACTTGATGGCGGCCAGCGAGTCGGCGGCGACCGAGAGGCCGG
This sequence comes from Streptomyces sp. GQ60, assembly GCF_059758875.1. NCBI lineage: Bacteria > Bacillati > Actinomycetota > Actinomycetes > Kitasatosporales > Streptomycetaceae > Streptomyces > Streptomyces sp. GQ60. The sequence continues at coordinate 92,482 of NZ_JCAXEG010000009.1, read as the reverse complement.
CGATGCCGCAGGCCATGGTGCGGCGCACGTCGCGGTCGTGGAGCGCCATCTCGATGCGCTCGTAGGCGTACTTGTCGTGCATGTAGTGGATGACGTTCAGTGCGTGGACGTAGGTGTCGGCGAGCCATTCCATCTGCTCGTCGAACTTGGCCATGACCTGGTCGTAGTCCAGCACGTCGGAGGTGAGGGCGCCGGTGGACGGGCCGACCTGGGCTCCGGACTTCTCGTCGCGGCCGCCGTTGATCGCGTAGAGCAGGGTCTTGGCGAGGTTCACGCGGGCGCCGAAGAACTGCATCTGCTTGCCGACCGGCATCGCGGAGACGCAGCAGGCGATGGCCGTGTCGTCGCCGAAGCGCGGGCGCATCAGCTCGTCGGACTCGTACTGCACGGAGGAGGTGTCGATCGAGACCCGGGCGCAGAACTCCTTGAAGCCCTGCGGCAGCTGCGGCGACCAGAAGACCGTCATGTTCGGCTCGGGGGCCGGGCCGAGGTTGTAGAGGGTGTGGAGGTAGCGGAACGAGGTCTTGGTGACCAGCGGACGGCCGTCCTCGCCCATGCCGGCGATCGACTCGGTGACCCAGGTGGGGTCGCCGGAGAACAGCTCGTCGTACTCCGGGGTGCGCAGGAAGCGGACGATGCGGAGCTTGATGATGAAGTCGTCGACCAGCTCCTGGGCCTGCTCCTCGGTGAGGATGCCGGCCTCGATGTCGCGCTGGAGGTAGACGTCGATGAACGTGGAGGTGCGGCCGAGCGACATGGCCGCGCCGTTCTGCTCCTTCACGGCGGCCAGGTACGCGAAGTACAGCCACTGGATGGCCTCGCGGCCCGTGGTGGCCGGGCCGGAGATGTCGTAGCCGTAGGAGGCGGCCATCGCCTTGAGCTCGGCGAGGGCGCGGATCTGCTCGGAGAGCTCCTCGCGCAGACGGATCGTCTCCTCCAGCGAGCGGTTGCCGGCGGGGAGGGAGTTGATCTCCTCCTTCTCCTCCTTCTTGACGGCGATGAGGCGGTCGACGCCGTAGAGCGACACGCGGCGGTAGTCGCCGATGATGCGGCCGCGGCCGTACGCGTCCGGCAGGCCGGTCACGATGCCGGCCTTGCGGGCGGCGCGGATGTCGGGGGTGTACGCGTCGAAGACGCCGGCGTTGTGGGTCTTGCGGTACTCGGTGAAGACCTTCTCCAGGTCGTCGGAGACCGGGTAGCCGTAGGTCTCCAGGGCGCCGGCGACCATGCGCCAGCCGCCGTAGGGCATGATCGCGCGCTTGAGCGGGGCGTCCGTCTGGAGGCCGACGATCAGGTCCTTGTCGCGGTCGATGTAGCCGGGGGCGTGCGCGGTGATCGACGACGGGATGTCGTACGAGACGTCGTAGACGCCCTTCTCGCGCTCCTCCGGGAACTTGTCCGTGATCGTCTTCCACACGGCGGTGGTGCGCTCGGTGGGGCCGGCGAGGAAGGTGTCGTCGCCCTCGTACGGCGTGTAGTTCTGCTGGATGAAGTCGCGGACGTCGATGGCGTCGCGCCACAGACCGCCCTTGAAGCCGTTCCAGGCCTCGCCGTTCTTCGTGGTTTCCGCAGGGGTGGCAGTCATCGCCCGCACCTTCCGAGTCGCCTCATTGCTTGTCTCCATTGCACGCCTTTTGATCGATCATTTGGCGCCGCGTTGGTCCCGAGCTGGGGCCCGAAAGTCCCCTGATCACCAGCCCCAAGGGTCCCCCATCGCGGTTGACCTGGCACTTTGAGCAGGTCAAAGGTCCATCGTGCACTTGTGAAAACTTTCACAAGATTGTCGGAAAGACCGCGAAAAGGAGGGACAAGGAGGAAAAGGAGCCGAGCATGGTCAGGCAATCTGAATCAGAGCGAAGCGTCTCCGATCAGCTTGTTGATCCTTTGCCGGACACAGTGCTGGCGGCGGGATGTCCCATCGTGGAGGGGTGGCGTGGGCGTGGAGGTGGAATCCCGCGCCCAGTGCCGCTCCTCGTGCCCGGTGTCGGCTGGTGGTGGGCGTGCTGATCGTCGTCACGTCCTGGTGCCGGTGGGCTGCGCGGGGCAGCCGCCTCCGGTCCGTGTGAGCGTGTCCCTCCGGACGCTTTCCCGCCCGACCTTGCGGTCTGCTGAGTGCCCTGCGTCGCCTGGGCGCGGGGCGTGCTGTCTGCCGCCGGGTCGAGCCGGTCTTGGACCGGTCCTCGCGGCTGCTCTTCGGCGCGGCGGGTGTGATGACCGCGCCCGCTTCGAGTCGGTCCACGATGGTGCGGACGGCCATGACGCCGGTGGCGCGGTCGCACGCGGTTTCGGTCTGGTGGGTCAGGCCACGTGCTGTGATGCGCTGCCAGGCGCCCTGGTCGCGGTCTCCCTGCCAGCGGCAGGCGGGATTGGGGCAAGCTGCCCATTTCCATCCGGGGACGGTGGGCCGGTCGGGGGCTTTGCGGTGCCGCAGCGGGGTGAGGCGGCGGGGGCAGTGTTTGGAGGTGTCGCGTGCGGGGACGGTGACGACGGCGATACCCGTCTCCGCGGCCACGTGTCGCGCCCGCGTCACACCCGGGCCGGGCCGGCCCCTAGCTGGGGGCCTCCGCGCCCTTGCGGGCGTAGAACCACCAGGCCACGACGACGCAGCTGGCGTAGAAGCCGACGAAGCCCCACATCGCGCTGGTCACCGCGAAGTTGGCGAACATCGCGGGGATGAAGAAGAAGCCGTAGGCGGCGATGGCCGCGGTGAAACCGGTCACCGCGCCCGACTCGATCTCGGCCTGCTTCAGCGCCTTCGCGTACTCCGGGGTGCCCTCCGTCAGGCCGGCGAGGTGCCGGCCGCGGAAGATGACCGGGATCTGGCGGAAGGTCGAGCCGTTGCCGATGCCCGAGAAGAAGAACGCCGACAGGAAGCAGAGGAAGAAGCCCTGGAAAGAGCCCTGGTCGGAACCGGCCGGGAGGAAGGTGATGACACCGATGATCGAGGCAGCCATGCCCACGAAGGACAGGATCGTCACCCGGGCGCCGCCGAACTTGTCGGCGATCCAGCCGCCGGCCCAGCGGGCCAGCGCGCCGAGCGCCGGGCCCATCCAGGCGTAGGTGGCCACGGAGTACGCCGGGAAGGTCGTCTTGATGAGCAGCGGGAGCGCCGCCGCGAAACCGATGAAGGAGCCGAAGGTGCCGACGTAGAGCCAGGTCATCAGCCAGTTGTGCTTGCGCTTGAAGATGATCTTCTGCTGGCTGAAGGGAGTGGAGGCCACCTTCAGGTCGTTCTGGCCGAACCAGGCGACGGCCGCGAGGACGATCAGGACCGGCACCCAGACGAACGCGGCGTTCTGGAGGTAGATCTCCGAGCCGTCCGCCTTCTTCTGGCCCGAGCCGATCGCCAGGACCGAGGTGGTGATCAGGATCGGGGTGAGCAGCTGGACCACGGAGACGCCCAGGTTGCCCAGGCCGCCGTTGATGCCGGTCGCGTTGCCCTTCTCCCGCTTCGGGTAGAAGAAGCCGATGTTGGCCAGGGACGAGGAGAAGTTGGCGCCGCCGATGCCGCAGAGCGCGGCGATGGCGACCAGCGTCGTGTAGGAGGTGGTGGGGTCCTGCACCGCGAAGCCCAGCCACAGCAGCGGCACGATCAGGATGACCGTGGAGAGCGCGGTGAAGCGGCGCTGGCCGATCATCGGGCCGATGAAGGTGTAGAGGATGCGGGCGGTGCCGCCCGTGATGCCGGGGACCGCCGTCAGCCAGAACAGCTGGGACTGCGAGAAGCCGAAGCCGACGTCCTTGAGGTTGGTCGCCGTGATGCTCCAGACCTGCCAGACCACGAAGGCCACCAGCAGGGCCGGCACCGCGATCCACAGGTTGCGGGTGGCGACCTTCTTGCCGGTGGTCTGCCAGAAGGACGGATCCTCCGGCGTCCACTCCGTGATCGTGCGACCGGGGCGGTACTGCGCCGGGTCGGGCACCTGCACCCGGGCGGTCGCCGCGCGCGCTTCCTGCTTGGCGAAACTCATGGCACGTCCTGAACGTTCGGAGGGGTTGAGACGAAGAAGTGAGAAGTCCTGACCTTCTTAGGGTCCGCCTACAGGGGCGGCTCACATCAGGGGACAACGTCGCGTGGGCGACAGGACAAGGTCCCGTCGCCCGCGGTCCGTTGGTGCGGCGGCCGCAGAGCCTTAGGGCCCCAGCTCCACCAGCGGGAGGGACACCTCGGGGTCGTCCAGGCAGATGCCGGTCCGCAGGTCGAAGACCTGCTTGTGCATCGGCGACGCCACGACGGGCACCCCGTCGCGCGAGCCCATGATGCCGTTGGCGATGACGTCGGCTCCCGAGAAGGGATCCCGGTTGCCGACCGCGTAGACCTCGCCCGCGCGGTCCTTGAAGACGGCGGCCTCGGTGCCGTCCGGCAGCACCGCCGTCCGCCCGCGGCCCGGCTCCAGGGACCGCGCGGCGTCTTCGGCGCCACCGGCCGCCCCGAAGTCCACGCTCCCGAAGCGCTCCAGAGCCGCCGGGTCCTCCAGGACCGCGGACCACTCGTCCTCGTACGCCGACACGTGGCGCTCCATCTGCGCCTCCAGCTCCGCGCAGATGCCGAGCGAGTCCTCGATCAGGACGTCCTTCAGGTGGTCCGTGCCCGAGGCGCTGCCGCCGAGCCGCTCCACCCAGGCGGCCGTCCGCTCCAGGCGCTCGCCGGTGCGGATGTAGTACATGAGGAACCGGTCGATCAGCGCGAAGAGTTCGCCGGTGTTCAGGTCCGAGGCCAGCAGGTCGGCGTGGCGCGGGGTCGCGCCGCCGTTGCCGCCGACGTACAGGTTCCAGCCGTTGGCGGTGGCGATGACGCCGATGTCCTTGCCCCGCGCCTCCGCGCACTCGCGCAGGCAGCCGGAGACGCCGCCCTTGAACTTGTGCGGAGTGCGCAGACCCCGGTAGCGCAGCTCCAGGTCGATCGCGAGCTGGATGGAGTCGCCCTGCCCGAAGCGGCAGAAGCGGGCCCCCACGCAGGACTTCACCGCGCGCAGGGACTTCCCGTACGCCTGCCCGGACTCGAATCCGGCGCCGCCCAGGCGCCGCCAGATGTCGGGCAGCTGCTCCTTGCGGACCCCGAAGAGCCCGATGCGCTGGGCTCCGGTGATCTTCGTGTAGAGGCCGTAGTCCCGGGCAACCTCGCCCAGCGCGATGACCTGCTCGGCCGTGATCTCGCCGCCGGCCACGCGCGGGATGACCGAGTAGGTGCCGTCCTTCTGGAGGTTGGCGAGGAAGAGGTCGTTGGAGTCCTGGAGGGCCGCCTGCTCGCCCGCCAGGATGTGTCCGATGCCGAGGTCGGGGGCGAGGGTGCCCAGGACGTTCGCGACGACCGGCTTGCAGACGGCGCAGCCCTCGCCGCCCTGTCCGTAGGACTCCAGCAGTTCGCCGAAGCCGCGGATGTGCTCGGTGCGGATCTTCTCGTAGATCTCCGCCCGGGTCAGGGTGAAGTGCTCGCACAGCCCGCGGGGCTTCTCGATGCCCGCCGCGGCGAGTTCGGCGTCCAGGACCGCCTGCAGCGTGCCGATGCAGCCGCCGCAGCCCGTACCGGCCTTGGTGCACTTCTTGATGCCGCCGATGTCGGTGAGGGACTCCGCGACGACCGCCTCGCGCACCCGCCCCTTGGTGATGTTGTGACAGCTGCACACCACCGCGTCGTCGGGCAGCGCGTCCGCGCCGGGCAGCGCCGCGCCGTCGGTCGACGGCAGGATGAAGGCCTCCGGCGGGGCCGGCAGCTGCCGGCCCGCGTGCGGCTTCAGCGAGCCGTACGCCTCCGCGTCACCGACCAGGATTCCGCCGAGCAGCGCGCCGTCGGGGCCCAGCAGCAGCTTCTTGTAGACGCCTTCGCGGGCGTCGGAGAAGACCACCGAGACGGCCCCGTCCCGGCCCTCGGGGGCGAAGGGGTCGCCGAAGGAGGCCACGTCGGCGCCCATCAGCTTGAGCTTGGTGGAGGTGTCGGCCCCGGTGAAGGTCAGCTCGCCCGCGCCGGCGAGGGCCTCCGCGACGGTCTCGGCCATCTGGTAGCCGGGGGCGACCAGCCCGTACACCTTGCCGTCGACGGTCTGTGCGCACTCGCCGATCGCGTAGACGTACGGGTCGCTGGTGCGGCAGTGGCCGTCCACGACGACCCCGCCGCGGTCGCCCACGGCCAGGCCGCACTCGCGGGCCAGGCGGTCGCGCGGCCGGACGCCGGCCGAGAAGACCACGACGTCGGAGCCGATCTCCTCGCCGCTGGTCAGCCGGAGCGCCTGCGCCCGCCCGTCGGGATGGATCTGCACGCCGGCCGCGCCGACACCCGTGTGCACGGCGACGCCCATGGATTCGATGGTGGCCCGCAGGGCGGCCGCGCCGCCGTCGTCCACCTGCAGCGGCATCAGCCGGGGCGCGAACTCCACGACGTGCGTGGCCAGTCCGAGCGTGCGCAGCGCGCCCGCCGCCTCCAGGCCGAGGAGCCCGCCGCCGATGACGACACCGGTACGCACCTCCGCGCCCGCGGCGTACGCGGTGAGCGCCTCGACGTCGTCGAGGGTGCGGTAGCTGAAGCAGCCCTCCGCGTCGGCACCGTCGATCGGCGGCACGAAGGGGTAGGAGCCGGTGGCCAGCACGAGCGCGTCGTAGCGGAGCACGTCGCCGGAGCGGGCGGTGACCGTGCGGGCGGTGGTGTCGATCAGCTCCGCCGGGTCGCCGAGGCGCAGGTCGATGCCGTGCGTCTCCAGGAAGCCGGGAGCGACCAGGGACAGCTCCTCGCCGGTGGAGCCGGTGAACGCCGCGGACAGGTGGACGCGGTCGTAGGCCGGGCGCTCCTCCTCCGCGAGGACGGTGACCTGCCAGCCGCCGCGCTCGGGGCGGGTCGGGTCGGCGAGCGCGTCACGCTCGGCGAGCGCCTCCAGCAGGCGGTGTCCCACCATGCCGTGGCCGATGACAACCAGCGTCTGCCCCATGGGTCTCACTCCGTGTGTCCCTCTGCCGCGCGGTCCCGGGAGGCCAGGGCGGCCGGGCCAGGACATCACGCGTGCATACGTTCCGACCCTTCGACGGTAGGACCGCCGCACGCCCCCGAACGCCCGAAAAGGCCCCCTTGGGACGGGGAAACGACCCTTTCCACACAGGACCTCCGACCTGCCGAGAGGGCCCTTGGCCAGGCTCCCGCGGGCCGGCGCCGCGCCTAGCGTGGGAGGAGGACCCGCAGCCGGATCAGGGAGGCAGACCACATGCTCGTCATCGCCGTCCACGGCAGCGCGGTTCCCGACGCCGCCGCCACCACCGACCGGCTCGTCGCCGCCGTCGAGGCCATCAGCGGGGTGCACGCGCTGGTCGGCCACCTCGACGTGCAGCGCCCCTCGCTCGCCGAGGTGGTACGGGAGCACCCGCGCGCGGTGGTGGTCCCGCTGCTGCTCGGCGACGGCTTCCACCGCCGCGTCGACATACCCGCCGTCCTGGCAGGCACCGGCTGCGTCCTCACCGAAGGCCTCAGCGGCGAGCGCGACGTCGCCCGCGCCCTGCACGGCCGGCTGCGCGAGGCCGAGCGGCGCCGCGGACCGTACACCCGGGCCGACGCCGTGGTGGTGGCCGGCGCCGGCTCCTCCCGCCCCGGCGGCAACGCCGGTACGGAAGCCTGCGCGGCCCAGCTCGCCGCCCTGCTGGAGTACGACGACGGCGGCGCCCCCGTCCCCGCCGTCCCCGCCTACCTCACCTCCGCCGGGCCCACCGTCGCCGAGGCCCTGGCCTCCTTGCAGGCCGCCGGGTACCGACGGATCGCGGTGGCGGCGCACCTGCTGGCCCCGGGCCGCTTCACCCGCGCCCTGAACACCTCGGCCGCCTGGACGGTCTCGGAGCCACTGGCCGACCACCCGCGCCTCGCCCGGCTCGTCCTGGGCCGGTACGAGTCCGCCCGGGGCACCCGGGCCCTGAGGGCCGCGCGCCTCGCCTGCTGAGGCCCGTAGGACTGCTGTCCTGGACGGTATGCCCCTGGCTTACGTACCCATGACCGCCCGCAGCCGGGACGAGGGCCACCGCGCCGCGACCCCGCTGGAGCTGTTCTTCGACCTGTGCTTCGTCGTCGCCATCGCGCAAGCGGGCGCCCAGCTCGTGCACGCGCTGGCCGAGGGCCATCCCGGCACCGGCGTGATCAGCTATTTCTTCGTCTTCTTCGGCGTGTGGTGGGCGTGGATGAACTTCACGTGGTTCGCCTCCGCCTACGACTGCGACGACGTGCCGTACCGGATCGCGACGCTCGTCCAGATCGCCGGCGTGCTCGTCTACGCGGCGGGCGTGAGCCGGGCGTTCGACCAGGACGACTGGACGGTGGCCGTCATCGGCTACCTGATCATGCGCGTCGCGCTCACCGCCCAGTGGCTGCGCGCCGCCTCCAGCGAGAGCGGCGAGGCCCGCACGGCGGCCCTGAAGTACGCGGCCGGGCTGGTCCTCTGCCAGGCCGGCTGGGTGGCGCTGCTGTTCGCCCCGGACAGCACCAAGCGCTGGCTGTTCCTGATCGTGGCCGCCGCGGAGCTGCTGGTTCCGGTGGTGGCCGAGCGCGGCCACCAGACACCGTGGCACGCCCGCCACATCGTGGAGCGCTACGGCCTGTTCACCATCATCGTGCTCGGCGAGACGATCGCGGCGAGCACGGTGGCCGTGAAGTCGGCGCTCGACGAGCACGAGGCGCTGGGCGTGCTGCTGCCGATCGCGGCCGGCGGGCTGCTCATCGTCTTCGCCGCCTGGTGGATCTACTTCGCGGTGCCGATGCACGAGCACCTGACCTCCAACCGGGAGGCGATCCCGTGGGGGTACGGGCACCTGCTGATCTTCGCCTCGGGCGCGGCCATCGGCGCGGGCATCGAGGTCGCCGTGGAGCAGGCGGTCGGCAAGGCACACGTCTCGCAGCTCGCCGCGAACGCGGCCGTCACCGTCCCGACCGCGCTCTTCCTGCTGATGGTCTGGCTGCTGCACTCCCGTCACTTCAAGCGGGGCCTCGCCCAGCAGCTGGCCCTGCCGGTCTCCGCCCTCGCGGTGCTGGCCTGCTCGTGGACGGGCACGTACGCCGTCCTGTACACGGGCCTGGTCGCGGCGGCGACGGTGGCGGTCGGCCTGGCCTTGGCCAAACCCAGCCCCGCCGGCGTTTGAGGCGCGGGGGCCCGGGGGCGGAGCCCCCGGCAACGGCGCCGCGCCGGACCGTCACCCCCGCGCCCCCGGCACCGTTTTCAGCCCATGACACTCCCCGCACAACGCCCCGGCCAAGCCCCCGGTCAAGCCCCCGGCAGGGAATTGGCCGACCCGGCCTTCTGGCAGGCGCCCCCCGCCCACCGGCTGGCCGCCTTCGCCCGCCTGCGGGCCCTGGACTCCCCCGTGTTCGTCCCCGAAGGCAGCGGGCACTGGGCCCTCGTACGGCACGCGGACGTGCAGGAGGCGAGCCGGCTGCCCAAGGTGTTCGCCAGCGCCCCCGGGGTGACGACGCCCGAGCCGGCCCGGTGGGTTCGGGCGCTGTTCGGGGACTCGATGGTCAATCTGGACGGCGCCGAGCACGCGCAGCTGCGCAAGATCGTGCAGCGGGCCTTCACCCCCCGGCTGCTGGCGGCCGCCGAGGAGGACGTCCACGCGGTGGCGGCACGCATCGTGGACGACGTACTGGACCGGCGGCCGGACGAGTTCGTCGAGGCGGTGGCCTCGAAGCTGCCCCTGGAGGTCATCTGCAACATGATGGGCATCCCGGAGCGCTACCGCGCCGAGATCGCCGACCGCGTCAACCACGCCTCCGAGAACATCGGCGTCGAGCGGGGCCTGGCGGCCCGGCTGCGGGTGCCCGGACGCGGACTGCGGGCGCTGGCCCGGATGCAGCGGATGGTGGCGGGGATCGGGCGGGAGCGGCGCGAGAACCCGACCGACGACCTGATCTCGGCCCTGGTCTGCGCGAACGTGGACGGCGAGGCGCTCGGTGCCCGCCAACTCGGCGCGTTCTTCTCCCTGTTGATGGTCGCCGGAGTGGAGACCACCCGCAACGCCATCACGCACGGCCTGACCCTGCTGACCGACCACCCGGACCAACGCGACCTGCTGCTGGTGGACTTCGAGGCGCACGCGGACGGCGCGGTGGACGAGATGATCCGCCACTCCACGCCGATCATCCAGTTCCGCCGGACCGTCGTCGCCGAACACACCCTGGGCGGCCACGCGTTCACCCCCGGCGACAGGGTGGTGCTGTACTACGCCTCCGCCAACCGCGACGATGCCGTCTTCCCCGACCCGGACGCCTTCGACATCACCCGCTCCCCCAATCCGCACCTGGGATTCGGCGGCGGCGGACCGCACTTCTGCCTGGGCGCGCACCTGGCGAGGGTGGAGATGAAGGCCCTCTTCCGCGAGCTGCTGACCCGCCCGGTCGGCCTGCGCGCGGTCGGCCTGCCGGATCTGGCCGGGTCCAGCTTCGACAACCGGGTCCGCTCGCTGCGCTTCGCCTTCGAACAGCCGTAGACCGGGCGAGCGGCCCGACCCGCCGGCCCGACGCGCCGGCCCCGAAGAGACGGCCCGCAAGAGGCGGACCGGCCACCGGGCGGGCTGGGAGCCCGGCGGCCGGAGCGGGGGCCGTCGCGCGTGCGCGTACGGGGTCGCGTACGGAAATCGCGTACGGGGATCGCGTACGGGTCCCTACCTCTGCAGGCGCCGCACCGCGAGAACGGCATGGGCGCTGTGGTTGAGCACCTCGGCGTCACCCGCGAACGCCTGCAGCGTCTCGGCGTCGACCGGCTGTCCGGGAACCGCCTCGGGCCAGGCGCGGGTGGCGAAGAGGAAGTACGCCTGCCCGCTGTCGGCCGCCGCCTTGACCCACTCCGGCGGGGCGATGCACTTCGCGTTCATGCCCGGCAGGGTCAGCGCGATCTGGTTGCCCTCCAGGAGGATCTGCACCGGGAAGGAGGCCGGGTTGCGGACCCCGTCCATCACCACGTCGCCGATGGGCAGGCCGATCTCCTCCAGCAGCCCGCGGGCGGCCGCCTCGCTCGCCTCGGGACCGTCGGGTCCGTCCCCGAGGATGTAGGCGAGGAGATAGGGAATGTCGTGGGCCTCGTCGGGGTCGCCGATCCACGCGAGCACCGAAAGGGTGCCGAGCTTGGAGCGGTCGAGTTCGGCCTGGGTAGAAGTCATGCGCCGCACCTTAGTGGTCGCCGAACCGGCCCTTTGACGCCGTTTCACCCGGGCGGGCTAGACCGCCCAGAATCCACCTCCGGAATTCGCCTGCATGTTCGCGTCCTGGTACTGGAGCCGCACGATGCGCGCGTTTTCCGGAATTTCGAACACCACCCAGCCTTCGGCCCGCTCACCCACCGCGAGCGAATCGAAGACGAGCGGTTTGCCGGTCGTGAGCTCCCCGGTCGGCACCACCGGGTGGCGCTGCCCCGCGCCGTCGAGCGCCCACATGCGCCCGAGGGCCCCGTACGAGGCCCCGCCGACGTTGACGAAGGACATCGAGGCGGCCACCCAGCGCTTGCCCGCCGCCGGGGCGAAGTTCTTCTCGACGCTGACCGCCGGATCGACGTAGGCGCCCAGCACCACCTGGAGGTGACGTCCCACCTCCCGGCCCCTGACCCGTACGGAGTCACCCACATGGGCGCCCTTCGAGACGGCCCGGGCCACCCCGTCCCGCTCCGCGGCGGGATCGTCCCCGACGCCCGGCGCCCCGTCGTCCACGGGCACGGCGGGCACCGCGGCCGGGGCGAGCGCGGCCCCTTCGGGGGCGTCGGAGCAGGCCGTGGCGCCGAACAGCAGGAGCGGGAGGAGGGCGGCCGTGGCAAGAGCGGGCTGACGCATGCGGGATCCCTTCGGGGATCTTCGGGGACGTATTCCGGTCAGTCTCACGCGCCCGAGCGGGCAATTGCACACACCGACACGATCCCGCGGAACGCATTGACCTCCATATGCCAGCACAATGCGTTCCGGCGGAATTCCGCAACCCCTCGCACATCTCGCCCAACAGGAGGAACGATGGCCGCGACCGGCCCCCGCATGGCCTTGGCCGCACTCGCCGCACTGGGCGCCACGGCGGTATTCACCGCCCCGGTGAATGCCGCGCCCCGCGCCAGTGACATTTACGTATCGTCGGAAGCCCACATCGCCCCCGACGGCACGATCCACCTTTTCGGTGAGTACCACTGCACCGCTCCGTCACTCTCGGGAGCGGTGCAGATCAAGGCGACCATCGAGCAGGAGGACGTCCGCCTCAGCATCGGCGGCGGCGACGCCCGGTGCGACGGCACGGTGCACGACTGGTCGGCGCACGGCACGCTCCGGCTCACCCCGTCCGTGCACGCCGGCGAGGCACTGGCCAAGGCCGAACTGCAGGAGATCCGGTTCGGCAGCGGCCTGCTGCCCCGGTCGATCGACACCGTCGCGCGCGACGCCCGCCCGGTCCGGGTGATCGACCACCGCTAGCCGCCGCCCGCGGTGCGCGCGTACGCCCCTCCGGTAGCCGCCGCTACCGGGACCCGGGCGCCGGCCGAAGCCGGACGGGGCCCGTCACCGGCCCCGGACCGTCACCGCGACCGCGACTGCGACCGCCACCGCGAGCGGACGCTCAACGGCACGCCGGCGCCTCGCCCGTCATCGACATGAAGGCCACCGTCTGACACCCCGGGTCCGTGTCCGGGCGCCCGGTCGACCAGTCCACCGCCGTCGCCGCCCCGGCCGCGCACAGCAGCAGCGCCAGGAGGCTCGTCACCGCGCGCTTGCTCAGCCGGCGCACGGGAGGTTCCACAGAAACCGTTCCATGGCGGCATCATCACCCCGCCCCCACCGCCCCACAACTCGACGTGAGCGCCCCGTCACAATCCGCAGCCTCGCGCGGTGCCCCGGTCCCTCCCTCACGGCGCGCTCCGCGCCGCGCTGCCCGCCGCGTCGAACTCGCACCACACCGCCTTGCCGTCGCCCCGGGACTCCACCCCCCAGTGCGTGGCCAGCGCGTCCACCAGCAGCAGCCCGCGGCCCGTGGTCGCCGACTCCCCCGGGGTCCGCCGCCGCGGCCACACGCTGGAGCGGTCCTTGACCCACAGCCGGATCCGCCTGACCGACTCCGGCAGCACCTCCATCGTCACCACCGCTCCGCCCTCGGTGTGCAGCAGGGCGTTGACCAGCAGCTCGCCCGCCGCCAGCTCCACGTCGTCGGCGAGCTCCGGCATGCCCCAGTCGCGCAGCGCCTGGCGCAGGGCGTAGCGGGCCTCGGAGAGCCCCTCCGGGTCCGCCTGGTGGACGTACTGGTGGATGCGCGGCGCCCGGTGGGTACCCGGGTCCGGGGCCCGGCGCAGCACCAGCAGGGCCACGTCGTCGCCGGAGCCCCAGCGCTCCCACAGCCGGTCCGAGAGGTGGTCGGCGAGCGCCCCGGCCTCCTGGGGGCCGCTGCGGACCGCGTGGGCGAGGGCCTCCATGCCCTGGGTGATGGCGGTGCCGGGCTCCTCCACGAGCCCGTCGGTGCACAGCACGAGGGTCTCGCCGGGGACCAGGTCGAGCCGGGTCTCGGGGAACTCCTCCTGCTCGAAGACCGTGGCCAGCCCGAGCGGCAGGCCGCCGCGCACGTTGGGCCAGCCCGTTCGCCCGTCCGTGTGCCGGATCAGCGGTCCGAGGTGGCCCGCGCGGACCGCCCGTACGCCTCCGGTCTCCAGGTCGACCTGTGCGTACATGCAGGTCGCGAACCGTTCGGTGTCCAGCTCGGCCAGGAAGCGGGAGGCGCGCGCCAGCACGGTGGAGGGCGGATGCCCCTCCCCCGCGTAGGCCCGCAGCGCGATGCGGAGCTGGCCCATGATGGCGGCGGCGTGCGTGTCGTGGCCCTGTACGTCGCCCACGACGATGCCGACGCGGTCGCGGGGCAGCGCGATCACGTCGTACCAGTCGCCGCCGACCTCGCGTCCGCTCCAGGCCGAGTGGTAGCGCACGGCGATCTCCCCTCCGATGATCTCGGGGATCCGGCGCGGCAGCATGGCGGCCTGCAGCATGGTGGCGAACTCGCGCTCCTGGTCGAAGAGGAGCGCCCGCTGGAGCGACTGGGCGACGATGCCCGCAAGGCCCAGGCAGAGGTTGCGCTCCTCGGGGCTGAAGCCGGTGCGGCGGCGGTAGAAGAGCACCAGGCCGCCGATGGCCTCGGCCTGCGCGATGAGCGGGAGGTAGGCGGCCGCGTCGTACTGGATGCGGCCCAGGTAGTCGGCGAGCAGGGGGAACTCCTGCGCCAGCTCCGTCAGCGAGGTGACGAACCGCGCCTTCCTGCTGAGCACCGCCTGCGACAGCGGCAGCGAGCCGTCCAGCCGGGTGAACTTGCGCTCGCTGAGGATCTCCAGGGACTCCCCGCTCAACGCGATGATCTTGATGTGACCGCCCTCGACCAGCCCGAGCGCCATCCCGTCGACACCGAGCCGTTCCAGCGCCCCCGCGCCCGTCAGCGTGGCCGTCACGTCGTCGACCGTCACCGCCCGCGACAGGGCCTCCGTGGTCCGCTGCACGATGGTCGCCTGCTGGGCGCGGGCCGACTCCAGCTTGCGCAGCACCGTGAGGTGGGCGAGCTCGGCCGTCGCGTCCCGGACGATGCCGACGATCCGCACCGGGCGCCCCTCCGCGTCCCGCAGGACCCGGCCCTGGGTGTGCGTCCACTGGTCGCGGCCGTCGCGCCGCTGCACCGTGAAGTACTGGCCGTACGTCTCCTCCCCGCCGTCCAGGACGCCTTGGACGGTCTCCCGGAGCCGCGCGGTGTCGTCGAGCGGGATCCGCAGCCCCAGGCTGTCGGGGGTGCCGTCGAAGTCCTCCGGATCCAGGTCGAAGACAGCCATCCCGGCCTCGTCCATGGCCAGGGTCCCGGCGCCGAGGTCCCACTCGAAGCTGCCCATGCCGTTGAGCGCGAGCCGCTCACCGGGGCTGCTCCGGGGGCTCCGGGGGCTTCCGGCGCTCCCCGCGCCCCCGGGAGCCTCCGGTCTGTCGCGTCGCTCCGCCGCTGCCACGAGACTCACACCACCTAACGGCCGGGCCAGCACGGCTGGGAAATGAGCCGCTCCCACTCCTCGTCAGGATGCCCCGGAAGGGTCCGTCCGGCCTCCTGCCAGCGCTTGACGAGCGAGAGATAGATCATCGAGGGGTCGTACGGGGCCTGCGCGTGCTGGGCCTGCGCGTGCCGGCCGTGCGGGTAGGGGTCCTGAGGATACGAGTCCTGCGCGTACGCGGAGGCGGACTGTGCGTACGGGGACTGCGCGTACGGGGACTGCGCGTAGGGCGGAGGGGGCGCCGCCCTCGTCGTGCCGGGCTGTTCCGCGCGGCTGGCCGGAATCCTCACCCAGCCCCGGCCGCCGCCCTGTGCGCGCTCGTCGCTCATCGCGGACCCCTCTCACGTCGTGTGACTGGCTCTCACGCTCTGTGCCCGGCGGTCGGAGCCCGGTCGGTCCGGGGCGCACCGGTGGAACCCGTCAGCGGGCTCCGGGCCCCCAGACGCTTGCGGACGCCTGACACCAGTCTCCCCGCCGTGAAGCCGGCGCCGTGCACGAATCGCATGGAAGGGCCGAATGAGGGAGCGGTCAGCAGCCCCGCGAAGAACAGTCCCGGCCACGAGGACTCGAAGCCGGAGCTCAGCTCCGGCGTCCCGCCCTCCCCCACGGTCGCCAGCGCGGCCCGCAACCCCGCGTCGAGCAGCTCCAGCCGGGCCAGGTCCGGGGAGAAGCCGGTCGCCGCGATCACGTGCGCGGTGTCCAGCACGACGGATTCCCCGGCGGCGGTGGACAGCCCGAGCCGGGTCCGACCGCCCGCCGGGACCGCCCGCAGCAACCGGTGCCCGAGCAGGACCGGGACCCGCCGCTCGAAGCGCTCCCGCAGCCACCAGGCCCCGGCCGGCCCCAGCGCGGTCGCCGCGATCCGCTCCCGAGTGGGGGCGGGCAGCCGGCGCACCGCCCAGGGCAGCTCCGACCAGGCCCAGCTCCGCCAGCCGGTGCCGAGGCCGCTGTGCGGATCGCGCAGGGCGCGCAGCGGGGGCCGGCGCAGCGGCTGCGGGACGGTGTTCCAGTTCAGCCGGGAGCGACGGGCCACGAGGCACGGCCGGGCCCCGTTCTCCGCGAGCAGGGCCGCGGTCTCCAGGGCCGCCTGCCCGGCGCCGAGCACGGCGACCTCGCGGCCGGCGAAGCGGGTCAGGTCGCGGTGGCCGCTGCTGTGCGAGTAGTGCGCCTCGGGCAGCTCCCGTAGCGCCTCGGGGTACCGGACGAACGGCATCACGCCCACGGCCAGCGCGACGGTCCGGGCGAGCAGCGGCGGCCCCTCGGCGGTGCGGATCCGGAAACCCCCGCCCTGGGGGGTGATTTCGGTGACGGTCGCCTCCTCCACCGGGGGTGCGGCGTGCCGGGCGAACCAGAGCCCGTACGCGCTGAACGTCCCGATGGGCAGTGGAGTTCCGTGTTCGGCGACGATCCCGCGGCTCGCGCAGTACTCGGCCAGCGTGTAACGCCCGTCGGGCGCCGACAGGTTGGAGGACCAGGGCTCCGACTTGAGGTACATGCCCTCGGGCATGTGGTCCCGCCAGGAGGCCATGGGGCGCCCGAGGATCCGCACCCCGAGCCCCGCACCGGCCGCGTGCGCGGCGATCGACAGCCCGTAGGGCCCCGCTCCGACCACCACGAGGTCGTCCATCCGTGTCACCGCAGTCCCTCCAGCCTCATGGTTCGCCCACTGCCGCGCCCGCGTCCTGCGACGCCCGCGCCTTTACGCCCCTACGCGCCTACGCCCCTGCGCCCTGACGCCCCGAGCGCCCCGCGGCCGACGCCACCCTGGCCCGGCCCGGGCCGCCCGACCTCACCGCGTCACCAGCTCGTCCGGCTCCGCCGGTGCCTCCGGCGGGGCGGACCGGGGGCCGGGCCCGCCGGAGCCGCCGACCTCGGCGGGCGGGGGCAGCTCGCGGCCCCGCTGGCGCGGGGCGCGGACCACCGCCCGGGCCGTCCGGCGGCCCTGCGCGGGGACCCCGCGCAGCACCCGCACGCCCTTGACCGCACCCCGCCCCAGGAAGGCGGCGAGCATCGCCAGGAACGGCATCGGGTCGTCGGCCGCGAACCACGCCGCCTCCACCTGCCCCCGCTCCCGGCCCCGGCCCCGGCGCGGCAGCGAGCCGCCGCGTACCGCCGCGAGCAGGGCGTAGTTCTCCGCCACGAAGACCCGGCCCGGCCCGCCGGACGGCTCCGGGACCCGCTGGCCCGTCAGGTCCAGGTACATCGCCCGGACCACGTCCAGTCCGCCCGCGTCCGTGAAGAGCCGGAACTGCGCCCCGGGACGGGGGTTGAAGTCCACCAGCCGGAAGACGCCCCGCTCGTCCCGGCGGAAGTCCAGGTCCAGGATCCCCTGGTAGCCGAGCCGCTCGGCGAGCCGCAGCCCCGCCTCCTCCACCGCCGGATCCGGCAGCCACCGCCCGACCGCCGTCAGCCCCGTCCGCACCGGCCAGGAGAGTTCCTTGCGCCCCGACCCGGTGATCAGCGGGCGCCCGCCCCGGGCGAACGCGCCGTGGAAGAACCAGTCGGTGTCCGGCCCGGCCGGCAGGAACCGCTGGAGCAGCAGCCGGCTCCCCGCCTCCGCCGAGCGCTCGTACAGCCGCCGCGCCTCGGCGGCCGCGTGCAGCAGGGTGGTGCTGCGCAGGTCCGTCCCCGGGGGCAGCAGCCAGGGCCGGCTCCATTTCGCGATCACCGGGAGCCCCAGCCGCCACGCGGCCTCCGCCGCCTCGGCCCCGCTCGCCGGGATCACGGTCTCCGGGTGCGGTACGTCCCACCGGGCGCAGAGCCGCGACAGCTCGGCCTTGTCCGCCACCCGCGCCGGCAGGTCGTCGGGCTGATGGGGAATCCGGAAACGGTCCGTCAGCATCGGCGCGACCCGGGACACCGCGATCGCGCTGAGGTCGTCCATCGCGATGAGCACCGCCGGACGGCCGATCAGTTCCGAGACCCCGGTCAGGCACTCCAGCAGCGCCTCGGGCGCCTCGGCGTCGAGTCCGCCGGAGGGGCCGGGATGTACGGCGCGCAGGTAGCGCGAACGCCCCATGGGACCTCCCCCGGCCTCGACGACGGCATGGACCTCCACACCCGTGCGCCCAAGGGATCTGACGGCGCCGAGGGTTCCGTGGTGGAACGGATTCCGATCGAGTCTGAGCAGAACTGCGGGCACTTGGCTGGGATGCGCGTGCATGGGAACGGTGTCTTTCACCTAGTCGGACCAAGCGGGGACGGTGCGCACGTGCGAATGGCCTAGGCGGAGGTCACCGGACAGGCCATTCGTCAGATGTGATGCCTAACGTCTCTGGTAAGCACACCGATTCAGGAAAGCTCGGGAGACGCCATGCCCAGACCACGCCGCCGACTGGCGAGCACCTGCATCGGCACGGTGACGGCCGGACTGCTCGCCACCGGGGCCGCCCTCGCGGCCCCCGAGGAAGAGGGCAAGGACTCCGGTACCGCCATGGGCGCCTACCTCGACTACGGGCCGCCCGGCGTGGCCCGCATCCCGTTCCTGTCGAACTGGCTGGGCGGCAAGGAGATCCGGGTCGGGCACACCTATCTGCCCGGCGACCAGTGGGCCGGCATCGAGGGCAACGTCAGTTTCCTCGACGACTGGGCGCAGTGGCGGCGCCAGCGGGACGACCGGCTGTTCGTCCTCAACGTGCCCATGCAGGAGCGGAACGAGGCACGGGTCCCCGACTACCAGGTGGTCCAGCTGATCCGGGCGGGCGCGGACGGCCAGTACGACCGGCACTTCAAGAAGCTCGCCGAACGGCTGGTGGCGCTGGGCGTCCCGGACACGGTGATCGTGCTCGGCTGGGAGATGAACGGCACCACGTACACCCACCGCTGCGGTCCCGATCCGGAGAACTGGAAGGCGTACTGGAAGCGCGTCGTCAACGCGATGCGCTCCGTGCCCGGCCAGAAGTTCAAGTTCGATTTCGCCCCGAACCGCGGCACGGACGCGATCGGCTGGACCAAGTGCTACCCGGGCGACGACGTGGTCGACATCATCGGGATGGATTCGTACGACCAGGCACCCGGCCGGAACTTCGACGAGCAGATCAGCCAGCCGTACGGGCTCCAGCAGCACGTCGATTTCGCGCGAGCACACGGCAAAGAGATCTCGTACCCGGAGTGGGGGCTGTTCCGCAACGGGGACAACCCGGAGTACATGCGGCGCATGCTGCAGTGGATCGAGAAGCAGAAGCCGCTCTACCACACCATCACCGACTACTGCCCGCACGGCGTCTGGCAGTGCAAGCAGAACCCGGCCTCGACGAAGGTCTTCCGCGAGGCGCTGACCCCGAAGCGGCCCGACCCGGTGATCCCGACCCCCGTCGTCCCGACGCCGGTCGTCCCGACTCCGGTCATCCCGACCCCCGTGGTGCCCACGCCGGTCGTCCCGACCCCGCAGGTCCCCACGCCGGAGATCCCGACGCCGGTCGTCACCCCGCCGGTCGTGCTCCCCAGCCCGGAGGTCCCGAGCCCGAGCCCCGTCGAGCCCAGCCCGCTGGTCCCGAGCCCGGTCATTCCGAGCCCGAGCCCCGTCGAGCCCAGCCCGGCCGTCCCCAGCCCGGCCGTCCCCAGCCCGGCGCTCCCGAGCCCGGTCGTCCCGACGCCCTCGCCCGTGGTCCCGAGTCCTGAGGTCCCGGCCGAGCCCAGCCCGGCCGTCCCCAGCCCGCTGGTCCCGAGCCCGGTCGTCCCGGAGGTGCCGAGCCCGAGCGCCAGCCCGAGCGCCAGTCCGAGCCCCAGCCCCAGCCCCGTCGTGCCCAAGCCGGATCCCGAGCTGCCGTCGCCGGTGCCCTCGCCGATCGTCCCGAAGCCGGAGCCGTCCCAGCCGCCCAAGCCGACGACCCCGCCCGTACCGCCCGTCAACAGCACCGAGTGGTGCGTGCCGATCAACTTCGGCGAATGGCTCTCCAAGCTGGTCGGCAAGCAGTCGGTCTGCGTCAAGGTCGACTGGGGCAAGGAGGCCGGCGGCTTCTGGCCCTTCTAGGCGGGGCGTCCGGGTCATCGGACCCGCAGTTCGTTGAGCCGCGCCCGCCAGTCCCTGGCGGCCGGCAGCGCCTCCCGCAGGACGTCCACCGCCCGCTCGCGCCCCGTCACCTGCGACTCGTGCAGTCGCAGCAGGGGTGCGAGCGCGGCCGTCGCCAGCAGGAAGCGCTGGTTGACCACCGTCTGCGGCCGCCAGTGGTTCTTGTACGGTTCGTTGCCGCGCAGGAAGCTCACCACCGGGCGGCCTTCGGCGAGCGCGCGGGTGGTCTCGTAGCGCAGCAGCAGCGTGGCCACGTCGACCTTCCGGTCGCGCAGATCGGGATCGGCGCCGTAGAGGTAGCCGCCGCTGAGCGCGCCCGAGAGCAGGGTGAGGTTGGCGGCCACCACCTTCCCGTCGAGCCGGAACTCGGCCAGCCGCCCCTCCCCGGCGCGCACCATCCGCCGCGTGGCCCGGGTCAGGTGTTCGGCGAAGCGGGGCTTGAGGTGTTCGGGGGTCACCCCGCGGCCGCGCCACTGCTTCTCGTGCAGCCGCAGCAAGGTCCGTACCGCTCGCGGCACTTCCTGCTCGGTGACCTCGTGCTCCTCGATCCCCGCCGCGTCGGTCTTGCGGAGCTTGGCCCGCACCCGCTGGGCGCCGGAGGACGGCATCCGCCTGACCAGCTCGTCGAAGGGCATGGCCGGCAGCTCCATGCAGGTGGAGTCGGCGAGCTTGCTGCCGACCCCGGGCCAGGCCGCGTACACGGCCTCGGCGGCGGCCCCGGGCCGTACCTCGCGCAGGTCGACGACCGCGCCCCGGGCCGCCCGGTGCAGGCCGTTGGCCAGGGCCGGGACGACCTGGTCGGCGTACTCCGCGGCCACGAGCACGTCGAAGTAGTCGGTGATGCCCCCGCCGAGCGGGACGAGCAGCGGCAGCGGCCGGTGTACGAGCATCAGCGCGGCCGCGCCGACCAGCTCCTCCCCCCGCCGCACGAGGACGACGCGGAGCCGGCCTTCCTTGCCGTAGGACAGCCACCAGGAGTGCAGCCAGGCGTGGCTCTGGAACGGAGTGGCGGTGGGACAGCCGCGGGCGAGCCGGTTCCACGGCTCCTCCAGCGCGGCGAACTGCCGGGGATCGCGGCACAGCGTCACCGCCAGGGCCCCGGCGGAGCCCGAGGTCATCGCACCGACTCCTTCTCCTTGGCCGCGGCCGGCTCGCCCTGCGCGGGCAGCGAGGCGTACTCCTCGACGGCCTCCGCGACGGGACCCTGCACCACCTGCGCGGCGGCTCGCTCGTCACGGCGCCGGCCGGCCGGCCGGGCCAGCATCCACAGCCCGCCCAGCAGGCCGCCGGCGCACAGGCCGACCGCCCCGCTGAGGGCGGGGGACGCGGAGGCGGGGTCGCTGGGCGCGACGGCCTGGTTGAAGAGGAGCAGTTGCACGCCGGTGTTCTTGGCGGCCTGGTTGCTGCTCAGCGACAGGGCGTCGGCCACGGCGTTGGCGATGTCCGCGGCCTCGCTCGCGCTC
The DNA here is from genome assembly GCF_059758875.1 of Streptomyces sp. GQ60. Lineage (NCBI taxonomy): Bacteria > Bacillati > Actinomycetota > Actinomycetes > Kitasatosporales > Streptomycetaceae > Streptomyces > Streptomyces sp. GQ60. The sequence continues at coordinate 71,024 of NZ_JCAXEG010000009.1, read as the reverse complement.
TTCGCGGTGCCGGTGATGGCGATCATCGGGGACTCGGGTGAGGTCTCGGCGCGGACCTGGGCCCGCAGCTTCGCCGCGCCGATGCCCGCGCGGGGCTGGGCGTACGCGAGGGTCGAACTGCTGGTGGCGATGCGGGCGTAGGCCTGGGCGAAGCCGAGGGCGGTGGCGGGCTCGGTGGTGTCGTCGGGGACCGCGACGACGTAGCTCGTGGCGGCGTACTCCGGCGCCTTGAGCACCCCGTACGCCCCGCCGGCGGCGAGCCCCAGCAGCGCGGCGGCGGGCAGCGGCCACCACGCGGGCGGTGGCAGCAGCCGTACCCGGCGGCGGTGGGTGGACTTCTTCGGTTCGGCGGTGTCCGCCATGTGCGTACCTCTTTCCTGGTGGACGGGTGCTTGCTTCGGGGCCCGGTGCGGACCCCTGCGGGCTCGGATCAGCCGATGTCGCCACCGGCGGCGGGCCCCGGCGGGCCGTCGTCGGCGCGGCCACCGGCGGCCACGTCCCGGCCCGCCGGCGTCAAGTCCAGCCCCTCCGGCCTGTGAGGAGCAGGGGTCCGGGGGCCGGTCCCCGGCAACGGCGCCGCACCCCGGGACCCGGCGGGCGGAGCGGCCAGCGCGAGGTCGTACACGTTCAGCAGCTGCGCCGCGCTCCGCGCGATGTCGTAGCGCCGCACCACCCCGGGCGGCGGCAGCCGCCGGGCACCGGCCTCCATGTGCCCCCGCAGCGCCGCGACGAGCTCCTCGCCGCCGGTGCCGATCCGCCGCGCCCCCGGCGCCTGCGCCGCGGGCAGGTCGTCGATCGCCGGGCAGGTGACGTGCAGCACCGGCAGCCCCGCCGCCAGCGCCTCGATCACCGCGAGTCCGAACGCCTCCTCCCGCGAAGGGGACACGAACACGTCCATCGCCGCGAGCAGCGCCGGGATCCCCGGGGTCCGCCCGTCCGCGCTGTCACCCAGCGGGTCCCGCTCCCCCAGGAGGTGGATCCGGCTCTGCGCCCCCAGCTCGGCGGCGAGCCGCCGCAGCGCGGCCCGCTCCGGCCCGTCCCCGGCCAGCAGCAAGTGCGCGCCGGGCAGCGCCGCCACCGCCCGGACCAGGACGTCGAACCGCTTCCCCGGCACCAGCCGGCCGACGCCGCCGACCACGAAGGCCCGCTCGGGCAGGCCGGTCCGGGTCCGGGTGGCCCGCCGTACGCCCTCGTCGAAGCGGAACCGCACGGCTTCGATCCCGTTCGGCACCACGTGCACCCGCCCCGCCGGCACCCCCCAGGCCTCCAGGCGGGCCGCCACCGTGTCCGATACGGCCACGGTCGCGGCGCCCAGCCGCTCACTCGCCAGGTACAGGGCGCGGACCCCGCCCGACAGCGGCCGGCCCTCGATCTCGCCCTCTCCCAGGGAGTGTTCGGTCGCCACGCTCACCCGTACGCCCGCGAGCCGGGCCGCGAGGCGCCCGTAGACGCAGGCCCGGTACAGGTGCGTGTGGACCAGGTCGTAGCGGCCCCGCCGGATGAACTTGGCCAGTTTCGGCACCGCCCCCAGGTCGCGGTTGCCGCGCATGCCGAGATGGACCACTCGGACCCCGTCCGCGCGCAGCCCCTCCGCGACCGGCCCCGGGTTGGTCAGCGTCAGGACGTCGCAGCGCATCGGCATGTGCCGTAGGAGCAGCCGCAGTTGCTGTTCGGCGCCGCCGACGCCGAGTCCCGTGATGACGTGCAGCACCTTCCCGGGGCTCACAGGCGCACCGCCCGGCGCAGCTCCCGCACCTGGTGGCGCACCTGCTTGATCCGCAGGCGCGGCCCGCCGTCGGCCTGGCTGATGTGGGTACGGGGCATCGCGTGGGGGCCCGCGAGGCGGCCGGGGTCGATGGCGCAGGCGTACCCGTACCCGGCGACCCGGGTCGCGGCGACGACCCGCGCGTCGAGGTGCCCGTACGGGTAGCAGAATCCGGCGGGCAGCGTCCCCGTCAGCTCCCGGATCAGCTCGCGGCTGCCGCGCAGCTCCTGCTGCAGTACGTCGTCGGGGGCCGCGGTGAGGTCCTGGTGGAGCAGCCCGTGCGAGCCGATCTCCTGTCCGGCGGCGGCGACTTCGCGGATGCCCTCGGCGGTGAGCAGGGGCTTGCGGGGGCCCAGCGGGTCCCAGACGTTGTCCACGCCGAGCCGCCCGGGCAGGACGAAGAGGGTGGCGGTGCAGTCGTAGCGGCGCAGCAGCGGCAGCGCGCGGGTCAGGAAGTCGGTGTAGCCGTCGTCGAAGGTCAGCCCGACCAGCCCGGCGCCCCGCCCGGCGGCGCGGGCCCGCAGCAGCTCGCCGACGGACACCCCGCGCAGTCCCCGGGAGCGCAGCCACAGCAGCTGGGCCTCCAGCGCGTGCGGGGTGACGGTGATGCCGTACGGGTCCTCCGCGGGATCGGTGAACTCGGCGACGGAGTGGTACATCAGGACCCACGGCGTGCCGGTGCGGCGGCCGGCGGAGGCCGCGGCGGGGCGCGCCGTTTCGGTGTCAGCGGACATTGCGGAACCTCTGGGTGAGCTGGGAGGTGAGGTGAGCGGTGAGCTGGGCGAGCTGGCCCGGCAGGGCGGTGACCTCCAGGGCCCGTATGGCCATGCCGGTGGCTCCGAACATGGCCGGGACCAGCAGGCAGCCGAGGGCGGCGCTGACCAGCGGGTCGGGGATCATCGGCCCGGCGATCCAGCCGGTGGCGCAGGCGGCGAGGGCCGCGACGGAGAGCCGGCCGATGCTGACGGCGACCCGGCGGACCTGGATGGCGATGATCCGCGAGCCGAGGCCGGTGAGCAGCAGCACTGCGGTGGTGGAGATGCCCGCGGCGTTGGCGGCGGCGATCCCGTAGGTGCCCCACCAGCCGACGGCGAAGGCTCCGGCGACGATGTTGACGAGGAGCCCGGCGCCCATGGCGAGGGCCGGGAACCAGATGGGCCGGGCGGTGGAGAAGAAGGGCCGCGATAGCGCCCCGACGAGGCAGTGGCCGAGCAGGCCGAGGCCGTAGACCCGCATGACGGAGGCGGTGGCCCGGGTGTCGGCGTGGGTGAACGCTCCGCGTTCGAAGAGGACTTGGATGATCTGGGGCGCGTACCCGATGACGAGTGCGGCGCCCATGAGCACGGCGAGCGAGGCGAGCGCGAGGTCCCGCTCGACGCGCCGGCGGGCCTTGTCCCGTTCGCCGCCGGCCATGGCCTGGGCGACGACGGGGAAGGTGACGGTGCAGATCATCAGGGAGAGCACCATCGGCATCTGCGCGACTTTTTGGGCGTAGTTGAGGTGCGAGATGGCGCCGGGCGGCAGCCCGGCGGCGAGGAACCGCTCGACCAGCACCTGGGACTGCCGGAACACGGCGAAGAAGATGACCGGGGCAATGACCCCGAAGGCGATCAGGGTCGGCCGGTCCCGGTCGCGCTGGCTGCGCGGGGCGCCCTTGGCCCGGGTCGGCCCGAAGCCCACGTTGCGGATGAAGGCGGGCAGTTGGACCAGGACCATCAGGACCCCGCCCGCGGCGACGCCGGCGGCGGCGGCGCGCACCCCCCACAGGGAGTGCAGGGCGACCATGGTCCCGATGATGCCGACGTTGTACGACACGTAGATGGCGGCGGGCGGAACGAAGGAGCGGTGTGCCCTGAGGGCGGCGCTGAAGTAACCGGCGATCCCGAAGGACAGCACGCTCAGGGCGGTCAGCCGCGTGCATTCGACGGCGAGCCCGGGGTCGGGCAGCCCCGGCGCGAGCACGCCCACCACGAGGGGCGCGGCGACGATGAGCACGGACGCGACGGCGGCCAGGAGCACCAGCAGCCGGGGCAGCGTGGCCCCGACGAGCAGCCGTACGGGATCCTGCGCGCGGGCCTCCCGGCGGGTGAGCCCGGCCCTGCTGGCGGCCCGGCGGGCCAGGGCGTGGCTGAACGCGGGCACCATCAGCAGGGCCATGGCGTCCTCGATGAGCAGCGTCGAGGCCATCTCGGGGACGGTCCAGGCGATGAGGAAGGCGTCGCTGTCGTGCCCGGCTCCGAAGAGGTGCGCGATGGTCTGGTCGCGGACCAGCCCGAACACCGCCCCGGCGGCGGTCAGCCCGGCCGTCACGGCAGCCGCCTTGGCCAGCGCGCCCCCGATCCCCGAACGGGCCCCGTCGGGACCCGGAGCGCCAGCGCCCCGGTCGGGTCCGGGGCCGGGGCGGCCGGTCGCCGTCACACTGCCCGCTCCGGCGTCGCCGGCCGGGACGGGAACGCCCGCGTGCGCGGCGCCGCGTCCGACGGACAGCGGCCCGCCCGACGCGGCCACGCGGCTCGCGGTCTCGGCCGGGCCCGCGGAGGACGCGGCGGGGGCCGCGGGGGGTACGGACAGGTTCGGTGGACGGCCCGCAGCCGCGGCGACCTCGGTCGCCGCGGCTGCGGGCCGCCGCCAGGGCGTCGTGTCCGTCACCGGCCGGCCGCACCCTCAGGGGCCACGGCCACGGCAGCCGGAGCCGGCCCGCGCCCGGCGGCCGCCGCAACGACCCGGCCCCGCCGACCCGCACGACCGTCGGCGGCACCCGCACGACGGCCGGATGCGAGCTCGCCCGTCCCGCCCCCGGAGGGGAGCGCCCACCAGGCCGCCAGGCCGATGATCACTCCGGTCAGGACGGTCGACGGGCCCCCGATGTCCGCGTAGAGGAAGTCGGTGAGCTGCCACACGAGCAGGCCGATCGCGACCAGTCCGCAGTCCCGCACCGCGGAGGGGCCGGACAGGCACCTCCGCAGGCCCGCCACCAGCAGGGCCAGCCAGCCGCCCGCCAGGGCGATCAGCCCGATCAGCCCCTGCTCGCTCAGCACCAGCAGGTACATGTTGTGCGGGGACAGCAGCGGCTGGCGGATGTACCCCTGTCCCGCGCCCGCGGTGTCGCTGCCGGAGGACAGCGCCAGCCCGGAGTGCGAGTCCCGGTTGGCCGGGAAGCCCTTCAGCCCCACTCCCACCGCCGGCCGCTCGCGCCACATCGACCCGGCCGCGGCCCACATCGTGTACCGGTCGGTCACCGACTGGTCGGGGGCGTCGGACACCTGTGTGATCGAGGTCAGCCGCTCCGCGACCATGGCGGAGCCGACGCCGAACCCGCCCACGAGCACCACCCCGGCGGCGGCCAGCGCGAGCAGCACCTTCAGCGCCCGCCGGATCCCGGCCAGGGCCATCACCAGCCCGGCCGCGGCGAAGGTCGCGATCCACGCGCCCCGGCTGAAGGACAGCACCAGCGGGAGGACCAGGACCAGCGCCGCCGCGCCCGAGGCCCGCCGGGCCCGGGCCGGCAGCCCCGGCGCGAGCGCGCCGGCCGTCGCGACGACCAGGCCGTAGGCCACGACCGTGGCCATGCCCATGACGTCCCCGGGTCCGAAGGTGCCCACGGCGCGGATGTCCTCGCCCTGGTACGAGGCCCCGGTGTGGGTGGCGAACTGCACCACGCCCACCGCCCCCTGGACCAGCGCCAGCACCACGAAGCACCCCGCGGCCAGGCGGAACTCCGAGGCGCCGCGCACCAGCAGCACGATCGCCGCCGGCACCAGCACGAACACCTGGAGGTAGCGCACGAACCCGGGCAGGGCCGCGTACGGGTCCCCCGCGGTCACCGTCGAGACGGCGAGCCCGACGGCCGGCAGGCCGAGGACGAACACGCCCAGCGGGCTCAGCGGCCGGACCCGCCCCCGAAGGGCCTGGATCCCGCAGACGAACACGAGCAGCAGCGAGGCGGCGTCGGCCGGACCGACCTTCCCCGAGGCGGTGGCGTCACCCGCCGGCACGGGGACCAGCAGGGCCAGTACGGTCGCGGCGAGCGGCAGCAGCGGCCAGTGCCGGCGCAGCAGATCGGCGGGGTCCGGGCAGGACCATGACCTCGGTGACGTCGGTGCGGCAAGGCTCATGCTTTAGCTGCCCCCCAGCCGGAAGCGGAAGAAGGAGGCCGCGGTGCGGGCCAGGATCCACAGGTCCTGCCACAGCGACCAGGTGTCGATGTAGTGGTTGTCGAAGCGGGCCCGGTCCTCGATGGAGGTGTCTCCGCGCAGCCCGTTGATCTGAGCGAGGCCGGTGATGCCGACCGGCATCCGGTGCCGGGCCTCGTACCCGGGGTGCACGCTGCTGAACTTGGCTACGAAGAAGGGCCGTTCGGGGCGCGGACCGACCAGGCTCATGTCACCCCGGACGACGTTCCACAGCTGCGGCAGCTCGTCCAGCGAGGACTTGCGCAGGAAGGAGCCGATCGGGCTCATCCGGCAGTCGCCGGCCACCGTCCAGCGGGTGGCGGACTCGTGCGCGTCGGCGCGCAGGGTGCGGAACTTCAGCAGGGTGAAGGGGCGTCCGTACAGGCCGACCCGCTCCTGCCGGAAGATCACCCCGGGCCCGTCCGAGACCCGTACGGCCAGCGCGCAGGCGCCCATCACGGGCGCGGCGGCGAGCAGTGCGATCGCGGCGAGCGAGGAGTCGATGACGCGCTTGACGTACCGCTCCACCGGCCGGGCCGGACGGGGCAGCAGCGGCTGGACGGCGTACCCCCAGAGCTGGTCGGCGGGCTGCGCGACGCGCATCCCGGTGACCTTGGCGGTGCCCGCCGGGTCGGCGAGCCAGAGCCGGCAGCCGTGGTCGTGGAAGAGCCGGACCAGGGAGGCGGTGCGTTCGTCGGCCTCGGGCGGGCGGGTGAAGACGGCGTGCCGGACGGAGTTCTGGATGACGGCCCGCCGGATGTCCTCGTGGGTGGCCAGTACGGGAACTCCCGTCGCCCCCTCCTCGGCGGGCCCGGTGTCCGCGAGCCCGACGGGACGCAGTCCGTACTCGGGGCGCCCGTGCAGGGCGGCGGCGACCGCGCTCGCCCCGGCGCCGGGGCCGACGACCAGGGCGGAGGCGGGGCGGCGGGCACGGGTGCGGCGGCGGAGCTGGTTGACGAATCCGCGCCCCGCGCACGCCAGGACGACCTGGACGCAGACGGCGCCGAGCAGCGCGCTCCAGCCCAGGGCGTCGCCCGGGGCGATGGCGGCCAGCACGGCCGCGGCCCCGCACCACAGGGCGGCGGCCCGCCCGGCGAGCGCGGGCAGTTCGAGCAGCGCGGACGGGGCGAGCCGCGGCCGGTAGAGCCCGGCCTGCGCGTGCAGCGCGGCCAGGGCCGGTGCGAGCAGCCCGGCCGCCCCGAGGGGCAGCTCCGCTCCGGGCAGCGCCGCGACCGTCGCCGCGGCGGCGAACGCGTCGACGGCCAGCAGCGGAGCGATCCCGTCCCGGCGGCGCACCCGCCGCGGCCGTACGGTGGCCCGGGCGCGGTCGGCCTTGGGGCCGCGCGGGGGGTGGATGGCGGTCACGGAGCGGCGGACGGCGGAGACGCCGGCGCCGGAGGCCGTGCTGGTGGCCGTACTCGTCGCGCCGGATCCGCCGGTGGTGCTCGTGGTCGCGGTCGTGCCGCTGGTACCGGTGATGCCGCCGGCGGGCCCCGTACCGCCCGGCCCGGTGTGCCGGGCGGGCGCGCTGTCCATCGTCATCGGCTGATGCGCTCCTGGTTCAAGGGCCGGGGCCTGCCCAGCAGTTCGTGATACAGACCGGTGACCGCGTCCGTGGTGCGCCGCACGTCGAATTCCATCCGCGCGTGCCGCTCGGCCTGCTCCCCGAGTTCGGCGAGCAGCCGCGGCTCGGCGAGCAGCCCGCCCAGGGCCTTGGCCAGCGCCGTCGGGTCCTCCGGTTCCACCAGGCACAGCCGTCCCTGGCCGGGCGGGAGGCTCTCCCGGGCACCGCTGACGTCGGAGACCAGGACCGGGCGGCCACAGGCCATGGCTTCGAGCGGGGCGAGCGCCATGCCTTCCCACCGCGACGGCAGTACAACGAGATCGGCGGCCCGAAGCCACGGCCGGATGTCGAAGGCGGCCCCCGCGAAGTGGACCGAGGGCGGGGCCCCGCGGCGCAGCCGTTCCACGTCGGGGCCGTCGCCGACCAGCACGAGACGGGCCCCGGGAACGGCTCCGAGCAGCTCCGGCCAGGCCCGCAGCAGGACGTCCTGTCCCTTCTGCTGGCAGATCCGGCCGACGCAGACGGCGAGCGGCCCGTCGCCCTGGAAGGCGGCGGGGAGCGGCAGTTCGGCGCGCGCCCGGGCCTTGTCCTGGACCGGGTCCGGGCCGCCGGGGCGGAAGTGGCGGAGGTCGACGCCGTTGCGGATCACCGCCCAGCGGGCGGCGATCCCCTCGGACTCGCCGGTCCGCCGCTCGGCCTCGCTGACACAGAGCACCCGGTCGGCCCAACGGGCCCCGAAGCGCTCCCAGCGGAGCGCGAGGGCGGCGGTGGCGCCGCCCACGGCGTCGAAGGACCAGGCGTGCGGCTGGAAGACGGTCGGGACGGCCCCGCGCACGGCGAGCCGCCCGGCCAGTCCGGCCTTGGCGCTGTGCGCGTGCAGGATGTCGGGCCGGACCCGCCCGATCAGGCGGCGCGCGCCGAGCACTTCGGCGGCCAGGCCCGGTCCGGGGGCCCGCCCGGCACGCCAGGTGAGCACCTCGGCCCCGGCCTCGCGGGCGGCGTCCGCGAGCTGTCCGCCGCGCGGGCAGCCCACGAAGGTCCGCAGGCCGGCCGCGGACTGGGCGCGTACGAGGTCGACGACGACCCGGGCGACCCCGCCCTCGACCGGCTGGACGAGGTGGAGGACGACGGGAGGCCGGGAAGGGGACGAAGAAGGAGAGGGAGAGGGAGGAGAAGGTTGCGTCGGCACGTGGAGTGGTCTCCTGCGTTCAGCGGCGCGCGTCTGTCTGAACGAAGAGCACACCGAGAAAATGACCCTGGTTTTCGCCCGTGAACCCGAAGGTCAGGCTGCGGGCGCCACCGGACAGGGCGGGGCTCAGATCGAACACGTCCGCGTCATATCCGAGGTTATTCATATGTTCGGGCTGTCGCACGAACGAGTGATGTCCGAATTCCGTGATCGTGGAATTCATAACATCATTAAAAGGATTTTCTCCATCACTGAGACTGACCCGGCGACCGCTGTCGGCTGTCACCGTGAGTGAATCCCCGAGCGTCCCGCGGTCCCCGTCGTACGCGACGACCCCGACCCGCCCCCGCGCGCCCGGCGCCGCGTCCAGACCGGTGAGGTCCACGGTCCCGTCGCCGGCCCCCGCGGCCAGCCCTTCGAAGCCGTCCCAGATCGCGACCCTGCGCACCGGCTCCTGCGGGTGCTCGTAGGCCACCACCAGCGTCCAGCCGCCCCAGGCGCCCATGTCCGAGTGCCCCATGGCGATGTTCAGCTGGGCCACCGTCCACATCCCGGCGCCGCCCTTGCGTACCAGCGGGGTCACGTCGGCGGAGGCCTGGTAGGCATCGCCGGCCGCGTCGCTGCGGTGCCCGATCACCGTGTCGGCCAGCACTTCCTTGTACGCGCCGCCGGGCTCGGCGACGAGCACGCGGCCGTTGTCCTCCGGCGGCTTCTGCTCGCCGACCCGCAGGTTCCCGCCCCAGTACAGCCGGGCGTACGAGACCTTCGCGCCCGCCGGGACCTTGAGCTCGGCCCGGGTGGAGTTGTAGGTGTCCGGGTCCTTGTCGACCTCGTCGTAGAACATCTCGTAGTCGCCGTTGGTCCCGGCCGCGCCCTTGTTGACCGCGGCGCACGGCTCGGCCTGTTCGGCCTCCACCGTGCGGCAGCCGATGGACGAGTTGGAGGCGCGGACCAGCCCGCCGTGCTGCACGGCCTGGTAGCGCTGGGTGAACGGAACCCGGGGCGCCTCCTTGACCAGCGGAGCCCGCGCGCCCGGCGGGGCGACGGCACCGGCAGCCGCACCGGCGGCGGGGACGTTCACCGAAAGCGTGAGGCAGGACAGCAGACCGAGCGTGCCGAGGATTCTGCGGGAGGAACCCATGACCCTGTCTCCATTTTCGATCAAGGGGACAAAACAGGAGTGAACTTTGTCAGAAGTCAGGAGGGAAATCACGCCGGACTCGCTCATACGGCCTTTTGGGCGATAACACGCACCCTGAAGACGGGCGGGTCGTTATGAGTTGCACCATTGTTCGAACCGAAAGGAAAACGGAGATGAAGAAGAGGCTGGTGCGCGGCACCACCCTGGCGGTCGCGAGCACCGCGCTGCTGGTGGGCGGCGCGGGCCTCGCCTCCGCGCACGGCGGCGACGGCGCGACGGCGAACGGCTTCACCGGCGAGTCCCCCGGCGTCCTGAGCGGCAACCTGCTCCAGGTTCCGGTCCACGTGCCGGTGAACGCCTGCGGCAACACCGTGAACGTGATCGCCCTGCTGAACCCCGCGTTCGGCAACGCCTGCGTCAACGCCTGACGTCAACCGTGCCGCCCGAAACGTCGGCATCCGAGTGAAGACACGCAACCCGAACCGCGGTTGCGCCGTTGATCCCAGTGCTTGAGTACCGGGCAATCCTGCAAAAAAGGGACCATCATGATCAAGAAGTTTGCGGCCGGCGCAGCGGTTGCCGCCTCGTTCGTCGGTCTGGGTGCCGCCATGGCCCCGCAGGCCATGGCCATCGGCAACGACCACGGCATCAACACCGTGAACGGCAACGGGGCCTCGCAGATCTACGGCAACCAGGCCACGTACGGCAACATGAGCCCGCAGATGGCGCTCATCCAGGGCTCGTTCAACAAGCCCTGCATCGCCCTGCCCGCCAAGGCCAACGTCCAGTCCGTCCTGGCCCTGGTCAACGTCGGCGTCCAGGACATCCCCGTCCTGTCCAGCCCGCAGAACCAGCAGTGCACCGAGAACTCGACCCAGGCCAAGGGCGACGAGGCTCTCTCGCACATCCTCAGCAACATCCCGGTCCTGTCCGGCAACGGCTCCGCCGGCAGCTGACAGCGCCGCGCCAGCTGACACAGCACCGCGCCAGTGGGGCCGTCGCACCTTCGGGTCGCGGCGGCCCCGCCGCATGTCGGGACCCGAATAAAGGCTCGGAAAAATCCGGCCCCAATTCAGGACGCACGAGCATCTGAGTGAATTGGCCGGAGGTACACAAAAATCCCCGGTTTCTTTTCCCGGATCCACTCGTTGTTATTTCTGCAGCGGATAGACCTCTGCGGGAAGGAAACGAAAACAAATGACGTACAAGAAGGCAGTGGTGCTGGCCGCCGGCGTTCTCATGGCAGCCGGTGCCGCCTCCCCCGCCATGGCCGACGCGGGTGCCGAGGGTGCGGCCGCGCACTCCCCGGGTGTCCTGTCCGGCAACCTGCTCCAGGTCCCGGTCCACGTGCCGGTCAACGTCTGCGGCAACACCGTCAACGTGATCGCGCTGCTGAACCCCGCGTTCGGCAACACCTGCGTCAACGCCTGACGAAGCGCCTGTGCCCGTAAGGGCAGACCTCCTCGGGGTGGCCTCGGAGTGCACGGCGGTGCACTCCGAGGCCACCTTCGATTCAGCACCGGCCGCTGAGCCGGTAGACAGGGAAGGACCCATGCGACAGGTACTGAGCCGACAGGTACTGGGCAAGGGGGTGCTCACCGCGGCCGCCGCGTCGAGTCTGCTGTCGATCGCGACCGGCGCGGCCTACGCGCAGCCCGGGGCGATGGCCGAGGCCTCGCATTCGCCGGGCGTGCTGGCCGGCAACAGCGTCTCGGTACCGATCACCTTCACGCCGAACGTGTGCGGCAACACGGTGGACGCCGGAGCGGGCCTCAACCCCGCCATGGGCAACAACTGCGCCACCACGACCGGCTCCGACTCCGGGTCCGACTACGAGCACTACCTGAGCCCGCAGCAGGCGGAGCAGGTCCGCCGCTACGTGGACCAGGAGCCCCGGCAGGACCGGCACGAGGAGCACGAGGACCGGCACGAGCAGGGCGGCTACGGAGACCGCGGACCCGAGCAGCAGGGCGGCCACGGAGACTCCGGCGAGGAGGAGTGCGACGACCACCCCGCCCCGGAGAAGCCCGAGCCGCGGCCGCAGCACGAGCCGAAGCCGCACGCCGAGCAGCCGCCGGCGCCGGAACCGCATCACGCGCCCCCCGCGCCGAAGCCGCTCCCCGCGCCCGAGGCGGAGCACCCGGCGCCCGCTCCGGAGCCCGCACCCGTGGAGCAGGCCCCCGCGCCGCAGCCGGAGCCCGTACCGGCACCGGTGGAGGAGGCCCCGAAGCCGCTTCCGGCGCCGGCCCCCGCGCCCGTAGAGGAGGAGGCTCCGCACACGCTTCCCGCTCCGGCGCCCGCACCTCCCGCACACGCTCCGGTCGAGCAGGCTCCCGCGCCGATGCCTCCGCGCGGCAGCCAGGTCGTGGAGCACCCGGCCCCGGTAGTGCCTCCGGCCGACCAGCCCCCGGCGGGCCCCGCCGGTGACCTGCCCGTCCAGCTTCCCCCGGCACCGGCGCCCGCCCCGGCACCCGTTCCGGGCCCGGTTCCCGCGCCCGCGCCGGCCCCCGAAGCCGTTCCCGTCGCGTCGGTCCCCGCGGCCCCCGTACGGGAACTGGCCGCGACCGGTGCCGGACAGCCCGGCGCCGCGGCGGCCCTGGCCTCGGCCCTGATCCTGGGCGGCGCCATTCTGTACCGCAGGTCGCGTTCCGCGGCCTGACGGCAATACCGGTAATCAGAAGAAATGTCGGCCGGAGAGTCCCTTGTCGGATTCTCCGGCCGTCGCCGTGTTCGGTTCCGCGTTTCCGCTGCGCCGGGGAATCGTTAACCACGTCGAAAGTGGCGCGACGGTCGCCACCGGTCACCACTGGTCACCACTGGAAAAGGATTTTGACAATGAAGCTCTCGAAGGTCGCCGCAGTCGTCGTCGGCTCCGTCGCCGCCCTCGGCGCCACCTCCCCCGCCTTCGCCGCCACCGAGGCGCCGGCCGTCCCCATGAGCCTGACGAGCGGGCTGACGGCGGTCACCGACTCGGTGAACCCCGTATCGGCGGCGCTGCCGCAGACCGTGGGCAACGGACTGGCCGAGCAGGGCGAGAGCGTCGAGAAGGTCGTGACCACCGTCCAGGAGGTCAACAAGGTCCGCAACAATGCTCCGGCCGAGGTGATGCACCTCGCCAACGGGGCCACCCAGGCCTCGCCGCTGCTCGGCGGAGTGAAGCTCAACGGCGGGGGCCCCAAGCACTGACGGGGCCGTCCCGTTCTGCTGCCGACACGACTGTGGGCGCCACCGGCGATGCCGGTGGCGCCCACAGTCAGTTGATGCGCCGAACGTCAGTCGTTGACGCAGACGTTGCCGAACGCCGGGTTCAGCGCGCCGATCACGTTCACGGAGTTGCCGCAGACGTTGACCGGAATGTGGACCGGGACCTGCGCCAGGTTGCCCGAGAGGACACCGGGGGAACCCACGGCCGCACCCTCGGCCTTCGAGTCGGCCATTGCGGAGCCGGCGGCACCGGCCGCGGCGAGACCAGCGGTGGCCAGGACCAGGGCGGCCTTCTTGGCAGTGTTCATGGGAAGTGCACCTTCTCTTCGATGTTCTGCCCCGATTCCGAGGCTCACATCGAGCGAAACGGTCCACCTTCCCAGACGACACGGTTCCGCACGCGATCAGACCTGTTCAGCCTATTAGTCGTAACCGCGTGCGGGTCCGCGTACGGATCCGGGTCCCTAGGGGAGGAACTCGGCGAACGACGGGTTCTCCGGGACGACGCCCGTAGGCGTCCCGGGTGCCGTCGGCACCCCGGGTACCCCGGGTACCGCCGGCACGGCGGGCGCCGCGCCCGCAGGCGGGGCCGCGGGATCGGAGACCGGGAGCGCCGGGACAGCGGGGACCTCGGGGATCGGGAGGTCGGGGACCGGGAGGTCCGGGATCTCCGGAAGCGCCGGGACCGGCAGGTCGGGGATCCCCGGGATCGCGGGAAGCGCGGGGATCTGCGGCAGGGAGGGGAGCGCGGGCAGTTTGATCTCGGGGATCTTGATCCCCGGGAGCAGGGTGCCCAGGCTCTTGGTCAGGTCCGCCAGGATCTTGGAGACCGCGGCGAGGGCGTCTTCGACGGGACCCGCCGCCGCCACCCTCTCGTTGATCTCCTCCTGGGCGGCCGCCACTCGCTTCTCGGCGGCACCCGCACCGTCCGCGGCGGCCGCGGGGGCTGCCGCGCCCGTGAGTATGACGACCGCCAGGGCCGACGGGACGAGGACGCGGATGCGGGAGGCCTTGGTGCGGTACATGGATGTTCCTTCTGGTGGTCGTCGCTCAGAAGCGGACCCGAGCGATCCGCCTCCTTACCCACCGTGCGAACGGGTTCTACGGAGCGCAACAGGAGCACGCGCCCCCGCACCCCTCTGCGGGGTGCGTACGGGCTTCGCGCACACGTCCGGGGGCGGCTCACCCCACCCGGGGAAAACCTGCCGCCCCGCAGGCCGTTTGAGTGAAGCAGCGGAACCAACCCTCCGGAAGAGCAGTTGATCAGGGCGCTCCACTAGCGGGCACTCGTGCGACAAAAGGATCAAGATGCTCAAGAAGATCATGACTGCTGCCGCGGTCACCGCCGCCGCCGTCGGCGCGGGCGCTGCTGCTGCCGCCCCCGCCATGGCGATCGGCAACGACAACGGGATCAACACCGTCAACGGGAACGGTGCCGTGCAGGCCTACGGCAACCAGAAGACCCACGGTGACATGAGCCCGCAGCTCGGCGTCGTCCAGGGCACCCTGAACAAGCCCTGCATCGGTCTGCCGGCCAAGATCAACGCCCAGTCCCTGGTCGCCCTGGTCAACGTCGGCGTCCAGGACATCAACGTCCTGTCCAACCCGCAGAACCAGCAGTGCACCGAGAACTCCACCCAGGCCAAGGGCGACGAGCCGCTCTCGCACATCCTCAGCAACATCCCGATCCTCTCGGGCAACGCCTCCGCCGGCAGCTGATCTCCGCTCCCGATCTACGGTCCGGGACCCCGTGGTCCACATACACGGCGCCCGTGGAGCGATGCGTTCGAAGACGCGGTGTGAAGTGACGAGGGCCCCGGCAGCTTCCAGCTGCCGGGGCCCTCGCATGTCGTCCGGCCTCCTCAGGAGGTCCAGAAATCCCACCATCGGGTGAGGATCAACATCCCGATCACGCCCGTGTGCAGGACGGGCGGGGCCCAGCCGAAGTCGGCGAAGAAGTTCCGCACCGGTGCGGGCGCGGGGAGGATCCCCGTCCGGACGGTGTGCGCGGTGACCGCCCAGAACATCAGCAGGGTGGCCAGCCAGGTCAGGCAGCACCACAGGCAGAGCGCGTTGATCTCGTAGAGCGACTGGACCATGAGCCAGGAGCAGAATCCGACGCCGAAGAGCATTCCGGCGTTGAGTCCCAGCCAGAACCAGCCGCGGTGGCGGGCCCCGGCCAGCAGGCCGGCGCCGACGCACACGACCGCCCCGTAAGCGACCAGCCCCAGCATCGGGTTGGGGAATCCGAAGGCCGCCGCCTGCTCGCTCTTCATGACGCTGCCGCAGGAGACCACCGGGTTGAGACTGCACGCGGGCTTGAAGTCCGGGTTCTCCAGCAGCAGGAACTTGTCCAGGGTGATGACCCAGGCGGCCAGCACCCCGGCGGCTCCGGTGAGCAGCAGGAGCCAGGCCAGCGCGCGGGGAGCCGCGATCGGTTCTTCGTCGTTGCGATTGTGGGGCCGGCCCTGCTGGCGGGGGACGCCCACGGTATTTGTTGCCATACGGTCATGCTCCCCCCCTTGTGCCCGCTATCAGGCCCAACCATGCTCATTGACATGGAGGTTGACCTGAAGGGGTGGCTGGAACCCCTGGCGCTTCCCGGACGTTTTACCGAACCCCGGACGTGATGTCAGACCCAGGGGTTACGTTGAGCTTCCGCGAAGTGACGAGCTGCGACGGCCTGGAGACCCACCTTGAGCGATCCGCACGAGACAACCGAGGCGCACCTCGAGCGACTCCTGGGCCGCGCCCTCAACTCCTTCGACCTGCCGGACGAGTTGATCGAGCGGCTCACCACGGCGCTCGCCCACAGGTCCTCGCTCCACACCACCCGCCGCAGCCCGTCGGCGGGACCGTGGCGGGAGATACACCGGCACGCCTACCTGCTGTCCGACGGCGACTCCGTGGTCCTGTGGGAGCTGGCGCACCGCCAGGATCCCGACCTGTCGGTACGGTACGAGGTCTTCGCGAGCAAGGCGGAGACCTGCCTCGCGGCCGCCCGGCTCTTCGGCGAGGTCCCCTCGCAGGTCGCGCGTGACCTCGTGGAGGTGATGGTGGAGGAGGAGCCGGAGAGCGACATCGCCGTGCTGAGCGCGCTGTTCACCCATCCGACCCCGGCCCAGCGGCACCGCGAGTACGCGGCGGAGGAGTCCGCGGACCACGCCCGCCGGGTGCTGCGCCGTGCGGAGAACCCGGACCGGCCGGGCGAGCGGGTGGCCCTGCTGCTGCGGTCGGCTTACGCGCACCAGATCACCCAGGTGTTCGGCACCCGGCAGTGCCTGGCCGACGGGCGGGACGCCGGCTTCAGCCTGTACGAGCACTCCTTCGTCCTCCTGGACGGGAGCGAGGTCAGCCTGTGGGAGGTCGAGCACACGGTGACGCCGGACGGGCGGCACATGTGCGAGGTCTACGAGACCGAAACGGCCGCGCGCGGAGCCATGGAGCTCCGCGCGCGGGTGAGGTGACGGGTACGGGTACGAGGGCGGAGGTCAGGCGGCGGCGGTGACCTTCGCCGGGTCCGGCAGGGGCGCCGCTTCGGCGGCCCCGGCCTGCGGCCGCGGGGTCTCCTCCTGCTTGCGCATCCCCTTGAGGAGGATGACCAGGCCGGCGCTGGTGACCGTACCGGCGGCGATGGCGATCAGGTAGAGCAGCGGGTTGCCGATCAGCGGGATCACGAAAATGCCGCCGTGCGGGGCCCGCAGGGTGCACTCGAAGGCCATCGAGAGCGCTCCGGTGACCGCGCCGCCCACCATGGAGGCCGGGATCACGCGCAGCGGGTCGGCCGCGGCGAACGGGATGGCGCCCTCGCTGATGAAGGAGGCGCCGAGGAACCAGGCGGCCTTGCCGTTCTCCCGCTCGGTCTTGGAGAAGAGCCGGCCGCGGACCGTGGTGGCCAGCGCCATCGCCAGCGGCGGCACCATGCCGGCGGCCATCACGGCGGCCATGACCTTGAGGCTGCCCTCGTTGGGGGTGGCGAGGCCGCCGATGGCGAAGGCGTAGGCCACCTTGTTGAGCGGGCCGCCGAGGTCGAAGCACATCATCAGGCCGAGCACGACGCCGAGGATGACGGCGTTGGCGCCGGAGAGGCCCGACAGCCAGTCGGTGAGGGCCTGCTGGAGCGAGGCGACGGGCTTGCCGACGACCAGGAACATCAGGAACGCGGTGACGGCGGAGCCGATGAGCGGCAGGACGACCACCGGCATGATCCCGCGCAGGGCGGTGGGGATCTTCAGCTGCTGGACGGCGAGGACGGTGCCGCCCGCGATGAGGCCGGCGATCAGGCCGCCGAGGAAACCGGCGTTGATGGTGAGGGCCACGGCGCCGCCGACGAAGCCGGGTACGAGACCGGGCCGGTCGGCCATCCCGTAGGCGATGTAGCCGGCGAGGACGGGGACCAGGAAGCCGAAGGCGAGCCCGCCGGTCTGGAAGAGCAGCGCGGCCCAGCTCGCGGCCTCGGTCCAGACGAAGTGCTCGGCGACCGAGGGGGCGGTGTTGATCTCGTACCCGCCGATGGCGAAGGCGAGGGCGATGAGGAGGCCGCCGGCGGCGACGAACGGGACCATGTAGCTGACGCCGGACATCAGCCACGTGCGGAGCTTGGCGCCGTAGCCGTCCTGTTCTTCCCCGGCCCCTTCGACCGGCGTCGGGGCGCTGGTGGAGGTCTCGCCGCGTTCCGCCTTGGCGCGGGCCTCCCGGAGGAGTTCCGCCGGGCGGTTGATGCCCGCCTTGACGCCTACGTCGACGGTGGGCTTGCCGGTGAAGCGGGCCCTGTCCCTGACCGGGACGTCGTGGGCGAAGACGACCGCGTCGGCGGCGGCGATGGCTTCGGGGGTCAGCTTCGTGAAGCCGGCCGAGCCCTGGGTTTCCACCGTGAGCTCGATGCCCTCCGCTTGTGCGGCCTGGGTGAGTGCCTCGGCGGCCATGTAGGTGTGGGCGATGCCCGTGGGGCAGGAGGTGACGGCCACGATGCGGAAGGGCTGCCCTGCGGGGCTTTCTCCCACCCCGCCCCCTCCCGAAACCGGGGCTTCGCCCCGGACCCCTTCGGGGGCTCCGCCCCCGGACCCCCGCTCCTCAAACGCCGGAGGGGCCGGGTCAGCGGCCGGAGCGGACGGGTTGGCGGCCGGCGGGGTTGGGCCGACCAGGGCGGCGACCTCCTCCGGAGTCGTGGCCGCGCGGAGGGCGGCCACGAAGTCGGGGCGCATCAGGCTGCGGGCCAGGGTGGAGAGGATCGTCAGGTGGGCGTCGTCCGCGCCGGCGGGGGCCGCGATCAGGAAGATCAGGTCCGCCGGGCCGTCCGGGGCGCCGAAGTCCACGCCGGAGGCCGAGCGGCCGAAGGCCAGGGTGGGGGCCGTCACGTGGGCCGACCGGCAGTGGGGGATGCCTATGCCGCCCTCCAAGCCGGTGGGCATCTGGGCCTCGCGCGCCGCCACGTCGGCCAGGAAGCCGTCCAGGTCGGTGACCCGGCCCAGCGCGACCATCCGTTCGGCGAGGGCACGTGCCGCCCCCTCCTTGGACTCGGCGGACAGGTCGAGGTCGACCAGTTCGGCCCGCAGGGGGCACTGCGTCATCTCGCTCATCGCTCGTCGCTCATTTCGGACAGAGGGAGGTCCAGGGGCAGGTCCTGGGTGACACGGACCGCGTCGGGCCGCAGGTCCGAGGGGGCCGGCATGGCGCTGCCGGGAAGCTGGACCGCGGCCGCGCCGTGGGCCAGGGCGGAGGCCAGGGCCGCAGGCCCCGTACCCCCCGCGATCAGGAAGCCGGCGAGGGAGGCGTCGCCCGCGCCGACGTTGCTGCGGACCGAGGAGACGGCCGCCGTGCCGTAGTAGGAGCCCTCCTCGGAGACCAGGAGCTGGCCGTCCGCGCCGAGGGAGGCGAGGACCGCGCCCGCGCCCAGCGAGCGCAGCTCCTCCGCGGCCTTGAGCACGTCGCCGAGGGTGGCCAGGGGCCGCCCGACCGCCGCCGCGAGCTCCGAGGCGTTCGGCTTGATCACGTCGGGGCGGGCCGACAGCGCCGCGAGCAGCGCCGGGCCGGAGGTGTCCAGGGCGATGCGGGTGCCCGCCGCGTGGGCCCGGGTCACGATGTCGGCGTACCACTCGGGGCTCAGGCCGCGCGGGAGGCTGCCGCAGCAGGCGATCCAGGCGGCGCCGCCCGAGCACGTGCGGACCGTTTCCAGGAGGAGCGCCGATTCCGCCGCGGTCAGGGCCGGGCCGGTGGCGTTGATCTTGGTGAGGGTGCCGTCCGGTTCGGCGAGGGAGATGTTGGAGCGGGTCTGGCCGGCGATGGACACCGCCGTGACGTCCACGCCCTGGGCGCCGAGGAGTTCGGCGATCATCGCGCCCGGCGTGCCGCCGAGCGGCAGGACCGCCGTCGTACGGACGCCCGCGGCGGCCACCGCGCGGGAGACGTTCACGCCCTTGCCCCCGGGGTCGACCCGGTCGCCGCTCGCGCGGAGCACCTCGCCGCGGTCCAGCGAGGGGACCTCGTAGGTCCGGTCGAGGGAGGGATTGGGGGTGACGGTGAGGATCATACGAGCACAACTTCCGTACCGGCGGCCTCGATCGCCGCCTTCTGAGCGGGGTCCAGCCCCAGGTCCGTGATGAGGAGGTCGACGTCCGAGAAGGAGCCGAAGCGGGCGAAGTGCTCCTGGCCCGCCTTCGCGGAGTCCGCGAGAAGGACGACGCGGCGGGCGGCGGACAGCACGGCCCTCTTGACGGCCGCCTCGGCGAGGTCGGGGGTGGTCAGACCGCCGTCCGCCGTGAAGCCGTTGGTGGCGACGAAGGCGACGTCGGCGCGGATCTCGGAATACGCGCGCAGCGCCCACGCGTCCACTGCGGCCCGGGTGCGGTGGCGGACGCGGCCTCCGACGAGGTGGAGGTCGATGCCGGTGTGGTCGGCGAGCCGGGCCGCGACGGGCAGCGCGTGCGTGACCACGGTCAGCGCCGTGTCCACCGGGATGCCGGCCGCGAGGCGGGCCACCGTGCTGCCCGCGTCGAGGATGACGCTGCCGCCGTCGGGGAGTTCGGCGAGGGCGGCGGCCGCGATGCGGCCCTTCTCGTCTGCTGCGGTGGCCTCGCGCTCGGTGAGGTCCGGCTCGAAGTCGAGGCGGCCGGCCGGTATGGCACCGCCGTGCACCCGGCGTACGAGCCCGGCCCGGTCCAGGGCCTTGAGGTCACGGCGCACGGTCTCGGCCGTGACCTGGAACTGGTCGGCCAGGGACAGGACGTCGACCCGGCCCGCCTCGCGGGCGAGGCGGAGGATCTCCTGCTGGCGCTCCGGTGCGTACATGTGGTTTCAGATCCGTTCGATGCCCGACTCTGTGGGTTCTCTTGGATCGTACGCCCGCTTGCGTCCGAAAACAAAACAAACGGGCATGCCCGCCAACAGAAGCGGACATGCCCGTCGTCAATGAGGTGCGTCGCGGGTGCGCGGCACCGGCCGTTCTAGCCGGCGTACTCCGTGCCGCCCTCGCGCTCGGCCACGGGGACCGCCTTGCGCGGCAGCATGAACATCACGGAGAAGATCACGACCAGGACGGCCACGACCCACCACATGGCGTTGTGGAACGCGTCGACGTAGGGCGGCCCGAAGACCCGGTCGTCCTCGATGAAGCCGAAGTAGACGACGGAGGTCAGGCCGAGGCCCAGTGCGTTGCCCATCTGGCCGGTGGTGTTGATCAGCCCGGACGCCGAGCCGGCGTGCTCGCGCGGCACTTCGGAGAGCACGGTGTCGGTCAGCGGCGCGATGATCAGGCCCATGCCGGCGCCCATGACGATCAGCGGGGCGGCCATCTGCCAGGAGGTGATGGCCATGCCGTAGCGGTCCGACTCCCAGATGTAGAGCAGTACGCCCGCGGCCATGACCAGTGCGCCGGCCTGGAGCACCTTGCGGCCGAAGCGCGGTACGAGCTTCTGTACGGACACGCCCGCGGCGGCCGAGACGGCGATCGAGAACGGGATGCCGGTGGAGCCCGCCTTCAGGGCGCTCCAGCCGAGGCCCATCTGCATGTAGAGCGTCCAGACCAGGAAGAAGATGCCGGTCGCGAGGCCGAAGGTCAGCTGGACGGCGATGCCGCCCGCGAAGCTCTTGACCTTGAAGAGGGAGAGCTCCACGAGCGGGGAGCCGTCCTTGCGGATCTTGTGCTTCTCGTAGGCGATGAAGGCGCCGAAGACCAGCGGCGAGGCGATCATGCAGACGAAGCCCCACACGGGCCAGTCGTTCTCGCGGCCGTGGGTGAGCGGGAAGATCAGCATGACCAGGGCGAGGGTGGCGAGCACGACGCCCACCAGGTCCAGGCGCAGCGCCTTGGGGGCCTTGGACTCCGAGATGAACTTGCGGCCCAGGATCACGCCGGCGATGCCGACGGGCAGGTTGATCAGGAAGATCGGGCGCCATTCGAGACCGAGGATGTTCCACTCGGTGAGCAGTGCGCCGAGCATCGGGCCCGAGACGGCGCCGAGGCCGATGATCGCGCCGAACAGGCCGAAGACCTTGCCGCGCTCGTGCGGCGGGAAGGTGACGTGGATGATCGCGAGCACCTGCGGGACCATCATGGCCGCCATGCCGCCCTGGAGGATGCGGGCGGCGACGAGCACGTCGGGGTTGGGGGCCAGCCCGCAGAGCAGCGAGGCCGCGGTGAAGCCGGATATGCCGAGGAGGAAGAGGCGCTTGCGGCCGTAGATGTCACCGAGACGGCCGCCGGTGATCAGGCCGGCGGCGAACGCGAGGGCGTAGCCGGCGGTGATCCACTGGATGGCGCTGGTGGAGGCGCCGAGGTCCTCGCGCATCCGGGGTATCGCGATGTTGACGATCGTGACGTCGACCAGGTCCATGAAGGCGGCGGTCATCACGATGGCGAGAGCGATCCAGCGGCGGCGGTCGGCGGGGGCCTGGGGCTCGCTGTTCGCGTCTGCGTCGGCGCCTGCGCTTGCGCCTGCTCCTGCTCCTGCTCCTGCGCCGAGGGGATCGCCGATCGCTACGGCGCCGCCGGTCTTGCTGGTCGAGATGGTCTTTGCGGGAAGGTCGTTCCGCTCTTCTTGTACGGGCCCGTTCTTTCCTTCGGGCGATGACTGGGTCGTCTCGGTGCTCATGAAGAGAAACCTAGACGGCATGTAGGTCAGTTGGTGTCCTATTTGACTGGCACCTTTGAACCATGACCGACACCCCGGCCCGCCTCCTCTCCCTGCTCTCCCTGCTCCAGACCCCGCGCGAGTGGCCGGGGAGCGAGCTGGCCGAGCGGCTGCGGGTGAGCGCCCGCACGATCCGGCGCGACATCGACCGGTTGCGGGAGCTGGGGTATCCGGTGGAGGCCACGCTGGGTGCGGAGGGCGGCTACCGGCTCGTGGCGGGCGCCGCGATGCCGCCGCTCGTCCTGGACGACGAGGAGGCCGTCGCGATCGCGGTGGGGCTGCGGGCGGGAGCCGGGCATGCCATCGAGGGCGTGGAGGAGGCCTCCGTACGGGCCCTCGCGAAGCTGGAACAGGTCCTGCCGGGGCGGCTGCGGCGGCGGGTGGGGGCGCTGCAGTCGGCGACGGTCGCGGTGACCCGGGGCGACGGGGCGAGCGTGGATCCGCGGACGCTGACGGCGATCGCCTCGGCGGTGGCGGGTCCGGAACGGCTGCGGTTCGCGTACCGGGCGCGGGACGGGGTCGCCTCACGGCGGCTGGTGGAGCCGTACCGGCTGGTCAGCACCGGGAGCCGGTGGTACCTCGTGGCCTACGACATGGAGCGCGGGGACTGGCGGACCTTCAGGGTGGACCGGATGAGCGAGCCGTACGCGACGGGGTCGAGGTTCGTGGCGCGGGAGCTGCCGATGGACGCGGTGGACTTCGTGCGGCGGGGGTTGCGGGGCGGGGAGTCCGCGTCGTCCACGTACCGGGTCGACGTCACCTTCGCGGAGGCGGCGGGGCTGCCGGAGTGGGTGCGGGAGTTCGCGGTTCCCCTGGCCGGGGAGGGGGCCGGGGATTCCGGGGATGGCGCCGGGGATGGCGCTGGCGTGCGGGTGCGGTTCGAGTCGGCGGACTCGCCGGAGTGGCTGGTGGCGCGGCTGGCGCTGGCGGGGGTGCGGTTCACCGTGCACGGGCCGGAGGTTCTGGTGGAGGCCGCGCGGGCGCTGGGTGCGCGGCTCGCGGAGGCGGCGGGGGCGTAGCGGAGGCGCTGCCCTGCGGGGCTGGTCCCCTGCCCACCCTTCCGCCGTTCCCTGGGGCTCCGCCCCAGACCCCGCTCCTCAAACGCCGGAGGGGCTGGGATGGGGCGGGGCCGTCGGAGGGGCGGGGCGGGGGTGGATCGGGCGAAGGGGAGCCCCCGGCGCCTGGGGGGGATAGGCGCCGGGGGCTCGTATGCGGGGCTTCGTCTGGGGCCGGTCAGGCCACCGCGTCGAAGCCGGTGTCGCGGGCCATCTTCTTCAGTTCGAGCAGCGCGTGCTTCTCGATCTGGCGGATCCGCTCGCGGGTCAGGCCGTGCTGCTTGCCCACTTCGGTCAGCGTACGCTCTCGACCGTCGTCGATGCCGTAACGCATCTTGATGATCGACGCGGTTCGCTGGTCCAGCTTGCCCAGCAGGTCCTCCAGCTCCTCGCTGCGCAGCAGGGAGAGGACGGACTGCTCCGGGGAAATCGCCGAGGTGTCTTCCAGCAGGTCGCCGAACTGCGTGTCGCCGTCCTCGTCCACACCCATGTTGAGGCTGACCGGGTCGCGCGCCCAGTCCAGGACGTCGCCGACGCGCTTCTCCGTCGTGTCCAGCTCGGCGGCGATCTCCGCGTGCTCCGGGTCCCGGCCGTTCTCGCGGTTGAACTCGCGCTGGACCCGGCGGATCCGGCCGAGCTCCTCCACCAGGTGGACGGGCAGGCGGATGGTGCGGGACTGGTCGGCGATGGAGCGGGTGATCGCCTGGCGGATCCACCACGTGGCGTACGTGGAGAACTTGAAGCCCTTGGCGTAGTCGAACTTCTCCACCGCGCGGACCAGGCCGGCATTGCCCTCCTGGATGAGGTCGAGGAGCGGCAGCCCGCTGCGCGGGTAGCGGCGGGCCACGGCGACGACCAGGCGGAGGTTGGACCGGATGAAGACTTCCTTGGCACGCTCGCCCTCGGCGGCCAGGAATTCGAGCTCCTCCCGGGAGGGCTTCTTGCCCTTGCGCTCTATCGCGCCGTCGAGGATCTGCTGGGCGTACACGCCCGCCTCGATGATCTGCGAGAGCTCCACTTCCTTGGCGGCGTCGAGCAGCGGGGTACGCGCGATCTCATCCAAGTACATGCCGACCAGGTCGCGGTCTGCGATCTCCCCGCTCCCGGCACGAGCGCTGCTCGTGGACTGACGACGGGCGACGGCGCGGGTTGCCATGCGTGCTCCCTTGCGATGAGTTCGGTCGCTGTGGTGCGGTGGTTCGGCTGCGGTGGTTCGGCGGCCCGGACACTCTCCCGAGTGACCGCTTCCGAAGGAAACAACGACTGGAATCGGGACAGAATTCCCACGTCGCTCCCTGTTTTTCGAGATCTTGCAGTATCCTGCCCCGCCATCCCTCGGTTCGAGGGGAGGGGTGATGCCGCCGGACTCGAAGATCCGCAGGTCAGGGCGGGAATTACGGCCGCCCCCAGAGGGCCGGCGCACCCGTGCGGGCGGGGCGACGTGAGACCACCGTCACACTTGACAGGGCCGCATTCGCCCCGCCGCGGTACCGCCACCCACTGCGCTCCTACCCCAAGAGACGGCCGTCACCGGCTTCTGGTTGCCTCGGCCGGCGGTGGCCTACCCGTCCGAGTGAAGCTGCGGCATATTCCTCCGGCATGACCGGGGCGCTCCCCGAGCATCGGAGAGTCGCTTGTGCCGTCCGGCCTGCGACGCCCACACTCAGAGGAGGTGCTGCACATGACCGCTCTCGCCCACGAGACGCTGGAGGCCGTAATGCCGAAGGTCGCGACTCCCCCGTCGGACCTTGACGACGTCCTGTGGCACGCATGGAAGGCCATGGAACTCCCCGAGGGCTACCACGCCGAGATCGTCGAGGGGTTCATCGAGGTGTCACCCACGGATCGCTTGTCGCACAGCCAGATCGCCAACCGGCTTCGCCGCGCCTTGGACAAGTTCCTGGACCGGAGCGAGTTCGCGGCCTTCCAGGACACCAACGTCATTCAAGCGCGGAAGGCCTGGATCCCCGATGTCCTGGTGGCGCCCGAGGACGCCGAAGAGCACGGCAGCGAGGACGGGATCGGCATCAAGGCCTCCGCCGTCCAATTGATCGCAGAAGTCGTCTCCCCCGGCAGCGACGGCATTTCGCGCGACCGCACCCGCAAGCGGCGCGAATACGCGCGGGCGGGCATTCCCGTCTACGTCCTCATCGACGACCACGACGAGCACGGCATCGTGACCGTGCTGACCGCCCCCGATCCCGACCAAGCCATCTACGGCGACGAGGTCCGGGCGGGCTACGGCGCCACGGCCACCATCCCGAGCGGGCCCGCCAAGGGGTTCACCATCGGCGAGGACATCACCGGGCCACCCCGCGTCCCCTAACCAGGGCGGGTGGAGACCTGGGGGCAGGCGCGGCAGGCTCGAGGACCCGACTGGGTCCACCACGTGCAGCGCGGGCGGAGGTGACAGGCCGGGAGGGGGGATCCGGACTGCGAGGTGACCGTCAGGCGGGCGGCCAGGGTGCAGGTGTCGCCCGCGCGGTTGAGGCAGTGCGGGACGCAGTGCGAGGCCAGGCGCAGCAGGCGGCGCGGTTCCACGCCGGGTGGGAGTCCGGCCAGGGCCTCTGCCGCCGGGCGGGGTTCGGGGAGGTAGGCCGGGGGCCCGTCCGGGCCCGCGCGGACGGCGAGGACCACCGACTCCGGCGCGTACGCCGAGCCGCTGGGGCACCAGAGCTGCTCGTGGTCAGCCAAATTGCAGGGACCGCTTCGAGAGGCCCATCCAGAAGCCCGAGACCGGGGTGGTGGCGGTGGCGAGGTCGGATTCCGCGGCGCCCAGGGTGACGAAGAGGGGGGCGAAGTGTTCGGTGCGCGGGTGGGCCAGACGGCCGGCCGGGGACTTGGCTTCGAAGTCCAGCAGGGCGTCGACGTCGGAGGCGGCCAGCGCCTCGTGGCCCCAGGCGTCGAATTCGGCGGACCACGACGGGACGCCGGGGCCGGTGTGGCGCAGGGCGGCCAGGTTGTGGGTGAAGAAGCCGCTGCCGACGATGAGGACGCCCTCGTCGCGGAGCGGGGCCAGCTTGCGGCCGATCTCCATCAGGCGGCGCGGGTCCAGCGTCGGCATTGATATCTGGAGCACCGGTATGTCGGCCTCGGGGAACATCTCCACGAGCGGGACGTACGCGCCGTGATCCAGCCCGCGGTCGGGGATGTCCTGGACGGGGGTGCCCGGGGCCTTCAGGAGTTTGCGGACCGCCGCGGCCAGCTCGGGGGCGCCCGGGGCGTCGTAGCGGACCTGGTAGTAGTGCTCGGGGAAGCCCCAGAAGTCGTACACCAGCGGGACCGGCTCGGTGGCTCCGAGGGCGAGCGGGGCCTCCTCCCAGTGGGCGGAGACCATCAGGATCGCGCGGGGGCGGGGGAGGCCCGCGGACCAGGCGGCCAGTTCGCCGGGCCAGAGCGGGTCGTCCGCGAGGGGCGGGGCTCCGTGGCTCAGGTACAGCGCAGGCATCCGGGTCCGGGCGGGGGTGGGGGCCATGGTTTCGGGCGTCGGCATCGGAACTCCAGGAATCGTCGCGGCGGGGCCGCCACACAAAGACTAACCCCGCATCGTTCAAATTTGAACGATGCGGGGTCATCAGTCATTCCCGTACCCGGAAGCGGGGCCCGGCCCCTCGTGCGAAGAGGGGGTCAGTGGGCGATCACCGGGATCTTCATGTCGGCGTCCGCGCCCTCGGCGACCGGGTCGCCCGCCCCCGGCTTGCCGGTGGTGATGAGGGTCAGGGCGATGAGCGAGCTGGCGACCAGGATGCCGACCGCCCACCAGATCGCGGAGGAGTAGCCCTCCACCATGGCCTGGGCCTGGATCAGCTTCGCGGCCGGGCCGCCCGCCGCGGCCTCGGCGGCGTGGTCGGCCAGGTACGCGGTCGTCGCGGAGGCGGCGATCGTGTTCAGCAGGGCGGTGCCGATCGCGCCGCCCACCTGCTGCGAGGTGTTGACCATCGCGGAGGCCACACCGGCGTCGGCCGGGTTCACCCCGTACGTGGCCAGGGACATGGCGGGCATGAACGCCGTACCCATGCCGAGGCCCAGCAGCAGCTGCGCCGGCAGGATCAGCGCCGGGTAGGAGGAGCCGACCTCCAGCTGCGTCAGCAGCAGCATGCCGCTGGCGGCGACCATGAAGCCGGGGCCCATCAGCAGGCGCGGGGGGACCCGCGTCATGAGGCGGGCGCCGATCTGCGTGGAGCCGGCGATCATGCCCACGATCATCGGGAGGAAGGCGAAGCCGGTCGTGACGGGCGAGAAGCCCTTGACGACCTGGAGGTAGTAGGTGAGGAAGAGGAACAGGCCGAACATCGAGATGACGGCGAGGCCCAGCGAGAGGTAGACGCCGCCGCGGTTGCGCTCCAGCAGGACGCGCAGCGGGAGCAGCGGGTGGGCCGTACGGGACTCGACGAAGACGAACGCCCCGAGCAGCACGACGGAGGCGATGAACATGCCCACGGTGAGGCCGTCCGACCAGCCGGCCGACTCGGCGCGGGTGAAGCCGTAGACGAGGGCGACCAGACCGGTCGTGGACAGCAGGACGCCGGGGATGTCGAGCGGTGCGCGGTTGCGGCCGCCGGCCGGCTCGCGGATGATCATCCAGGCGCCGACGGCGGCGATGATCGCGAACGGGATGTTGACGAAGAACGTCCAGCGCCAGTTCAGGTACTCGGTGAGGACGCCGCCGAGGATCAGGCCCACGGCGCCACCGCCACCGGCGATCGCACCGTAGATGCCGAAGGCCTTGGCGCGCTCCTTGGCGTCGGTGAACATGACGGCCAGCAGCGAGAGCGCGGCGGGCGCGAGCAGTGCGCCGAAGGCTCCCTGGAGGGCACGGGCGCCCAGCATCATGGCCTCACCCTGTGCGGCGCCGCCCAGCGCGGAGGCCAGGGCGAAGCCGATGAGGCCGACTATGAAGGCGTTCTTGCGGCCCCACTTGTCGGCGATGCGGCCGCCGAAGAGGAGCAGTCCGCCGAAGGCCAGCGCGTACGCGGTGATGACCCACTGGCGGTTGCCGTCCGAGATGCCGAGGTCGGTCTGGGCGGACGGCAGCGCGATGTTCACGATGGTGGCGTCGAGGACGACCATCAGCTGCGCCAGGGCGATGAAGACCAGGGCCTTCCAGCGACTGGGATCGGCGGCGGCAACGGACAGCGGCGGATTCGCGGCTGTTTTTGACATGGGGGTACCCACTTCGTGGTGCGAGATGACTGAAAAGGGAGAATCAGGACTGTGGTGGTGCGGCGCTCACGGGCGCGACCCGGGGCATCACATGGTTTGCCGCCTCAGATCCGCCAGCGTGGTCGCCGAGCCCGGCAGTGCGGAGCGGGCGGGGGCGCTCAAACCGTCGAGGAAGAGCTGGAGATGACGGTGGACGAGGACGTCCGCGTCGAAGCAGGCGGTGCCCGGGAGGGGGCGGCTGAGCTGCGACAGCGCGATCAGCAGGTCGCCGAGGCCGATGTCCGTGCGCAGCAGCCCGGAGGCGCGGCCGGCGGCCAGCAGGGCCTCGACCGCCTCCTCCAAGGCCTCGCGGGAGGCGACCAGTTCGGGGTGGTCGTGGTCGAACTCGCTGGAGAGCACGGGGCACAGGGCGCCGATCCGCTCGTCGGCCGCCGCGTGCGTGAACCGGCACAGGGCGGCGAAGGCGTCCGGCTCTTCGGCGAGCGAGTCGACGGCCAGCCCGGTCACCCGGTTCAGGCCGAAGAGCACGACGTGGTGGATCAGGGCCGGGCGGTCGGGGAAGTGCCGGTAGAGCGTGGCGTTGCCCACCCCGGCCCGGCGGGCGATCTCGTCGAGGGGGGCGGCCGGGCCGAACTCCACGAGCACGTCGCGGGCGGCGGTCAGGATGCGCTCCCGGTTGCGGACGGCGTCGGCGCGCGGACGCGGGACGGAGTCCGCGCCGGTACGGGCCCGCTTGCCCGCCGCCTTGACCGCCGCCTTGACCTTGCCCGCAGCCGCTCCCACGGCCGCGCACGCACCCGCCGGAGCCGCGGCCGGAGCCGTGAGGCCGAGGTCGGCCTCCGGGCCCGGTACGGGCAGGGCCGCCGGATCGGTGGTGGCGGGGCTCTTCATGGACGGCTCTCCTGGCGGGGTGACGAGTAGGTCCGCTCACCCTTTCGAAACGGGGAGCAGTTCCCCGGTTCGCGGGGACTCTGGTTCAAACGGGGAGAGGGTCCCCGCTTATTTCACTCTCCCGTGTGACCTGGGTCACACGACTCCGGGCCTTTTGATCTCGTTTGGCCTCTTCCGGCGCGCGAGCCCGCCCCAGCCGTCGGAGGGTGAGCCCACAGAGCGCAGTCCGGACCCGGCCGGCTGCCGCGGACCCGAAGGCCGGTCTCCATGCCGCAGACGCGCCACCGGATACGCAAGACGAGCCGCACCAGCGCCTACATCGGCATCACCGCGCTGGCCCTCGGCGTCACGGCGACGGCGAGCGCGGGCATATCCGGCCGCAGCCATTCGGCGGCCGGGCCGGTGGCCGCGACCAGCGCCGAGTCGATGCTCGCGCCCTGCCGAATCTCCGGCGCGATGGGCGTGCAGATGTCCGAGGGGCTGCCGACGGCGCCGGGGTACTCGCGCTCGACCGGCGAGGTCCGGGCGCTGAACCTGATGATCGACTTCCCCGACGCCAAGGGCGAGGGCACGGCGGCCGACCGGCTGGCGGAGTTCTTCCCGCAGACGTCCGACTGGTTCCGCGTCAGCTCCTACGGGCGGCTGACCTACCGGGCCGAAGCGCCGATGAACAAGTGGCTGCGGATGCCGATGCCGTTCGCGGCGTACGGGATCGAGCGGGGTTCCGCGTACGAGCCCGGCTACCGCCAGCTCGTCGAGCACATCATCAAAACCTCCGACGACGAGGTCGATTTCTCCCGGTACGACCTGATAAATATCCTGGTCACCCCGAACGCCGGACCCTCCGCGCTCGACACCGTCCTCTCCGTCACCTTCTCCGGAAACGGCGAGGCCCCGATGGCCGACGGCGTCCCGCTCTCCAACACGTCCTTCGTCTACAGCCGGCAGGACGACGGCTCCGGCTCCTACCGGGAGACCGGCTACCGCGTGCTCCCCCACGAGAACGGGCACGTCTTCGGCCTGCCCGACCTCTACACCGCCGACGGCGGCGGCACGGTGGGGCACTGGGACATCATGAGCGAGGACTGGGGCGCCAACAACGACCTGCTGGGCTGGCACAAGTGGAAGCTGGGCTGGCTCGACAGCAGCCAGATCAGCTGCGCCGGGAAGTCCGGGGTCAGCGACCACGTGCTGTCCCCGCTGGCCGTGGAGGGCGGCACCAAGCTGGCCTTCATCCCCATCTCCGAGAGCGCCGGGTACGCGGTGGAGGTGCGCACCCGCGCCGGGAACGACGAGGCCGTCTGCAAGCCCGGAGTGCTCATCTACAAGGTGGACTCCGACGTGGACACCGGCCGCGGGCCCGTCACGGTCTCCGACAGTTCCGACGCGAGCGGCGGCTGCACCCGGCGGTCCAACGTGCACGCCGAGCTCTCGGACGCGCCGTTCCGGCCGGGCGAAACCTTCACCGACGAGAAGTCGGGCATCAGCGTCTCGGTGGTGGGCGAGCTGCGCACCGGCAGCTACCAGGTCCGGGTCACCCGTCCGTGAGGGCGGGCTCCGCGGACGGGACGGGACGAGCAGCGGCTCCACGTGCTGACGCTCGGCCCGCCCGATAGCGACCTACGGCCCCCCGCCGGACCGGATCCGTACCCGCATGGTGGGAAACCGAGCCGTGTAACGACGTAGTAGGGAGACGCATGAAGGCCTTCGCGCTGCGCCGTACCGGTGAGCCGCCCGCCGTACTGGAACGGCCCCTCCCCCACCCGCGGGCGGGCGAGGTCCTCGTACGCACCACGGCCGCGCTCCTCTGCGCCTGGGACGGGCACACCGCCGCCGGGGCGCCCGCCGGGCTCGGCCACGAGGCCGTCGGCGTGGTCGACGCCGTCGGCCCCGGGGTCTGCCCCTCCTACGTCGGCCGACGCGTGGGCGTCGAGGGCCACGGGCGGCTCGCCGAGTTCTTCCGCGCCCCGGCGGCCGGGGCCGGGCTGGTCCCGCTCCCCGACACGATCTCCGACCACCAGGCCCTCTACGCGGCGGGCGCGCTCCCCACCGGCTTCGCCGCCGCCGAGGAGTCCGGCCCGCCCCCGGGCGCGAGCGTCGTCGTCTTCGGCCAGGGCGCGGTCGGGCTCAGCGCGACCGTCGCCGCCGGCCGGCTGCGCGGGGCCCGCGTCATCGCCGTCGAGCCGGAGATGAAGCGCCAGCGCCTCGCCCTGCGGTTCGGGGCCGACGTGGTGATCGACCCGGCCTACGAGGACACCGCCGAGCGGATCCTGGAGCTGACCGGCGGCGCCGGCGCCGACCGCGCGATCATGGCGACGGCCGCGCCCGCCGCCGCGAGGGCCGCCCGCGAGGGGCTCTCGGGGAGCGGCAGGATCACGTACGCCCGCTGCCGGCCGCCGCGGAGCAGCGGGGCGCGGCTCGCGCGGGCGCTGCACCTGATCGGGGACGGGCTGGTGGACCCGACGGTGATCACCACGCACGAGTTCCCGTTCCACCGGGTCGGGGAGGCCTTCGGGCGGCTCGCCGCCAAGGAGCCGGGCATGATCAAGCCGGTCATCCTCTTCCCTCGGCCTGCCCCCTCCTCCTCCCCCCGTGACCAGAAGGAGATCCGAGCATGACCAGCACCCCCGAAGAGCGGCTCGCCGCGGCCGGACTGAAGCTCCCGCCGACCCCCTCGCCGGTCGCCGTCTACGTCCCCGCCGTACAGAGCGGGCACTACGTGTACACCTCCGGCCAGCTCCCGATGGTCGACGGCGCCCTCCCCCTCACCGGGAAGGTCGGCGCCGAGGTCACCCCGGAGCAGGCCAGGGAGCTGGCGCAGCAGTGCGCGCTGAACGCGCTGGCCGCCATCACCTCCGTCGCCGGGGACCTCTCCGCCGTGAAGCGCGTGGTCAAGGTGGTCGGCTTCGTGGCGAGCGAGCCGCACTTCACGGGGCAGCCCGGCGTGCTCAACGGCGCGAGCGAGCTGCTGGGCACCGCCTTCGGCGACGCGGGCATCCACGCCCGCAGCGCGGTCGGCGTGAGCGTGCTGCCGCTGGACTCGCCCGTCGAGGTGGAACTCCTCGTGGAACTGCACGCTCCGATGGGCCTCTAGGGCCTGTCGGCCCGACCCGTCGTCAGGGGCGGCCGGACTGCCCGCGGGTGCGGCGCTCGTGTCCGGTGGGTCCGCCCCGGATCCCGGAGTCCTCGAGGGCCGATCGGCACCAGCGGGCAGTGCCGAACGGCCCCCGGCCGTCACCGATCCCATGAACCGGGGTCATCGAACTCACCCCGATTTCCGTGGAATTACCTCAACGTAAAGGCCTGACCTGCGGTTCAGCGGGGAGAGGTCGCGAACGCGGCCGTACCGGCGCATGGCAGGCTGGAGCCATGAGGCTGCGTGATCTGCTGTCGTCCGAAGAGGCCCAGTCGCCTGCGGACCCGTGTCTGCTGCGCCTGCTGCGCCTGCCCGACGGCGAGCGGGACCTCGACCGGCCCGTGCTGGGCACGGTGACCATCGACCTGCCCGACCCGGGGCGGTTCGTGTCCCCGGGCGACCTGGTGCTGTCCGGACTGGCCTGGCACCGCCAGGACGCGGGGGCCGACCGGTCCGACGCGTTCGTCCGGGTCCTCGTGGAGGCGGGCGCCGTGGCGCTGGGCGCGGGCGAGGCGCGGTTCGGCCACGTCCCCGACGATCTGGTGGCGGCCTGTGCCCGGTACGGGCTGCCGCTCCTCGCGGTGGGCGTGGAGGTGCCGTTCACCTCGGTCACCGAGTACGTGGCGCGCGGCCGCACCGAAGAGCGGATCGGCGGCCTCGCCGCGCTCGTGGACCGCCACCGGCGCTTCAGCGCCGACCGGCAGGCCGGGGCGGGGGCCGACGCCCTGCTCGAACTGCTGCTGGCCGAGCTGGACCTGCGCGCGCACATCCTCTCCCCGACCGGCCGCCAGATCGCGGGCGCACGGCCGCCGCTGCCGGAGAAGACGGCCTCGGCGCTGGCCGGGCGGTTCCTGGCCGCCGAACGGGCCGGCGAGCGGGCCCCGCACCGCACGGTCGCGCGCGGGACGGCCTTCTCCCTGTTCCCGGTCCGCGCCGGTACCGGGGACGGGGACTCCGCTCCCGGCGCGGCGCTGACCGACTGGCTGATCGCCGTCGAGGCCGACAGCGCCGACTGGAACGACGAACGCGTCGACCTGCTGGACCAGCTCGCGCGGCTGGTCTCGGTGGAGCGCGGCGGCCGCGACACCGACCGCACGATGCGGCGGCGCGCCGCCGAACGGCTGCTGGCGCTGGTCGGCTCGGCCGCCGGAGGGGAGAGCGGGCAGTCGCTCTTCGACGAAGAGGAGGCGGCGGCCCGGCTCACGGCGGGGGCCGCCGGCCGGGAAGGACAGGAAGGCCCGGGAGGCCCGGGAGGCCCGGGAGGCCCGGGAGGCCCTCTTCGCTGGCAGGCCGTGTCGGCCCGGCTGGAGGCGAGGGGGGCGCACGGGTTCCCCGTAGCGGCGTCCGTACGCGACCTGCTGGAGGAGGTCCTGCTGCATCCGCGCTGCCTGGGGCCGGAGGCCGGACCGCGGATGGCCGTCACGGCGGCCGGGGACGGGGCCGAGGCCGTCGCCTTCGTGCTCGTCGGGGCGGACACGGCGCTGACCCCCGATGCCGTCGTACGGGTCGCGGGCGGCTCGCTGCCCCGCGGGCTGCGGGCCGGAGAGCGGCTGGCCTTCGGCGTCAGCGATCCGGTGGGCGGGGCAGCGGAGTTGCGGCACGCGCTCGCGCAGGCCCGTAACGCCCGGCAGGTCGCGGCCCCTTCGGAACCGGTCGCCGCCTGCGGGCCGGACGATCTCGCCGCACACGTCATGTCGCTGCTGCCGCTGATCCCGGCCGAGGTCCGGAGGGAGTTCAGCCGCCGGCTGCTGGCCCCGCTGACCGACTACGACCGGCGCTACCGCTCCGACCTGGTGCCCACCCTGCGGTCCTTCCTGGAGCACGACGGCTCCTGGGCGCGCTGCGGCGAGGCACTGCACCTGCACGTGAACTCGCTGCGCTACCGGATCAGCCGCATCGAGGCGCTGACCGGGCGCAACCTGAGCCGGCTGGAGGACAAGATGGACTTCGCGGCGGCCCTGCGGATGCGGTGAGCCGCGAGGAGTAGCCTCTCGGTCCGCAGGAAGATCATCGGCACGCCATCGAGGGGGATCCGCCGCATGACCCGCCACATCGAGTTCGAGCGACTGCACAACTTCCGTGATCTGGGCGGCTATCGCTCGGAGGAC
Source organism: Streptomyces sp. GQ60 (assembly GCF_059758875.1). NCBI lineage: Bacteria > Bacillati > Actinomycetota > Actinomycetes > Kitasatosporales > Streptomycetaceae > Streptomyces > Streptomyces sp. GQ60. The sequence goes on along the minus strand of NZ_JCAXEG010000009.1, from coordinate 36,508 downwards.
GGCTCCACCGTCGTGTGGGGCGCCCTCTACCGGGCGGACTCGCTCGGCAAGCTCGCGGGCGCCGACTGGGAGCGGTTCCTGGCCCTCGGCGTGCGGACGGTCATCGACCTGCGCTACCCCTGGGAGATCGAGGCCAAGGGGCGGATACCGGAGCCCGAGCGGTTCACGTACGCCAACCTCAGCATCGAGCACCGGCCGTACGACCAGGCCGAGATCGACCCGGACACCGACCCGTGGCGGTTCCTCGCGGACCGGTTCGCCGAGGTCGCCGAGGACGGGGTCGCCGAGATCCGCGCCGCGATCGAGCTGCTCGCCGAGGGCCCCGGGCCGGCGGTCTTCCACTGCACCTCGGGCAAGGACCGCACCGGCCTGATCGCCGCACTCGCCCTGACCCTGCTCGGCGTCGACGAGGAGCAGATCCTCGCGGACTTCGCCCTGACCGAGCTGGCGACCGCCCGGCTGGCGGCCGACTGGCACACCGCCCACCCTGGCCGAACCATGCGCTGGCCCTCCTACGGGCGCGCGCCCGCCGAGATCCTGCGTCTGACCCTGGCCGATCTCGCCATCCGTCACGGCTCGGTCCACGCCTACCTCGCCGACGAGGTCGGCATCACCCCGGCCACGACGGAGCGGCTGCGGGCCCGGTTCCTGACACGGTGACGCCGGGGCGCCTGGAGGGCGGGGAGCCCCGGGGCCGGGACGGCACGCGTCAGCGGCGCAGCGCCTCGGCCGGCTGGACCCGACCGGCCCGCCAGGCGGGGTAGATGCCGGCCAGCAGGCCCGTCACCAGGCCGAGCGCGGGAGCGGCCGCGACGATTCCGGGGTGCAGTACGGGCGTCCAGTCGCGGACCAGGGCCACCGCGACGACGGTGACCGTGCCGAGGGCGGTGCCGATCAGGCCCCCGAGACTGCCGAGGGCCGCGGATTCCGCGAGGAACTGTGCGGTGACGTGCCGGGTACGTGCGCCCAGGGCCCGGCGCAGCCCGATCTCGCCGGTGCGTTCCATGACGGCGACGAGGGTGGTGTTGGCGATGCCGATCGTGCCGATGAACAGGCAGAGGGAGGCGAGGAGGAGGAACAGCTCGTCGAGATCGGCGGTGACGTGCGCGCGCAGGGTCCTGGGGTCGGGCGGCGGGACGGCCTTGAAGTACTCGGGGTGCGAGGGCGAGAGGGCGGTCGGCGCCTCGGCGGCTACCTGCGCGGCCGCCCCCAGCCGGGTGGAGACGAGCATCCTGGCATCGCCCTTCGGGACGCCCCAGAGCTCCTGGGCCGTGGAGCGCGGGACCACCACGGACAGCAGCAGGTCGGCCTTGCGCTCGACGTCCTCGACGATCCCGATGACGGTGAACCCGTGGTCGCCGATGAAGACGGCCGGCCGGGTCTCCAGGGTGGTGATGCCGAGACGGGACGCCGTACCGCTGCCGATCACGGCCACGCGCTGCTCGGTGGCTTCGTGCCAGGCGTCGTGGACCCGGCCCTGGGCGAGGGTGGGGCCCGCCGCAGCGAGCGCTCCGGCAGACGCGGCGACGACCGGGAGGTCTCCGGCCCCCGCGCCGGCCGCCGGACCGCCGACCGGGGTGGACCGTACGGCCTGGCCCGCGCCGAGGCGGACGGTCCAGTAGACGCCCGCGTGCCGTACGCCGTTGAGGCGGGACACCCGCGCGTCGGCGTCGGGCGGGAAGGCCGTGTCCAGGAACTCGTTCGTCTGCGCCGAGACGTCCTCGACGGTCACCTCGGTCGCCGTCAGCGTGTTGAACCGCTCGTCGATCTGCGAGGAGGCCGTGGCCGTCAGCCCGAGGACGGCCACGAAGGTACCCACGCCGAGGACGGTGCCCACCGCGGTGAGTGCCGAGCGGCCCGGGCGTTGCAGGACGCCGGCCAGGCACTCCGAGAGCAGTTCCCGCCAGGCGAACCGGGAGCGCGGGACGGGGCGTACGGGGCGGGCGGGGAGGCGGAGCGGGAGCCGGGGGCGGTTCACCGGCGGACCAGTTCGCTCAGTACGCCGTCGCGGACGGCCACGGTGCGGTCGCCGCGGGCCGCCACCGCGGGGTCGTGGGTGATGACCACCACCGTCATGCCGTCCCGGTGCAGCTCGCCGACCAGCTCCAGGATCGAACCGGCCGTGGTGGTGTCGAGGTTGCCGGTCGGCTCGTCGCACAGCAGCAGCGAAGGGGCACCCACCAGCGCCCTGGCGATGGCCACGCGCTGGCGCTCGCCGCCGGAGAGGGTGGTCGGCAGCGCGTCCGCCCGGTGGCCGAGGCCGACCCGGTCGAGCGCTTCCCGGGCCCTGGCCCGCCGCTCCCCCCGGCCGCTCCCCCGGTAGACCAGGGCCAGGGCGACGTTCTCCCAGGCGGTGCGGTGCGGGAGCAGGTGGAACGCCTGGAAGACGAAGCCGATGCGCCGGGCGCGCAGGGCCGTACGGTCGGCGTCCCGCAGCGTTCCGGTGTCGACCCCGTCCAGCAGGTAGCTGCCGCTGGTGGGGGCGTCGAGCAGCCCGACGATGTTGAGGAACGTGGACTTGCCCGCTCCGGAGGGCCCCACGACGGTCAGGAACTCTCCCCGTTCCACGACGAGGTCGCAGGGGGCCAGGGCCGCCACTGGCGGGGGGCCGGGGTAGGTCAGACCCGCCTGCCGGAGTTCGACGACGGCGGCGGGGGCGGGGAGGGGGACCGACAGAGCCACGGGGGCCGAGGCTCGCGGCGTCATCGCCCCTTCTCCGGCCCGGAGGTCCGGGTGCCGGTCGCCCCGCCGCGCACGCCCACGACGGCGCGCTCGCCCTCGGTCAGGCGGTCGCCCTCGGTGGGCCTGACCTCGACGTGGCCGTCGCCGGTCGTTCCGGTGGCCACCCGCACCCGGCGGCGTACGCCGTCCGCCTCCAGCACGGTCACGTACGTCCTGCCGTCCACCGCGGCCGAAACCGCCGAAACCGGCACCACCAGGACCGCGCCGCCCGTCGATGCCGCCTTGATCGTCAGGCGCACGTCCTGGCCGGCCAGCCTGGGGTCCAGCGGCTCCTTGGGCTGGACGACCATCAAGTAGCCCTTGGGGCCGGCCTGTTGCTGACCCGGGGGCTGTCCCGGGCCGGTGGCCGGCTGCTCCTGGCCCAGAGTGTCGGCGACCGAGGTGACCGAGGCCGACGCGGTCACGCCGATGACCTCGGACACGATCTCCACCTGCCGCCCCGGCTGCACCAAACCCCTCTGGTACTCCTGGAGGTGGCCGTTGACCACGAGGGCTCCGGCCGACACGGTGAGCACCTTGCCGGACACCTGCGCCCCGACCTTGGCGGCGATCGAGTCCACCCGGGCGGGGAAGCTCGACAGGAAGACCACCTCCGCGACGGGCAGTACGGGGCCGGCCGCCGCGAGCACCTCCGCCAGTTGGTCCCGCGCGGTGCTCAGGTCCTCCTCGGCACGCTCGACCTGCTTGCGCAGTTCGCCCAGGTCGGCCTCGGGGGCGGGGGCGGGACCGGAGCCCTTGCCGTCCACCGCGCGCGGATCGGCTCCGCGAGCGCCCGGCGAAGCTCCCGGGGCGACGGACGGAGCTGCGGACGGGGCGGCGGACGGGGCTGCGGACGGGGCGGCGGACGGGGCGGCCGGCGGTGCAGTCGAGGCCGCCTTCCCGGCCCGGGCCGCGGCGTCCCGGGCGTCCTCCACGGCGCGCTGCGCCGAGGTCAGGGCCTTGCGCGCGTCGGCCACCGAGGCGTTCCCGTCGGTCAGCGCGGGCAGCGGGTCGTAGCCGGCGGAGGCGTAGAGCGCCGCCAGGGCCGCCTTCGTACCCTCCCCGAACCGGCCGGCCCGGTCGGCGCCCGTGCCGTGGCCCAGCCGGGCGAGCGCCTGCTGCAGTTGGGCGACGTCGCCGCCCTCGGAGCCGGGCTTGAGGTCCCGGTACGCCGGCAGGGTGCCCCGTAGCGCGATGACCGGGCGCCCGGAGACCTCCAGGAGCACCTGGCCCTCCTCGGCCCGGCCCCCCACGGCGACCGGCAGCTTCGTGACGACGGCGCCGGCCGCGCCGGGGGCTCCGCCGACCGGGGTGACGTCCACGGACTGCTGGGCGGTGACCGTCCCGCGCACGACCACCGAGGCCACGAGCACCCGTTGTTCCACGGGGGCCGTCAGCACGCTCGGCGGCGGGGCCGCGGAGTCCGCGGCGGCCTGGGCCGGCGACTTGATCACCTGCGCGACCGCCACCCCGATTCCGGAGAGCAGCACGGACCCGGCCGCCACCCCGACGACCCATCTGCGCCGGCGCGGGAGCCCCGTGGGCGGCGGCTGCTGCTGGTCATTCATCCGGAAGGCCCCCCGCGCGCTGCCAATTCCTGTTCCGCCGACGGGTTTTGGAGCCCGTCGGCGGCAAGGCGATCATTAGATCACCACGACTCACCGGCAAAAGAGACAGTCCGGGACATGCGAGCGATCACAGTTGGATAAAAGCGCAAGAGCCCGGCCGCCGGCGCGTGAGGCGCCCCTACCGCCCCCGCTCACGCGCGGCCGGCCGGATCCTGGGCCTGGTCCTTGAGCTCCTCCGGGGATCCCGGCAGCGTGGGCACCGCGGCCGGGGAGTCCGCGGGCGCCGGGGTGCGGCGGCTGCCGGCCCAGAGGGCCACGGGTTCGGTGTAGCGGGCGGTCAGGGGCCCGATCACGACGAGGATCAGCACGTACGCGGTGGCGAGCGGCCCCATGGCGGGCTCGATGCCGGCGGTGACGGCGAGGCCCGCGATGACGATGGAGAACTCGCCGCGGGCCACGAGGGTGCCGCCGGCCCGCCAGCGCCCCTTGACCCCGATCCCCGCGCGCTTCGCCGCCCAGTACCCGGTCGCGATCTTCGTGCCGGACGTGACCACGGCGAGTGCCAGCGCGGGCAGCAGCACGGGCGGGATGCTCGCGGGGTCGGTGTGCAGGCCGAAGAAGACGAAGAACACGGCTGCGAACAGGTCCCGCAGGGGGCTGAGCAGTGCGTGGGTGCCCTCGGCGACCTCGCCGGAGAGGGCGATGCCGACGAGGAACGCGCCGACCGCGGCGGACACCTGGAGCTGCTGGGCGATGCCCGCGACGAGCAGGGTCAGGCCGAGGACCACGAGGAGGAGCTTCTCGGGGTCGTCGCTGGAGACGAAGCGGGAGATGTGGCGTCCGTAGCGGACCGCGATGAACAGGACCGTGCCGGCGACGCCGAGGGCGATGGCCAGGGTGGCACTGCCAACCGCACCCGCAGCGGACACCGCGATACGCGCCGACGCGCCCCAGCCCGTACCCGGCGCCACGCCGCCCGCCACCCCGCTGGTGGCCCGCGCCGCCGCCGAACTCGTCGGAACGGCCGCACTGGTCGCGATCGTCGTCGGGTCCGGCATCCAGGCGACGAAGCTCACCCAGGACGTGGCCCTGCAACTGCTGGCCAACTCCACCGCCACGGTCTTCGGCCTCGGCGTCCTGATCGCCCTCCTCGGCCCGGTCTCCGGAGCCCATTTCAACCCGGTGGTCAGCCTCGCCGAGTGGTGGACCGGCCGCCGCCGCGGCGAGGGCGTCACAGCCCGCGAGCTGGCCGTCTACGTTCCCGTGCAGGTCGTCGGCGCCGTCGCGGGCGCGATCCTCGCCGACGCCATGTTCGGCGAGCCCCTGGTGAAGTGGTCCACGCACGACCGCTCCGACGGGAACCTGCTGCTCGGCGAGGTCGTGGCCACCGCCGGCCTGATCCTGCTGATCTTCGGCCTGGCGCGGACGGACCGCCTGCGCTTCGCACCGGTCGCGGTGGCCTCGTACATCGGTGCCGCGTACTGGTTCACCTCCTCCACCTCCTTCGCCAACCCCGCGGTGACCATCGGCCGCGCCTTCACCGACACCTTCGCGGGCATCGCCCCCGCCTCGGTCCCGGCGTTCGTCGGCGTGCAGCTCGTCGGTGCGGTCGTGGGCCTGGCCCTGGTCGCGGTCATCTTCATGCGCGGCAAGACGGACGGCGGGTCGCCCTCCGCATGACACGGCAGACGGACGTGCTGGTGATCGGCGGCGGCCAGGCCGGGCTCGCCGCCGGCTACCACCTGCGCGGCCTGGGCATCGAGCACGTCATCCTCGACGCCCAGACGACTCCCGGTGGGGCCTGGCAGCACACCTGGGACTCGCTGCGGCTGTTCTCGCCGGCCGCGTACTCCTCGCTGCCGGGCCGCTTCATGCCCGTCCAGGAGGGGGAGGTCCATCCCGACGCGGCGCACGTCGTCTCGTACCTCGCGGACTACGAGAAGCGGTACGAGCTTCCCCTCCAGCGGGGCGCGTGGGTCTCGGCCGTCCACCGCGACGGCGACCGCCTGCGCGTGGAGACCGACTCCGGCGACTGGCGCGCCCGCGCGGTCATCAGTGCCACCGGGACCTGGACCCGCCCCTTCCTGCCGGCCATCGCGGGCCGGCTCGAGTTCCGGGGCCGCCAGTTCCACACCGTGCAGTACCGCAGCCCGGCCGAGTTCGCCGGGCAGCGGGTCATCGTGGTGGGCGGAGGCAACTCCGGAGCCCAGATCGCCGCCGACCTCGCGCCCGGTACGCAGCTGACCTGGGTCACCCAGCGCCCGCCCCGCTACCTCGCCGACGACATCGACGGCCGGGCCCTCTTCTATGCCGCCACCGCCCGCCGCACGGCGCTGGACGCGGGCAGCACCGACACCGGCGGGGTCGCCACCCTCGGCGACATCGTGGCCGTGCCTCCCGTACGCGCTGCCCGCGATACCGGACTCCTGCACGCGAAGCCGATGTTCGCCCGGCTCACCGCCACCGGCGCCGAGTGGGCCGACGGCACCTTCGCCGAAGCGGACGCGGTCATCTGGTGCACCGGCTTCCGCCCCGCGCTCGCCCACTTCGCGGCGATGCGCCTGCGTGGCGCCGACGGTCACATCACCACCGTCGGCACCCGGGCCGTCGACGAGCCGCGGCTGCACCTGCTCGGCTACGGCGACTGGACCGGCCCGGCCTCCGCCACCCTCATCGGAGTGGGCCGCCCGGCCCGCGACGCGGCCCGCGAGATCGCCGATCTGTTGGGCCGCTGACGCGCGGCAGCGGAGCGGGGTCAGCCGATCGCGGGGCTGCGGCGCTCCAGCAGGACGACGTCGCGCCACACCCCGCGGTGCCGGCCGATGCGCTGCCGGGTGCCGATGACCCGGAAGCCGGCGCGCTGGTGCAGGGCCAGGCTGGCGCTGTTCTCGGGGAAGATGCCGGACTGGATCGTCCAGATGCCCGCCGCCTCGGTCGAGGCGATCAGCGCGTCCAGCAGGGCCCGGGCGACGCCGCGGCCGCGGGCGCCCGGGTGGACGTAGACGGAGTGCTCGACGACACCGGCGTACGCACACCGGTCGGATACCGCACTCGCGGCAACCCAGCCGAGCACCGTGCCACCCCCGTCCACGGCGACGAACCGGTGCTCCGGCAGCTTCGCCGCGTCGAACTCGGTCCAGGTGGGGGGCTCGGTCTCGAAGGTGGCGTTGCCCTCGTCGATCCCCGCCCGGTAGATCGCGAGGACCTCGGCCGCGTGCTCGGCGGTCATGGGGACGATGTTCACGACTGCCGTCCCAGGATCGCGTCCACCGCTGCGGGAAAGCACTCCAGGCACGCGGCGTTGACCTCGTAGCGCACCGAGGTGCCGTGCCGCTCGGGGAGCACGAACCGGACCTCGGCCAGCACCTTGAGGTGGTGGGAGACCGTGGACTGGCCGATCGGGAGCCGGTCGGTGATGTCCCCGACGGCCATGGGCCGGCGCTCGCGGGCGAGCAGGTTGAGCAGCTGGACCCGCATCGGGTCGGCCAGCGCCTTGAACCACCCGGCGTACGTCTGGGCGTCGGCGGGGTCCAGCCCTGGTCCGGAGTCCCGTTTCTCGTCCATCTTCCTGTCCGTCTTCTTGTCCGTCTTCTCATCCATCGACAATCGACGATAGTCGATGGACGGGCGCCGGACCAGGAACGAGTGCCGGGCAAGCGAGCGCCGGGCCAGGCATCCGCTCAGGCGGCGGAGCGGCTCAGGAGCTGCCCCATGGCGGCGAGCACGGAGGGCTCGACGCGATAGAACACCCACGTCCCCCTGCGCTCGGAGGACAGCAGCCCCGCCTCCTTCAGCTTCTTGAGGTGATGGGAGACCGTCGGCTGGGAGACGCCCACATCCGAGATGTCGCACACGCAGGCCTCGCCACCCTCGTGCGAGGCGACGAGCGAAAACAGCCGGAGCCGGACCGGATCGCCGAGCGCCTTGAACATCACGGCGCTGCGCTCGGCCTCCTCGGCCGTCAGCGGGCGTTCGGTCACGGGCGGGCAGCACGGCGCCACGGCGGCTACGGGCTCCAGCAGCGGCAGCACGGTCTTCACGGTGGACATGCCCTCATCATCCGAGAAAATTCGATGAATGTCTATGTTGACGAACGTCGATCCAGGGTCCACTCTGGGGGTAGAACGCATCGACAGTCATCGAATCAACGGGGAGCCTGCCATGACCGCACCCATCGAGACCCTGCCCATCGTCGTCATCGGAGCCGGACCGGCCGGACTCGCGGCTGCGGCCCACCTCCTCGACCGGGGCCTGGAACCACTGGTCCTGGAGTCCGGACCGGCCGCGGGTGCCGCCGTCCGCGAGTGGTCGCACGTACGGCTCTTCTCCACCTGGGGCGAGGTCGTCGACCCGGCGGCGGAGAAGCTCCTCGCCCCCACGGGCTGGGTCAAGCCCGACCCCGACACGTACCCCTCCGGCGGGGACTGGGCCGAGCGCTACCTCCAGCCCCTGGCCGACGCCCTGGGCGAGCGGGTCCGCTACCACGCGACCGTCACCGGCGTATCGCGCACCGGCCGGGACCGCATCGTCGACGCCGACCGCGAGGCCCAGCCCTTCGTCGTCCACCACACGGCCGCCGACGGCACCGAGGCCCGCGTCTTCGCCCGCGCCGTCATCGACGCCTCCGGTACGTGGTCCACCCCGAGCCCGGCCGGCGGCAGCGGACTGCCCGCCCTCGGCGAGCGCGCCGCGGCCGACCGCGTCACCTACCGCGTCCCCGACCTCAAGGACTCCGCCGTCCGAGCCCGCTACGCGGGCAAGCGCACTGCCGTCATCGGCTCCGGGGCCTCCGCCTTCACCGCGCTCGCCTACCTCTCCGACCTCACCAAGGAGGAGGCCGGAACCCACGCCGCGTGGATCCTGCGCCGCGGCATCTCCGGCTCCACCTTCGGCGGCGGCACCGCCGACCAGCTCCCCGCCCGCGGCGCCCTCGGCCTCGCCGCGAAGGCCGCCGTCGACAGCGGCCACGCCGACGCGGTCACCGGCTTCCGCACCGAAGCCGTCGAACGCGACACCGACGGCCGCCTGATCCTCGTCGGCGAGGACGGCCGCCGCCTGGACCCGGTCGACGAGGTCATCGTCCTCACCGGTCTCCGCCCCGACCTCGGCTTCCTCGACGAACTCCGCCTCGGCCTCGACGAACGCCTCCAGGCCCCCACCGCCCTCGCCCCGCTGATCGACCCCAACCAGCACTCCTGCGGCACCGTCTACCCGCACGGGGTCAACGAGCTCTCCCACCCCGAGAAGGACGTCTACCTCGTCGGAATGAAGTCCTACGGCCGCGCCCCGACCTTCCTCGCCATGACCGGCTACGAGCAGGTCCGCTCCATCGCCGCCCACCTCGCCGGCGACCAGGAAGCCGCCGAGCGCGTCGAGTTGACCCTCCCCGAAACCGGAGTATGCGGCGGAGCCGGCCTCTTCGAACAGCCCGTGTCGGCCTCCGCCGAGGAAACCGGCGGCGGCTGCTGCTCCACCCCCGCCACCCTCACCATCGGCGCCCCGGCCCGCACCGGCGGCTGCTGACCCCGGTGACGGACCTCCGAAGCAGCGGGGCCGCGACCGGCACAGGGGACCGGTCGCGGCCCCGCGCCGCGCTGCCCGCGCTCTGCGTCACGCAGATCACCAGCTGGGGCATCGTCTACTACGCCTTCCCCGTCCTCCTCCCCCGCCTGACCGCCGACACCGGCTGGTCCGTCACCGCCGCCACCGCCGCCTTCTCCCTCGCCCTCCTCGTCTCGGCCCTCGCGGGCATACCCATCGGCCGGATCCTCGACCATCGGGGTCCGCGCGCCGTGATGACCTTCGGCTCGGTGATCGGCACCCTGGCCCTCCTCCTCATCGCGGCGGCCCCCAACCTGCCGGTCTTCACCTGCGGCTGGATCCTCGCGGGCATCGCCATGGCCGCCACCTTCTACCCACCGGCCTTCGCCGCCCTCACCCGCTGGTGGGGCCCCGACCGCGTCCGAGCCCTCACGATCGTCACCCTCGCCGGCGGGCTGGCCTCCACCGTCTTCGCGCCGCTGACCGCCGCCCTCGCGGAACACCTCAGCTGGCGAGCGACCTACGCCGTTCTGGCCGTGGTCCTCGCCGCCGTCACCATCCCCGCCCACGCCCTCGCCCTGCGCGCCCCCTGGCCCCCGGCCCCGCCCTCCCCGCCGTCGACCGACCGCACCCCGATCGCCCGCAGCCGCCCCTTCCTCCTCCTGGCCGTCGCCTTCACCTTCTCCGGCTTCGCCATGTACGCCGTCGTCATGGGCCTCATCCCGCTCCTCACCGAACGCGGCGCGAGCGCGACAACGGCCGCCTGGGCCCTCGGACTCGGCGGGGCGGGGCAGACCCTCGGCCGCACCCTCTACGCCACCCTGGCAACCCGTACGTCCGTCACGACCCGGACCGTCACGCTCATCGCCTTCGGCGGCGCGACCACCGCATCACTGGCCTTCGTTCCCGGCCCCCTGCCGCTGCTGGTCGTTTTCGCGACGCTCGCGGGAGTCGTACGCGGCAACCTCACCCTCCTCCAGGCCACCGCCGTCACCGATCGCTGGGGCACCACCCACTACGGCCGCCTCTCCGCCCTCCTCGGCGCCCCGGCCCACATCGCGGGAGCACTGGCCCCATGGGCCGGCGCCGCCCTCGCGGGCCCGCTCGGCGGCTACCCCCACCTCTTCGCGGCCCTGGCCTCGCTCTCGGTCGTGTCCGCCTGCCTCGCACTGGGCACCTCCGGGAAGAACCGCGGCCGGCCGCAGACTCCGGCGCCGCTCACGAGGAGACCGGCCTCACCGTGAAGCCCGAGTCCCTCGAAGCCGCCCCCATCATTCACGGCGCCTGGGGTGCCGAGCCCCCAACGGCTTCCTCGCGGTCGTCTTCTCGGCCCGCGAATGGACTGGCGAACCGGTAAACCGCGAACCCCACAAGCACTCCCAGGTCCGCTGGGTGGACGCCACCGACCTGCCGGACGAATTCGTCCCGACGACCCGCAGCGCCCTGCTCGCCTTCCTCAACGACGGTCCGCAGGTTTCACTCCGAGGATGGCTTTAGCCCGGGATCAGGAGCGCCATGTCCGATTCACCGTGGGATTCGGCTCTGCCGCCGATCAAGTCGTTCCACCCCTTCAACGACGTTGGCGAACCGATCGGTCTGCACCAGGGAGAGATCGGTGGAGTACAGGATGCCGAAGTGCCTGGTGAGGTCCATCTGCAGTGTTCGCCAGCACTCAGCCTCGACTGGAGCGTCACACCCGGCCCGGTCTCGCATCCCTATACCCAGGACACGGCCATACTGCGGCTCCAACGGCCCCAAGGAGCGGCTGAAGTGGACGCCTGGGTGCGGTCTTTCGACGAGGGATGGATCAATGGAGCCACTCTCGGCGACAGCAGGGCACCCCTGGCCCGCATCGTGGCGCACTGGTTCAACCTCCCGCGGTTCGGCGGCCAGCATCACCTGAAGGAACGCGGCGAGGGCGGGGAACGGTACTGGAGCGGCGGCCGCTGGTCTCACGAGGTAGCCGGCTGGAAGATCCTGCTGGATGTGCGCCCTGATCACGGCCTGATCTGGGAAGAGCTCCTCAAGACCCGGCTCTATGCGATGACGCACGCGTTGGAGATCAGCCGTGCGGACGGAGGGCAGTTCACCGCCGCGGAGGCAACCCACCTCCTGACCGCCCTGCACTTCGGGATGTCCTTCTCTCTCGGCCGCTGGACCGCTCCCCTTCTCCCGGTTGGCCTCGGGGCTGACGAGAAGGTCCTCTGGGAGTCCTGGGGAGTCCTGCATTGTGATCCGGCGCGGAAGCAGTCTTCCGGTTGGTGGGACCTGTGGGACCTCGAAGCCCTCGGCAGGTTCCTGGACGGACTCGTCCCGGAGATCGCCGACCCCGTGAAGGGCGAGCCACTGAAACTGCAGCTCGGCTACGCGATCACCGCCATCCGCGACCAGGGCTTTGTGGAACAACGCGTGATGATCGGGGCTGCGGGACTCGAGCACGCCATGTGGCAGAGGCTCTATCTGCGCGGCATTCTCACCCGGGCGGAGTACGAGAACACCCGCAAGTGGCCGGCCCGGAAGAAGCTGCGGAAGGTCCTCCAGGACATCGGTGTTCCCGTCTCCATAGACCGCAATACGCTGCCGGCCATGGCAGCCTTCGCCGACGAAATGCATCGGCGGAACGGCGACGTCTGGGACGGCCCGGCCGTAGTGACGAAGGTCCGCAACTACCTGGTCCACCCCGAAGAGGACCAGAAGGAGCTCTACAGGATTCCAGGACTCGTCCCAGAAGTCTGGCTGCTCACCCGGCACTACCTGTCCCTGCTGGTCCTCGAGTCGCTGAGCTACCGAGGGCCACACCAGAACCTGTCGAGGACGCACGGTATGGCCGGCGAGGTCGAAGTCACTCCCTGGGCTTGAGTCCGGGCCTACGCGTCGCCCACGGCGAGTCCCTCCACGAAGTCCGCCAGGCGGGTAAGTGCTTCGTCCAGGCGGTCCGGGGGGACCGTGTAGGAGATGCGGACGTGGTGCGGGGCCGCGAAGTCGGCGCCGGGGATCACCGCGACGTTGGCCTCCGCCAGGAGGAGTTCCGCGAAGTCCGCTGCCGAGGTGATGGTGCGGCCCGCCAGGGTGTGGCCGTAGGTGGCCGAGACGTCGGCGAACAGGAAGAAGGCTCCGGTCGGGTTGCCGCCGACCTCGACGCCCGGGATGCCCGCGAGGGCCTTGATGGTGGTCAGGCGGCGGTCGTCGAGTTCACGGCGGCGCCGTTCCAGCTCCGGGCCGAGGTCTGCGGTGAGTGCGCCGAGGGCGGCCTTCTGGGAGATGGAGGACGGGGCCGAGGCGGTGTGGCTCTGGATCGCCGTGATGGCCTGGGCGACGGGCGTGGGGGCGGCGACCCAGCCGATGCGCCAGCCCGTCATGGCGAAGGTCTTGGACACTCCGCCGATCGTGAGCGTGCGCTCCGCGGCCTCGGGGCTGAGGGCGGCGACCGAGACGTGCTCGGCGTCGCCGGAGATCCAGTGGTCGCAGATCTCGTCGCTGATGATGGCCAGGTCGTGGTCGATCGCGACCTGCACGAGGGCGGCCAGTTCGGTCCGGTCGTAGACGACGCCGGAAGGGTTGGCCGGGTTGTTCAGCAGCAGGACCCTGGTCCGGTCGGTGACCGCGGCGCGCAGCTGGTCGGCGGTCACCTTCAGCCCCGAGCCCTGGGCGGGCTGGACGGGTACGAGGGTTCCTCCGGCCAGGGCGGCGAGGTGGGGGTAGCTGACCCAGTAGGGCGCCGGGATGAGGATCTCGTCGCCGGGCTCCACCAGGGTGGTGAAGGCGTAGTGCAGGGCCTGTTTGGCGCCTGCCGTGATGACCACCTGCCCGGCTTCGTACGCCGTCCCGTGCCGGTTGAGGAACTTCGCCGTGGCCGCACGGAGTTCCGGGATTCCGGCGGCCGGCGTGTAGCGGGAGAAGTCCGTGGCGATGGCGTCGAGGGCGGCCTGCGCTGCCGGTTCGACCGTCGGGAAGGCAGGTTCGCCGCTCGTGAGGTTGATGACGTCCACCCCCTGGGCGATCAGCGCCTTCGCCTTGGCGTCCAGGGCCGCGGTCGCGGACGGCGGGACGCGTGCCGCACGCCAGGTCAGGCGGATTCGGCTGATCGCCTCGGGGGTGGACTGTGCAGTGCTCACGGCGTTCCTCTGGGTCTGGTTCGGTGCGGTGGCGCTGGGCTTCAGCCGCGCGGGCCGTAGAGCGAGAGTGTGGTGGCCTGGGTGCGGCGGATCTCGGCATTTCGGCTTGCGGAGTGGCTGACTTCGGCGCAGCCGTCGCAGAAGCGGACTCCGGCGGTGAACGCGTCGTTGCGGGCGCGGCGGAAGTTCTGGATGGAGCGGCGGATGGACGACATGACATCCTCGATTCATAGGCGGGTGTCTATGGATTGAGCATGACAGAACACATAGATGACCGTCAATACATTGGAGGGTGCCGTCCCGCCTCACGGGCGCACCTGGACGGCAGGGGCCGGATCCGTCAGATTGGGCGCATGATCAAGCCTTCGCCCGCCGGGATACCCGCCGACTGCTGCCCTGCGCCCATGACTGCCGCAGAGGCAACCGATATAGCGGCCGTGTTCAAGGCGCTGGCCGACCCCGTGCGGCTGCGGATCGCGAGCATCGTCGCTTGCTGCCCGACCGGCGAGGTGTGCGTGGGAGAGATCGCCGCCGAGTTCTCGGTTTCGGGTCCGACCATCAGCCACCACCTGAAGAAGTTGCGCGAGGCGGGGGTACTGTCCGCCGAGCGGCGGGCGAACGAGGTGTATTACCAAGTGCGTTCGGACCGGCTGGACGGCCTGATCGGCCAGTTGGCGGCAATGAAGCCGGCGGTCGGCCAAGGGGCGCTCTGAGCGAGGCCGTCCCGCATTCGCCCGTAGAAACGGCTGCAGCCCGCCCCGGAGCAGGGGGCGGGCCGTTGCCGTCTGTGCGCTGGCGCTCAGGCCAGGAATATCAGAGCCACATGGGGGCCGTGTAGCCGAGGACGATCGCACCGGTGAAGAGGATGCCGACGACCAGGCCGACCACGCGCCAGCGGGCGATGAGGAGCATGCCGCTGATGGCGCCGACGCTGGTACCCGCGCCGGTCACCAGGAAGGCGAGCGCCGGGCCGGGGCCCATGCCGCCCTGCATCAGGGTGGCCACCAGGGGGAGCGAGCCGTCGGTGTTGAGGTAGACCGGGATGCCGATCAGGGCGGCCAGCGGGACGGCGAAGAGGCTGCCCCCGCCGAGGTAGTCCGTGAGGAAGGCGGTCGGGATCGAGTTGATGAGCAGGTAGCCCAGCGTCGCGAAGGCCAGGAAGTAGATCGCGAGGCGCTTGCTGGTGATCCGCAGTTCCTTGCCGAACTCGTCGAGCTTCCAGCGCTTGACCAGGCTCGTCTCGACCGGCGCGGGGGCCGGGGCGATGGGCCGGGTGAGCAGGGCGGTGCGGGCCAGACCGCCACCACTGCCGCCGCCGGCCGGGGCGCTCACGCCGCCACCCGAAAGGTCATCCTCGGCGGCGTCGCTGGTGCAGCAGCTCTCCTCGGCCTTCCGCTCGGCCTCCGTGGAGGTCAGGCGGGCCTGGCCCTCGAGCCAGCCCGTCTTCTCGATCAGCCAGGTCACCAGGCCGGCGAAGAGGCCGATGACGATCGCCGCCACGAAGAAGGTCAGGGCGAAGTCGGCGCCGAACAGGCCGATGGAGAGGACGAGTTCCTCCGGGCTCGTCAGAGGCGAGGCGACCATGAAGGTGACGACCGGCGCCCAGGGAACCGATGAGGCCAGAGCGCCCAGGACCACTGCCGTCGTTCCGCAGGAGCAGAAGGGAGTGAGCGTAGCCAGGACGACCGCCCCGAGGACCGCGTAGAGCGTCTTGCGGCGCAGCCAGGAGGAGAGTCGCTCCGCTCCGATGTACACCGGGATGGCCGACGCCACGATGACGCTGATCAGCAGGAACGGCCAGTTCGTGCCCAGGGTGCGCAGGACGTCTTGGGCCGTCTGGCCCAGGATGCCGAGGACGGTGTCAAGCATGGGGGAGCTCCAACTCATAGACGGCTGTCGATGGGTTGAACTCTGCCGGACTCATAGATGACTGTCAATGCGTTTGGGGAACAATCCATAGATGGCCATCGTTGAATCGGGTATGCCCACTCCCATCTCGGAGCTCTGCTGCTCCCCCGTGCTCGCCGGCCCCCTCACCCCCGAGGCGGCCGATGACCTCGCGTCCGCGTTGAAGGTCGTCGCGGACTCCACCCGACTGCGCCTGCTCGGGCTGATCCGCACCCAGCCGGGAGGCGAGGCGTGCACGTGCGATCTCACCGAGCCGCTGGGGCTGACCCAGCCGACGGTCTCGCATCACTTGAAGGTCCTCTTCGAGGCGGGCTTTCTCGAGCGGGAGCGGCGTGGGCGCCAGACGTACTACCGGATCGCGGTCGGCAGTCTGACCGTGCTGTGCCAGGCGCTGGACCCCTCACCGGAGTCACTCCCCGGTTGAGGCGCGCCATCCCCGCACGCTCCAGCTGCGGTTCAACCCCTTTCAGCCAAGGGCTGGTTGTCTTCGCGCCACGCGCGGATATACCGGCCCTCCGGCTTGTTTTGGCATGAGGGTGCCGGGCGCGCTTCCTGCCAGTAGTGATCTCTTCCACACCCTGGGTGAGCTCGGACAGACTCATGAACACCGGGAGGGCAACCACCCCGGGGGACACCGGAAACGGCCGTAAGGCCGCCGGTCACCAAAAAGCCGAAGTCACTTCCTGGGGAGAGCCATGTCTGTTTCGCGTACCTCGATGAGCCTTGCCGCCGCCGTCCTGGTCACCGTCATCGGACTCGGCTCTGCCTCCGCCCTCGAGGCTCCCGCCCGCAACACCGTGGCCGGAGCCGGCTGGGACGTCACCCCGACGGGCACCGACGGTGCCGGCTGGGACGTCGCCCCGACCGACTCTTCGACGGACGGCGCCGGCTGGGACGTCGCTCCCGCCACCGCGACCGCCACGGGCACCGACGGTGCGGGCTGGGACGCCGCCCCGACCGACCCTTCCACCGACGGCGCCGGCTGGGACTGATCCACAACCCTCCGCCTCACCCTCACCCCCTCATCCGATACGCACCGCAACTGCGATCCAAGGAGTACCCGAGAGATGAGCACCACCTGCTGCAGCGCCACCACTGAGGAGCCGGCCCCGGCGCTCGTGGTGCTTGAAGACTCCTGCTGCGGAACGCCCGAAAAGGTGGAGGCCGAAGTGTCCTCCTCCTGCGGGACCACCAAGGCCGAGGCCGAACCGGAGCCCGCTCAGGAATCGGGGTGCTGCGGCCCCGCGCAGCCCGAGCCGGTCTCCTGCTGCGCCAGCACCGCGCAGGAAGACCCGGCCGACGTACGGACCGGTCTCTCGCTCGAGGACGCGGTCGCAGCGCTCGGCGGCAGTGTCCCGCAGGCCACCGATCCCGCGCCCTACGTACTGCCCGACTGGCTCCGGGCGACCGAGGCGAGCCTGACCGGGGCCAAGCCCTGGCACACGGTCGCCGACCGCGGCGAAGGCGAACTCGCCTTCCTGCCCGGCTTCCTCTTCGACGCCGACCCCATCGTGGAAGCCGACCCGCGCACCTACCTCGGCTGGCTGCCCAAGTCCGGCGCGGTGGCCTGCTGCTCCGCCACCGCTACCTCCTGCTGCGACGCCACCGGCACGGTCGAGGCCATGGGTGAGGCGACGTTCTTCCCGACCCTGCTCCTCGGCTCCCCGCTCGGCTATCGATCCGAGGCTTCCGCCTCCGTCGAGGACCCGCTGCTGGTGGCGGACCTGATCGACCGCATCGTGCCCGCCGCGATCGAGGCAGGGGTCCGCTCGATCACCGCGCCGTGGCTGCATGACAGTCCGCACAGCGAGGTCCTCGCGCTCGCCCTCCAGGCGTACGGCGGCGACATCGCCTTCCACGGCGAGAACAACCTGCTCAGCCTCCAGCACGACGGCTACGACGCCTACCTCGCCTCCCTCCCGGCCCGTAAGCGGCGCCGCGTCAAGGAGGACAGCGACCGAGCCGCCACGTCCGGCACCCGTATCGAGCGCAAGGACCGTCAGGAACTGCGTCCGCTGGTCGGCCGGATCTCCGAGCTGATCACCGAGAACCGGCAGAAGTACAGCGGCGGGGAGGACGTGACGCACATCCACGCCCTGATCAGCGCTCTCGTCGAGGGCGGCGCCGACGTCCGCGCCTACCTCGCCTACAAGAACGACCAGGTCGCCGCCGTCTCGGTGACCGTCCGCCAGGGCAAGCGGCTGTTCGTGAAGTGGGCCGGCTTCGACTACGAGGCGCTCGGTGAGCGCAGCGGCATCTACTTCGAGCTCGTCATGGACCGCCCGCTGCGCGACGCGTACGCCGAGGGCATCACCGCCATCGAGGCCGGTCCTGGTGCGGACGAGGCCAAGCGGCTGCGCGGCTTCAAGCCGCATCAGCTCCGCTCGGCGGTCCTCGTCACGGACACCGCTCTTCGTCCCAAGGTCGCCGAACTCCACGCCGCGTACGGCGCGGCCCGCCGTGAGGCGCTGGGACTCAGCACGGAAGAGGAGCCGACCACAGCGATCGGCCGCCTGAAGGCCAAGCTCCTCGGCGGCTCCGCCTACGAGCCCATCAAACCCCTCCAGCCGGAGGGCGGCTGCTGCGGCTGACCCCTGATCCACCTCTCCCCCAGAAGCGGGCCCGGTGCGCAATGCGCACCGGGCCCGCTGGCGTTGCAGCCGTGGGAGAGAAAGAGAAGGGCAAGGGGGGTCAGTCGGTCCAGCCCGCCTTGCTCGCCAGTACGCCGGCCTCGAAGCGGCTGCGGGCACCCAGGCGGGCCATCATCTCCGACATCATGCGACGCGCGGTGCGCAGGCCGATGCCGAGCTTCTTCGCCGCGATCTCGTCCGTGGCTCCCTGCGTCAGCTGACGCAGCAATTCCCGTTCCTGCCCGGTCAGGCCCGCCTCGTCGCGGTCGCGGATGGCTCCGATGGATGCCGCGCACTCCCACACCTGCTCGAACAGGGACGCGAGGGCGGTGAGCACGCCGGGACCGGTGAGCTGGACCGCGCCCTTCTTGCTGTTGTTCGGGTCCACCGGCAGCAGGGCCACCTCGCGGTCGAACAGGACCATCCGCAACGGCAGCGCCGGCACGGTCCGGACCTCACCACCGTTGCCGTGCAGCCACTGGGCGTATTCGACGGTCGGGGTGTCGTTGCGGACGCTGTCCAGGTAGACGGTCAGCACCTTCACCCCCCGGCGCATCAGTGCCTCGTCCAGTGGCCGGCTGGCGTCCAGGCTTGCCGCGGACTGCGCGCCGCCGGGCATGAAGGACAGGCACTCACTGGTGGAGCGGTGCGCAAGTTCTTCGAGGCGGGCCTGGATGGCGTCCATGCCCTGGAGGTACTCCACACCGTGGCGCTCACCGGTCCGCAGCTCCGAGTATTCGTCCAGGAGCTTGCTGATCGCGGCCTGGCTCTCGGCGTACTCCTGCTGCTGCGCGAGCAGATGGGCCTGCTGGCGCTGGAGCAGCAGCTGGAATCCGAGGTCCGGGCTGACGGGTCTGAGTCCGCCGGGTGCTTGTACGGATCTTCGCAGCAGGTTCAGCTCGGCCAGCCGGTCCAGGGCGCTGCGTACGGAGTCTTCGTGGCAGGCCATGTGGACGGCGATCTCTGCCACGCCCCAGTCCTGCTGAGTGAGCATCAGCCGGTAAACCGACTCCGCTTCAGTGTCCAGTCCCAAACTCGCCAGCACAGCGACCCCCCGCATGGCGTCTCAACCCTTGAGACAGCCCGTCAATACATCAGCGGGCGCCGATGTTTGCAGGTCAGAGCGCTCGCCGACAAGGGGTCATCCGGAGACTGATCACCACCACCCTGCGGCGCGGCGCGATGCGGCAGGGCTGGTTCGAGCCGTTGTCAGGCAGGTGCCTGCCGGTCGCGCTTCATGCCAGCCGAGAGCTCTTCCACCCCCACGAAATGATCAGCAAACTAGTGATCACAGGGCAGCGGAACTCCTCGGAAACGAAATCCGCAGCGCGTCGAGAACGCCCCCTGACCTGAGCGAGATCAATTCCCCCACCACACGAAGGACAGCCATGTCTGCTGCGCGGAAAGCCCTGCGCCTGATGAACAGAGCCGCTGCGGTCGCGCTGGGCTTTTCTCCGGCAGGCGGGCACGGCTGCGGCCCCAAGTGCCGCCACACGGAGCTCTACAGCGCCGTCACCCAAGCCGAAGCCGACCAGCACGTGTGGTCCGTACCAGGACTTACCGCCCGGCCGGGAGGACCCATGTTCATGGCCACCGCCACGCTCGTCGCGGCTAACGAAGCCGCAGCCGCGAAGCTGGAATCGGCCGTGGTCACCGACATCGTCTGGGCTTCGGCAATGCCCGATGACGACCTCGAACACGTCCACGCGAAGACGACTTCCGGACGCATCGAGCTGACGTTCTTCCACCGCACCGGCAGCCTCGCCGACGCATTGTCCGCAGCGGGCGAGATTTGCCGCCGCGCACTGAATTCCAGCCCGACCCTCACCCAATGGCGAATTGCGGTCACCCCTCAGCTTCCCGACGCCCTTCCCGGATCGGGCCCCGTACTCGCGTGACGCAGATCACACACCTCCCTGCAAGGAGTCTCACCCCATGAGCGCCATCAACGACCCGCGCCTGAAGGCCGAACAGCTCACCGTCGAGACGATCGCCTCGATCGACCACGAGGTGAAGGTCCTCGGCTCGAAGTCCTACACGAACCGGCAGATCGCCATCGCGGCCCTGGCCGCCCTCGACGGCAAGACCGGCGTGATCGACGGCGCCCTGGTCTCCGACGACACGATCTTCTTCGCGGACGCCGTCGCCTCCTTCGGGCACGTCAGCGTCGAGATCGACCACGAGAACTACCGCTTCACCCTCACCCCGACCGGCAAGCCGATGGTCGCCCCCGAGGACGACATCTTCGTCGGCGGCGCCGGCACCCCCCTGCGCTTCCTGATCTCGATGGCGGGCCTCGCCGAGGGCGTCACCACCATCACGGGCACCAAGCGCATGCAGGAGCGCCCCTTCGGTGACCTGCTCGGGGCTCTGTCCCCCCTCGGCGTCGAAGCGGTCGCGGTCCGTGGCAACGGCTCCCCGCCGATCCAGGTCACCGGCGGCAACTTCGTCGGCGGCAAGACGAAGATCTCCGGCGCCATCTCCTCCCAGTACACGTCCTCGATCCTGATCAGCTCGGTCCTCGCGCAGCAGGACACCGAGGTCGAGATCGTCGACGAGCTGGTCTCCAAGCCGTACGTCGAGATGACGCTGGCCACCCTCGCCGAGCACGGCATCACCGTCGAGCGTGACGGCTACCGCCGCTTCAAGGTCGCGGCCGGCCAGTCCTTCAAGGGCGGCCACGCCATCGTCGAGCCGGACGCCTCCGGCCTGTCGTACTTCATCGCCGCAGCCGCCATCCTCGGCGGCCGGGTCACCATCCCGGGCATCGGCTCCACCTCCCACCAGGGCGACGTCGGCCTCGCCGAGGTCCTGGGCCGGATGGGCGCCCACGTCGAGATCACCGAGAACTCGATCACCGTCAAGGGCGGCGACATGCACGGCATCGAGGTCGACATGGACGCCATGCCCGACGTCGTCCCCTCCCTCGCCGCGGTCGCCGCCTTCGCCACGGGCAAGACCCACATCACCAACATCGCCAGCCTGCGCGTCAAGGAGTGCGACCGCATCGCGGCCGTCACCACCGAACTGCGCAAGATGGGCATCACCGTCGACGAGTACGACGACGCCATGACCATCCACGGCGGCACCCCGCACGGGGCGGTCATCGACACCTACGACGACCACCGCATCGCCATGACCTTCGCGATCATCGGCCTGCGCACCCCCGGCGTCGTCATCAACGACCCCGGCTGCGTCGCCAAGTCCTTCCCGGCCTTCTGGAACACCCTGGACACCCTGCGATGACCAGTGACGGAACCAACGGGATCCTGCTCGTCCTCGACGGCTGGGGCCACGCCGCCCCCGGGCCCGGCAACGCACTCACCAACGCCCACACCCCCGTCCTCGACTCCATCGCCGCCAAGCACCCCGCCACCTTCGTGGAGGCCTCGGGCGAGCACGTCGGGCTGCTGCCCGGAACCGTCGGGAACTCCGAGATCGGCCACATGGTCATCGGGGCCGGTCGGCCGCTCGACTACGACAGCGTCCTGGTCCAGCGCCAGATCGACAGCGGAGAACTCCGCGAGAATCCGCGCCTGACCAAGGCCCTCGACGAGCTCGCGGCCAGGGGCGGCGCGCTGCACCTGATCGGGCTCGTCTCCGACGGGATGATCCACGCCCACGTCGACCACCTGCACGAGCTCCTGTCCATCGCGGCGTCCCGCGGTGTGAAGCACGTGTGGGTACATGCCATCACCGACGGCCGGGATGTCGCCGACCGCACGGCCGGCCACTACCTGGGCCGTGTCGAGGAGTTCTTCGCCGCCACCGGGGTGGGGGCGCTGGCCACCGTCTCCGGCCGCGGCTACGGCCTCGACAAGAGCGGAGACCTGGAGCTGACCGCCAAGGTCAGCGAGGCCATCACCGACGGCAAGGGCGCCACCGCCCGCGACTACGGCCAGATCCTGGCCGGAGCCGGGAACGGGGACGTGTGGATCACCCCGACCGTCCTCACCGACGCCGACGGCGAGCCGCTCGCCGCCGTCCGTGACGGCGACACGATCCTGTTCGCCAACTTCCGCAGCGACCGCATCCAGCAGCTGGCCGACGACCTCGTCCAGATCCTCACGAACGCGGATGTAGAGGTCCTGTCCCTGACCCAGTACGACACCCGGGCGGACATCCCCGCCCTCGTCGGCCGGGCGGACGCCTCCGGCGGCCTGGCCGACGCGTTGGAAGCCCATGGGCTGCGCTCCGTACGCATCGCGGAACAGGAAAAGTTCGAGCACGTCACCTACTACATCAACGGGCGCGACGACCGCCGACGGGAAGTCGAGGAGCACATCCGCATCACTGCGGACACGGCCCCCGACTACGTCGCCCGGCCCGAGATGAACCTCGCGCAGGTCACCGAAGCCATCACCGCCGCCGCCCGGCGTGACGGCGTGGCACTGGTCATCGCCAACCTCGCCAACATCGACGTGGTCGGCCACACCGGCGACCACGACGCCACCGTCAGGGCCGCCGAGCACACCGACCGCGAGGTCGAGAAGATCCTGGCCGCAGCGGAGGCGACAGGCCGCTGGGTCCTGTTCGTCGGCGACCACGGCAACGCCGAGCGCATGTCCAAGCCCGGACCCGACGGCACCCCGCTCCCGTACGGCGGTCACACGACCAACCCCGTACCCGCCGTGCTGGTCCCCGCCCCGGGACAGCTCTTGGGCGAGCACCTCGCCGATGGCGGCAGTCTCGCCGACATCGCACCCACCGTCCTTCACCTGCTGGGCCGCCCGAACGGCCCCGCCATGACCGGCCGGAGTCTGCTGTGACCGCAACTGCAACCGCCCCCCTCACCCAGCCGGCCCCGGGCGGCGCCGCCTTCGCCCCGGCCTTCGCCGACGACGCGCACGTACGCGCCATCGACGCCGGCAGCCCCGCCCTGGAGGCGTACGTCGCGAGCGACGCCCTCGGCCGGGTCCACGTCCTGACCGTTCGCAACGCCCTCGGCACGGAGCAGGACCTGTACCCCGAGGCGCTGCTGCCGGACGGCGACGGCCCGCTGCTCTTCCTCGGCGGAGCCTCCACCACGAGCGAGCAGGGCGGGCGGCTCGTCGCACGCCTCGCCCCTTACGGCCACGTCCGTCTCGGACGGATCACCCGCGACGACACCCGCCCCGACACCACGCAGGAGCAGCCCGCATGACCACCGCCACCGGCCCCCGGCCGCGCATCGCGCTGATCGGCGACCACGGCAAGTCCCCGGCCCACGCCCGGCTCGACGCCTTCCGCGGCGAGCTCGACGTCGAGACCGAATGGGTGCCCACCGAGACCATCACCGGACCGGAGTCCGTGGCCGGCTTCCACGGCATCTGGGTCGTCCCGGGCTCCCCGTACGAGAGCAAGGACGGTGTGCTCGCCGTCATCCGCCTCGCCCGCGAGACCGGTATCCCGTACCTGGGCACCTGCGGCGGCTTCCAGCACGCACTGATCGAGTACGCCCGCACCGTGGTCGGACTCACGGACGCCGATGACGTGCAGTACGACCCGGATGCGCCGACGCCGCTGATCGTGCCGCTCAGCTGCTGCCTGGCCGGCGAGCAGGCACCGCTCCTTCTGACCGCGGGCAGCCGGCTGGCGGCCGTCTACGACAACGCCGAGCAGACCACGGAGACGTACCACTGCAAGTACGGCTTGAACGGGGAGTTCGTCGAGCGTCTCACCGATGCGGGCGTCGTCTTCAGCGGCTGGGACACCGAAGGTGCCCCGCGCGCCGCCGAGGTTCCCGGCCACCCCTTCTTCATCGGCACGCTCTTCCAACCGGAGCTGGTCTCCACTCCCGGCAACATCCACCCGCTGATCTGGGCGTTCACCGCCGAAGTTGCCGCTCAGGCCTCCGTCGCCGCCTGACGCCCTACCGCCGGCCCGGGCGGGTCATGACTCCACCATGATCCGCCCGGGCTCCTGCGTGCCCCAGGCCGTCTCCTCGTCGCCCCAGATCAGAGCGTCGAGCACGGCACGCCGCTCGGCCCTGACCGCGTACCAGGCCCACGTGCCGCGCTTCCTGCGGCTCACCAGCCCGGCGTCCACAAGGATCTTCATGTGGTAGCTGACGGTGGGCTGGGCCAGTTCCAGGAGCGGCGTCAGCTCGCAAACGCAGGCCTCGCCCTCCGGGGCGGCCAGCAGGACGCTGAGGATCTGAAGCCGTGTCGGATCGGCTGTGCCCTTCAGATGCCGCGCGAGACCTTCCGCCCGCTTCCTGGGCAGTGGATCCACATCCAGGTGCGGCTCACAGGTCGGATCGTCATCGATGAAGGGCAGCAGTTCCGAGGGGTGGCCGGTCACCTGTTCTGCGGACATACGGATCACCCTACGTCCGGCCTCAGAGCAGCCGGGGTCGGTTGATCATCCTTTTCACCCATTGTTTGCCTGGCATTAAGCCGCGCCGGACCACGTCCCGGCCGCCCGCAGGCAGGTGGGTGCCGGACGCAGTTGATGCCAGCCGGAACCTCTTCTCCTGCGCCCTCCCACTGAGCAGACTCGTGATCGTCAGGGTGGTTCACCTGCCCTCAGCCTTCAGTCAACCCACTGTCCACCAGCAAAGGCACACCCATGTCCGCGATGACCACCGAGCCCCACCAGACACCGTCGCTCCTCGCCGGAAAGCGGAAGCGGAGTGCTTACGCCGCTTCCGCCGCGCTGCTCCTGACGACCCTGCTGACGGGCTGCGCAGGTACCGCCAGCGCCGACTCGGCCGCACTTCAGGCCAGCGGATCGACCACGGTCGCCCCGATCGCATCGGACGCCGCCGAGGCTCTCAAGTCCCGGGGTCTGAAGATCACGGTCGCCACCCAGGGCGGTTCGGCCGGCGGCATCTCCCAGCTCGGCTCGAAGCAGATCAAGGTGGCGCTGAGCTCGAAGCCCCTGTCCGACGAGGACCGCAAGACCTACCCGGGCACCGACTTCGTTCCGACGCAGATCGGTGCGGACGCGGTCGGCATCATCATCACCAAGGAGGTCGCCGACGCCGGGGTGAAGAGCCTGACCAAGGAGCAGGTGAAGGGCCTCTTCGAAGGGAAGATCACCAACTGGTCGGCGGTGGGCGGCCCGGACCTGAAGGTCTTCGTCTACGACAAGGAGCCCGGTCGCGGCACCCGCGAGGTGCTCGACAAGTTCGTCTACGGCAAGGGCACGCCCCCGGCGCCCCCGCAGTCCGACAACTACGCCGTCGTCGGTGGCAACCTGGAGACCCGCAACAAGCTGAAGTCCACCCGCGGTTCCATCGCCCCGCTGTCGACCGGCTTCATCGAAGGCCATGACGACCTGGTGGCCGTGGCCCTGGACGGCATCACTCCCACCGTCGAGAACGTGGCGGCCGCCAAGTACCCGATGAGCCGGCCGCTTTACATGATCACCGATGGCCAGCCGAAGGGCACCACCAAGGAGTACATCGACTACGTCCTCTCGCCCGAAGGCCAGAAGCTGCTGCCTCCGCACGGCTACCTGACCCGCGAGCAGATGGGGATGTGACCGTGACTCTCACTCTGGAGCGCCCGCCCCAGGCGCCCGGACGCGCCGCGCCGCGGCCGCCCGCTCAGGGCGGCCGACCCGGGCGGGCGAGATGGGTCTGGGGATGGGTGTACACCGGGATGTTCTCGGTGGTCCTCGCCCTGACGGTATTGATCGGATACCTCGCCACCGGCATCGCGAGCGGCGACGTCGACTGGTCCGACCTGATCGGCGACCCGACCTGGAGCCCCGTGAACGGCGCCTACGGCGCCCTGGCCATGATCTACGGCTCGGCCGTCGTCTGTGTCCTCGCACTGGTGCTGGCCGTCCCGGTCGGCTGGTCGGCGGCCATCGCGCTGTCGGAGTACCTGCCGCCCCGCCTGGCCCGGCCCCTGCGGCTGAGCGTCGAACTTCTGGCGGCCGTCCCCTCCATCGTCTACGGACTCATCGGCATCATCGTGGTCCGGCCGTTCGTCGGGATGCTGGGCGACGTGCCGGGAGGCGACAGTCTGCTCGCCGCGGGCATCGTCCTCGCCGTGATGATCATGCCGACGATCGTGGCGGTGAGCGTGGACGCCCTGGCCGCCGTCCCCGACCGCTACCGGGAAGCCGCTTACTCCCTCGGCCTGACCCGCCGTGAGGTCGTACGGTCGGCCGTGCTGCCCCAGGCCCGATCGGCCATGCGCGCCGGCGTCCTGCTCGGCCTCGCCCGGGCCCTCGGCGAGGCGATCGCGGTTTTCCTCGTGGTGGGACGGGCCGACGGAAGGCTCCCGGAGTCGTTCGCGGGTTTCGTCTCCTCCCTGACCCACCCCGGTCAGACCCTGACGACCAAGCTGGCGGGCCCGGAGCCGATGCTCGCGGGAACCTCCGGCCCCTACTTCGCCGCGCTGTGCGGTCTGGGGATCGTCCTGCTCGTCCTGGTGGCAGCGGCCACGGTGTGGGGCACTCGCCGGGCACCGAGCCGTGGGACGAAGCGGGGGCTGCGCGCCCACCAGGCCACCACCTGGCTGCGCGTTCCGCGCGACCGGCTCGCGACGCTGCTGCGCATGGGAGCACTCCTGCTGCCGGGAACCCTTCTCGTCGGGATGCTCTTCATCCTGGTGACGCGGGGCAGCTCGGCTCTCAACCCGGCCTTCTGGTTCACGTCCTCCAGCGGCGCGGCCGGCGGCGGTGTCCGCGACCAGATCGTCGGCACGCTCCTGCTCATGGCCACCACAGCCCTGATCGCACTGCCCCTCGGCTACGGGGCGGGGGTCCTGATCGGCTCACACGCCTCGGCGAAGACGGCGCGCCTGCTGGAGACCATCACCGTGGTCGTCGGCGGAACACCCACCATCCTGCTGGGCCTGGCCGGATACATCCTCCTGTCCACGACCATGGGTTGGGGCCGGTCCTGGCTCGCCGGGGCCCTCGTACTGGTGCCCGTGGTCGTGCCCGTCATCGCGCTGACCACCGCGGGCCGCATCCGGAGCATGCCGGGCGAACTCACCGAGAGCGCCCTGGCGCTCGGCCTGTCCCGTTCGCAGTACATCCGCTCCGTGGTCATCCCGTACACCTGGCCGGCCACACTCACCGGTCTGCTGCTCGGCCTGGCCCGGGCGGCGGGAGAGACGGCTCCCCTGATCTTCACCGCCACGGTCTTCTTCGGGGCGCCCGCCCTGCCGACCGGGATCGTGGACTCCCCGGTGCAGGCGCTGCCGACGCACATCTTCACCCTGTCCCAGGACTCCGGTGCCCCGGAGGCGATCACCCAGGCATGGGGCAGCGCACTGGTCCTGGTCCTGATCACCGCAGTACTTCTCAGCCTGGCGGTTGCTCTGCGAAACCGCTTCGAAGGAGCACGATGGACAACGTGATAACCGTCCGCGACCTGCGGGTTCTCGACGGCAAGAAGACTCTGGTGGGCCCGGTCACCTTCGACCTGCCGGGTGGATCGACCACGGGCCTGTGCGGCCCTTCCGGAGCCGGCAAGTCCACAGTGCTGCGCGCCCTGGTCGACCTGTTGCCCCACGGCCTCACACGTGACGGCCACGTGGAGGTCCTGGGGCGGACCATCCGCCGTGGCAAAGGCGACTCCGGCCTGAGGAGCACCGTCGTCCTGGTGCCCCAGACGCCCGTCGTCTTCGGCGGGACCATCCTGGACAACGCCCTCTTCGGACTCCGGCACCTGATGCGTGCGTCCCGCGCGGACATGCGCGACCGCGTCGAACAGGCTCTGCGGGAGGCGGGTCTGTGGAGCGAGGTCTGCAACCGGCTGGACACCCCGGCTCAGACGCTCTCCGCCGGACAGCGCCAACGGCTGTGCCTGGCCCGTGCCCTGGCCCTGGAACCGGCCGCCCTCCTGCTGGACGAACCCACCAGCGCCCTGGACGAGCGGAGCCGTGACACGGTCGAGGAATCGGTGGCCGCCCTTCGCGGCAACCGCACGGTCCTGCTCGTCTCACACGATCCGGCGCAGGTGGAGCGGCTCTGTGACCGCACAGTACGTCTGGAGCTGCCGGAAACCGTGACGCTCTGCTCTGCGCTGGGCTGAGCGCGGGGCGCCGAGCCCTTCAGCAGGGAACGGAACCGGGCCCGGTCCGTCGTGTCGCAATCACGATGGACCGGGCCCGGGGTCTTCCACCTGGGCGTACCCTCCGTACCGGCCGGGCTCGTCACTCTGTCGGTCCTGAGCTCAACCCCCGTCGCGGCTACCGCGACGGGGGTTGAGCTGTTCTCCGGGCAGGGAGCCGGCGGAGCGGACCTCAGCTCTTCAGCCGGCTGCTACGAGCTCGGATTCGTCGGCCGGGGCGGCGTCACCGAGGGCGGCGAGGTAGCGCTCGGCGTCCAGCGCGGCGGCGCAGCCGGAGCCGGCGGCGGTGATGGCCTGGCGGTAGAGGTGGTCCACCACGTCGCCCGCGCCGAAGACGCCGGGGATGCTCGTACGGGTCGTGGGCGCCTGAGTCTTGAGGTAGCCCTCGGAGTCCAGTTCGAGCTGGTCGGCGAAGAGTTCCGTACGCGGGTCGTGGCCGATGGCGACGAACAGGCCCGTCACGTCCAGGTCGCGCATCTCGCCGGTCACGACGTCGCGCAGGACGACGCCGGAGAGCATGCCGCCGGTCTCCTTGATCTCGGCGACCTCGCTGTCGAACGCGAAGGAGATCTTCTCGTCGCCCATCGCACGGTCCTGCATGGCCTTAGAGGCGCGCAGGGCGGAGCGGCGGTGGACGATGGTGACCGAGCGGGCGAAGCGCGTGAGGAACGTGGCCTCTTCCATCGCGGTGTCGCCGCCCCCGACCACGACGATGTCGCGGTCGCGGAAGAAGAACCCGTCGCAGGTGGCGCACCAGGACACTCCGCGCCCGGAGAGCGCGTCCTCGTTCGCGAGCCCGAGCTTGCGGTAGCCGGAGCCGGTCGCGATGATCACGGTCTTCGCGCGGTGGACCGTGCCCTCGGAGTCGGTCAGCAGCTTTATGTCACCGCTGAGGTCGACGGAGACGATGTCGTCGTCGATCATCTCGGCGCCGAACTTCTCCGCCTGGGCCCGCATGTTGTCCATCAGGTCCGGGCCGTCGATGCCGGTGGGGAAGCCCGGGAAGTTCTCAACCTCGGTGGTCGTGGTGAGCGAGCCGCCGACGAATATGGAGCTGCCGAAGAGCAGCGGCTTCAGCTGTGCGCGGGCCGTGTACAGCGCGGCGGTGTATCCGGCCGGGCCGGAACCGATGATGATGACCTCGCGTACGTCTTCATTCGTCATGATGCGGTCAGCTCTCCTGCTTCTTCGCGCTCTTGGTGTCGATCTCGGCGATGAGGTCCTCGATGAGGCCCTTGATCTCGTCGCGGATGGGGCGGACGGCGTCCACGCCCTGGCCGGCCGGGTCCTCCAGCTGCCAGTCGAGGTAGGTCTTGCCCGGGAAGTACGGGCAGGCGTCGCCGCAGCCCATCGTGATGATGTAGTCCGAGGCCTGGGCGGCCTCGGGGGTGAGGACCTTCGGCTTCTGGTCGGAGATGTCGATGCCGAGCTCGGCCATCGCGGCCACCGCGGAGGGGTTGATCTGCTCCCCGGGGACGGAACCGGCGGAGCGGACCTCGACCCGGTCGCCCGCGAAGTGACGCAGGAATCCGGCGGCCATCTGCGAGCGGCCCGCGTTGTGGATGCAGACGAACAACACGGACGCGAGCGGGGTGGCGGACATCGTCTCTTCCTTCAAGTCAGTGACTCATCCTGGACTGGTATCAGCCCTGAGTGATGTGAGAGTATCAGTCCATGATGACGTCAGTCGACACTGATCTGCTCCGGGTTCTGGCCGACCCGCTCAGGCTCCAGATCGTGACCCTCCTGGCCAAGGAGACGCTCTGCACCAGCCACCTCGTGGAGGAGACGGGTGCCAGACAGACGAACCTCTCCAACCACCTGAAGGTGCTGCGCGAGGCCGGTGTCGTCGAGTCGGAACCTTGCGGGAGATTCACGTACTACCGCCTGCGCCCCGAGGTCATCGAAGCCATCGCCGGTCAATTCGCCGACCTCGCCCGTTCCGCGCGCGCCACATCCGAGTCGGACACCAAGCGGTCCTGCCCGTAGTTCCCCCCGCTCTGCCGTAACCGCACGTTGCACCTGCCCGAGGAGAAGTCCTTGTCCGTCACCCAGCCCGCAGCGCAGGCCGTCATAGCCGCCGACGCGTCCGCGCCCCAGCCCGCACCCGGTGCGACCCCGCCGCGCACGCCGCTGATCGCCCGGGCCGCCGCCGAGCTCGTCGGCACCGCCGCGCTCGTGGCGGTCGTGGTCGGCTCCGGCATCCAGGCCACCGATCTGACGCAGGACGTGGGCCTGCAGCTGCTGGCGAACTCCCTGGCCACGGTCTTCGGCCTCGGCGTACTGATCGCCCTGCTGGGCCCGGTGTCCGGCGCGCACTTCAACCCGGCGGTCACCCTGGCCGAGTGGTGGACGGCCCGCCGGGGCGGTGGAGGCGTGAACGCCCGCGAGCTGGCCGTGTACGTGCCCGCGCAGATCGTCGGCGCGATCGCGGGCGCGATCCTGGCGGACGCCATGTTCGGCGAGCCGCTGGTGAAGTGGTCCACGCACGACCGCTCGGCCGGGAACCTGCTGCTGAGCGAGGTCGTCGCCACCGCGGGCCTGATCCTGCTGATCTTCGGTCTGGCCCGCACCGACCGGCTGCGCTTCGCGCCCGTTGCGGTCGCCTCGTACATCGGTGCCGCGTACTGGTTCACCTCCTCCACCTCCTTCGCGAACCCGGCGGTGACCATCGGCCGCGCCTTCACCGACACCTTCGCGGGCATCGCCCCCGCCTCGGTCCCGGCGTTCGTCGGCGTGCAGCTCGTCGGTGCGGTCGTGGGCCTGGCCCTGGTCGCGGTCATCTTCATGCGCGGCAAGACGGAACAGGAAGCACCCACCGCATGACGCGGCAGACGGACGTGCTGGTGATCGGCGGCGGCCAGGCCGGGCTCGCCGCCGGCTACTACCTGCGCAGGGCGGGCATCGACTTCACCGTCCTCGACGCGCAGACCACGCCCGGTGGAGCCTGGCAGCACGCCTGGGACTCCCTCCACCTCTTCTCCCCGGCCGCCTACTCTTCCCTGCCCGGCCGCCTCATGCCGCAGCAGGAGGGCAAGCCCTTCCCGGACGTCGCGCACGTGCTGGAGTACCTCGCCGACTACGAGAAGCGGTACGAACTTCCCATCCATCGCGGCGTCCGCGTCACCGGCGTCCACGACGCGTCCCCGCTCCTGCGCGTCGAAACGGACACCGGGGCCTGGACGGCCCGCGCCGTCATCAGCGCCACCGGCAACTGGTGGCGCCCCTTCCTGCCAGCCGTCCCCGGTCGGGCGGACTTCCGTGGCCGCCAGCACCACACGGTGGAATACCGAAGCCCCTGGGACTACGCCGGCCAGCGCGTGATCGTCGTAGGCGGCGGCAACTCCGGCGCCCAGATCGCCGCCGACCTCGCCCCGCACGCCACCGTCCGCTGGGTCACCCAGCGACCCGCCCGCTACCTCCCGGACGAGATCGACGGCCGCGCCCTCTTCGAACTGGCCACCCAGCGCGTCCAATCCGGCGGGCCCCGCATCTCGGACCTGGGCGACATCGTCGCCGTCCCGCCCGTCCGCGCGGCCCGCGACGCCGGCCTCATCCCCGACCACCGCATGTTCGACGCCCTCACCCCCGAGGGCGCCCGCTGGGCCGACGGCACCGTCTGGCCCGCCGACGCGGTCATCTGGTGCACGGGCTTCCGCCCGACCCTCTCCCACCTCTCCCCGCTGGGCCTGCGCACCGAGGCAGGCCGCATCCCGACCGAAGGCACGCGCGCCCTCGTGGACCCGCGGATCCACCTCCTCGGCTACGGCGACTGGACCGGCCCCGCCTCCGCCACCCTCATCGGCGTCGGCCGCACCGCCCGCGAAGCCACCCGCGACATCACGAACCTGCTGCGTCCGACGAGCTGAGGCCGGAAGGCCGAGATACCCCTGAGGAAAAGTGGTCATCACCGTAGCTCCGGAAGGCAGGTCCCGGAGTGTCGACCGAGAGCCGGCAGGTCATGGCGAACGACAACTCGATGGACCGGCAGACCCTGTACGAGGCCCCCTGCGCCACCGGCTGGCAGCGGAATCCGACATCGGCCCTGCCCGCGGCATGCACTACCCCCGTCTCCGGTGGGGGTAGCGCATGCCGCTCCTGACGACACTTCTCGCCATGGCTTCGGCGGCGAATCCCCACCCGGTCAGAGCCGTCCCGCCGGGGTGAGCGTGATCCAGCCGTCCGGGATCCAACCTTCGAGGTAGCCCTCCAGGAACGGCTCCAGCTCCGGAATGCCGAGGTGCGTCACCTCCCCGAGCGCCTGGCGCCACGGAAGCCACAACTGCGACCCCTCACCGCACCCTCCCGTGGGCAGTACCAGGACGCCCTGAACAACCTCCTCGTACCGGCCGCCGACGCGCCCGAGGAGGCATTTCGCAGGTACGCCGCCCAGCAAGCCCTGAGCCAAAGGCTGTTCCCCTCGGACGCGCCCGAGGTATGGAGCCGCCCCGAACGCCGAGAGCTCCTCGTCGGCGACGCCACCGTCCCCAAAGCACCCTCCAAAGCACGCACCGTGGAGATCGCGGACGAGGACACCGGCCTGATCCGAAACCACCGCGTCGACCCGGCCGCCCGCATCTACTACGAGAACGGAGAGAAGGCGAAGCGGCGGGTACGCGGCACCAAGTGGTTCTTCGCCTCCGGACGCGACACCGGCTACTGGACCCGTGTCATCCTCAGCTTCGCCCACGTCGCCGGCGGCGAGTACGAAGATGATGCGGCCATCGCCGTACGCCAGTTCCGCATGCTGAAGGACGCGCTGCCCCACTGCATGGGCGTCGTCTACGACGGAGCCTTCCGCGGTGTCCACCGCGACGCCCTCGCCCGTACCGGCCTACTGGCCATCAACAAGCAGCACGGATCCGTCGCCGCCGTCTTCTACGAGCGCATCACCCCCTGCCGAAGCGGCCACGAGCTTTGGTGCGACCAAGGCCGTATCGCCGAAAGCATCCGCATCGACGACGGCACCCGCATCCTCGAACCTCTGCCCATCACCAAGCTCGAGCACCGCGCCGGAGCCGCCAAGAGCCGCTGGTACCACGTACTCAAGATCCCCTGCCGGCATGGCGCCCACGACTACCGCGTCCCCGTCGGCATCACCACCACCCCCGCCGACCGGACCCTGCGCTCCCTCGACACCGGCAAGCGGATCAAGAGCGACAGCGAACGCGGCTTCCACCGAGCCGAATACCTCCAGCAGATCCCCGAAGCCAGCCTCACCCACCAACTCCCCTACCCCTACCGCGCCGACTCCGAGTCCGTGCACAGCCAGTTCGACCAGAGCCTCTGGAACCGCCGCATGATCGCCTACGGCGTGGATCGCCAGAAGATCTTCGTCCTCGGCTTCGCGCTTTCCCAAAACGCCACCAGCCACCAAATCCACCTCGCGGCGGCCCGCAGCAACGCCCAACAGGGCCTTCACATCGCCTGAGACCCCTCGATCCCACGACGGCCGCGCCCACCCCAGGGCGCGGCCGTCGCTCCGTTAACCCCCTCCGGGGCAAGCGGAACAGAACGGACGCTCCACCAGCCTGCCCATGCCTGTTCCGCACCCCCGGCCACCCCACCCACCACCCGAGACACTCAGAAACCCCAGGTCACGACCACGCCTTCGCCTCAGGCCCACTCCCACGGCAATCCATGCGACCACTCCCAGCACGATCCGCTAGGCTGTCAGCGGTCAGACGACTACCAGGCGTGTGCCCGGGGAAGTGTCCGCGAGGGCATCTCCACTTGGGTGTGTGCACGTCATCTGACCAGCATGTTTGTCGAGGCAGCTCGCGCGATCCCTCTGGGGTTTCCGGCAAGGTTTCCGACAAGCCCCCGCCTTCGTAGCTCAGGGGATAGAGCACCGCTCTCCTAAAGCGGGTGTCGCAGGTTCGAATCCTGCCGAGGGCACAGTTTGCAAGTTGCTGACCCGGGATTCTTCCCGGTGAGACGCTCTCTTCGGCCCCGGACCCCTGGTCCGGGGCCGTTTGCGTGAGCGGAGCTGCCGATGATCTCCGGGATCGAGGAGTGGCCGAGCTCCCCGTTCTCGCGGGTGAAGACCCGGCCCGTCTCCCACCCGGGCGCTCTCCCACTTGGTGCGAGCCTCGTCCTGCTGGGCCCGGTGGCGCCGCAGCGCGATGGTGCGAGCGCCGGCGTCGGTCTTCGGGTCGTCCTCGTACGCCTCCCAGCCGTGGAGCGCGGTGTCCAGGTGCGTGTCCGTCCCTCGCGCCCCGGCCCGCCGCCTGATCCGGTGCTCCGCTACGGCGGTGAGGGCCCGACCCGATGCACCGGTCGGGCCCTCAGTCCTGCGGCGGGTTCTCGGCGTAGTCGCGGGTCAGTTGTCGGAGTAGCTGAAGTCGCCCACGGTCCAGGCGCTGACGTCATTGATCGAGATGCGGTACATCCCGCCCGTCTCCGGGATGCCCACGGTTCCCTGCAGGATCCGCGCCACATGGAAGTGCAGATGTGTGGGCGGTCCCTCCTTGGGTGTCGTGGCAGTGAAGATGGCAGAGAACGCGCCCAGGCGGGCGGAATCCGTCAGCACCTCCGACACGCGTTCTCTCCACACGGCTTCGGGGGCGAGCCGGCCGGTGATGACAGCACCGCCGGTGACCACGGTCAGGGACATCTGGTTGCTCTGCCCGGACTCCACCAGGGCGGCGACGTTCACGAGCAGCTCGTCAGGCTTCGACATGGAAGTCAATTCTATTCTCCACCGCGCCCCTGCGGGCAACGCCTGCGGTCTACGCGGATCCGACGAGACCGCGCTGGGGCCGCCACTGTCGGGCGCCCGAACCGCCCGTGGCGCCGGGTTGGCCGAGCCTCTCCCGAGGGGTGTTCGCCGCCGTCCAGGACCTCTTCACCGCGAGGACCGCTCCGGCGGCCCGCGCGTCGGAACCTGTCCCCAGCGCGTCTCCAGCCGACCGACGTCGCTGCCGCCTCCTGCAGCCGGTGGCGGACAACCAAAAAACGCTGTGGTCGGGGTGAATCAATATCTGTCACCGCGACCTAAGGATTTAACGGATCCAGCGGGGAGAGTTTCTACCGCAACACGGCGGCCGGAAATATTCAACGCACACAGGCCGCTGCAGCGTGCTACTGTCGATCTCGGTTGCAGTTTTGGTACCCAAGAACTTCAAGCGCCTTCAGGCCGGAATTCATTCCGCTGGAAGCGCTTTGTATTTCCCGGTCTTTACCGGGCGGGGCATCATCGCGGCGACACGGCGTCCGCACAGTGCAGTCGCCGATGTATTGCCCCAAAGGAGATATGACATGGCTGCTGGTACCGTGAAGTGGTTCAACGCGGAAAAGGGCTTCGGCTTCATCGAGCAGGACGGTGGCGGCGCTGACGTGTTCGCCCACTACTCGAACATCGCCGCCCAGGGCTTCCGCGAGCTGAACGAGGGCCAGAAGGTCACCTTCGACATCGCGCAGGGCCAGAAGGGCCCGACGGCCGAGAACATCGTTCCCGCCTGACGCTGACACGCGTTCTGTAGCTGGGGCCCGCATCCCTCGGGGTGCGGGCCCCAGCTACACGCATTTCCCGCGGTGGGTTCACCCGCGGTAGTGAGCATTGAGACACTCGGCCGAGCACTCTCTCGGAGATGCACCCGAGTCCATTCTTTTGGTTGCCGCGCCTCCATGGCGCCATCTTATTCCAGCGACTGAGCACGTACAGACGTCCTCGTCCTGTCCGCCAGATCCGCTTTCGCATTCCATTCGGCCCGTTCTCGCAATTCCCTGCGCCGCTCCTACGCTGCGGGAATTCCTTGATACGCGCCGTATCAAGGAAGGTTCCGCATGAACCCCACACGTACGAACGAGCGCTCCTCCTACACCCGCAGCCGCACCGGCGGCCCCGCTTTCGGCGCGGGTGCCGGCGCCGGTGCCGGTTCCGGCCGGGGCAGCCGCTTCGGCTCTTCGACCCAGAGCCGCTCCGGAGCCCCGAGCCGTTCCGGCGGATACGGCCGCCGGCCCGCTGCGGTCCAGGGCGAGTTCGCCCCGCCGAAGACGATCACC
>NZ_JCAXEG010000081.1:0-226 GCF_059758875.1 Streptomyces sp. GQ60 | reverse complement strand
CGCCTCGCCGGCCAGGTCACATCGCTCACCGGCCTCCCGCCGGGCTCCGAGCGCGCTGTCGGGGACCTGAATGTGGCACTGGGCGACAGTGACGTCGCGCGCCTCGTACGCCCCCTGGCCGACACCCGCGCCCATCTGCGGCCCGAGGACGCCGAACTCGCCGACCGGATCGACGCCGTGACGCGGCACGCCGACCAGCTCCGCCAGGACACCCACGACCAGCGCA
>NZ_JCAXEG010000080.1:0-229 GCF_059758875.1 Streptomyces sp. GQ60 | reverse complement strand
AGGTCGGCCGCGTTGTCGCGGGCCCAGGCGCTCACGGTGCGGTCGGCGGCGCGGATGGCACGGGTGGCCTGGACGCGTTGTTCGCCGGTGCTTCCGGCCGTACCTGGACGCAGGCGCAGGTAGCGGCGTTCGGCGGCCTGACGGCTCGCGACTCCCAGCGGCCCGGCCAGGTCGGCCCAGCTCGCGCCGGCCTCGCGGGCGGTCTCGATCAGCCCGCTCTCCCAGCCGG
>NZ_JCAXEG010000008.1:0-358602 GCF_059758875.1 Streptomyces sp. GQ60 | reverse complement strand
GCCCATGCCCCGCACCGCCCTGCGCATCTGCCCCCTCTGCGAGGCCACTTGCGGCCTCACGCTCACCATCGAAGGTGCCGCCGTCACCGGCGCCCGGGGGGACCGCGACGACGTGTTCAGCCGCGGCTTCATCTGCCCCAAGGGTGCCGCCTTCGGCGGCCTCGACGCCGACCCCGACCGGCTGCGGACCCCCCTCGTACGACGCGACGGCCGGCTCCGCGAGGCCACCTGGGAGGAGGCCTACCAGGCCATCGCCGACGCGGTCCCCGCCCTCGTGCGCGCGTACGGGCCCCAGTCCGTCGGCGTCGTCCTCGGCAACCCGAACGTCCACACCATGGCCGGCCAGCTCTACCCTCCCCTGCTCCTCAAGGCCCTCGGCACGCGCAACCTCTTCACCGCCAGCACCCTCGACCAGATGCCCAAACACGTCTCCAGCGGGCTGCTCTTCGGGGACCCCTTCGCCATCCCCGTCCCGGACCTCGACCGCACGGACTTCCTCCTGCTCCTGGGGGCGAACCCGGTCGAGTCCAACGGATCCCTCTGCACCGCACCCGACTTCCCCGGCCGGCTCAAGGCGTTGCGCGCCCGCGGCGGCACCCTCGTCGTCGTCGACCCGCGCCGGACCCGGACCGCCAAGCTGGCCGACCGCCACCTCGCGCCGCGACCCGGCAGCGACGCGCTGCTGCTCGCCGCGCTCGCCCACACGCTGCTCGCCGAGGAGCTCGCCGATCCGGGCAGGCTCGCGGAACACGCGCAGGGGATCGGGGAACTCGCCGAAGCGCTCGGTAGTTTCACTCCCGAGGCCGTTGCTCCCGCCTGCGACCTCACGGCCGAAGAGATCCGCGACCTCGCCCGCGACCTCGCGGCCGCGCCGACCGCCGCCGTCTACGGGCGGATCGGCAGCTGCACCGTGGAGTACGGCACGCTCGCCAGTTGGCTGGTCGACGTGCTGAACATCCTGACCGGCAATCTCGACCGGCCGGGCGGGGCCCTGTTCCCGTTGTCCGCGACCGACCGCGCACCCCGGCCGGCCGGGCCCGGCAAGGGCTTCAGCCTCGGCCGCTGGCACAGCCGGGTCAGCGGCCACCCCGAGGCCAAGGCCGAACTGCCCATGGCCGCTCTGGCGGAGGAGATCGAGACCCCGGGGGAGGGCCGGATCCGGGCGCTCGTCTCCGTCGCGGCGAACCCGGTGCTGTCCGCCCCCGACGGCCGGCGCCTCGACGCGGCCCTGGCCGGGCTCGACTTCATGGTCAGCGTCGATCCCTACCTCAACGAGACCTCACGCCACGCCCACGTCGTCCTGCCTCCCGCGCCGCCCTCGCAGAGCGCCCACTTCGACTTCTCCTTCAACACCTTCGCCATCCGCAACCAGGTCCGCTATTCGCCGCCCGCCGTCCCGCTCGAAGACGGGCACATGGACGAGTGCGAGATCCACGCCCGTCTCGTACTCGCCGTCTCCGGCATGCACGGAACCGACCCGGTCGCCGTGGACGACCTGGCCATCGGGGCCACCCTGGCCAGGGAGTGCGCCGACCCGGACTCCCCCCTGCGCGGACAGGATCCGGCCCGCCTCGCCGGGTTGCTCGCGGGTGGCAGCGGCCCCGAGCGCCGCCTCGACATGATGCTCCGGCTCGGCCCCTACGGAGACCGGTTCGCCGCCGCCCTGCCCGGGAGCGCCGCTACGGACACCCGAGCGGGCGCCCCCGACAGCGCGGCCGGCCCCGGCTCGGACACCGCCGCCGCGCCCGCCTCCGCTCCCGGCGCCGCGCCCGAGCACGCCCCGGCCCCCGCCGCCCCCGGCGGCCTCGGGCTGGAGCGGCTGCGCGCCCACCCGCACGGAATCGACCTGGGCCCGCTGCGGCCCCGCCTCCCGGGCCTGCTGAGGACGCGCAGCGGCAGGATCGAGCTCCTGCCGGACCCGATCGCGGCCGAACTGCCCAGGCTGCGCACGGCGCTGGCCGACCGCCCCGCCGCCCTGGTGCTCGTGGGACGCCGCCACCTGCGGTCCAACAACAGCTGGTTGCACAACGTTCCGGCCCTCGCCGGAGGTTCCAACCGGTGCACCCTCCACGTCCACCCGGACGACGCCGCCCGGCTCGGCCTCACCGACGGGCAGCCGGCCCGTATCACCGCCGACGGCGGCAGCCTGGAGGTTCCCGTGGAGGTCACCGACACCGTCCGGGCCGGAGTCGTGAGCCTCCCGCACGGCTGGGGCCACGACCGCCCCGGCACCCGCCTCTCGGTGGCCGCGGCCGCGCCCGGAGTCAACGTCAACCAGCTCCTCGACGGCAGCCGGCTCGACCCGCTCTCCGGTACGGCCGTGCTCAACGGCTTCCCCGTCGAACTGACACCCATCCCCTGAGCTGGGGTTTTGCTCGTATTGCTCACGCGTAGACGTCTTGTTGGCCCCAGGAGGAGGCGCCTAGGTTCCCCCCATGCTGACCTTCCTCGGCTTCGCCATGATCGCGACCTTCCTGGTCCTGATCATGCTGAAGAAAATGTCGCCCATCGCGGCGCTCGTCCTCATCCCCGCGCTCTTCTGCGTGTTCGCCGGACAGGGCGCGCAGCTCGGCGGCTACGTCATCGACGGGGTCGGCAAGCTCGCGCCGACCGCCGCCATGCTGATGTTCGCCATCGTGTACTTCGGCGTGATGATCGATGTCGGCCTCTTCGACCCGATCGTGCGCGGCATCCTGCGCTTCTGCCGGGCCGACCCGATGCGCGTCGTGGTCGGCACCGCCGTCCTCGCCGCCATCGTCTCGCTCGACGGCGACGGCTCGACCACCTTCATGATCACCGTCTCGGCGATGTACCCGCTCTACAAGCGCCTCGGCATGAGCCTCGTGGTGATGACCGGAGTCGCGGCCACCGCCAACGGCGTCATGAACACCCTGCCCTGGGGCGGCCCCACGGCCCGCGCCGCCACCGCGCTCAAGCTCGACGCCGCCGACATCTTCGTACCGATGATCCCCGCGCTCGCGGTGGGGCTGCTCTTCGTCTTCGCCCTGGCGTACGTCCTCGGCCTCAAGGAACGCCGCCGCCTCGGCCTGCTGACCCTCCCCGCCGACACGGAGCGGTCGGCGGAGCCGGCCGGTCAGCTCCTGGTCGCGGCCGGAACGGGCCCGGCCGCCGCCGGGAGCACCCGTAAGCCCTTCACGGGCTCAGCCCCGTCCGAGGCGTCCACCGGTTCCGACGCGTCCACCCCGTCCCCTGTGACCACCACGTCCCCTGTGACCACTCCGCCCCCTCTGTCCACTCCGCCCGCTGCATCCACCCCGCCCGAGACGTCCACTCCGTCCGTCCCGTCCGCCCGGGCCACGGGGCCCGCCTCAGCCGCTCCGTCCGCGGGCGTCACCTCCACCGAAGAGGGCTTCCAGGGCCTCGACCCGCACCGCTCGACCCTGCGTCCCCGCCTCTACTGGTTCAACGCGGGCCTGACCGTCGCCCTGCTCACCGCGATGATCATGGAGCTGCTCCCGATCCCGGTGCTCTTCCTCATCGGGGCCGCCCTCGCCCTCACCGTCAACTACCCCCACATGCCGGACCAGAAGGCCCGGATCGCCGCCCACGCCGAGAACGTCCTGAACGTCGCCGGAATGGTCTTCGCCGCTGCCGTCTTCACCGGCGTCCTCACCGGTACCGGCATGGTCAAGGACATGGCCGACTGGCTCGTCGAAGCCATCCCCGAGGGCATGGGCCCGCACATGGCCCTGGTCACCGGCCTGCTCAGCCTTCCCCTCACCTACTTCATGTCCAACGACGGCTTCTACTTCGGCGTCCTGCCGGTCCTCGCCGAGGCCGGCGCCGCCCACGGGGTCTCCCCGCTCGAAATCGCCCGCGCCTCCCTGGTCGGGCAGGCCCTGCACATGTCGAGCCCGCTCGTCCCGGCCGTCTACGTCCTCGTGGGCATGGCCAAGGTCGAGTTCGGCGACCACACTCGGTTCACCGTGAAGTGGGCGGCCCTGACCTCCCTGGTGGTCCTGGCGGCAGGGATGGTTTTCGGCATCATCTGACCCCCTCCGCCCCTGGCGACAGAAAACTACCGGCGCTAGTTTGTAAGGTGTTGGCGATGTCGGATCCGACACGGCGACCGCACGATGCGCGTCACACGTCATGCGTCATGCGTCATGCGTTCAGGATCCCCACGCCCACACGTCCAGACGTCCACAGGTCCACGCGCCCGCGCGTGCTCGGGAGGATTGCCATGAAGGCCCATGACGGGATGTACATCGGCGGCGAGTGGCGGGCCGCCCTCGGCCACGGCCGCATCGAGGTCCTCAACCCGGCCGACGAGCGGCCCATCGCCTCGGTCGCGGCCGGTTCGGCCGACGACGTGGACGCGGCCGTACGGGCGGCCCGCGCGGCCTTCCCGGCCTGGGCGGCCACCGCTCCGGCCGAGCGGGCCGCCCTCATCGGGGCCCTGCGCGACGTGCTGGTCGCCCGCAAGGGGGAGATCGCCGAGACCATCACCGCCGAGCTGGGCTCGCCGCTTGGGTTCTCGGAGATGGTCCACGTCGGGGCGCCGATCGCCGTGGCCTCCTCCTACGCCGAGCTCG
This sequence comes from Streptomyces sp. GQ60, assembly GCF_059758875.1. Taxonomy (NCBI): domain Bacteria; kingdom Bacillati; phylum Actinomycetota; class Actinomycetes; order Kitasatosporales; family Streptomycetaceae; genus Streptomyces; species Streptomyces sp. GQ60. The sequence continues at coordinate 354,046 of NZ_JCAXEG010000008.1, read as the reverse complement.
GGGCCTCGTACGCCTTCGAGGAGCGGATCGGGAACTCGACCGTACTGCTGGAGCCGGTCGGCGTCGTCGGGGCCATCACCCCCTGGAACTACCCGCTGCACCAGATCGTTGCCAAGGTGGCACCCGCTCTCGCCGCAGGCTGCACCCTCGTCCTCAAGCCCGCCGAGGACACCCCGCTGACCGCACAGCTCTTCGCCGAAGCCGTGCACGAGGCGGGCATCCCCGCCGGGGTCTTCAACCTCGTGACCGGCACCGGCCCGGTCGCCGGCCAGGCCCTGGCCGCGCACGAGGGAGTCGACCTCGTCTCCTTCACCGGATCCACCGCCGTCGGCAAGCAGATCGGCGCCACGGCAGGCGCCGCCGTCAAGCGGGTAGCCCTGGAACTGGGCGGCAAATCGGCCAATGTCATCCTGCCCGGCGCCGACCTCGCCAAGGCCGTCGCCGCGGGCGTGGGCCACGTCATGAACAACGCCGGCCAGAGCTGCAACGCGCTCAGCCGCATGCTCGTCCACCGGGACGAGTACGAGGAGGCCGTCTCCCTCGCGGCCGCCGCCGCGGCCAAGTACGCCTCCGGCGACCCCCTCGACCCGGGCACCCGCCTCGGCCCGGTCGTCAGCGCCAAGCAGCGCGACCGCGTCCGCGGCTTCATCGCCAAGGGAGTGGAGGAGGGTGCGCGGCTCGTCGCGGGCGGGCCCGAGGCGCCGCACGAGCAGGGGTACTTCATCGCCCCGACCGTGTTCGCCGACGTCACGCCCGAGATGACCATCGCCCAGGAGGAGATCTTCGGCCCGGTGCTGTCGATCCTGCCCTACGGGGACCAGGACGAGGCCCTGGCCATCGCGAACGGCACCGACTACGGGCTGGGCGGGGCGGTCTGGGCCGCGGACGAGGAGACGGCCGTGGCCTTCGCCCGCCTGATGGACACCGGCCAGGTGGACATCAACGGCGGCCGCTTCAACCCGCTCGCGCCCTTCGGCGGGTACAAGAAGTCGGGCGTGGGCCGCGAGCTGGGCCCGCACGGCCTCGCCGAGTACCTCCAGACCAAGTCCCTGCAGTTCTAACCCGCACACCCAGCCCCGCACATCCAGGCCCGCAAGCCCAGCCCCGCAAGCCCAGCCCCGCACACACGGAGACGACGATCATGGTCCGCGCCGCCATCCTGCCCGCCGTCGGAGCCCCCCTGGAGATACGGGACATCGTGCTGCCCGAACCCGGCCCCGGCCAGGTCCGGGTGCGGCTCGCCGCCGCCGGGGTCTGCCACTCCGACCTCTCCCTCACCAACGGCACCATGCGGGTCCCCGTACCCGCCGTCCTCGGCCACGAGGGCGCGGGCACCGTCCTCGCCGTCGGGGAAGGGGTCACCCATGTCGCACCCGGCGACGGGGTGGTGCTCAACTGGGCCCCGTCCTGCGGGCAGTGCCACCACTGCTCGATCGGAGAGGTCTGGCTCTGCGCCAAGGCGCTCACCGGGGTCGGGGCCGTGTACGCCCACGACGCCCAGGGCGCCGAACTGCACCCCGGGCTGAACGTGGCCGCCTTCGCGGAGGAGACGGTCGTCGCGGCCAACTGCGTCCTGCCCGCCCCCGCCGGAATCCCGCTCGCCGAGGCCGCACTGCTCGGCTGCGCGGTCCTCACCGGCTACGGAGCCGTCCACCACAGCGCCCAGGTCCGCCCCGGCGAGTCGGTGGCCGTCTTCGGAGTCGGCGGCGTGGGCCTGGCCGCCCTCCAGGCCGCCCGGATCGCCATGGCGGGCCCGATCGTGGCCGTGGACGTCTCCCCGGACAAGGAGGAACTGGCCCGGGCGGCCGGGGCCACGGAGTTCCTGCTCGCCTCCGAGACCACCGCCAAGGACATCCGCGCACTCACCGGCGGCCACGGCGCGGACGTGGCCGTCGAGTGCGCCGGCCGGGCCGCGAGCATCCGCGGCGCCTGGGATTCCACCCGGCGCGGCGGCCGCACGACGGTCGTCGGCATCGGGGGCAAGGAGCAGCAGGTCACCTTCAACGCCCTGGAGATCTTCCACTTCGCCCGCACCCTCACCGGCTGCGTCTACGGCAACAGCGACCCCGCCCGCGACCTTCCGGTCATCGCCGCCCACGTCCGCGCGGGCCGCCTCGACCTCGGGGCCCTCGTCACGGACCGCATCACCCTGGACGGCATCCCGGCGGCCTTCGACGCGATGATGGCCGGCAAGGGCGGCCGCTCGCTGGTGGTCTTCTAGCGGCCCGCCCGGTCCGGGCGGCCTGCCTCAGGCCTCCCGGGCGGCGGGCGCTGTCAGGCGGTCTCCCGCAGTGCCGCGTACTGGAGGGCCAGGCCGTCCAGCAGTGCCGCCAGGCCCGTCTCGAAGGCGCCCTCGTCCACCTCGCGCTGGCGTTCCGCGAGCAGGTGGGCCTGGCCGAGGTGCGGGTAGTCCGACGGGTCGTACGCCGTCTCGTCGTCCACGAAACCCCGGGCGAAGGACCCCACCGCCGAGCCGAGGATGAAGTACCGCATCAGCGCACCGATCCGGGTCGCCTGCGCCGGCGGCCAGCCGGCCGCGGTCATCGCCCCGAAGACGGCGTCCGCCACCCGCAGTCCGGCCGGCCTGCGGCCCGGTCCGCGGGCCAGTACCGGCACGATGTTCGGGTGGTCGGACAGGGCGGCCCGGTACGAGTGCGCCCAGTCGCGCAGCGCGACCTGCCACTCCCGGCCGTCCCCGGGCTCGAACATCGACAGGTCGACCCGCGCGCTCACCGCGTCCGCGACCGCGTCCAGGATCTCGTCCTTCGTGCGGAAGTGGTTGTAGAGCGAGGGTCCGCTCACTCCCAGCGCCGCCGCCAGCCGCCGCGTCGAGACGGCCTCCAGCCCCTCGCCGTCCACCAGCGCGCCCGCCGCCTCGACGATGCGGGATCTGCTGAGGAGGGGCTTGCGCGGTCTGGCCATGCGCCACATAGTAAGGCCTGCCGCATTTAAACTAGCGGTGGTAATTAACGCTCAGGCCGACCAGGCCGGTACCCGCTCACGCCCCGGCTCGCGCCCCGTCCGACCCCCGTCCGCCCCCCGTCCGATCCCCGTCCCGCCCGGAGGTGCCCGGTGAATCTGGAACTCAGCGAGGAGCAGTCCGCCGTCCGTGATCTCGCCCGTGCGTTCACCGAGCGCGAGATCGCCCCCTACGCCGCCGAGTGGGACCGCGCCGAGAGCGTGGACCGGGCCGTCGTGAAGAAGCTCGGCTCCGTCGGCTTCCTCGGCCTGACCGTCCCGGAGGAGTACGGCGGCTCCGGCGGGGACCACCTCTCCTACGTCCTCGTCACCGAGGAACTGGGCCGCGGGGACTCCGCCGTGCGCGGCATCGTCTCCGTCTCCCTGGGCCTGGTCGCCAAGACCATCGCCGCCTGGGGGAGCGAGGAGCAGAAGCGCGCCTGGCTGCCCCGCCTGTGCTCGGGCGAAGCCCTCGGATGCTTCGGGCTCACCGAGCCCGGTACCGGCTCCGACGCCGCCGCCCTCACCACCCGCGCCCGGCGCGAGGGCGACGCGTACGTGATCAGCGGCAGCAAGACGTTCATCACCAACGGCACCTGGGCCGACGTGGTCCTGCTCTTCGCCCGCACGAACGAGGACCCGGGCCACCGCGGAATCTCCGCGTTCCTCGTGCCCGCCGACGCCCCCGGCCTGACCCGCCGCGAGATCCACGGCAAGCTGGGCCTGCGCGGCCAGGCCACCGCCGAACTCGCCCTCGACGACGTGCGCGTGCCCGCCTCCGCGATGCTCGGCCCCGAGGGGAAGGGCTTCTCCGTGGCCATGTCGGCCCTCGCCAAGGGCCGGATGTCCGTCGCCGCGGGCTGCGTCGGCATCGCCCAGGCCGCACTGGACGCCGCCGTCTCCTACGCCGCCCAGCGCGAGCAGTTCGGCAAGCCGATCGCCCACCACCAGCTGGTCCAGGAGCTGATCGCCGACATCTCCGTCGACGTGGACGCGGCCCGGCTGCTGACCTGGCGGGTGGCCGACCTGATCGACCGCGGGCTGCCCTTCGCCACCGAGTCCTCCACCGCCAAGCTCTTCGCCTCCGAGGCCGCCGTGCGCGCCGCGAGCAACGCCCTCCAGGTGCACGGCGGTTACGGCTACATCGATGAGTACCCGGCCGGCAAGCTGCTGCGCGACGCCCGCGTGATGACCCTGTACGAGGGCACCAGCCAGATCCAGAAACTCCTCATCGGCCGTGCCCGCACGGGGGTGTCCGCCTTCTGAGCGCCTCAAGTTCCTGAGTACGTACGTGAGTACGCGCACGGATGTGCCGCGACCCGGCCCGCCCGAAGCTGGACCCATGAACGAGACACAGGTCAAGCAGCAGAACACGGGGGCGTACTACGGCCAGGCCGTCGCCTCCTTCGGCATCGCCATCGGCGCGGTGTCCCTGGGGATCTACAACATGGAGGCCGACGGCTGGGTCCGCGCCTTCCTCGGCATCGCGGTCCTCTACCTCACCACCTCGGCCTTCACCCTCGCCAAGGTGATCCGCGACCGCCAGGAGGTCACCCAGATCGTCAGCCGGGTCGACCAGGCCCGGATGGAGAAGATCATGACGAGCTACGACCCCTTCGCCACCCCGAAGCAGCCCACCCCCCAGGAGCGCTAAGCGCTTGCTCACCGCCCTCCGGTAAGCTGTTCATTCCTACAGGCCTACGAGGGTGAGCGAGCGATGGACAGCGTGGAGGAGATCGGCGGCTACCGGCCGTGGTCGGAGGTCACTCCCGACGCCGCGCGGCGGCTGCTCGTCGCCGCAGTGGAGGCCTTCGCGGAGCGCGGGTACCACGCCACCACCACGCGGGACATCGCGGGGCGGGCCGGCATGAGCCCGGCCGCGCTCTACATCCACTACAAGACCAAGGAAGAGCTGCTCCACCGGATCAGCCGGATCGGCCACGACAAGGCCCTGGAGATCCTGGACACCGCGGCCGCCGGTCCCGGCAGCGCCGCCGAGCGGCTCGACGCGGCCGTACGGTCGTTCGTGGGATGGCACGCGGCACATCACACCACCGCGCGCGTGGTCCAGTACGAGCTCGATGCTCTCGCTCCGGAGCACCGCTCCGACATCGTGGCCCTGCGCCGGCGGAGCGACGCGGCCATCCGCCGCATCCTCGCCGACGGCGTCGCCGCCGGGGAGTTCTTCGTCCCCGACGTCCCCGGCACCACCCTCGCCGTGCTCTCGCTCTGCATCGACGTCGCCCGCTGGTTCAGCGCGGACGGCCGCCGCACGCCCGACGAGGTCGGCGCGCTCTACGCCGGCCTCGTGCTCCGTATGGTCGGCGCGGGCTCGGCCGCGACCGAGGCCGCACCCGCGCCGGGCGCGGCTCAGAAGTAGTAGCGGGACACGGACTCCGCCACGCACACGGGCTTCTCGCCGCCCTCGATCTCGACGGTCACGGTCGCCGACACCTGGACGCCGCCACCCGCCGCCACGACCTCGGTGATCAGCGCGGTCGCGCGCAGCCGCGACCCGACCGGCACGGGCGCCGGGAAGCGCACCTTGTTCACGCCGTAGTTGATGCCCATCCGCATGCCCTCGACCCGCATGATCTGCGGGACCAGGCTCGGCAGCAGCGACAGGGTGAGGTATCCGTGCGCGATGGTGGAGCCGAAGGGTCCGGACGCCGCCCGCTCCGGGTCCACGTGGATCCACTGGTGGTCCCCGGTGGCGTCCGCGAAGAGGTCGATCCGCTTCTGGTCCACCTCCAGCCAGTCGCTCGGGCCGAGCGGTGCGCCGATCCCGGCGGTGAGTTCCTCGGCGGACGTGAAGATCCTCGGCTCGGACATACCCGTACCTCTCCCTGGCGAATAAGCGCTTGCTCAGCATGCTGGGGCCGTCATGGATCTGTCAACGACGTACCTGACACCGAATCCCGGCCCGGCCGATTACCCTCGGCGGTGTGCCGCAGATTCCCGAGAAGGTCCATGAACTCAGCGTCGGCCAGCTGTCCGCCCGCAGCGGCGCGGCCGTCTCCGCACTGCACTTCTACGAGGCCAAGGGCCTGATCAGCAGCAGCCGAACCTCCGGCAACCAGCGCCGCTACACCCGCGACGCGCTGCGCCGCGTGGCGTTCGTGCGGGCCGCCCAGCGCGTGGGCATCCCCCTCGCCAGCATTCGCGACGCGCTCGCCCAACTCCCCGAGGGCCGCACCCCCAACCGCGAGGACTGGGCCCGGCTTTCCGAGAGCTGGCGCGCCGAGCTCGATCAGCGGATAGCCCAACTCGGCCGCCTGCGTGACCATTTGACCGACTGCATCGGCTGCGGATGCCTCTCCCTGGAGACCTGCGCGCTCTCCAACCCGGACGACGTCTTCGGTGAACGCATCACCGGTTCCCGGCTGTTGTGACCTGCTGAGCACGGGCCGCCGCGACCAGTTCGGCGTTGGACCGTGCCACCTGCCCGTCCGGCAGGTGCAGCACGTCTCCTACGCCGATCCGCGCCCCGGTGCCGTACCGCGCGGCCAGCCGCAGCGCCGGCCAGGCCGCCGCCTCCCGCCCGAACAGCAGCACCGGCACCGGCGGCAGCCGCCGCAGCAGCTCGGCGACCGGCCCCGGGTCGGCGGAGCCCAGCTCGGCCATCAGCCGGACCCGCGCGGGGTCCCGTACCGGCCAGGCGAGGAACCGCGCCAGCGGGCCGGGGGGCCCGCCCACCGGGGCCTCCCCCTCCGCCGAGGCCCCGGCGCCGACCGGGACCTCTGCGTCCACCGCCACCCCGCGCTCCAGCAACGCCTCGGCGAGTTCCCGCGCTCGCGGCTCCGCGAACCGCACCACCGCCCGGTCCGGCAGCACCGTCCAGCTCCGCACCCGCGCCAACCGTTCCGCGTGATCCGGCTCGGCCCCCACGCTCACGGCCACCGAAACCGCCGCCCCGCCGCCGAGGCCCGCGCCGCGCAGGGCCTCCAGCAGCGGCCCGACCACGCGGGGCGAGAGGCTCTCGCGGCCGCACGGGCTGCGCGCATGGACCAGTACCTCCCGGGCCCCGGCGGCAACCGCCGCCAGTGCCGCGTCCACCAGGTCTCCGGGGCTCATCGGGACGGCCGTGCCGTCGGCGGCGCCCCGGGAACCGTTCAGCGACACCACCAGAGTCGCCGCCGGGCGCCCCGGCCCCGGCCCCGCGCTCTCCGGCCCCGGCCCCGCGCTCCCCGGCCTCCGCCCCGCGCCCTCCGGCCCCGACCGCGGTCGCCCGGACCCGGCCGGGCCCTGCCCGGGGCGCAGCTCCTCCGTCGGCGCCGGGCCAGGCGCCCGTGTCGGCCCCGCTCCCGTTCCCGCCCGGCTCATGCCGCGCCCGCCAGATCGGCCCCCTGGAGCGCCGTGTCCGCGAGCGCCGGTCTCGGCACCACGATTCCGCAGCCCGCGCACACCGGCCCGTCCCACGCCCACCCGGCGCCGGCCGAAGCCCCGCCGGCCGACGCCCCGCCGGCCGACGCCCCGCCTACCGACGCCCCGCCGGCCGAAGCCCTGGCCGCCGAAGCCCCGCCGGGCCCGCCCCCGGCTCCGCCGGCTCCACGGCCACCCGCACCCCGGCCGCCCGGCCCGACCGCCGAAGCCCGCGCGCCCGCCGACGGCACCGGCCAGTGCAACTCCCGCGCCCCGCACACCGGACACCCCGTCCCCGGCTCCGACTCCAGCGCCTCCACCAGCCGTCTCAGCACCTCGCCCAGCGCCCCCTGCGGCCGTACGCCCGGATCGGCGCACCGCACCACCGCGTCCCCGCTGCCGCTCCACGCCCACTCGGGCCGGCGCAGCCCGTGGTGCTTCTCGCGCCGCCGACGCTCCGCGAACTGGCGTTCGTACTCCAGCCAGACCGCCCGCGCCTCCTCCAGCTCCTCCAGGGCGGCCACCAGCCGCGACGGGTCCGCCGCCCGGTCCTCGGGGCCGATCCCGTGCCGGTCGCACAGGTGCCACCAGGTCGCGCGGTGCCCGTACGGGGCGAACCGCTCCAGGCAGCGGCGCAGCGAATGGCGCCGCAGGGCCCCGTCGTTGCGTGCGTCGCGCACCTGATGGGCCAGACTCCGGAAACCCGCCATCACACCTTCACCTCCGCCGAGCGCCCAGCACCGGGCGCCGTGCCCGCCGCGCCGTGTTCTTCACAGGACCGGCGCCGTGTGCCAACATGCCCGGTCCGGTGCGGGCGCATGCGGGGGCGGTCGAGGCGTGCGGGTGGCACGTGGCCGGAACTCAGCGCCCCATGCGCCCCGCGGCCACCACCAGCCGGGCCAGCTCCTCGTGGCAGATGTCGCTGTGCGCCCCCGAGGGGGCCCCGCCGCGCCGGACCACGGAGCCCGCGTCCACGCTCACGCAGCCCGCGCCGGGCAGGCCGTCGCGCAGTGCCGCGTCCAGGGTCAGCCGGGGGGTTCCCGGCACCCCCTGCACGCCGTCGTGCCCGATCGCGCCCCACCGCTCGTCGAAACCCAGCAGACCGGCCGAATCGCCGGCCATCCGGGAGGCCAGCGGATAGAACACCTTGAGGGAGGAGTCGTAGGGGGAGTGGCAGGCCGTCAGCGGCCCGTCGACCCTGCCCTGCAGCCCGCGCAGGGCCCCGCCGCGCCCCCGGTCGTGCGGCAGGCTGTCGGCGAACGCGTAGTGGGAGAAGGCCCCTTGGAGGACGGTCAGGGACTTCACGTTCCGCGCCCCGGACGGCAGCCCGCGCAGCGAGAAGGAGACCAGTCGGCCGCCGAAGCTGTGCCCGACGAGGTGTACCCGCAGGGCCGGGCGGCGGCCGGCCAGCTCCGCCAGCAGCGGCCCGAGGCCGTGTTCGCCGACCACCCCGGCCCGCGCCTTCATCTGGTAGTACGTGGCCTGGCGCAGCACCTCCTTGGCGCCGCTCCACAGCGTCCGCGTCCCACCGCCGACCGCGCAGCCGGCGTCGGCGTCGGCGTCGGGGGAGTCTCCGTGGACCGCCCCGTCCCCGGGGAACGTGGCGCCCGCCTCGGACAGGGCCTCGGTGAACTCCCGGCACACCCGCAGGACGTCCCCGCTGAGGAAGTCCGGCACCTCGCGCGGGGCGAAGGCCGCCGCCAGATCGTCGCCGGTGCCCACCCCGTCCACTCCGGCCAGCTCCCGTACCAGTGCGCCGAACTCGGTGAAATCGCCCTCCCGCGTGGGCCGCTCCTCCAGCAGTTCGGCGATCCGGTCCAGCTCCGCCGCCCGCCCCGGCCAGAACGCGCCGAGGGCCTGCCGGGTGGCCGGGTCCAGGGCCGGGCCGTGCCCCGGCTCCCCGGCACCCCCCGGCGCCGCGCCCCGGGCGTCGAAGTCGGGTATCGGCTCGTCCGAGAACCGGATCGAGGGCCACACCACCCCCACGTACCCCAGCCGCACCCCGGTCCCCACCAGATCCGCGAAGGGGGCGTAGAAGCGGTCGAAGAGCCGGACCGCCGTCGACCGGTCGGAGTTCCATCCGTGGGCGAAGACCAGCAGGTCCGTGGCCTCGATCCCGAAGACCGCCTCCCGCGCGCCCGGGCCCGCGTCGCCCTGCGCGTCGAAGGTCAGCTCCACGTACGGGCGGGCCCGGATCCCCGCCGCCGTCGCCGCCGTCCCCGCCGTCATCCCCGTGGCCCCCGCAGGCACCGTCCCGCCGATGTGCACCATGACGCCCCCCTCCACGCCGTGTCCCTGCCCGCAGCATCCTGCGGAACAGGCCGCCCGGCCAGCCCCTCCGCACCAACCGGTTCACGGATACAGCAGGTACTCCTCCCGTACCGCCGCGAACCCCGCCAGCCCGGCCGCCCAGTCGCCCGCGACCTCCTCCACGCCCGCCCCCGCGTCGACCATCCGCCGGACCCGGTCCGAACCCGTCAGCCGGTCGATCCACTGGTCGGAGCGCCACGCGAACCCGCTCCACACCCGCCGCGCGGTGACCAGCAGTCCGATCCCGGCCCGTACCGGATCGAAGGCCTCCCGGTCGTGGACGAGCAGCCGGACCCCGCCGCAGGTCCTGCCCGCGTGCTTGGAGAAGGAAGGCGTGAAATAGGCCTCCCGGAACCACACCCCGGGCAGCTCCAGCGCGTTCGCCGCCTCCGCCCACCGCCGGTCCACGCCCTCCGCCCCGACCAGCTCGAAGGGGGTGGTGGTACCGCGCCCCTCCGACAGGTTCGTCCCCTCGAACAGGCAGGTCCCGGCGTACGCGAGGGCCGTGCCCGGCGTCGGCATGTTCGGGCTCGGCGGCACCCAGGGCAGCCCGGTCTCCTCGAAGAAGGACTCCCGCCGCCACCCGGCCATCCGCACCACCCGCAGCCGCGGGGCGTGGCCGGCTCCCCGGAGGAACTCGCCCGCGAAGAGTCCGGCCAGCTCGCCCGCCGTCATCCCGTGCGCCAGCGCGATCGGCTCCCGGCCCACGAAGCTCGCGTACGGGCGCTGCAGGACGGGCCCGGCCGCCCGCCGGGCGCCGACCGGGTTGGGGCGGTCCAGCACCACGACCGCCTTGCCGGCGAGCGCGGCCGCGCGCATGCAGTCGTAGAGGGTCCAGATGTAGGTGTAGAAGCGGGCGCCGACGTCCTGGATGTCGAAGACGACGGTGTCGACGCCGGCCGCCGTGAAGACGTCCGCGAGCCGCTGCCCGCTCGTGGCGTACGTGTCGTACACGGGCAGCCCGGTCGCCGGATCCCGCCCGGCCCCCTCCGAACCGCCCGCCTGGGCCGTGCCCCGGAAACCGTGCTCGGGGCCGAACACCGCGACCAGGTCCACGCGTTCGTCGGCGTGCAGGACGTCGACCAGGTGGCGGGCGTCCGCGGTGATCCCCGTCGGGTTGGTGACCACCCCGACCCGCTGCCCGGCCAGCTCGGCGTACCCGTCCCCGGCCAGCCGCTCGAACCCGCTCCGCACCCGGCCGGCGGGCCCGCCCACCGCCTCCGCCCCGCGGGCCCCCGCCCCCAGGGCGCCCGCGGCACCCGCCGCCCCGGCCAGACCCAGCAACCCGCGTCGCGACAGCGTCATCGCGCCAAAGTAGGGCTCCGCACCCTTCCACCCGGACATACCGACTGGTTAGTCTGCCCGTGATCCGGCAGGCGCGGGCAGGCACGGGCAGGCATCGGCCGCCCGCGCGGTCACCAAGACGGCGAGCCGACAAGGCGCCACCACACGAAGGGCGGACCAGTGAACGCGTTCCAGGACCAGCGAGTCGTCGTCACCGGCGCGGGCGGCGGCATCGGAGCCGCCCTCGCCCACCGCTTCGCCGCCGAGGGGGCGACCGTCGCGGTCAACGACCTCGACCCCGCCAAGGCCGCCGCCGTCGCGGACGCGATCGGCGCCCGGGCCGTCGCCGTGCCCGGCGACGCCTCGGCCGTGGTCGCGGAGGCCCGCGAGGCGCTCGGCGGCACCGTGGACGTCTACTGCGCCAACGCGGGCCTCGCCTCCGGCGGCGACGCCTTCGCCGACGAGGGCGTCTGGGAGGCGGCCTGGAACACCAACGTCATGGCCCACGTCCGCGCCGCCCGGCTGCTGCTGCCCGACTGGCTGGAGCGCGGGAGCGGCCGGTTCGTGTCCACCGTCTCGGCCGCCGGACTGCTGACCATGATCGGAGCCGCCCCGTACAGTGTCACCAAGCACGGCGCGCTCGCCTTCGCGGAATGGCTCTCGCTGACCTACCGCCACCGCGGGCTCCAGGTCCACGCCATCTGCCCGCAGGGGGTCCGGACCGACATGCTCACCGCCGCCGGATCGGCGGGCGAGCTGGTCCTCGCGCCGACCGCGATCGAGCCGGAAGCGGTCGCGGACGCCCTGTTCGACGGCATGGAGAAGGGCCGGTTCTTGATCCTCCCGCACCCCGAGGTCGCGGACTTCTACGCGTCCCGCGCCACCGACCCGGACCGCTGGCTGAGCGGCATGAACCACCTCCAGCGCACGTGGGAAACCCGATGACCGCACCCGCCACGCCGCCCGCCACGCCTCCGGCCACGCCGTCCGCCGCGCCGTCCGCCGCGACTCCGGCCACGCCACCCGCCGCGCCTCCGGCCGCGTCCGCCCCGGCCGCGCCCTCCCGCTACGCCGCCAAGCCCTGGCTCGGCCTGCTCAGCCCGGTCCAGCGGGCCCAGGTCGCGCCCCCGCCCAGCGTCCTGCACGCCTTCCGCGCCGCCGTCGGCCGAGCCCCCGGACGCACCGCGCTCGCCTACTTCGACGGCCGCCTCACCTACGCCGAAGCCGACGCGCTCTCCGACTCCCTCGCCGGCCACCTCGCCGCCCACGGCACCCGCCGCGGGGACCGGGTCGCGGTCATGCTCCAGAACACCCCGCACTTCGTGCTCGCCGTCCTGGCCGCCTGGAAGGCCGGCGCGGTCGTGGTCCCGCTCAACCCCATGTACAAGTCCGGCGAGGTCGGCCACATCCTGCGCGACTCCGGGGCCACCGCCCTGGTCTGCGAGGCCCGCGCCTGGTCCGCGTACCTGCGCGGGGCCGCGCACGGGACCGCCGTACGCACCGTCCTGACCGCCTGCGACCTGGACTTCCAGACCCGCGACGACGTACGGGTCCTCGCGCCGGGCCGCCCGGAGCAGGCGGCCGACGCCGCCGACCTCCACGCCGTCGCCCGCCGGGGCCACCCCGCCCCGCCCGACCCGCACCTGACGGCCGCCGACACGGCCCTCATCAGCTACACCTCGGGCACCAGCGGCACCCCCAAGGGCGCCATGAACCTCCACGGCGCGCTCACTTACAACGCCGTGCGCCAGGTGACCGGCCACCCCCTCCCCGAAGGCGCCGGCTACTTCGCGCTCGCCCCGCTCTTCCACATCACCGGCATGGTGTGCGAGCTCGCCGCCTGCTTCGCCAACGCCGGCACGCTCGTCCTCGCCCACCGCTTCGACGCCGGAGCCGTCCTCGACGCCTTCCTCGAACACCGCCCCGCCTACACGGTGGGCCCGGCCACCGCGTTCATGGCGCTCGCCGCCCAGCCCGGCGTCACCCCCGACCACTTCGCCTCGTTCCAGGTGATCTCCTCCGGCGGCGCCCCGCTCCCGCCGGCCCTGGTCGAACGCCTCCGCGCCGCCTTCGGCTTCTACCTGCGCAACGGCTACGGCCTCACCGAGTGCACCGCCCCCTGCGCCTCCGTACCCGTGCACCGGGAAGCCCCCGTCGACCCGGCCTCGGGCACCCTCTCCGTGGGCGTGCCCGGCGCAGACACCCTCGTACGGATCCTCGACGAGAGCGGCGCCGAGGTCCCCTTCGGCGAGACCGGGGAGATCGCCGTACGCGGACCCCAGGTGGTCCCCGGCTACTGGGGCCTGCCCGCCGACACCGCGAGGGCCTTCCCCGACGGCGAACTGCGCACCGGGGACGTCGGGTTCATGGACCCCGAGGGCTGGCTCTACGTGGTCGACCGCAAGAAGGACATGATCAACGCCTCCGGCTTCAAGGTCTGGCCGCGCGAGGTGGAGGACGTGCTCTACACCCACCCCGCCGTCCGCGAGGCGGCCGTCGTCGGCGTCCCGGACCCCTACCGCGGGGAGAGCGTGAAGGCGTACGTCAGCCTGCGCCCCGGGGCCGACGCCGGCCCGGCGGAACTGTCCGCGTACTGCGCCGAGCACCTCGCCGCGTACAAATACCCGCGCCGGGTGGAGATCCTGCCTGTCCTTCCGAAGACGACGAGTGGCAAGATCCTGCGACGGGAACTTCGGACCCGCGACCACGGCTGAAAACGGCCGGACCGCGTCCGCGGGGCCGCACACGCCAGGACCACGAAAGGGAGGCGACAGCCATGGCCGCCAAGACCACGACGGAGACCGTCGGGGCGCACGAGGCGCCGGTACCGCGACGGCTGCTCGCCGTCGCGACCAGGCTGTTCGCCGAGCGCGGCTACGACCGGACCTCGGTCCAGGAGATCGTCGAAGCGGCCGGGGTCACCAAGGGCGCGCTCTACCACTACTTCGGATCCAAGGACGACCTGCTGCACGAGGTGTACGCGCGCATGCTGCGGCTCCAGCAGCAGCGCCTCGACGCGGTGGCCGATTCCGACGCGCCCGTGGAGGAGCGGCTGCGCGCCGCGGCCGCCGACGTGGTGGTCACCACGATCGAGAACCTGGACGACGCGGCGATCTTCTTCCGCTCCATGCACCAGCTCAGCCCGGAGAAGTTCAAGCAGGTCCGGGCGGAGCGCCGGCGCTACCACGAGCGCTTCCGCGCGCTGGTCGAGGAGGGCCAGCGCACCGGGGTCTTCTCCGATGCCACCCCCGCCGACCTGGTGGTGGACTACCACTTCGGCTCCGTCCACCACCTGTCGACCTGGTACCACGAGGACGGCCCGCTCACGCCGCAGCAGGTGGCCGACCATCTCGCGGACCTGCTGCTACGGGCCCTGCGCCCGTAGCGAGCACGGGGTAGTCGGTGTAGCCCTCCGGCCCGGACACGTACATCAGGAACTCCGGCCGGAGCTCGTTGAGCGGGGCGCCGCCGCGCAACCGCTCCACGAAGTCGGGGTTGGCGAGGAACCCCCGCCCGAGCGCGACCAGGTCGGCGCCGCCTGCCAGGAGCGCCTCGGCCCGCGCCTTGCCGCCGTCGGAGGCGAGCTCCTCGTGGGACAGCCGGGGGTTGGCGATCAGGGCGCCGGGCCAGGCCGCGCGGATCTTGTGGAAGAGGGGCTGGTCCGGGTCGGCGTGGACCAGGTGCAGGTAGACGGGCCCGACCTCCGCCAGGACCTCGACCAGCGCCGGGTAGATCTCCTCGGTGTCGCCCTCCTCGACGCCGTTGACGTTCACCCCGGGGGAGATCCGTACGCCGACCCGCTCGGGGCCGATCGCCCCGGCCACGGCCCGTACGACCTCGGTGGTGAACCGGATCCGGCCCTCCACCGACCCGCCCCACCCGTCGGTGCGCAGGTTGGTGTTCCGCGCCAGGAACTGGTGGAGCAGGTGCCCGTTGGCGGAGTGCACCTCCACCCCGGCGAAGCCCGCCCCGACGGCATTGCGGGCGGCGGTCGCGAAGTCCGCGATGGTCGCTTCGACGTCCTCGGGCGTCATCTCCCGCGGGTCGACGGCGTCCCGGAGCCCGCCGGGGGTCTGCAGCGGTTCCGGGAACCGCACCGCCGAGGGGGCGACCGGGACGTGCCCGCTGGTGTCGGGGTGCCCGACCCGGCCGCCGTGCTGCAGCTGGAGGAACATCCGCCCGCCGGCTGCGTGCACGGCGTCGGTGACGCGGCGCCAGCCGGCGATCTGGGCCGCGCTGTGGATGCCGGGGATGTTCGGGTAGGTCTGCCCGACGGCGCTCGGGGTGGTGCCCTCCGCGATGATCAGAGCGGCCGAGGCGCGCTGGGCGTAGTAGGCGGCCATGAGGTCCCCGGGGACCCCGTCGGCCCCTGCCCGGTTGCGGGTCAGCGGCGCCATGACCAGGCGGCTCGGAAGCTCCATGCCGCCGAGGCGGGCGGATTCGAAGAGGCGGGATGCGGTGGGGGCCTGCTGTGTCTGCGTCATGCCGGTACCGTAAAACCTGACACCGGTGTCAGGTTCAAGTGCGGGCGCCGCGCACGGGGCGCAGGACACGGGACCTAGGACGGAGTGCACATGCGGATCGGTGAGTTGGCGGCGCGCACCGGGGTCAGCGAGCGTTCGCTGCGGTACTACGAGACCCAGGGGCTGCTGGTCTCCGACCGGACGCCCGGCGGCCACCGCGACTACACGGACCGGGCCGTGGACCGGGTCATCCGGATCCAGGAGCTCTACGCCGCCGGGCTGCACAGCGCGAAGATCGGGCAGATCCTGCCCTGCATGCGCGATGCGGACGGCGGGCCGAACCTACGGGCCACGCCCGCGCTCGTCGCCGAGCTGACGACGGAACGGGACCGGATCGACCGGCTGATCGCCGATCTGATCCGGTCCCGCGAGGTGCTGGACGAGGTCATCGAGGCGGCGGCGGGGAGCCCCGGGGCCCCCGCCGGGCCGATGGCCGCGGAAGCCTCCTAGCCGAGCGGCGCCACCTCGCGGCCCCAGGTCTCCTTGGCGACGACGGCGAAGGAGATGTACCAGGCGACGCCCGCGGTGAAGAGGCCGAGGAAGCCGCCGGTGTGGCCGAGGGCCGTGCTCTGCGCCAGGTCGCCGAGAGCGAGGAACAGGAAGGTCAGCGCCAGCGAGACGAACAGCACCCGGTGCGCGACGTCCAGCTTCATGGCGGCGATCGACATGTACGCGGTGAAGATGAACCAAGCCACGAGGAACCAGCCGGTCGCCACGTGCGCCTGGTCCGCCGGCAGCGTCGGGACGACGAACTTCACGTAGCCGGCGAAGGACATCCAGAACGCGCCGTACGAGACGAACGCCGTCGTCCCGAAGGTGTTGCCGCGGCGGAACTCCAGGATGCCCGCGACGAACTGCGCGAGGCCGCCGTAGAACAGCGCCAGCGGCAGGACGACCGCGCTGAGGGCGGCGTTCGAGATCAGGCCCGAGTTGAAGAGGCTGAGCACGAAGGTCGTGAGGGCGAACGCCGCCAGGCCGAGCGGGCCTGCGTCGGCGACCTTTGCCGCCGGAGCCGCGGAGGCGGCGGCGGGGGAGGCCGTGGCGTGCGGCGCGGTGGCGGGGGCCAGGGTGGAGCTGGGCATGGCGAAGGGCACTTTCGGTGGGGGACATCCCGAATATATCGGACTGCACCGACTGGTCTGGACCATTAAAGTCCCGCTCCCGCGGGACCGAAGTCCCCCGCCACGCCCGCCGGGCCCTACCGGTACCGCTTCAGCTCCCGGTGCGCGAGCGAGCGCTGGTGCACCTCGTCCGGCCCGTCCGCCAGCCGCAGCGTCCGCGCCGCCGCCCACAG
The DNA here is from genome assembly GCF_059758875.1 of Streptomyces sp. GQ60. NCBI lineage: Bacteria > Bacillati > Actinomycetota > Actinomycetes > Kitasatosporales > Streptomycetaceae > Streptomyces > Streptomyces sp. GQ60. Next base: position 337,315 of record NZ_JCAXEG010000008.1, on the reverse strand, counting down.
CTCGGCCAGCGGGAAGTCCTGGCTCACCCCGCCCGCGCCGTGCAGCTGCACCGCGTCGTCCAGGATCCGCACCACCGCCCGCGGGGTCGCGATCTTGATGGCCTGGATCTCGGTGTGCGCGCCCCGGTTGCCGACCGTGTCCATCAGCCAGGCCGTCTTCAGCACCAGCAGCCGCAGCTGCTCCACGGTGACCCGGGCGTCCGCGATCCAGTTCTGTACGACGCCCTGCGCGGCCAGCTCCTTGCCGAAGGCGGTACGTCCCACCGCGCGCCGGCACATCAGCTCGATGGCCCGCTCCGCCATGCCGATGAGCCGCATGCAGTGGTGGATCCGCCCCGGCCCGAGACGGGCCTGGGCGATGGCGAAGCCGCCGCCCTCCTCGCCGATCAGGTTCTCGGCCGGGACCCGGGCCCCGTCGAAGACGACCTCGGCGTGGCCGCCGTGGTCGTGGTCCTCGTACCCGTAGACCGTCATCGCGCGCCGGATCCCGACCCCGGGCGCGTCCCGGGGGACCAGGACCATCGACTGCTGGCGGCGCGGGTCGGCGCCCCCCGGGTCGGTCTTGCCCATGACGATGAAGACCTTGCAGTCCGGGTTCATGGCCCCCGAGATGAACCACTTGCGGCCGGTGATCACGTACTCGTCGCCGCTCGCGGAACGCTCGATCCGGGTCTCGATGTTCGTGGCGTCCGAGGAGGCCACCTCCGGCTCGGTCATCGCGAACGCGGACCGGATCTCCCCGGCCAGCAGCGGCTCCAGCCACTGCTTCTTCTGCTCCTCGTTCCCGAACTGCGCGAGCAGCTCCATGTTCCCGGTGTCCGGAGCCGCGCAGTTCGTCGCCGTCGGCGCCAGGTGCGGGCTGCGACCGGTGATCTCGGCGAGCGGGGCGTACTGGAGGTTCGTCAGCCCGGCGCCGTGCTCCGCGTTCGGAAGGAAGAGGTTCCAAAGTCCCTGGCGGCGCGCCTCGGCCTTCAGCTCACCGAACACGGCCGGGGTGTCCCAGGGCGAGGCCAGCCGCGCGCGCTGCTCGGCGGCGACGGGTTCCGCCGGGTAGACGTACTCCTCCATGAACGCGAGGAGCCGTCCGCGGAGTTCCTCGGTGCGGGCGTCGAATGCGAAGTCCATCGGGGGTTCCTCAGCCTTCCTGGAGGGTGGTCAGACCGTGCTCGATGAAGACCGGAACCAGCTCGCCGATCCGGTCGAAGCCCGAGCCGACGGTCTGCCCGAGCGTGAAGCGGTAGTGGATGCCCTCGAGGATCACCGCCAGCTTGAACCAGGCGAAGGCCGTGTACCAGGCGACCTGCGAGGCGTCCCGGCCCGAGCGGGCCGCGTACCGCTCGATCAGCTCGGCGGGCGCCGGATGGCCGGGGGCCCCGCTGGTCGTACTGACCGGGGAATCGGTCAGCCCCAGGTCGGAGCTGTACATCACCAGCAGCCCGAGGTCGGTCAGCGGATCGCCGAGCGTGGACATCTCCCAGTCCAGCACCGCCCGGATCCGGTCGTCAGGGCCCCCGATGAGCACGTTGTCCAGCCGGAAGTCCCCGTGCACCACCGTGGGTGCGGGGGAGTCGGGCAGGGCGCGCCCGAGGGAGCCGTGCAGTTCGTCGATCCCGGCGAGCTCCCGCCCCCGGGAGGCCGCGAGCTGCTTGCCCCAGCGGCGCAGCTGCCGGTCCAGGAATCCCTCGGGCCGCCCGAAGTCGCCCAGACCCACCGCCTCCGGGTCCACCGCGTGCAGGTCGACCAGGGTGTCCACCAGGCCCAGCACCGCCCGCCGGGTCCGCGCGGGGCCGAGCGCGGCGAGCTGCCCGGCCGTCCGGAACGGCACCCCGTCCACGTACTCCATCACGTAGAACGGCGCTCCGAGCACGGCCTCGTCCTCGCAGAGCAGCAGCGGCTCGGGCACCGGCACCGCGGTCCCGTGCAGCGCCGCGATGACCCGGTGCTCGCGCCGCATGTCGTGCGCGGTGGCCAGTACGTGCCCCAGCGGCGGCCGGCGCACCACCCAACGGGAGCTCCCGTCGCCCACCTCGTACGTGAGGTTCGAGCGGCCGCCTTCGATCAGCCATCCGGTCAGAGGCCCGGCCAGGAGGCCCGGCCGGACCTGGTCGAGGTGGCCGCGCAGCCGCTCCAGATCGAGGCCCCGCGGGCCCGGGGGGGCCGCGGAGGGATCCGGGGAGGGAGCCGGGCCCGGGGCTGAGGTCATGGTGCGCGCCTCCGTACGGAGTTGACGACGACGGAACGATCGGGACCCATGATGCCGACCAGTCGGTATGTCGTCCAGTGGGTGAGCCGAGGGACCTGAACCTCCGGCCCGCCCCTCCAGCCCCCCGCCAACCCCCCGCCACCGCCCCGCCCGCCCGGTCAGGCGTGGCAGAGGATCGGCGTCCCGCCGTTCATCACCGTCATGTCCCGCAGCACCGAGAGGATGTCCAGCGGGACCCCCTCGGGCTCCCCGGCCAGTTCCGCGTAGGCCCGGTGCAGGTTGGCCACGAGCCGCTCGCTCTCCCGCCAGGCGGCGAACTCTCCGAGATCGGCCTGCCGGGCCGCCTCCAGCGGGGTCAGCCCCTTCGTACGGCCCTCCCGGGCCAGCTCGGCCACGTACCGCAGATAGCGCTCGGTGGCCTCGTAAGCGCCGGGATCCGTCAGCGGCCCGTGTCCCGGTACGACCGTCTCCGCCCCGAGCGAGCGCAGCAGCTCCAGCGCCCGCAGCGAACCGGCCAGCGAACCCATCGCCAGGAACGGCGTGCCGTCCGCGAAGACCAGGTCGCCGGTGAAGACGATCCGCTGCTCGGGCAGCCACACCACGGAATCGCCCGTGGTGTGCGCGACGCCCGGGTGGAGGACCCGTACCTCGGTCTCCCCGACGTGCAGCGTCATCCGGTCGCCGTACGTCAGATCGGGCGCGGTGGTGTCCAGCGCGCCGAAGTCGGTCGCCGGCCAGATCAGCTCCAGCTGGCGCCCGGCGGCGAGCTGCTCGGAACGCGCGTTCTCGTGCCCCAGGACCAGCGCCTCCGGGGCGAACACGCCGTTGCCGTAGGTGTGGTCGCCGTGGTGGTGGGTGTTGACCACCGTGCGGGGGAGCGGCGCCCCGGCGGCCAGGACCGCCGCGCGCAGGGCCAGCGCCCGCCGCTCGGTGGCCGCCGTGTCGACGAGCAGCGTGCGGCCGCCGCCGGTCACGAAGCCGGCGTTGTTGAGGCACCAGCCGCCGTCCGGCTGCACGTAGGCGTACACCCCGGGCGCGGGCTGGACGAGATACGGCTCTTCGGCGGGCATCCGCGCTCTCCCCGGTTCGACGTGACGGCCTCGGCATCCTGCCAGTCACGGCGTCCCGGGGGAGGGGGAACTCGTCAGCGGCCGCCGGCGGTCGTCGGTGACCCGTCAGTGGTCGTCGTAGTGTCCGTCGTGCTCCGCGTGCCGGTGCCCGTCGTGCAGGTAGTCGACGTGGTCCCCGTGCCGGACCGAGTCGTGACCGCAGTCCGTGCCGTGCGCGTGCTCGTGGGCGGTGTGCGGGGCGTGCCCCGCGGGCTCGCATTCGTCCCAGTGCCCGGAGTGCGCGCGGTGCAGATGGCCGTCGTGCGCGTAGTCGACGTGGTCGCCGTGCTCGACCACCCGGTGGCCGCAGTCGGGGCCGTGGGCGTGGGCGTGCTCCCGGGCGGGGTGTTCCTGGTGCAGAGTCGTCATGAAGCCGACGCTAGTGCGGATCGCCCCGGATCACCCCTTGTGTCCGCTGCGCGCCCGGGTGGCGCCACAAGGCGGACCATCGGTTCGTCGGCTCACACGATGAGCGCCATCGCGAACACCGCCAGGACCACCGCGCACGCCGTCGCGGCCAGCGCCGCACCCGCCGTGAGCCCGGCGGGCCGCGCCGCCGCCAGCTCCCGCACCCGCCGGTGCGCCACCCACATGAACGCCAGCCAGAGCAGCGCGATCACCCCGACCCCGGAGACCGCAGCCAGGGAGCCGCCCGCCGCGTTCAGGGCCTGGCGCAGCGCCAGTACCGCCACCACCGTGCACGACAGCGTCGTACGCCGCCACGCGAGCCGGGTCCGCTCGGGCTGCAGCCCCGCGTCGCGGCCGCCGGGGCCCTCGCGGTCGGCGGCGTCGGCCGGGACGCTCACCGGCCCTTCGTCCAGCCCAGCAGTACGACCACCACCATCGCCGCCGCGACCAGCCCCACCCCCAGGCTCAGCACCACCGGGAACCGGGACATCGGCAGGTCCTCGCCGCGCCGCATGGCCAGCTCGCACCGCACCCAGTGGTTCACCGCGCGCAGCGCGCAGGCCGCGCCGACCGCGAGCAGCGCGATGGCCATCCCCACGCGCACCGCCCACCGCAGGTCGGGCAGGAACTGGTCCACGGCGAAACCGCCGCCGATCAGGGCCAGGGCGGTCCTTATCCAGGCCAGGAAGGTCCGCTCGTTGGCCAGCGAGAAGCGGTAGTCGGGGGTCTCGCCCTCGTCCCTCACCCGAGCCGGCGCGAACCACAGCCGCACGTCCTTGACGAAGTCGATCACCCGCCCAATCTACTGGCGTCCCGCTCCCGCGGCGTCCGGAGCGGATCCACCGGCGTCCGGAGCGGACCTACCGGCGTCCGGAGCGGACCTACCGGCGTCCGGAGCGGAACTCCAGCAGCCTGCGGTACGCCTCCAGCCCGTCCGGCACCCACGGCCAGGAGCCGTCCGAGACCCGCCGCGCCACCTCCTCCTCGGGGAGCCACGCGTGCCAGGCCACCTCCGAGGCCTGCGGCACGACCGGCAGCTCGCAGCGGACCTCGTGCACGTAGCTCCACCAGGCCCCGCCCGGGCCCTCGTACAGGAACTTGAACAGCGGCTCGGGCCGCCCGAGCCCCGACACCCCCAGCTCCTCCTGCGCCTCCCGCAGGGCCGCCTCGGCGTAGCTCTCGCCGGCGCCGACCACCCCGCCCACGAACATGTCGTAGTACGAGGGGAAGACCAGCTTCGAATCCGTCCGCCGGTGCGTGAAGATCCGCCCCTGCCCGTCCCGGGCCAGCACGAACACGCAGCGGTGGATCAGCCCGGCCGCGTACACCTCGCCCCGCGGGGCGCGCCCCGTCACACGGTCCTCCCGGTCCACCACGTCCAGCACCTCGTCGGCCGCGCTCATCCCGTGATCTCTCCGCTCCTGTTGACTGGTTACCGCTCCGTAGCAAAGGATCGCCCCACCACCGACGGAGGACGGGTTTCGCAATGACGTACGACGCAGACGTGATCGTGATCGGGGCCGGGCTCGCGGGCCTCGTGGCCACCGCCGAGCTCGTCGACGCCGGCCGCAAGGTCATCCTGCTCGACCAGGAGCCCGAACAGTCCCTCGGAGGCCAGGCCCACTGGTCCTTCGGCGGCCTGTTCTTCGTCGACTCGCCCGAGCAGCGCCGCATGCGGATCAAGGACACCCGCGAGCTGGCCCTCCAGGACTGGTCCGGCACCGCGGGCTTCGACCGCGAGGAGGACGCCTGGCCGCGCCGCTGGGCCGAGGCCTACGTGGACTTCGCGGCCGGCGAGAAGCGCCCCTGGCTGCACGCCCAGGGCGTCCGCTTCTTCCCCGTCGTCGGCTGGGCGGAGCGCGGCGGCTACGACGCGAACGGCCACGGCAACTCCGTCCCCCGCTTCCACATCACCTGGGGCACCGGCCCCGGCCTGGTGGAGCCCTTCGAGCGCCGGGTACGGGCCGGGGCGGCCCGCGGGCTGGTCCAGCTGAAGTTCCGCCACCGGGTCACCGGGCTCTCCCGCACGGCGGGCACCCTCGACACCGTGACCGGCGAGGTCCTGGCCCCTTCCGACGCCGTACGCGGCACCGCGAGCGGCCGCGAGGCCACCGGGGAGTTCTCCCTGCGCGCCCAGGCCGTGATCGTGACCAGCGGCGGGATCGGCGGCAACCACGACCTCGTACGGGCCCAGTGGCCGGCCCGCCTCGGCACCCCGCCCGCACGGCTGCTCTCCGGGGTCCCGGCCCACGTGGACGGCCTGATGCTGGGCATCGCGGAGGGTGCGGGCGCCAGCCACATAAACAAGGACCGGATGTGGCACTACACCGAGGGCATCGAGAACTGGGACCCGATCTGGGCCAGGCACGGCATCCGCATCCTGCCCGGCCCGTCCTCGCTCTGGCTGGACGCCACCGGCAAGCGGCTGCCCGTACCGCTCTTCCCGGGCTTCGACACCCTCGGCACGCTCGACCACATCGTGAAGACCGGCCACGACCACACCTGGTTCGTCCTCAACCAGCGCATCATCGGAAAGGAGTTCGCGCTCTCCGGGTCCGAGCAGAACCCGGACCTGACGGGCAAGTCGGTCCGCGGGGTCATCGACCGGGCGCGCCAGGCCGTCCCCGGACCGGTGAAGGCCTTCATGGACAACGGCGCCGACTTCGTGGTCGAGAAGGACCTCTCCGCGCTGGTGCGCGGCATGAACGCGATCACCAAGGACGGACTCCTCGACGAGGAGACGGTCCGGCGCGAAATCGTCGCCCGCGACCGGGAGATCGCCAACCCCTTCACCAAGGACCTCCAGGTCACAGCGATCCACGGCGCCCGCAGGTACCTCGGCGACAAGCTGATCCGCACCGCCGCCCCGCACCGGATCCTGGACCCCGCGGCGGGCCCGCTGATCGCCGTCCGGCTCTCGATCCTGACCCGCAAGTCCCTGGGCGGCCTGGAGACCGACCTCTCCTCCCGCGTCCTGACCGCCACGGGAGAACCCCTCCCGGGCCTCTACGCGGCGGGCGAGGCGGCCGGCTTCGGCGGCGGCGGCGTCCACGGCTACCGGGCCCTGGAGGGCACCTTCCTCGGCGGCTGCATCTTCTCGGGCCGCGCGGCCGGCCGCGCGGCGGCCGACGCCGTTTCCTGACCCCGGCCGGCGCTGCCCCTGCCCTGTCCTGCCCCTGCCCTAGGGCAGGGGCAGGCGGGTCACCAGGCGGAACCGCTCCGCCACGACCGGGGTGTCGTCGTCGACCGTGAAGTGCGGGTCGCCGATGGCCTCCCGCATCTGCGGGCCGTGCCAGAACTCCTCGTGACCGGAGCGCCATTCGGCCACGGACGTGAACCCCTCGCCCTCGTCCAGCGCGTGCTGGAGCCCCACGTCCGCCAGGCGCAGGACCCGTACGTCCGTCACCTCCAGGACACCCACCGGACGCTCGGCGGAGTCCACGATCACCAGCATCTCGCCCGTCACCGGCAACGGGTCCCCCGCTGCCTCGTAGTCGGCGAGGACCCCCGTGGTCGTGGTCTTGGCCCCGCTCAGGACGGCCGCCACCAGCAGGTCGCGCAGCGGTCCGGGGAAGGCGAACTCGATGGGCGGAAGATCTTCGTAGGCCGTCATGGAACCCACCCTACGGTCCTCCGCGCGATCCGGCCCGAACGGGCGCGCGCCCTGCCGACAACCTGCCACGAACCGGAACAACCGCATCAACTCACCGGCTCGAACGACCAGTTGAAACTAGCCACGCGGTGGACTGGACCTTGACGCGGAGCTGTGCGTACCGCTTTGCTGTGCGTGATCTTCCAGCCACACCGTCCAACCGCCCGCGTCCTGGAGGGAATCCCGCGGATGTCGCCCCCTCCGCCGCCCCTCGGCCGCACCCGCAAGCGGGACGCCCAGCTGTTCGACCCCGCCCTCTGTGACACGGAACTCGTCGACGTCCGCGCGCAGTTCACCCAGGGCCGCTGGGCCAAGGCCCGCACCCTCCTCGTCGCCACCGGCGACGACTGGGACCGCCGCGGGCACCGCTTCGTCGTCCTCGCCGAAACCCCGGCCGCCACCGCCTGGGCACGCGAGTGGCTCCTCGCCGAACCGGAGAGCGCCGACGCCGTCACCCTCCTCGCCTGTGCGGCCGTCTTCGGCGCCCTGCGCCGCAAGGGCACCCCCGAGGCCGCCGAGGAGGCCTGCCGCCGCGCCGCGGCCCTGCTCCCGGCCGACCCCACCCCCTGGCTCGGCCTGCTGCTCCTCACCCGCGCCTTCGGCACCGAGGAGGAGTTCAGCCGCCACTTCGACCAGGTCCGGGCCCGCCACCGCGAACACCACCACGCCCACCACCTGATGGTCTCCCGACTGGCCGAGCGGGCCCCCGCCGCCGGCCGCGACCCCCTCCACGAGGTCTACGACTTCGCCGCCTGGGCCGCCGAGGAGTCCCCGGCCGACTCCCCGCTCGCCATCCTCCCCGTCATCGCCCACGCCGAGCGGTACCGCGTACTCGCCGCCGCGCAGGGTCACGGCCCGGACGCCGGAGCCGAGCACTGGTCCGGCCGCCGCGCCCGCCAGGTGCTGCGCTCCGCCTTCGACTGGTGGCTGGAGTGGGAGCGCGAAGACCACCCCCGCAACCGGGTGGACCTCAACTTCCTCGCCCACGCCAAGCTCTGCGAGGGCCGCCCCGCCGAGGCCGCCGCCCTCTTCCAGCGCATCGGCAGCCACGCCACCCGGGCCCCGTGGTCCTACCCGGACCTCGACCCGCACAAGGCCTTCCTCGCCGCACGCCGAGCCGCGCTCGGCACCGCCTGACCCCGGCCCGCCCAGACCCCGGCCACACCCCGGCCCGGCCGGACCCGCACAGCACGCACCGCTCAGCCAGCAACGTCCAGCCGGACCCGCTCAGCACGTACCGCCCAGTCCCCGCCCCGAAAGGACACCCCCGCCATGCCGACGGGCAGATCCACCACGCTCACCGACCCGGCCGGCCAGGCCGAGATCCGTACGTACAAGGGCCAGGACCGCGCCCTGCGCGCCGACCGCCTCGGCACCGCCGGCCTGCTGCTCTCCGTGCTCGCCGCGAGCGCACCCCTGATGGTCGTCGCGGGTGTCATGCCCACCACCTACGGGGTCATGGGCATCGTCGGACAGCCCCTGCTGTTCGTGATCCTCGGCGCCGTCCTCGCCCTCTTCAGCATCGGCTACGCCGAGATGAGCCGGCACGTCCACAACGCCGGCGCCTTCTACGCCTACATCGCACGCGGACTCGGCCCCACCGCCGGCGCCGGCGCCTCGCTCGTCGCCCTGGTCGCCTACAGCGCCATGCAGGTCGGCGTCTACGGCATCCTCGGCTTCGAGATCTCCGGGCTCTTCGCCACCTACCTCTACACCGAACTCGCCTGGTGGATACCGGCCCTGGCCGCCGTCGCCCTCACCGGCGCGCTCGGCTGGCTCAAGATCGACCTCAACGCCAAGGTGCTCGGCGTCCTCCTGCTCATCGAGGTCCTCCTCGTCGTCGTCTTCGACGTCGCCGCCCTCGCCGAGCCCGGCCCCGAGGGCCTCTCGCTGCACGCCTTCAACCCCGAGACCCTCACGGGCGCCGGCCTCGGCACCGCCCTGTGCTTCTGCATCGCCGCCTTCGTCGGCTTCGAGCAGTCCCCGGTGTACGCCGAGGAGACCAGCAAGCCGCACATCGTCGTCTCCCGGGTGATGTTCCTCGCCGTCGGGTTCGTCGCCCTCTTCTTCGCCGTCAGCGCCTGGGCCATCAGCGTCGCCACCGGCCCCGGCGAGGTGGTCAAGGCCTCCGCCGAGGCCGGCCCCGGCCTGCTCTTCCAGCTCACCGAGAGCCGCCTGGGCGCCACCTTCACCGACGTCCTGCACGTCCTGTTCGTGACCGGCATGTTCGCGGCGATGCTCAGCTTCCACAACGTCGTCTCCCGCTACGCCTTCGCCATGGGCCGCGAAGGCCTGCTCCCCGCCGCCTTCGGCCGCACCAACGCGGGCACCGGCGCCCCCGCCACCGGCTCGCTCCTGCAGACAGTGATCTCCGTCGCGGTCGTCCTGGCCTTCGCCCTCACCGACGACACTCCGACGGGCGACCCCACCGTGCCCGTCATGCACCTGTTCACCTGGATGGGCAGCGTCGGCGCCCTCGGCGTGACCCTCCTCATGGCCACCGCCTCCTTCGCGGTCATCGCCTTCTTCGTCCGCCGCGGCACCGCCGGCGCCCAGCTCTGGCGGCTCGGCGCGGCGGGCCTCGCCGGCCTCGCTCTGCTCGCCATCGCCGTCTACACCGTCAAGGACTTCGGCGTCCTGGTCGGCGCCGAGGAGGGCTCCGCGCTGAGCTGGGCGCTGCCCGGCATCATCGCCGCCGCCGCCGTCACGGGCCTGGCGTACGGGCTCTTCCTGCGCTCCGCCCGCCCCGCGGTGCACGCCCGCATCGGCCTGGGCAACGAGGCCTTCCGCCTCGACCAGGCGGCGGAGTCGGAGTCGGAGTCGGCCGAGGCGGCGATCCCGGCCCCGCGCGGCTGACCCGTACCGGACGTACGCCGAAGGGGCCCCGCCGCGGCGGGGCCCCTTCGGCGCGTCCTTCTCGTCTTTCCCGTCCTTCGCGTCCTTCGCGCGGGAAAGCGGAGCTCAGGCCTTCTTGACCACGCCGGACTTCAGCTGCATGGCCCCGAAGCCGTCGATCTTGCAGTCGATGTCGTGCCCGTCGACCCCGTCGATGAGCCGGATGTTGCGCACCTTGGTGCCGGCCTTGATCCCCGAGGGGCTGCCCTTGACCTTGAGCGCCTTGACGACGGTCACGGTGTCGCCGTCGTTCAGTACGTTCCCGACGGCGTCCTTCACGACCTGACCCCCGGCGTCCCCGCCGGTCTCGGCGTCGCTCTCGGCGGGCACCCACTCGTGACCGCACTCGGGGCACACCACGAGCGCGTTCATCTCGTAGGTGTACTCACAGGAGCATTTCGGACAGGGGGGAAGGTTCTCGTTCACCGGCCCAGAATATCCCGGACCCGCCCTGCACGGCTCGCCCCGCGATGTTCCCCAAACGCAGAAAACCCCACGTGAAGTGGGGTTTTCGCTTGTGTCCGAGGGGGGACTTGAACCCCCACGCCCGATAAAGGGCACTAGCACCTCAAGCTAGCGCGTCTGCCATTCCGCCACCCGGACAAGGTGTCTGTCTCGCGTCCCTCGCGGGCCGTTCCGACGTGGAAAACATTACCAAACATTCCGGGGTCCTCGATCACACCCCCCGGCGGCCGGGGATCGCCCTTGGGGGAAGCGGCCCGGGGCGCGAGGATGGAGTCAGTTCGGTACTGATCAGTGGGAGGAAGCAGCGTGAGCGAATCGGGCGCGGGCAGGACCGTCTCCGGCGAGGACGAGGTCGTCGACCTCTGCCGGGACCTCATCCGGATCGACACCAGCAACTACGGGGACCACTCCGGGCCCGGCGAGCGCAAGGCGGCCGAGTGGGTCGCCGAGCAGCTCGCCGAGGTAGGGCTGGAGCCGCAGATCTTCGAATCGCACAAGGGGCGCGCCTCGACCGTGGCTCGGATCGAGGGCGAGGACCCCTCGCGGCCGGCGCTGCTGATCCACGGGCACACCGACGTGGTCCCGGCCAACGCCGCCGACTGGACCTACGACCCCTTCGCCGGCGAGATCGCCGACGGCTGCGTGTGGGGCCGCGGCGCGGTCGACATGAAGGACATGGACGCGATGACGCTGGCCGTCGTACGCGACCGCATGCGCAGCGGCCGCAAGCCCCCGCGCGACATCGTGCTCGCGTTCCTCGCCGACGAGGAGGCGGGCGGCACCTACGGCGCCCGGTACCTGGTCGACAAGCACCCCGGCCTCTTCGAGGGGGTGACGGAGGCGATCGGCGAGGTCGGCGGCTTCTCCTTCACCGTCAACGAGAACCTGCGGCTGTACCTGGTGGAGACGGCGCAGAAGGGCATGCACTGGATGCGGCTCACGGTCGAGGGCACCGCCGGCCACGGGTCCATGACCAACAACGACAACGCCATCACCGAGCTCTGCGAGGCCGTGGGGCGCCTGGGCCGCCACACGTGGCCCGTACGCGTCACCAAGACCGTCCGGCACTTCCTGGACGAGCTGTCGGACGCGCTGGGCACCCCGCTCGACCCGGACGACATGGACGCCACGCTGGCCAAGCTCGGCGGCATCGCCAAGATGGTCGGCGCGACCCTGCGCAACTCCGCCGCCCCGACCATGCTCGGCGCCGGCTACAAGGTCAACGTCATCCCCGGCCAGGCCACCGCCCACGTGGACGGCCGCTTCCTGCCGGGTTACGAGGACGAGTTCTTCGCCGATCTCGACCGGATCCTCGGCCCGCGCGTGAAGCGGGAGGACGTCCACGCGGACAAGGCACTGGAGACGGGCTTCGACGGCAAGCTCGTGGACGCCATGCAGACAGCCCTGAAGGCGCACGACCCGATCGCGCGCGCGGTCCCGTACATGCTCTCCGGCGGTACGGACGCCAAGTCCTTCGACGACCTCGGCATCCGCTGCTTCGGCTTCGCTCCGCTCCAGCTTCCGCCGGAGCTGGACTTCGCCGGGATGTTCCACGGCGTGGACGAGCGGGTGCCGGTGGAGGGCCTGAAGTTCGGTGTACGGGTGCTCGACCGGTTCATCGACGAGTCCTGAGGCGGGTCGGGGCGGGCCGGAAACTGGCCGGGAGCCGAACGGGGCGTAGCCAACGCCCGGGAATCGGTTAGGTGTGCGGAATCCACTGAGAAGAGTGAATGCGCTCATACGCTCGTAGCCCCGGTGATCCCTCCTCGTTACAGGTGGTGCGGTCCGCGGCTGGGACCGCGCTTGCCTACTAGGAGGAACAATGCTCAAGAAGGTTGCCGCTGCTGCGGCTGTCACCGGTGGTCTGGTTCTCGCGGGTGCGGGTCTGGCTGTCGCCGACGCGGGTGCTCAGGGTGCGGCCATCGGCTCCCCCGGTGTCGCGTCCGGCAACGTCATCCAGGTTCCGGTTCACGTTCCCGTGAACGTCTGCGGTAACACGATCTCCGTGATCGGTCTGCTGAACCCGGCCTTCGGCAACACCTGCGTCAACGCCTGACGCATCTGAAGTTCTCGGCCCCGGAGCGCATTCCAGCGCTCCGGGGCTGCCGGGCTTTACGGGCCCGATGACGATCTTTCGGCGTACCGGGCGGGGGAGCCTGTGCGGCCAGTGCGCCGACCGGGGCGTGCACGTGCGTGCGCGTGCACGACGCACACACCAGGGGACGAAGTACAGATGCGACGACAGGTACAGGTCACCGGCAAGAAGACCTTGATCACCATGGCGGCCGCGGGGGGTCTGCTCGCGCTCGGAGGGGGTTACGCACACGCGGACTCCGGCGCTTCCGGCCGTGCCGCGCACTCGCCGGGACTGCTGTCCGGGAACGCCCTCGAGGCACCCGTGGACGCACCGCTGAACGCCTGCGGGAACACGGTGACGGTGGTGGGGGCCTTGAACCCGGCCTTCGGGAACCGCTGCGCGAACCTCCCGGACCGCGCCGGACACCCGCAACACCCGCAACATCCCGAGCACCCGCAACATCCCGAGCACCCGCAACATCCCGAGCACCCGCAGCACCCGAACCACCCCCAACACCCGGGCAACCCCGACGAACCGTGCGACGAGGACGACGGCCCGGGGCATCCGGAACACCCGGGCGGGCCCGGAGGCCATGAGAACCCCGGCGACCACGGGAACCCCGGCGGTCCCGGTGGCGACGGCAACCCGGGCGGTCCTGAAGACAACGGCAACCCGGGCGGTCCCGGCGGCGACGGCAACCCGGGCGGCCCCGACGGCAACGGCACCCCCGGCGGTCCGGATGCCGGGCAGCAGCCCGGCGTTCCCACGGGCCCCGGGTCCGGTACCGGTACGGGACCCGGCACCGGACCGGCAACCCCCGTGACGCACCCCGCCCAGGGGACGGGTACCAGTACCGGGACAACTCCGGCCGGGAGGCTCGCCGTTACGGGCTCCGGTGACGTCCTCACCGCCGGATTGCCCCTGGCCGCGGGCATGCTGCTGGCCGGCGCCGTGCTCTACCGCCGGGCCCGCGGCGCGGCCTGACGGTTCCTCACGATGCGGGTCCCGCCCCGGGGACCCGCATCACCAGGTCGCGCGGACCTGGCGGATGATCCGGCGGCGCAGTCGCACGCGGCGACTGCCGTCCCGAAGCAGGGTCAGCCGGTCGAGCTCCCAATGCCCGTACTCGGCGTGTTCGGTCAGCAGGCGGGTCGTTTCCTGACGTGGAACCCCACGGGGCACGTACAAGTCGACAAATTCGTATTCCGGCATCGCATCTATTGTGCCGCGAGAGCCCCGCTACGGATAGCGTCTGCACTATGTCTGATGCCGCTCTGCCCACTGTTGCCGAGGTCCGCGCCGCCGCCGAGGCGGTCAAGGCCGCGCTCGACCGTCACCTCGCCGCGGTCGAGAGCAGGATCGGGGACGATGATCCGGACGTCTACGCCGCGTTCAACGAACTCGCCGCCGCCGCCGAGGAGTACGACGAGCTCCTCTACGACCGCTACGACGAGGTCACCCCGTTCGAGATTCCCACGCCCGAGGACGGCCTCCCGTACACCGGGCCCGCCGAACCCGCCGCCTTCAGCGTGCTCATCCGCCGGGACTACGCCGTCGTCGAGCCGGCGCGCCTGATCGCCCAGGCCGAACGCGTCGTCGCGCACGACCGCGAGGCCGAACTCGCCCACGACGGCGGCACCGCCGACGCGCTCGGCGTGCTCTTCGGCGAGTACGAGCCGGATGAAATCGCCTCCCGTGCGAAGGACTTCGGGCTGGAGGAGGGGGATTCCACGCTGTGGATCGCCGCTGTGGAGGAGGTCGCGGAACCGGGGGAGTGGCTCGGTACGCCCTTCGCGCACATCGATCCGCAGGACGTGATGCACCGGTTCGACGTCAGCTCCGTCTTCGACGAGGACGACGAAGGTGACGACGAGGACGACGCCGAGGACGGCGAGCCGGCCGAGCGGGGTCTGACCCCGGCCTGAACCGGCCCCGCGCGACGCCCCTACGGAGAACGCACCGCGGCCCCCGTCCCACCGGGACGGGGGCCGCGGTGCGTCCGCTACTGGGGCTGCGCCGACGCCGAGGCCACGAGCGCCCGCAGCAGACCCGCCAGCCGGGTCGTACGGGGCTTCGCCGGGACCTCGGCGACCGCGTGCGGGAGCGCCTGGTCCACCCCGTGCACCACCGAAAGGTGCCGCTCGGCCCGCCCGAACGCCGTGTACACCCAGTCCCGCGACAGGGCCTGGGCCGCGTCGCCGGGCAGCACGACGACGGCCGCGGGCCAGCGCGAGCCGACGGCCTGGTGCGCCGTCACCGCCCAGCCGTGCCGCACCTGCGCCTCCACCCGCTCCTTCGGTACGACGATCCGCGCGCCCGCGGCTCCGGCCAGGTGCAGCCCCTGGGCGTCGGCCGACACCACCCGGGCCGGCAGCGCCCGCCCGGCGGAGGGCACGTGGACCACCCGGTCACCGGGGTCGAAGCCGCCGAACCGGCCGGGGCCCGGGTTCAGCCGCTCCTTGAGGGCCGCGTTGAGCGCGCGGGTGCCCGCCGGGCCGCCGTGCCCCGGGGTGATCACCTGGACGGCGTCCGCCGGGATCCCGAAGGCGCGGGGCACCGACTCGGCCACCAGCTGGACGGTGCGGTGCACCGCATCCCCGGCGTCGCGGACCGGCACGATGACGACTTCCTTGCCGGGGGCGTCGACCTGGTTCAGCTCCCCGGCCCCGATCCCCGAGACCAGCTCGCCGATCGGGCCCGGGTCCGGGAACCGGGAGACGAGCTGCGGGCAGGCGCGGGCCGCGAGCACATCGGCGAAGACCCGGCCGGGACCGGCGGAGCCCAGCACCGCGGGGTCGCCGGACAGCACCAGGCGGGCCCCGTCGGGGACGGACTCCACCAGAGCCGCGGCCGTCTCCACGTCCAACTGCGGGGCGTCCAGGACGATGAGCAGGTCCAGCGCGAACTGCCCGTCCGCGTTCCGCCCCGGGCCCTCGGCGCCGGCCAGCAGGCCCGCGACGGTGACGGCGTCCTCGGCCGGGGCGTGCGCGGCCAGGCAGGCCCGCAGGCCGAACTCCCGGGCGGCGGCGAGCAGTGCGCGGGGTTCGGCACGGGCGGCCTCACCACCGGTGTGGGTGAGCAGCCCGTGCCCGGCGGCGGCGCGGATCAGCTCGGCGCCGGGGCCGGTGGCGGCCTTGTCCCAGTCGGCGGGGTCCGTGAAGGTGTTGGCGAGCCGGGCCAGGCCCTCCGCGAGGCTCTCCTCGGCCATGGCGGAGCCCTCCAGGCCCACGAGGATCCGTACAGGCTGCTCCTCATCCTCACCGACGGGAGGCCCGACCGGCTCCTCGAAGGCCAGCACGGCCCCCTCGCCGACGGCCGCCTCCAGGGCCTCCGCGGGGTCCGGCACGCCGTACTGGGCGAGTGCGGACTCCAGGGTGGGGGCCTCCAGCACGGTGTGGCCCTTGGCTGCGGCCTGCGCCAGCAGCCACCCCACCAGGGCGGCGGACCGCCGCTCGTCGCCGGGGCCGGTCGCCTCGGCGCCGAGCAGGGCGCGGGCGAAGCCGTCGGCCTGGGTCGGGCGGACCCCCGCGACGGCCAGCAGCCGCCAGGGGGACTCGGCGAGCTGCGCGGCGGCGTCCTCGCCGAGGGCGGCGGCGGTCTGCGGGGCGAGGGCCTCGGGGGCCCCGCCCTTGGCCAGCACGGCGCGGATCGCCTGGACGGCGTCGGGGGAGGGAGCGGCGTGAGCCCGCGGCGCGGGTGCGGGCGTGCGCGCCGGGGCGGGCGCGGTGGCGGGCTCCGGCCTGCGGGGCGCCGGGGGCGCGTCGAACGCGGCGGGGGGCTTGCCGCCGCCCTCCACGGCCCGTACGGCGGCCAGCAGGTCGGCGGCCGTGCCGCTGAGCTTGGCGCCGGCCTCCACGGGGGCTTCGCGCTCCGCCTTGCGGCGGGCGATGCGCTCCCGCTCGATCTTCTGCGCGGCCAGTTCGGCCGCGGCTTCGCTGAGCTGGGGCACGGCTTCGGCGGCCGCGGTGGCCTCCGTGGCACCGGTGCCGGTCGCGGGCCCCGCGGGGCTGTCCCCCGCCCCCTCGTCCGGCGCTTCGCCGGAGCCGTCCACCGGGGCCTCGGCCCCGGCGGCCCCGGCCTCGGCGGCCTCGGCGGCCTCGGCGGGCTCGGCCTCGTCGGAGCCGTCGTGGCCGACGGCCGGCGCAGGCTCCGCCACCGCGGGCCCGGCTTCGCCCGGAGCGTCACCGTCGGCCGGGTCTTGCGTGGCGGCCGGGGGCGTCGCCGGGTCCTCCGGGGCAGCGGCCTCGGCCGTGGCCGGGTCCTCCGCGGCAGCGGCGTCGGCGGCGGTGTCGCTCACAAGGTGCTCCAGTCCTGATCGGGGTAGCGGTGGACGGGCGCCGAGACGTCGTCCAGCGCTTGGCGGATCTCCACCGGAAGACTAAGGGCCTCCACCGACAGGGCGGCCCCGAGCTGCGCCGACGTTCGCGCGCCGATGATCGGCGCGGCCACCCCGGGGCGGTCCCGGACCCAGGCCAGGGCCACCTGGAGCGGGGTGACCGCCAGGCCGTGGGCGGCCGTCGCCACCGCGTCCACGATCCGGCTCGCCGGCTCGTCCAGGTAAGGGTCCACGAAAGCGGCCAGGGTCTCCGAGGCGCCCCGGGAGTCCGCCGGGGTGCCCGCCCGGTACTTGCCGGTCAGGACGCCCCGGCCCAGCGGGGAGGAGGGCAGGAGGGAGACCCCCAGGTCCAGCGCGGCCGGGACCACCTCCCGTTCCACCCCGCGCTGGAGCAGCGAGTACTCCATCTGCGTGGACGCCAGCCGGGTCCGTACCCCCGGCGCCGCGAGCTGCCAGGTCGCCGCCTTCGCGAGCTGCCACCCGCTGAAGTTCGACACGCCCGCGTACCGCGCCCGGCCGCTGCTCACCGCGATGTCCAGCGCCTGGAGGGTCTCCTCCAGCGGGGTCCAGGGGTCGAAGGCGTGGACCTGCCAGAGGTCGACGTAGTCCGTGTCCAGACGGGCCAGGGAGTCGTCCAGGGCGGCGAGGAGGTGACCGCGCGAGGCGTCGAAGCGGCGGTCCGGGTCCGCGACACCACCGGCCTTCGTCGCGACCACCAGGTCCCGCCGCGGGACGACGGAACCGATCAACTGCCCGAGGAGGTACTCCGCTTCCCCGCCCCCGTACACGTCGGCGGTGTCCACGAGCGTGCCGCCCGCGTTCCAGAACGTCTTCAACTGCGCGGCCGCTTCCGCCTCGTCCGGTCCGTCCGCCGACCGGCCCCAGGTCAGTGTGCCGAGACCGAGCCGGGAGACGCGCAGTCCGGTGCGGCCGAGATGCCTCTGCTCCATGAGCGCTGAGACTACTGCGGCGCTGACGCGGGGCGCCCGGGCGCGCTACAGTCCCCGCAGACCCACGTTACTGATCGGTAAACAGGCAAGGGGACGACACATGCGGCTCGGCATCAATCTCGGCTACTGGGGCGCTGGCATGGACGCCGACAACCTGGCCGTCGCGCAGGAGGCCGACCGCCTCGGCTACGACGTCTGCTGGGCCGCGGAGGCCTACGGATCCGACGCCCCGACCGTGCTCGCCTGGGTCGCCGCCCAGACCGAGCGCATCGACGTGGGCTCCGCCATCCTGCAGATCCCAGCCCGCCAGCCCGCGATGACGGCCATGACGGCCGCCACCCTCGACTCCCTCACCAAGGGCCGCTTCCGGCTCGGCCTCGGGGTCTCCGGACCCCAGGTCTCCGAGGGCTGGTACGGCGTCAAGTTCGACAAGCCGCTCGCGCGGACCCGCGAGTACGTGGAGATCGTCCGCAAGGCGATGACCCGCGAGCGGCTGTCCTACGAGGGCGAGCACTGGACCCTGCCGCTGCCCGGCGGGCCGGGCAAGCCGCTCAAGCTGACCGTGCACCCCGAGCGCGAGCACATCCCGCTCTACATCGCCGCCATCGGGCCCAAGAACCTCGAACAGACCGGCGAGATCGCCGACGGCGCCCTGCTGATCTTCCCGGCCGCCGAGCACCTGGAGGCCACCGCCCTCACCCACATCCGGGCGGGCCGCGAGAAGGCCGGGCTGACGATGGACGGCTTCGACGTCTGCCCGACCGTGCCGCTCGCCCTCGGCGAGGACGTGGCCGGACTCGCGGACATGTTCCGCCCGTACACCGCCCTGTACGTGGGCGGCATGGGCAGCCGCAAGCAGAACTTCTACAACCAGCTCGCCCAGCGCATGGGCTACGAGAAGGAAGCCGCCGAGATCCAGGACAAGTACCTGGCCGGCGACAAGCAGGGCGCCGCTGCCGCGGTCCCGCACTCGCTGATCGACTCCACCACCCTGCTGGGCCCGGTGGAGCGCATCGCCGACGGGATGCGGGCCTACGCCGAGGCCGGGGTCACCACCCTGACGCTCGCCCCGGCCGGCTTCACCCTGGAGGAGCGGACCGCCGCCCTGCGCGCCGGCGTCGAGGCCATGGAGCTGGCCGGCCTGGCCTGACCGCCGCCGGACGGAGTACGGCGCAGCCGCCCGAAGCCCGCGGAGCAGTGCGGGGGGCGGCGTGGAGAACGAGAAGCCTGCGGCCGTGGTGGGGGCTCGGGGGGTCTTCCCCGCCACGGCCGACACCGCCAACAACGCGCCGGGCGGCCCGCGGGTTACGCGCGGGGGCCATCTCGGAGCATCGTTCATTCGGACGAGTACCGCGCCCCGCGGGTTGCCCGCCCGGGCGGGCCGAGTTTGACTCGGAGCATGCTCTCTGCCCGCAGCCTGTTCCAGGAGATCGTCGAGAACGACGACTCCTTCCAGCTGTTCTGCTCCATCGCCGCCAGCGGGGAGTCCCAGGGCGGCTGGGAGAACGCCCGGATCGCGGCCCTGGTCCCCGACGGCATGCGCGACTTCGCGCCCAAGATCACCCGGCACGGCGCCGACGAGGACAAACACGGCCGGATCTTCAACGCCCTGCTGCGCAAGCGCGGCCTGCCGCCCGTCCCGGTCCCGCCCGAGACCGACTACACGATGCTGCTGGAGCGGCGCGGCATCGGCCTCGCGCACGAGAAGCTCCGCCGCGACGAGCCCCTGACCGAGGAGGACATCGTCGTGTACCTGGCGCACAGCCGGGTCACCGAACAGCGCGCCGCCGACCAGATGGTCATGCTGGTCACGTACTTCGGCGACCACCCCGAGGTCGGCCGGGCCGTCCGCATGATCAGCCACGACGAGGACAACCACCTCTCCTACTGCCACGAGGAGTTGCTGCGCCTCGCCAGCGAGGGCCACGGTCCGGTCATCCACCGGGTCCTGCGCGAGAGCGCCCTCGCGGAGATCGCCGTCTACCGCGACGTCAGCCTCGCCGTCATGGACCACATGGGCCGGCTGCTGCGCTGGCCCGCCCCGAAGGCGGCCCTGCTCGCCGCCGGGATCCGCGGGATGTACGCGTACGAGCGGTTCGGCGGCTGGCACCGGATGATCGACCTGCGCATGCCGGAGCGGCGGGACGCCCTCGGCGGCGCCGCGACGCCCGAGTTCGCCTGACCGGCCGGGCACGTTCCGAAAGAGGCGGCCTAGAGCCAGCCGCGGCGCTTGAACATCCGGTGCAGGCCCAGGCACGTGACCACCATCACCAGCAGCACCAGCGGATAGCCCCAGCGGTGCGTGAGCTCCGGCATGTGCTCGAAGTTCATCCCGTAGATCCCCGCCACCATGGTGGGGACCGCGGCCATGGCCGCCCAGGCGGAGATCTTGCGCATGTCGTCGTTCTGCCGGACGCCCATCTGCGCCAGGTGCGCGGCCAGCGCGTCCGAGAGCAGCCGGTCCAGGCCCTCGATGTACTCGTTCGCCTTCGTCAAGTGGTCGGCGACGTCGCGGAAGAACGGCTGGGCGTGCTCGTGCACGAAGGGCACGTTCCCGAAGGCGAGCCGGTCCATCGGCTGGAGCAGCGGGCTCGTGGCCCGGCGGAACTCCAGGACCTGCCGCTTGAACCCGTAGATCCGGGCCGCGGTGTTCTTGCTGTCCGCGGGATTCGGCGAGAAGACCTCCGCCTCCAGCTCCTCCAGATCCGCCTGGAGCTCGGCGGCCACCTCGATGTAGTGGTCCACCACCGCGTCCGCGACCGCGTACAGCACCGCCGTGGGGCCGTGCTTGAGCACCTCGGGATCCTGCTCCAGCCGGTGGCGCACGGCGGCCAGCGCGGCCCCCTCGCCGTGCCGGACCGTGACCACGAAGGAGTCGCCGACGAACACCATCAGCTCGACCGTGGTCACCGTGTCCGAGGCGTCGTCGTACATCACTGGTTTCAGGACCACGAAGAGCGAATCGTCGTAGACCTCCATCTTCGGCCGCTGGTGCGCGGTCAGCGCGTCCTCCACCGCCAGCGGGTGCAGTCCGAACTCCTGGCTGACGTGCTCGAACTCCTTCTCCGTCGGCTCGTGCATGCCCACCCAGAGGAAGGCGTCACCGGTCGCCCGTGCCTCGTCGAGGGCGTCGGAGAAGTCGTCCGGCGCCTCGGAGCGGCGGCCGTCGCGGTACATGGCGCAGTCCACAATCACCCGCGCATTGTTCCCTGCCCGGGCCCCGTCCGCACACCGACGGCACCGCATACCCTTCTGCCATGGCCACGCTGATCCTCGTACGACACGGGCGGTCCACCGCCAACACCGCAGGGCTGCTCGCCGGATGGACCCCGGGGGTGACCCTCGACGAGCACGGAGCCGCACAGGCCGCCGCGCTGCCCGGGCGGCTCGCCGCGGTGCCCCTCGCCGCCGCCGTCACCAGCCCGCTGGAGCGGTGCGCCGAAACCCTCGCGCCGCTGCTGGCGGCCCGGCCCGGTCTCGCGCTGCACACCGACGAGCGGATCGGCGAGTGCCACTACGGCGACTGGTCGGGCCGCAAACTCTCCGAGCTGTCCGAAGAACCGCTGATGCGCGTCGTCCAGCAGCACCCCTCGGCCGCCGCCTTCCCCGGCGGCGAGTCCATGCGGGCCATGCAGGCCCGCGCCGTGGACGCCGTCCGCGACTGGAACGCGCGGATCGAGGAGGAGCACGGCACGGACGCCGTGTTCCTGATGTGCTCGCACGGCGACATCATCAAGTCCCTCGTCGCGGACGCCCTCGGCATGCACCTGGACCTCTTCCAGCGGATCCACGTCGACCCCTGTTCGGTCACCGCGATCCGCTACACGCCGACCCGGCCCTTCCTGCTCCGCCTCGGCGACACCGGCGACTTCGCCTCCTTCGCACCCCGCGAAGCGGACTCGCCGGACGGCGCCGCGGCCCAGGACGCCGCGGAAGCGGGCGGCGAGGCGGTCGTAGGGGGCGGTGCGGGCGCGGTGTGATCGAACGGCGCAGTAGGGTGGACGGGCCAACCCATGGGCGCAGCCCTGCCCCTGCCTCCCCCAGACTCCGTCTGGGGGCATCCCCGGACGCTTGGAGACTGGACGTGCCCCGTCAGGTGTTCCTCTACGACCCGCCGGACCGTTTCGTGGCCGGCACGGTCGGCCTGCCTGGACGCCGTACGTTCTTCCTGCAGGCCTCCACCGGCCCCCGCGTCACCTCCGTCTCCCTGGAGAAGACCCAGGTGGCGGCGCTCGCGGAGCGGATGGAAGAGCTGCTGGACGAGGTCGTACGGCGCACCGGGGGCAATGCCCCCGTCCCGGCCGTGGCCCCCGCAGAGGCGACCGACACCGCCCCCCTGGACGTTCCCGTCGAGGAGGAGTTCCGCGTCGGGACCATGGCCCTGGCCTGGGACGGCGAGGACCAGCGCATGATCGTCGAGGCGCAGGCCCTGGTGGAGCTCGACGCCGACTCGGAGGAGGACCTCGCCGAGGCGGAGGAGCGGCTCCTCCAGGACGAGGAGAACGGGCCGCCGATGCTGCGCGTCCGCCTCACCGGCGCCCAGGCCCGGGCCTTCACCAAGCGGGCCCTGGACGTGGTCAACGCGGGCCGGCCGCCCTGCCCGCTGTGCAGCCTTCCGCTGGACCCCGAAGGGCACGTCTGCCCGCGCCAGAACGGCTACCGGCGCCAGGCGTGAACACCACGGGGGGAACGACGGAACGGGAAGCACTGCTGGCCCACGGGGAGCTCACCGTCGTCGGCCGGATCCGGGAGGCGTCCAACGCCGTCCTGCGGTGCACGGTCACCCACGGGGGCGTGAGCACCGACTGCGTGTACAAGCCGGTCAAGGGCGAGCGCCCGCTGTGGGACTTCCCCGACGGCAACCTCGCCCAGCGCGAGGTCGCCGCCTACCTGGTCTCCGAGGCCACCGGCTGGGGGCTGGTGCCCCCGACCGTCCTGCGCGACGGACCGTACGGCGAGGGCATGGTCCAGCAGTGGATCGAGACGGGGGAGTCCCCGGAGGCGGAACTCCTCGCGCTCGTGGACGGCGAGGAGGCCGGGGAGGGCTGGAAGCCGGTCGCCTTCGCCGAAGTCGGCGAGGGCCGCACCGCGCTCCTCGTGCACGCCGACGACGAACGGCTGCGCCGGATGTCCGTCCTCGACGCCGTGATCAACAACGGCGACCGCAAGGGCGGCCACCTGCTGCCCGCTCCCGACGGACGGCTCTACGGCATCGACCACGGCGTGACCTTCCACACCGAGGACAAGCTGCGCACCCTCCTGTGGGGCTGGGCAGGGGAGCCGCTGACCGGGGAGGCGGAGTCCGTCCTGACCGCCCTGGGGGCCGCGCTGGCCGCCGGGCAGCCCCTCGCCACCCGGCTGGCCGAACTGGTCACCACCGCCGAGCTGGCCGCCGTACGGGCCCGCGTGGCCCTGCTGCTGCGCACCGGGAGGCATCCGCAGCCCTCGGGGCAGTGGCCCGCGATCCCGTGGCCGCCCGTCTGACCGGGCCGCGGCCCGCAGCGGGACGAACGCACAGAACCAGCCGTGGCGCAAGAGTGCCGATCCGGACAACAGTGCAGGTCCGGTTCGTTTGAGGAACACCCGTCCGGTTAGTCTCGAGTCATGCATGCCTGGCCCGCTTCTGAGGTCCCCGCCCTGCCTGGCAAGGGCCGCGACCTCCAGATCCACGACACCGCGACCCAAGGGACGATCACCCTCGCCCCCGGTCCCGTCGCCCGTATCTACGTCTGCGGGATCACCCCGTACGACGCGACGCACATCGGTCACGCGGCGACCTACAACGCGTTCGACCTCGTGCAGCGCGTGTGGCTCGACACCAAGCGGCAGGTCATCTACGTCCAGAACGTCACGGACGTCGACGATCCACTGCTGGCGCGTGCGCTGCGCGACAACCAGGACTGGACCGAGCTCGCCGAACGCGAGACGGCTCTCTTCCGCGAGGACATGACCGCCCTGCGGATGCTGCCTCCGCAGCACTACATCGGCGCCGTCGAGGCCATACCGGGCATCGTGCCGCTGGTCGAGCGGCTGCGGGACGCGGGCGCCGCCTACGAGCTGGACGGCGACGTCTACTTCTCGGTGGAGTCCGACCCGAACTTCGGCAAGGTGTCCAACCTGGACGCCGAGGCGATGCGGCTGCTGTCGGCCGAACGGGGCGGCGACCCGGACCGGGCGGGCAAGAAGAACCCGCTCGACCCGATGCTGTGGATGGCCGCCCGCCCGGGCGAGCCGAGCTGGGACGGCGGCTCGCTGGGCCGGGGCCGGCCCGGCTGGCACATCGAGTGCGTGGCCATCGCCCTGGACCACCTGGGCATGAGCTTCGACATCCAGGGCGGCGGCTCCGACCTGGCCTTCCCCCACCACGAGATGGGCGCTTCGCACGCCCAGGTCCTGACGGGCGAGTTCCCGATGGCCAAGGCGTACGTACACGCCGGGATGGTCGCGCTGCACGGCGAGAAGATGTCGAAGTCCAAGGGCAACCTGGTCTTCGTATCGGCCCTGCGGCGGGCGGGCGTGGACCCGGCGGCCATCCGCCTGGCCCTGCTCTCGCACCACTACCGCGCCGACTGGGAGTGGACCGACGCGGTCCTCGCGGAGGCGGTGGCCCGCCTGGAGCGCTGGCGCGCGGCCGTCTCCCGCCCCGACGGCATCGCGGCGGACGCCCTGGTCGACGAGGTCCGCGAGGCCCTCGCCAACGACCTGGACGCGCCTGCCGCTCTCGCGGCGGTGGACCGCTGGGTCGAGCTCCAGATCGCCACGGACGGCGACGACGAGTCGGCCCCCGGCCTGGTCTCGCGCACGGTGGACGCCCTGCTGGGCGTGGCCCTGTAGCACCTGCGGCGCCGTAGCCGGGGGGGCTGGATGTGCCCGTAGGGCAATTCCAGCCCCCCCGGCGTTTGAGGAGCGGGGTCCGGGGCGGAGCCCCGGGAAACGGCGAAAGGGCGGGGCGGGGAGAAAACTCCCCGCCCCGCCCCTCCACCCGGCTACGCCTCCGGGGGCGTGTCTTCCTCGTCCGGCGCGGTCGCAGGAGGGGCCGAGGGCTCGTCCCCCGAAGGCTCCGGCTTCCGCTTCGGCGGCCGAGGCAGACCACCCGAGGTGTCCCGCAGGTACGACCCGTCACCCGGCTCCGCGCCCGCGGAAGGATCCCGCCGCCGCAGGTACCGCTCGAACTCCCGGGCAATGGCATCCCCCGAAGCCTCCGGCAGGTCCGCCGTGTCCCGCGCCTCCTCCAGCGTCTGGACGTACTCCGCCACCTCGCTGTCCTCGGCCGCCAGTTGGTCCACGCCGAGCTGCCACGCCCGCGCGTCCTCGGGGAGTTCGCCCAGCGGGATCCGGATGTCGATCAGATCCTCCAGCCGGTTGAGCAGCGCGAGGGTCGCCTTCGGGTTCGGCGGCTGGGACACGTAGTGCGGCACCGCCGCCCACAGGGACACCGCCGGCACCCCGGCATGGGTGCAGGCCTCCTGGAGGATGCCCACGATCCCGGTCGGGCCCTCGTACTTGGTCTCCTCCAGGTCCATCGTCCGCGCCAGATCGGCGTCCGAGGTCACCCCGCTGACCGGCACCGGGCGG
The DNA here is from genome assembly GCF_059758875.1 of Streptomyces sp. GQ60. Classification (NCBI taxonomy): domain Bacteria; kingdom Bacillati; phylum Actinomycetota; class Actinomycetes; order Kitasatosporales; family Streptomycetaceae; genus Streptomyces; species Streptomyces sp. GQ60. The sequence goes on along the minus strand of NZ_JCAXEG010000008.1, from coordinate 311,645 downwards.
GTGTGCGGGGTGTCGCCCAGCAGCGCCCCCAGGATGACGACCATCTCCACGCCCAGCTCATGGGCGAAGCCCAGGATCTCGTTGCAGAACGAACGCCACCGCATGGACGGTTCGATGCCCCGCACCAAGACCAGGTCGCGCGGTTTGGTCCCGCCGATCCGGACCACCGACAGCCGGGTCGTCGGCCACGTGATCTTGCGGACCCCGTTGTCCAGCCACACCGTCGGCCGGTTGACCTGGAAGTCGTAGTAGTCCTCGGCGTCCAGAGCCGCGAAGACCTCGCCCTTCCACTCCCGGTCCAGGTGTGCGACCGCACCGGAGGCCGCGTCACCCGCGTCGTTCCAGCCCTCGAACGCGGCCACCATGACCGGGTCGATCAGCTCGGGCACGCCCTCAAGCTCGATCACCCAGGTCTCCTTCCGAAGTTCCCTTGTGTACGTGGGTCAGCCTAAGCCTTGATGAGGCACCGGCCACAGCCCACGACAGAGGGGCGGTTCCCCCTGGAACCGCCCCTCTGCCCGTTCACGCCACCGCTTAGGCCTTGCGCGCCAGCATCTCCTCGACCCGTCCGCGCACTTCGGCGCTGTCCAGACCGCGGACCGTCACCGTCGTACGGCGGCGCAGCACGTCGTCCGCCGTCTGGGCCCACTCGTTGTCCCGGGCGTAGGCGACCTGCGCCCAGATCTCCGGACCGTCCGGGTGGATGCGCTCGGCCAGCGCCGGGTCCTCGTTCGCGATCCGCGCGATGTCGAAGGCGAGCGAGCCGTAGTGCGAGGCCAGGTGGCGCGCGGTCAGCGGGTCCATCCGGGAGCCCGGCTCGCGGTCCACGAGCAGCCGGTGCGCCACCGCGTTCGGGTTGGCGACACCGGGCAGCGCGATCCGGCGTACGAGGGACTTCACCGGCTCCATGTCCTCGGTCAGCGGGCTGCCCGGAAGCTTGGCCAGCTTGTCCATGACCACGCGGCCGATGTGCCGGTACGTGGTCCACTTGCCGCCGGCCACCGACAGCATGCCGCCCGCGCCCTCGGAGACGACCGTCTCGCGCTTGGCCTTCTCCACCCCGCCCGGGCCGCCGGGCAGCACGCGCAGGCCCGCGAAGGCGTACGTCATCAGCGAGCGGTCCAGATCGGCGTCCTTCACCGAGAAGGCCGCCTCGTCCAGGATCTGCTGGATGTCGCCCTCGGTGGCCCGCACGTCCGCCGGGTCGCCCTCGTACACCTCGTCCGTGGTGCCCAGCAGGAGCTGGTCCTCCCACGGCAGGGCGAAGGTGATGCGGTACTTGTCGATCGGGGTGGCCATGGCGGCCTTCCACGGCGACTTGCGCTTCATCACGATGTGCGCGCCCTTGGAGAGACGGATAGACGGCATGGAGTGCTTGTCCTCCATGCGCCGCAGGTGGTCCACCCACGGGCCGGTGGCGTTCAGCACGACACGGGCGTCCACCCCGAACTCGGTGCCGTCCAGGCGGTCCTTGAGCTCGGCGCCCGACACCCGGCCGCGCGTCATCCGCAGCCCGGTGACCTCGGCGTGGTTCAGGACGACCGCGCCCGACTCGACGGCCGCGCGGACCGTCATGACGGCGACGCGCGAGTCGTTCATCTGGTGGTCGTAGTAGACGGCCACGGCCTTGAGGTTGTCCGTCTTCAGACCCGGGTTGTCGGCGGCGGCACGGGCCGGAGAAATGATCTTGCCCATGCCGTCGCCGAAGGCCGACAGAGCCGAGTACGCGAACACGCCCGCGCCCAGCTTCGCCGCGCCCACCGGACCGCCCTTGTACACGGGGAGGTAGAAGGTGAGCGGGTTGACCAGGTGCGGGGCCACGTCCTTGGCCAGCACCCGGCGCTCGTGGTGGTTCTCGGCGACCAGCTTGACCGAACCGGTCTGCAGGTAGCGCAGGCCGCCGTGGACGAGCTTGGAGGAGGCCGAGGAGGTGGCGCCGGCGAAGTCGCCGGCGTCCACCATGGCGACCCGCAGACCCGACTGCGCGGCGTGCCAGGCCACCGAGGTGCCCAGGATGCCACCGCCGATGACCAGCAGGTCGTACGTGGCCTTCGCCAGCTGCTCACGGGTCTCGGCGCGGCTCGCGTTCGAGCCGGCGGTCGGGTGCGTACCCAGGGTGGGAACGCTCTGCAGGGTGCTCATATCCGTTGACTCCTACTTGCTCGTCGAATTGCGCCGGCCGTGCGGTCAGCTGGCGTCTTCGTCGTCGACCCAGCCCATGGAGCGCTCCACGGCCTTGAGCCAGCTCTTGTACTCGCGCTCCCGCTGCTCGGCGGGCATCCGCGGGGTCCACTCCGCCGCACGGCGCCAGTTGGCGCGCAGGGCGTCGGTGTCGGGCCAGAAGCCGACGGCCAGGCCGGCGGCGTAGGCGGCGCCGAGGCAGGTGGTCTCGGCGACCATCGGGCGCACCACGGGGGCGTCCACGAAGTCGGAGAGCGTCTGCATCAGCAGGTTGTTGGAGGTCATGCCGCCGTCGACCTTGAGGGCCGCGAGCTCGACGCCCGAGTCCTTGGTCATGGCGTCGGTGATCTCGCGGGTCTGCCAGGCGGTGGCCTCCAGGACGGCACGGGCGATGTGCGCCTTGGTGACGTACCGGGTGAGGCCGGCGATCACACCGCGGGCGTCGGAGCGCCAGTACGGGGCGAACAGGCCGGAGAAGGCGGGCACGAAGTAGGCGCCGCCGTTGTCCTCGACGGAGGAGGCCAGGGTCTCGATCTCGGCCGCGGTCTTGATCATGCCCATCTGGTCGCGCATCCACTGGACGAGCGAGCCGGTGACGGCGATGGAGCCCTCCAGCGCGTAGACCGGCTTCTGGTCGCCGATCTGGTAGCCGACGGTGGTCAGCAGGCCGCTGTAGGAGTTGATGATCTTGTCGCCGGTGTTCATCAGCATGAACGTTCCGGTGCCGTACGTGGACTTCGCCTCGCCCTCGGCGAAACAGGTCTGGCCGAACAGCGCGGCCTGCTGGTCGCCGAGCGCCGAGGCGACCGGGACGCCGGCGAGGACGCCCTCCTTGACGTGGCCGTAGACCTCGGCGGAGGACTTGATCTCCGGCAGGACGCCCAGCGGCACGTCCATGGACTCGGCGATCTTCTCGTCCCAGGCCAGGGTGTGCAGGTTCATCAGCATGGTGCGCGAGGCGTTGGTGACGTCGGTGACGTGCACACCGCCCTGGGCGCCGCCGGTGAGGTTCCAGATGACCCAGGAGTCCATGGTGCCGAAGAGGATGTCCCCAGCCGCGGCGCGCTCGCGCAGGCCCTCGACGTTGTCGAGCAGCCAGCGCACCTTGGGGCCGGCGAAGTAGCTCGCCAGCGGCAGGCCGGTCTCGCGGCGGAAGCGGTCCTGGCCGACGTTCCGGCCGAGCTCCTTGCACAGGGCGTCGGTGCGGGTGTCCTGCCAGACCAGCGCGTTGTGGACCGGCTCGCCGGTGTGGCGGTCCCACAGCAGGGTGGTCTCGCGCTGGTTGGTGATGCCGACGGCCTTGACGTCGGCGGAAGTGAAGCCCGGATTGTCGTGGGCGGCCTTGGCCATGGCCCCGGCGACGACCTCCTGGACGTTGGTCCAGATCTCGGCGGCGTCGTGCTCGACCCAGCCCGGCTTCGGGAAGATCTGCTCGTGCTCCTTCTGGTCGACGGCGACGATGCGGCCGTCACGGTCGAAGACGATGCAGCGGGAGGAGGTGGTGCCCTGGTCGATCGCGGCGATGAAGGGGCCGGTGCTCGTGGTCATGGTGGCTGCTCCTGGCAGGTGTCGAAGTAGGCGGAATCAGAATGGCGGTGCGGATGGTGCCGTGGTGCCGATTGCTGATCAGGCGAACGCGATGTTGTACAGACCGCCGGCGAGCGCGGCGCCCGCGAGGGGGCCGAGGACCGGGATCCAGGAGTAGCTCCAGTCCGAGCCGCCCTTGTTGGGCAGGGGCAGCAGGGCGTGGACGATGCGCGGGCCGAGGTCGCGGACCGGGTTGATGGCGTAGCCGGTCGGGCCGCCGAGCGAGAGGCCGATGCCGACGACCACGAACGAGGTGATCAGGACGCCGATGACGCCGAGGCCCTTGCCGTCGTCCTGCAGGCCCTGGGTCAGGATGGCCAGGACCAGGACGGCGGTGCCGATGATCTCGGTGGTGAGGTTCTGGACGACGTTGCGGATCTCGGGGCCCGTGGAGAAGACCCCGAGCACCGGGCCGGCCACGTCGTGCGGGTGCGGGTCCTCGGGGCCGAGCTTGGCGTCGCGGATGTGCTCCGGGTCGGCGAGGTGCGCCTGGAACTGGCCGTAGTAGGCGAGCCACATCAGGACCGAGCCGATCATGGCGCCGAGCAGCTGGCCGGCGACGTAGACCGGCACGTCGCCCCAGGCGCCGTCCTTGATGGCGATGCCGACGGTGACCGCCGGGTTGAGGTGCGCGCCGGAGAGCGGCGCGGAGACGTAGGCGGCGATCAGGACGGCGAAGCCCCAGCCGAAGGTGATCGCGAGCCAGCCCGCGCCCCGAGCCTTGGAGCTCTTGAGCGTCAGGGCGGCGCACACGCCACCGCCGAGGAGGGTGAGCAGGGCGGTACCTATGGTCTCGCCGATGAAGATGTCGGAGCTGGACACCCGCGACTCCTTTGTCGTTCAGGGGGGTCGGCCGCCGGGTCCCTCCGACGGCCCACGCACTCGGTGAGTGCTGCACCGGTCCTTGGCCTTGCCACACCCTAACGCGTATTGCCGGTAGGTGTTCGGCAATGCCGACCGATGAACGGCAGTTTTCCGCCCAGGTGAAGCAGGCGTCAAGGGTTGACCAGGCCAATGAACCGGATCGTTACCGGTCGGTGTGATCGAACAAATTGCGCCAATGAGTGATCATCAAACGCCAAAAACCACCCTAATGCCACTTAAGCGTGGCTCTTGGGTGGCTCTTGGGTGGTCAGGGCAGAGCGAGGGGCGTCAGGCCAAGGTCAGAACCGGCCCGCCCCGAGATCGCGCGAAACCGACCGCGCGCAGTCCCGTACGGAAGCCACCAGCGACGGCAGGGGTTCCCCGGACTCCCCGCACACCCGCTCCACGGCGCCCGCGACGGCCACTGCGCCGACCGGCATCCTGCGCCGGTCGTGGATGGGGGCTGCCACCGAGGCGAGCCCGTCCCACGTCTCCTCGACGTCACTGGCCCAGCCGCGCGCCCGGGTCAGCTCCAAGACGCCCTCGAAGGCGGTGCCGTCGGTGACGGTGCGGGGGGTGAACGCCTCCCGCTCCACCTCGTGGGCCTGCGTGTGCGCCACCGGGTCGTACGCGGACAGCACCTTGCCCAGGGCCGTGGAGTGCAGTGGCTGCATGGCGCCCACCTCCAGCACCTGACGGCTGTCGTCGGGCCGGAACACGTGGTGCATGATCAGCACCCCGCTCTTGTGCAGCACCCCCACGTACACGCTCTCCCCGCTCGCACGGGCCAGATCGTCCGTCCACACCAGGGCGCGCGCCCGCAGCTCGTGGACGTCCAGATAGCTGTTTCCCAGGCGCAGCAGCTCCGCGCCGAGCTGGTAGCGGCCCGAAGCCGGGTCCTGCTCCACGAAACCCTCGGCCTGCAGCGTGCGCAGGATCCCGTGCGCCGTGCCCTTGGCCAGCCCGAGGGAGGAGGCCACGTCCGAGAGCCCCAGCCGGCGCTCGCCGCCCGCCAAGAGTCGCAGCATCGCAGCGGCTCGTTCGAGCGACTGGATGTTCCGTGCCATCGCGCAGCCTCCTGCTGACGTAGTTCGACAATGCTGAACACTATCGGTCGATGCCGACTTCGTGCATGACGAGGGAAAGTCTCCCTACCCGAGTCGTCCAAGACACCCCGGCCGAAAGCCGCCGTCCCCCGGCACAGAATGCAGTCCGCAACGTGGGACGCCCTCACCGGGGCCGGGCCAGCACCGTTACCCTGGCCGCGTGCACCCTTGACACAGAGGGGGTGCAAAGCCGACAGCCGTCGCATCCCAGGGAGCTCAACCATGGTCTCGTTGTCGAACCAGTCCGCTGATACACAGACCCGGGCCGATGCCCTGCGCCAGGCGCTGGCGTCTCGTGTGGTCGTCGCCGACGGAGCCATGGGAACGATGCTCCAGGCGCAGGACCCCACGATGGAAGACTTCGAGCAGCTCGAGGGCTGTAACGAGATCCTCAACGTCACCCGTCCCGACATCGTGGCCAACGTGCACCGCGAGTACTTCGCAGCGGGTGTGGACTGCGTCGAGACGAACACGTTCGGTACGAACTTCGCGGCCCTGGCCGAGTACGACATCGCCGACCGCAACCACGAGCTGTCGCTCGCCGGCGCCCGGATCGCCCGCGAGATCGCCGACGAGTTCACCGCCTCCACCGGGCAGCAGCGCTGGGTCCTCGGCTCGATGGGACCGGGCACCAAGCTGCCGACCCTGGGCCACATCGACTACGGAACCATTCGCGACGCCTACCAGATCAACGCCGAAGGCCTGATCACCGGCGGCGCCGACGCGCTCCTCGTGGAGACCACCCAGGACCTGCTGCAGACCAAGTCGTCCATCGTGGGTGCCCGCCGTGCCATGGAGGCCCTCGGTGTGTCCGTCCCGCTGATCTGCTCCGTGACCGTGGAAACCACCGGCACGATGCTGCTCGGCTCGGAGATCGGCGCCGCGCTGACCGCGCTGGAGCCCCTGGGCATCGACATGATCGGCCTGAACTGCGCCACCGGCCCCGCCGAGATGAGCGAGCACCTGCGCTACCTCGCGCGCAACTCCCGCATCCCGCTCTCCTGCATGCCCAACGCCGGCCTGCCGGTCCTGGGCAAGAACGGCGCCCACTACCCGCTCTCCGCGAGCGAGCTCGCCGACGCCCAGGAGACCTTCGTCCGCGAGTACGGCCTCTCCCTGGTCGGCGGCTGCTGCGGCACCACCCCCGAGCACCTGCGCCAGGTCGTCGAGCGGGTCCGCGGCCTGAACCCCGCCGTGCGCGAGCCCCGCCCCGAGCCCGGCGCGTCCTCGCTCTACCAGACCGTCCCCTTCCGCCAGGACGTCTCCTACATGGCGATCGGCGAGCGGACCAACGCGAACGGGTCGAAGAAGTTCCGTGACGCGATGCTGGAAGCCCGCTGGGACGACTGCGTGGAGATGGTCCGCGACCAGATCCGCGAGGGCGCGCACATGCTCGACCTGTGCGTGGACTACGTCGGCCGTGACGGCGTCGCCGACATGCGGGAGCTCGCCGGACGCTTCGCGACGGCCTCGACGCTGCCGATCGTCCTGGACTCCACCGAAGTCCCCGTCCTGCAGGCGGGTCTGGAGAAGCTCGGCGGCCGCGCCGTCATCAACTCGGTCAACTACGAGGACGGTGACGGTCCCGAGTCGCGTTTCGCGAAGGTCACCCGCCTGGCCCAGGAGCACGGGGCGGCGCTGATCGCGCTGACCATCGACGAGGAGGGCCAGGCCCGCACCGTCGAGCACAAGGTCGCCATCGCCGAACGCCTCATCGAGGACCTGACCGGGAACTGGGGGATCCTCGAGTCGGACATCCTCATCGACACCCTCACCTTCACCATCTGCACCGGCCAGGAAGAGTCCCGCAAGGACGGGATCGCGACGATCGAGTCGATCCGCGAGCTCAAGCGCCGCCACCCCGACGTCCAGACGACCCTCGGACTGTCGAACATTTCCTTCGGTCTGAACCCGGCCGCCCGCGTCCTCCTGAACTCCGTCTTCCTCGACGAGTGCGTCAAGGCGGGACTCGACTCCGCGATCGTCCACGCCTCCAAGATCCTGCCGATCGCGCGCTTCGACGAGGAGCAGGTCACCACCGCCCTCGACCTGATCTACGACCGGCGCGCCGAGGGCTACGACCCGCTGCAGAAGCTGATGGCCCTCTTCGAGGGCGTCAACACCAAGTCCATGAAGGCCGGCCGCGCCGAGGAGCTCTTGGCCCTGCCGCTGGACGAGCGCCTGCAGCGCCGCATCATCGACGGTGAGAAGAACGGCCTGGACGCCGACCTCGACGAGGCCCTTCAGACGCGTCCCGCCCTCGACATCGTCAACGACACCCTCCTGGAGGGCATGAAGGTCGTCGGTGAACTGTTCGGCTCCGGGCAGATGCAGCTGCCCTTCGTGCTCCAGTCCGCCGAGGTCATGAAGACCGCGGTGGCCCACCTGGAACCCCACATGGAGAAGAGCGACGACGAGGGCAAGGGCACCATCGTGCTGGCCACCGTCCGCGGCGACGTCCACGACATCGGCAAGAACCTCGTCGACATCATCCTGACCAACAACGGCTACAACGTCGTCAACATCGGCATCAAGCAGCCGGTCTCCGCGATCCTGGAAGCCGCACAGGAACACAGGGCCGACGTCATCGGCATGTCCGGGCTGCTGGTGAAGTCCACGGTGATCATGAAGGAGAACCTGGAGGAGCTCAACCAGCGCAAGCTGGCCGCCGACTACCCCGTCATCCTCGGCGGCGCCGCGCTGACCAGGGCCTACGTCGAGCAGGACCTCCACGAAATCTACGAGGGCGAGGTCCGCTACGCCCGCGACGCCTTCGAGGGCCTGCGCCTCATGGACGCCCTCATCGCCGTCAAGCGCGGAGTCCCCGGCGCCTCCCTCCCCGAACTCAAGCAGCGCCGCGTCGCGAAGCGCGCCACCGAGGCCCTCATCGAGGAGCCGGAAGAGCCCGGCGGCCGATCCGACACCTCCACCGACAACCCCGTGCCCACCCCGCCGTTCTGGGGCACCCGCGTCGTCAAGGGCATCCCGCTCAAGGACTACGCCTCCTGGCTCGACGAAGGCGCCCTCTTCAAGGGCCAGTGGGGACTCAAGCAGGCCCGCGCCGGCGGAGCGACCTACGAGGAACTCGTCGAGAGCGAGGGCCGCCCCCGGCTGCGCGGCCTCCTCGACAAGCTCCACACCGAAAACCTCCTCGAAGCCGCCGTCGTCTACGGCTACTTCCCCTGCGTCTCCAAGGGCGAGGACCTGATCATCCTCGACGACGCCGGCAACGAGCGGACCCGCTTCACCTTCCCGCGCCAGCGCCGCGGCCGCCGCCTGTGCCTCGCCGACTTCTTCCGCCCCGAAGAATCCGGCGAAACCGACGTCGTCGGCCTCCAGGTCGTCACCGTCGGCTCCAAGATCGGCGAAGCCACCGCCAAACTCTTCGAGTCCGACTCCTACCGCGACTACCTCGAACTCCACGGACTGTCCGTCCAGCTCGCCGAGGCCATGGCCGAGTACTGGCACGCCCGCGTCCGCGCCGAACTCGGCTTCGGCGGCGAGGACCCCGCCCAGGTCGAGGACATGTTCGACCTGAAGTACCGCGGCGCCCGCTTCTCCCTCGGCTACGGAGCCTGCCCCGACCTCGAGGACCGCGCCAAGATCGCCGACCTCCTCCAGCCCGAACGCATCGGCGTCCACCTCTCCGAGGAATTCCAGCTCCACCCCGAACAGTCCACCGACGCCATCGTCATCCACCACCCCGAAGCCAAGTACTTCAACGCCCGCTGAGACGTAATTCAACGCACGGCGCCACGGACCGGCGTACACTAGTCGGTCCCATACAGGCCGGTCACCTGTTCCCCCGGGCACGCCCCCGGAGGCGAGGTGACCGGCCTTCTCGTCCCCAACGGACCCCCGGAAAGGTGCGCGCATGACGAGCACAGTCCCCGCCCCCGTCGCCCGTACGGCCGACGGACACGCCCTGCAGGCGGTGCTGCTCGACATGGACGGCACCCTCGTCGACACCGAGGGATTCTGGTGGGAGATCGAAGTCGGCGTCTTCGGCGAACTCGGCCACCGCCTCGAAGAATCCTGGCGGGACATCGTCGTCGGCGGCCCCATGACCCGCAGCGCCGGCTTCCTCATCGAATCCACCGGAGCCGACATCGGCCTCGCCGAGCTCACCGTCCTGCTCAACGAGCGCTTCGAAGCCCGCATCGCCGACCGCGTCCCCCTCATGCCCGGCGCCGAACGCCTCCTGAGCGAACTGGCCCGGCACAACGTCCCCACCGCCCTGGTCTCCGCCTCCCACCGGCGCGTCATCGACCAGGTCCTGCTCACCCTCGGCCGCGACCGCTTCACCATGACCGTCGCCGGCGACGAGGTCCCGCGCACCAAGCCACACCCCGACCCCTACCTCCTCGCCGCACGCACCCTCGGCGCCCACCCCTCCCGCTGCGCCGTCATCGAGGACACCGCCACCGGCGTAGCCGCCGCCGAAGCCGCCGGCTGCCGGGTCGTCGCCATCCCCTCCGTGGGCCGGATCGCACCCGCCCCCGGCCGCACCATCGTCGGCTCCCTCGAAGACGTCGACCTGCCCTTCCTGCGCTCCCTCATCACTCCGCTGAACTGACCGGGCACGCTCCGTGCCGGACGATCCGCCCCAGGACCGAGGTCCCGCGGGCGGATCTCCCGCGCCCTTCCCCGGAGGCCGAAATTCCATCCCTCCCAGGACAGTTGCCCCAGGTGACCTTTGTCACCCACAAAGCCCCCTTCGCACCACTGCGCCCCCCTCCCGCACCACCCCTTGTGTCCCCATTGATCAGCACCTGACCGATCTGCGCACGGCCCCGCGCACACCCCCGGTCAACTCCCGCGACGGAGCGACAACACCCCCGCCCCACACGGTTCAAGCCACCCCTCCGCAGGCCACTAATGTCGGTCCGGGCACTGCGCCGCACCTCAGCCGTCCCGGACACACACCCCTGTTCCGGAACCGCGTGGACCGATCGTCACAACACCGGCCCGATCGTTCCGCCCAGAACGGGCGACCGTCGCGATGCCCTCAACGCCAGCTTTGAACAAGTGCCGGGTCGAGGGAGTACTTCCAGCATGAACCGCAAGACCATGGCGCTGACGGCGGCCGCCGGACTGCTCACCCCCGCGCTGACCGCCTGCGGCAGCACCAGCGGCGCAGGAGCGGGATCCGGAGCGATCGTCGTCGGCACCACCGACCGGTTCGAGGCAGCCGACTACGCCCCCGCCCCGCTCGACCCCGCCTACGCCTACGACGCCGGCACCTGGAACATCCTCCGCCAGACCGTCCAGACGCTGATGCACACCCCGCGCGGCGGCGGCAAGCCCGTCCCCGAAGCAGCCTCCGACTGCCGCTTCACCGACACCGGCAACGAGAGCTACCGCTGCGTCCTGCGCCCCGGCCTCACCTTCGCCGGCGGAGACCCGCTCACCGCCCAGGACGTCAAGTTCTCCATCGAGCGCGTCCTCGCCATCAAGGACGAGAACGGCCCCTCCTCGCTGCTCTCGACCATCGACACCATCGAAACCAAGGGCGCCGACACCATCGTCTTCCACCTGAAGACCGCCGACGCCACCTTCCCGTACAAACTCTCCACCCCCGCCGCCGGCATCGTCAGCTCCAAGAAGTACGACGCCAAGAAGCTCCGCGCGGGCTTCGCCGTCGACGGCTCCGGCCCCTACACGATGAAGGCCGAAGTCAAGGGCAACCGCCTCGTCCGCGCCGTCTTCAGCAAGAACCCGAACTACCGCGGCGATCTGAAGATGCAGAACGACAAGGCCGAACTGCGCGCCTTCGACGACTCCGACGCCATGGGCAAGGCCCTGGAACGCGGCACCGTCCACATGGTCTCCCGCACCCTGTCGCCCGCCCAGATCACCGAGCTCTCCGCCAAGCCCCCCAAGGGCATCAAGCTCGTCCCCATGCCCGGCCTGGAGATCCGCTACCTCGGCTTCAACACCGAGGCCCCCGGTGTCAAGGACAAGGCCGTACGCCAGGCCCTCGCCGCCGCCGTCGACCGCAACGCCCTCATCGCCAAGGTCTACGGCAAGTCCGCCCAGCCCCTGTACTCACTGGTCCCCACCAGCGTGAGCGGCCACGTCAACTCCTTCTTCAACAAGTACGGCGAAGCCAACACCGCCAAGGCCGCCGACCTGCTGAAGGCCGCCGGGATCAAAACCCCGGTCAAGCTGACGCTCAACTACACCAACGACCACTACGGCGACGGCACCGCGGCCGAGTTCGAAGCCCTCAAGACCCAGCTGAACTCCACCCAGCTCTTCGACATCACCGTCCAGGGAGCCGACTGGGCCGCCTTCAGGCCCGCCCAGAAGAAGGGCGAATACGCCGCCTACGGCCTGGGCTGGTTCCCCGACTACCCCGACGCCGACAACTTCCTCGCCCCCTTCCTGGAGCAGGACAACTTCCTGGGCACGCCGTACGCCAACACCACGGTGCGCACCAAGCTCATCCCCGAATCGCGCCGAGCCGTCGACCGGGCCGCCGCCGGCCCGGCGATCGCCGAGATGCAGGACATCGTCGCCGAGGACGTACCCGTCCTGCCCCTGTGGCAGGGCAAGCAGTACGTCGCCGCCCGTGACGGCATCACCGGAGTGGAGTGGTCGGTCAACGCCATCGCCGACCTCCAGCTGTGGGAACTCGGCCGCGGCGTCAGCGGCTGACACCCCGACAGCCGGCCCCCGCCCCAGGCCCCACCCCCGGCCCCGCGACCACACCGCGGACCGGAACACGATCCAGACAGAACCAGACGAGCCAGTGAGACTGAGAAGGACGTTCGCGTGAAGACACGGAACCAGTGGTTGGCCGCCCCGCTCGGAGCGGCCACCGCCGCCGCGCTGCTGAGCGGTTGCGGTGCGACGGACGGCTCCAACGCCGGCAGCGGCAAGGGCGTCGTCATGGGCATATCCGACAAGGTGAAGGCCACCGACCCCGCCTCGGGCTACGACCCCGGCTCCTGGCTGCTCTTCAACAACGTCTTCCAGTCCCTGCTCAGCTTCCCCAAGGGCGCCACCACCCCCGAACCCGACGCCGCGCAGTCCTGCGGCTTCGAGGGCGGCGAGAGCAAGACCTACGTGTGCACCCTGCGCGGCGGCCTGAAGTTCAGCAACGGCAACAGCCTCACCGCCAAGGACGTCAAGTACTCCTTCGAGCGCACGCTCAAGATCAACGACGAGAACGGCCCCGCCGTCATGCTCGCGTCGATCGGCACCATCGACACCCCCGACGACAAGACCGTCGTCTTCCACCTCAAGACCCCCGACGCGACCTTCCCCAGCAAGATCGCCTCCGGCGCCGGCTCCATCGTCGACCACACCCAGTACCCCGCGGACAAGCTCCGCACCGACGGCAAGGCCTTCGGCTCCGGCGTCTACACACTGGACTCCATCAACGACAAGAGCGCCGCCTTCTCCGTCAACGACAGCTACAGCGGCAAGGCCAAGCCGAAGAACAGCGGCGTCACCATGAAGTTCTTCAACGAGGACCAGGCCGCCCTCAAGAAGGTCCTCGAAAGCGGAGACGTCGACTTCGCCTTCCGCGGCCTCGCCGCCAAGGACATCGCCGGCCTCGCCTCCCAGACCGGCGACCAGAAGGTCGAAGTCGTCCAGGGCGCCGGCGCCGAAGTCGAACACCTCGTCTTCAACACGAACGACCCCGTCGCCGGAAAGCTCCCCGTCCGCAAGGCCATCGCCTACCTCGTGGACCGCGAAGCCCTCGTCAAGGAGGTCTACGCCGGCACCGCCACGCCGCTCTACTCCATCGTCCCGGCCGGCATCGCCTCCCACACCACCGCCTTCTTCGACCGCTACGGCGGCACCCCCCAGCCCGAGAAGGCCAAGGCCGTCCTGCGCGCAGCCGGCATCAAGGACAAGGTCAAGCTCACCCTGTACTCCACGCCCAGCCGCTACGGCCCCTCGACCGACGAGGAATTCCGGCTCATCGCCAAGCAGCTCAACGACAGCGGCCTCTTCGAAGCCGACGTCAAATCCGTCGAGTTCGAGCAGTACGAGAAGGACATCCAGGAAGGCAAGTACGGCGTCTACGTCAAGGGCTGGGTCCCCGACTACCCCGACGCCGACAACTTCACGCAGCCCTTCTTCGGCCCCGACAACGTCCTGAACAACAACTACGACAACAAGGAGATCACCGGGACGATCATCCCGTCGACCTCCGCGAAGTCCGACCGCGGCTCCGCCAGCAACGACTACGCCCGCCTCCAGGACATCGTCGCCGACGAGATCCCGATCCTCCCGCTCTGGCAGGGCAAGCAGTACGCCGTCACCCGCCCGAACGTGACCGGCCTGCAGTGGTCCCTGGACGCCTCCACCGTCTTCCGCTTCTGGGAGATCAGCAAGGGCTGACCACCCCACGCCTCCCACGGCAACGGGCCCGCCTCCGCACCACGCGGAAGCGGGCCCGAACCCGTATGCACCCCTACCCGTCGCCCGTACCCGCTGCCCGTACCCCCGGACAGCGACCCGAGCCGCCTACTGACCGGCCCCCGGACGCACCAGACCACTCTCGTACGCGTACACCGCGGCCTGCACCCGGTCCCGCAGACCCAGCTTCGTCAGCACATGACCCACATGCGTCTTCACCGTCGTCTCGCTCACGAACAGATCCGCCGCGATCTCCGCGTTCGACAACCCGCGCGCCACCAGCTTCAGCACCTCGACCTCACGCTCGGTCAACGAACCGATCATGTCCGGAACACGGTCCTCACCCGACGGCAGATGCCCCGCGTACTTGTCCAGCAGCCGCCGCGTGATGCTCGGCGCCAGCATCGCCTCGCCACCCGCCACCACCCGGATCGCCTGCACCAACTCCGCCGCCGGCGCATCCTTCAGCAAGAACCCGCTGGCCCCCGCCCGCAGCGCCTCCACCACGTACTCGTCCAGATCGAACGTCGTCAGCACCAGCACCTTCGCCGGACCGTCCCGCCCCGGACCCGTGATCTGCCGCGTCGCCTCCACCCCGTCCATCCGCGGCATCCGGATGTCCATCAACACCACATCGGGCTGCAACGCCCGCACCTGGTCCAACGCCTGCAGACCGTCCCCGGCCTCCCCGACCACCGCCAAGTCCTGCTCGGCCTCCAGGATCATCCGGAAACCGGTGCGCAGCAGCGGCTGATCGTCGACCAGCAGTACGCGGATCGCCACAGGGTCTACCTCGTATTCGTCGGACGGCAACGGAGAACCCCGCCCATTCTGCCCTGACCCGAAGATCAGGACCCGCCCCGGCCCGCGGACGGCAGCGCCAGCGGATACACCGGGGGAGTACCACCGAACTCCGGACACACCGCCTGATGATCACACCAGCCGCACAGCTTCGACTGCCGCGGCCGCCAGTCACCCGTCTCCGTCGCCTCCCGGATCGCCTCCCACAGCGCCAGCAGCTTGCGCTCCATCCGCTCCAGATCCTCGATCACCGGGTCGTACGTCACCACGTCCCCACTGCCCAGATACACGAGCTGCAGCCGCCGCGGCACCACCCGCTTCAGCCGCCACACCACCAACGCGTAGAACTTCATCTGGAACAGCGCGCCCTCGGCATACTCCGGCCGCGGCGCCTTCCCCGTCTTGTAGTCGACGATCCGCACCTCACCCGTCGGCGCCACGTCCACCCGGTCGATGATCCCGCGCAGCCGAAGCCCCGACTCCAGCTCCGTCTCCACGAAGAACTCCCGCTCCACCGGCTCCAGCCGCGTCGGGTCCTCCAACGTGAACCACCGGTCCACCAACGCCTCGGCCTCCGTCAGCCAGCGCGCCAGCCCCGCCCCCTCGTCACCCCCCGGGAACAGCTCCAACAACTCCGGCTTCGACTCCACCAGCCTGTCCCACTGCCCAGGAATCAACGCTTTCGCCCGCGGCGCCGTCCGCTCCGGCGCCGGATGATCGAAAAGCCGCTCCAGCACCGCGTGCACCAACGTCCCCCGCGTCGCCGCCGCACTCGGCTTCTCCGGCAACTTGTCGATCACCCGGAACCGGTACAACAACGGACACCGCATGAAATCGCTCGCCCGCGAAGGCGACAGCGAAGAAGGCGCCACGGCCACGGCCACCGCCCGCTCGGGCACCAGGCCGGGCACGGAACCGCTCACTGCATCGTCCGGACCGCTGCCGGGGCTCGTCGTCATAGACAAAACCCTACGACCCGCCACCGACAGCACGCGCATACCATCGACGCCGACCCCCCTCGCACTGCATGATCGGAGCATCACACCGCGCAACGGCGCACCCCGACACCACGGGAAAAAGACACCAGAACCACCGGCGCACCACCGCACCGGACAGCAGCGAACGAAGGACAACCGTGGCAGACACCGACGAAACCGGCGAGCGCGCGGGCCGGCGCTCAGGACCGGGCGGCGGACTCCTCATGGGCCGCCCCTTCGGCGTGCCCGTCTACGTCTCGCCCAGCTGGTTCCTCGTCGCCGCCCTCATCACCTGGGTCTTCGGCGACCAGCTCGACCGGATCCTCCCCGACCTCGGCACCCTGCGCTACCTCGTGGCACTCTTCTTCGCCGTCGCCTTCTACGCCTCGGTCCTCGTCCACGAACTCGCCCACACCATCGCCGCCCTCCGCTTCAAACTCCCCGTACGACGCATCCAGCTCCAGTTCTTCGGCGGCGTCTCCGAAATCGAGAAGGAATCCGAAACCCCCGGCCGCGAATTCGTCCTCGCCTTCGTCGGCCCCCTCCTCTCCCTCCTCCTCGCCGGCGCCTTCTACCTCGGCATGAAAACCGTCGAACCCGCCAGCGTCCCCGGCGTCCTCCTCGCCGGCCTCATGATCTCCAACCTCCTCGTCGCCGCCTTCAACCTCCTCCCCGGCCTCCCCCTCGACGGCGGCCGCATGCTCCGCGCCGTCATCTGGGGCATCACCGGCAAACCCATGACCGGCACCATCGCCGCCGCCTGGGCCGGCCGCGCCCTCGCCGTCGCCGTCCTCCTCGGCCTGCCCCTCCTGAACTACACCGGGACCCTCGGCAACCCCACCGACGACATCGGCGGCATGGACACCGTCATGGACGCCCTGCTCGCCGCCATCCTCGCCGCCATCATCTGGACCGGCGCCGGCAACAGCCTCCGCGTCGCCCGCCTGCGCGAACACCTCCCGGAACTCCACGCCCGCAAACTCACCCGCCGCGCCATCCCCGTCGAGAACGCCACCCCCCTCTCCGAAGCACTGCGCCGCGCCAACGAAGCCGGCGCCCGCGCCCTCGTCATCGTCGACGGACTCGGAGACCCCACCGGCATCGTCCGCGAAAGCGCCATCGCCTCCGTCCCCGAACACCGCCGCCCCTGGGTCGCCGCCGGCACCCTCGCCCAAGACCTCACCGACGGCATGAAGGTTTCAGCGGACCTCACCGGCGAAGAACTCCTCGACCACCTCCGCACCACCCCCGCCTCCGAATACCTCGTCCTCCAGCCCGACGGCGCGATCTACGGAGTCCTCTCCACCCTCGACGTGGAAAAGGCCTTCGTGAAGGCCATGGCGCGGCCCCAGTCCTGAAGCCAATACACTGGTCACATGTCCGAACCGACCGGTGCCGCCCGCCGACGCGGGCCCTTCGAGGTCGGGGACCAGGTACAGCTCACCGACCCCAAGGGCCGCCACTACACGTTCACGCTCGAAGCCGGGAAGAATTTCCACACCCACAAGGGTTCCTTCCCGCACGACGAGCTGATCGGCTCCCCCGAGGGAAGCGTTGTCCGTACCACGGGCAACGTCGCCTACCTCGCGCTGCGTCCCCTGCTCCCCGACTATGTCCTGTCCATGCCCCGCGGTGCCGCCGTGGTCTACCCCAAGGACGCAGGCCAGATCCTGGCCTTCGCCGACATCTTCCCCGGCGCCCGCGTCGTCGAAGCAGGCGTCGGCTCCGGCTCCCTGAGCAGCTTCCTGCTGCGCGCCATCGGCGACCAGGGCATGCTCCACAGCTACGAGCGCCGCGCCGACTTCGCCGAGATCGCCACCGCCAACGTCGAGCGCTACTTCGGCGGCCCGCACCCCGCGTGGCAGCTGACCGTCGGCGACCTCCAGGACAACCTGTCCGACACGGACGTCGACCGCGTGATCCTCGACATGCTCGCCCCCTGGGAATGCCTGGAGGCCGTCTCCAAGGCGCTGGTCCCCGGCGGCATCCTCTGCTGCTACGTGGCCACCACCACCCAGCTCTCCCGGACCGTCGAATCCATCCGCGAGTTCGGCTGCTACGCCGAACCGCAGCCCTGGGAATCGATGATCCGCAACTGGCACGTCGAGGGCCTGGCCGTCCGCCCCGACCACCGGATGATCGGCCACACCGGCTTCCTCGTCACCGCCCGCCGCCTCGCGGACGGCGTCGAGCCGCCCATGCGCCGCCGCCGCCCCTCCAAGGGCGCCTACGGCGAGGACTACGACGGCCCCGGCAGCCGGTCCGCAGCCAAGACCGCGGAGACGGCCGCCACGGCCGCCACGGTCGCGGCCGAGACCACCGCCGACACCGGCGACGGCGCCTGAGCCGCTGAGGGCCCGAGGGCCTGAGGACCGCCCGGCCACCCGGCAGGGCGACCCGCACCACCAACACGAAGACGCCGTGCCGCAGTTCCCCCGGACCAACCGGGAACTGCGGCACGGCGTCTTTTCGTTGCCCTACGGGCCGGTCCCGCGCGAGCGGCCCCACCGGTCCGGACCCACCCGTTCCACCCCCATGTGAGGTGTGGCACGATGCTGGCTCCCCGTCACCCTTCGCACAGGAGACACCCCGCGTGCCGCACAGCCCCGCCGAGCCGGCGCCGAGCACCCCCGCCCCGGCACACCACCGGACCCGGCCCGTCCACTGGCTGGCCACCGCCTCGGCCCTGGCCGCCGTCATAGCCGGCGCCGGACTCCTGCAACCCGCCCCGGCCACCGGAGCCTCCGCGGACCCGGTACGCCCCACGGGCCCCGCGAGCCCGGACCACGGCCAACAGGCCGCCACCGCGGCCGCTCCCGACGCGCACGCCGTCACCTACCCACTGGACTGCAAGGGCGCTCCACAAGCCGTCACCGCCACCGCCGAAGGCGACCTCGACGGCGACGGCCGCCCCGAAACCGTCGCGGCCGTCCGCTGCGACGCCGGCTCCGGCACCCCGCCCCACGCGATCTACGTCCTCGCCCGGGACCCGGCGAAAACCGCGAACCCCCGCGTCGTCGCCACGCTCCTCGAAGCAGCCCGCAAGCAGACCGCGACCGATCTCACCGTGCGCGACGGCCTCGTCACCGCGAGCCTCCTCGGGTACTCATCGCCCGAAGTGCCCCGCTACAGCCCCGACACCGAGCAGCTCGCCAAGTGGCGCTGGACCGGCGGAAAATTCCGCCAGGAGCTTACGGACTCGACGCCCACAGGTGTTTGAACCGTCACTCCGCGTCTGGGCCGAAGACTTCCACCCTGTCTGAAACCCGCCTTACATGGATGCAATCCCCGGGACATTCCTTCGCGGAATCCACCACGTCCTGAAGCAGCACCAGGGGAACCGGAGTGGTCGCCCCCGCCTCCACGAGCAACTCGTCGGCAGGGCTCTTCACGTACGCCAGACCATCGATGTCCAGCTCGAACACCTCCGGCGCGTACTGCACACAGATGCCGTCGCCAGTGCAGAGGTCCTGGTCGATCCAGACCTCGAGCGGCTCTCCGGCCACGCCGGAACCCCCCGCGGAAACCTCCTGCTGCACGGTCATATCTCCTGCCGTTCCCTGCTTCGAGTGATCCATCCCGGTCACGACTCGCGGCAAGTCGCACGAGCTCTGACGGGTGTTGAACAGTTCGACCTTACAACCGGCCGCTTCCCGAGTTTGATGGGTGGGTATTTCCTTGGCGTGAGGGAGTACGCAAGGGTGAAGATCGGACACACCCCTACCGTCTTTGTGATCTAGGGGTTTCAATCACCACCAGCCCAGGTAGGGTCAGAAAGCGTCCAGCTCCCCTTGGAGGAGGTGAGGACCGTGGCAGCCCACGACGACGACATCAACCGCGGCATCCGGCCCGGGCGAGGGTCTGAGGACCCCGCCGGCCAGGTTGCCTATCTCGAGCAGGAAATCGCCGTCCTGCGACGTAAGCTCGCCGACTCTCCGCGACACACGAGGATTCTCGAAGAGCGGATCGTCGAGCTCCAGACAAACCTGGCAGGCGTCTCCGCACAGAACGAGCGGCTGGCGAACACCCTGCGCGAGGCCCGCGACCAGATCGTGGCCCTCAAGGAAGAAGTCGACCGGCTCGCACAGCCGCCGGCCGGCTTCGGAGTCTTCCTGCAATCGAACGAAGACGGAACCGTCGACATCTTCACCGGCGGCCGAAAGCTCCGAGTGAACGTGAGCCCCAGCGTCGAACCGGAAGACCTCCGGCGCGGCCAGGAGGTCATGCTCAACGAGGCCCTCAACGTGGTCGAGGCCATGGAGTACGAGCGGGCCGGGGACATCGTCACCCTCAAGGAAATCCTCGAGGACGGCGAGCGCGCCCTGGTGGTCGGGCACACCGACGAGGAAAGGGTGGTGAGGCTCGCCGAGCCGCTCCTGGACGTCACCATCCGCCCCGGCGACTCCCTGCTGCTCGAACCCCGCTCCGGCTACGTCTACGAGATCGTCCCCAAGAGCGAAGTCGAAGACCTCGTCCTCGAAGAGGTCCCGGACATCGACTACGACAAGATCGGCGGCCTGGGCGACCAGATCGAACTGATCCGCGACGCCGTCGAGCTCCCCTACCTCTACCCCGACCTCTTCAAGGAACACGAACTGCGGCCCCCCAAGGGCATCCTGCTCTACGGCCCTCCCGGCTGTGGCAAGACGCTCATCGCCAAGGCCGTGGCCAACTCCCTTGCCAAGAAGGTCGCCGAAGTCACCGGCCAGCCCACCGGGAAGTCCTACTTCCTGAACATCAAGGGCCCCGAACTCCTCAACAAGTACGTCGGCGAGACCGAGCGGCACATCCGCCTCGTCTTCCAGCGTGCGAGGGAGAAGGCGAGCGAGGGCACCCCCGTCATCGTCTTCTTCGACGAGATGGAATCCCTCTTCCGCACCCGCGGATCCGGAGTCAGCTCGGACGTGGAGAACACCATCGTCCCCCAGCTGCTCGCCGAGATCGACGGCGTGGAAGGCCTGGAGAACGTCATCGTCATCGGCGCCTCCAACCGCGAGGACATGATCGACCCGGCCATCCTGCGCCCCGGCCGGCTCGACGTGAAGATCAAGATCGAGCGACCCGGCGCCGAGGCCGCGAAGGACATCTTCGCGAAGTACCTCAAGGCCACCCTGCCCCTGCACACCGACGACCTCGGTGAGCACCAGGGATCCACCGCCGAAACCGTCCACAGCATGATCCAGACCGTCGTCGAGCAGATGTACGCCGAAACCGAGGAAAACCGCTTCCTCGAGGTCACGTACGCCAACGGCGACAAGGAAGTCCTCTACTTCAAGGACTTCAACTCGGGCGCGATGATCCAGAACATCGTGGACCGTGCGAAGAAGATGGCCATCAAGGCCTTCCTCGAGCACAACCAGAAGGGCCTTCGCGTCGCCCATCTCCTCCAGGCTTGCGTGGACGAGTTCAAGGAGAACGAAGACCTGCCCAACACCACCAACCCCGACGACTGGGCCCGAATCTCCGGAAAGAAGGGCGAGCGGATCGTATTCATCCGAACCCTCGTCACCGGAAAGCAAGGCGCGGACACCGGACGCTCCATCGACACGGTGGCCAACACCGGTCAGTACCTCTGACAAAGCGGGCCGGCTGCGGGCGCCCGGCAAGGGCACCCGCAGCCGACTGCTTTACCAACTGCTCTTTTCAGCCGGTGACAGGTCAAAGTCAATGACTGAAATGATCTCCCCGCCAGCGCGGAGTGGTTCTAGGCTCTTCCATACCGCAGGTCGCGCAGTGCGGGGACGGGCACCGCACACGACGCACCGGAGCACCAGCGGTACTTGAGCGCCGCTCCCGAACGGGAGCGCCGCCGGGCAAGGAGGGCCGCATGACCGTACGGCGAGTAATGGGGATCGAGACGGAGTACGGGATCTCCGTCCCGGGGCACCCGAACGCCAATGCCATGCTCACCTCGTCCCAGATCGTCAACGCCTACGCGGCGGCGATGCACCGGGCGCGACGCGCCCGCTGGGACTTCGAGGAAGAGAACCCGCTGCGGGACGCCCGCGGCTTCGACCTCGCCCGCGAGGCCGCCGACAACAGCCAGCTCACCGACGAGGACATCGGCCTCGCCAACGTCATCCTCACCAACGGCGCACGCCTCTACGTGGACCACGCACACCCCGAATACAGCTCCCCGGAGATCACCAACCCGCTCGACGCCGTCCTCTGGGACAAGGCCGGCGAGCGCATCATGGCCGAGGCCGCCGTCCGGGCCGCCCAGCTCCCCGGAGCCCAGCCCATCCACCTCTACAAGAACAACACCGACAACAAGGGCGCCTCCTACGGCACGCACGAGAACTACCTGATGAAGCGGGAAACCCCCTTCTCGGACATCGTGCGCCACCTCACCCCCTTCTTCGTCTCCCGCCTCGTCTTCACCGGCGCCGGCCGTGTCGGCATCGGCCAGGACGGCCGCGAACACGGCTTCCAGATCAGCCAGCGCGCCGACTACTTCGAAGTCGAGGTCGGCCTGGAGACCACCCTCAAGCGCCCCATCATCAACACCCGGGACGAGCCGCACTCGGACGCCGAGAAGTACCGCCGGCTCCACGTGATCATCGGCGACGCCAACCTCTCCGAGATCTCCACCTACCTCAAGCTCGGCACCACCGCACTCGTCCTGTCCATGATCGAAGACGGCTACATCAACGTCGACCTCGCCGTGGACCAGCCCGTGCGCACCCTCCACCAGGTCTCCCACGACCCGGACCTGCAGCACCTCATCACGCTGCGCAGCGGCCGGACGCTGACCGCCGTACAGCTCCAGATGGAGTACTACGAGCTGGCCCGGAAGTACGTGGAGGAGCGTTTCGGCTCCGACGCGGACGAGCAGACCAAGGATGTGCTGGCCCGCTGGGAGGACGTACTGGGCCGGCTGGAGACCGACCCGATGAGCCTGTCGGGAGAGCTCGACTGGATCGCGAAGCGGGAGCTCCTGGAGGGCTACCGGCGCCGGGACGGCCTCGAATGGGACGCGGCCCGCCTCCACCTGGTGGACCTCCAGTACGCGGACGTACGGCCCGAGAAGGGGCTGTACAACCGCCTGGTGGCCCGCGGCAAGATGAAGCGCCTGCTGGACGAGACGGCGGTGCAGCGGGCGCAGAGCAAGCCGCCGGAGGACACCCGGGCGTACTTCCGGGGGCGGTGCCTGGAGCAGTACGCGGACGACGTGGCGGCGGCCTCGTGGGACTCGGTGATCTTCGACCTGCCCGGCCACGACTCCCTCCAGCGGGTCCCGACCCTGGAACCCCTGCGGGGCACCCGTGCCCACGTGAAGGAGCTCCTGGACCGCTGCCGCACGGCGGAGGACCTGGTCCGGGTGCTCTCGGGACGCTGAGGCCTTTCCGGTACCCGGCGCGGGGGCTGAAAGGCCCCCGGCCCGGGAATCATGAACACATCCGGACGTTGTGAAAGTACCGGGACGGATGTCGGGCCCTCCTTGTAGGGTCGACGTAGAGTCTGATCTTGAGGGATCCCGAATTCGCGGGGTCTTTCGACGTGAGCGTGCGAACCGAGCGGGGTGAGCTAGACATGGCGACCAAGGACACCGGCGGCGGACAGCAGAAGGCGCAGCGCTCGACCGAGGAGGTCGAGGAGGCTGCGGTCGAAGAATCGACCGACCTCAAGGAGCGACAGGAAAAGCTCTCGGACGACGTCGACTCCGTACTCGACGAAATCGATGATGTGCTCGAAGAGAACGCCGAGGACTTCGTTCGAAGCTTCGTTCAAAAAGGCGGCCAGTAGCCTTCGAATCGAAGGTAAAGGGTGGGGTGGATGCCCGAAAGGGCGGGGTCGAAGCGTTGTGTGCGGTGTGGTGAGGAGCGGCCGCACACTGCCTTCGCTATCAAGCGGTCGAACATAGACGGCCTACAAAAACACTGCCGGGACTGTGCTGGGAGGTATCACCTCAAGGCGCCACTGGTAGAGGCCAAGGTGATCCGTCCGGGCGTGGAAGTGTCGGAAGGGCTCAAGCTCTGCACGCGCTGCAGGGAGGTCAAGCCGCACGTCGAGTTTCACCGCAACGCATCCGCCCCAGACGGTCGCAATGCACGCTGCAAGGCGTGTCGGGCGAGCGAAGGTCGGGCAGGTCACCTCAAGCGCAAGTACGGCATTACTGAGGCTGAGCGGGACCAGGCGATCGCGGATCAGGGTGGCCTCTGCTGTCTCTGCCTCAGGGCCCCTGCCGTACATGTGGATCATTCCCACAGTACGGGTAGGGTCCGTGGCGTACTTTGCTTCAACTGCAACGTAGGCCTTGGCCTATTGAAGGAAAACCCGGACCGCATGCGTCGGGCGGCCGAATATCTGGAAGGAAACCTGTGGAACCCAACACTCGAAGCACAGGGCGTCTACCGGCAGCCTTCCTGACGCCGGGGTCGTCGTCCTTCATGGACTTCTTGGGCGCGCACCAGCCCGAGATGCTCCCGGGCAACCGGAAGCTGCCCGACGGGGTCATCGAGGCGCCGCACGGGACGACCATCGTGGCCGCCACCTTCCCCGGCGGGGTGGTCCTCGCCGGTGACCGGCGGGCGACCATGGGGAACATGATCGCGCAGCGGGACATCGAGAAGGTGTTCCCGGCGGACGAGTACTCCGCCGTCGGCATCGCCGGCACCGCCGGTCTGGCCGTGGAGATGGTGAAGCTGTTCCAGCTGGAGCTGGAGCACTTCGAGAAGGTGGAGGGGGCCACCCTCTCCCTCGAAGGTAAGGCGAACCGGCTCTCCACCATGATCCGCAGCAACCTGGGCATGGCGATGCAGGGTCTGGCCGTGGTCCCGCTCTTCGCGGGGTACGACGAGGCCAAGGAGAGGGGCCGGATCTTCTCCTACGACGTGACCGGCGGCCGCTCCGAGGAGCACGGGTACGCCGCGACCGGGTCGGGCTCGATCTTCGCCCGGGGATCGATGAAGAAGCTGTACCACTCCAAGCTGACGGAGGAGGAGGCCACGACGCTCGTCGTGCAGGCGTTGTACGACGCCGCCGACGACGACTCGGCCACCGGCGGTCCGGACCTCTACCGCCACATCTACCCCATCGTCACCGTCATGACCGACGAGGGATTCCGCAGGCTGACCGACGAGGAGTCCTCGGAGCTGGCCCGCAAGATCACGAACCGCCGGCTGGAGCAGCCGGACGGTCCGCGCGCCGCTCTGCTCTGACCAGCCCCGCCCTGACCTCCTCGTCGTCCAGAAGAAAGGGACGGAAAGCCGGTGTCGACTCCGTTCTATGTGTCACCCCAGCAGGCCATGGCCGACCGGGCGGAATACGCCCGCAAGGGCATCGCCCGCGGCCGCAGCCTTGTTGTGATCCAGTACGCCGACGGCATCGTGTTCGTCGGTGAGAACCCGTCCCGCGCGCTGCACAAGTTCAGCGAGATCTACGACCGGATCGGCTTCGCGGCCGCCGGCAAGTACAACGAGTACGAGAACCTGCGCATCGGCGGTGTGCGCTACGCCGATCTGCGTGGATACACCTACGACCGCGACGATGTGACGGCCCGTGGGCTGGCGAACGTCTACGCGCAGACGCTCGGCACGATCTTCTCGAGTGCGGGGGAGAAGCCGTACGAGGTGGAGCTGGTGGTGGCGGAGGTCGGTGCGACCGCCGCGGGCGACCAGATCTACCGGCTGCCGCACGACGGGTCGATCGTCGACGAGCACGGGTCCGTTGCCGTGGGTGGCAACGCCGAGCAGATCAGCACCTATCTGGATCAGCGGCACCAGGACGGGATGACCCTGGCCGAGGCGCTGAAGCTGGCGGTGCAGGCGCTGTCGAGCCAGGCGAACGGTGCGGACAAGTCGATTCCGGCGGAGCGGCTGGAGGTGGCGGTGCTGGACCGTACGCGGGCTCAGCAGCGCAAGTTCAAGCGGATCCGTGGCCGGCAGCTGTCGCGGCTGCTGGAGGCGGACGTTCCGGCGGCCGCTCAGGCGGATGCCGTGTCGAACGACGAGGCTCCCGAAGAGGAAGCCGAGTAGAGCGAGCAGTGAGTGGTGGGTGAGCGCCCCTGGCCTTCGGGTCGGGGGCGCTTTCGCGTTTCCGGGCGCTCGGGGCTCAGGTGGTCGGTGCCGGGCCCGTGGAGTCGCGGACGACGAGGTGGACCGGGATGTCGACGGGGGTCCAGGGGGTGCCTTCGAGGACGGCGAGGAGGGCGGTCATGCCCTGTTCGCCGACGCGTTCGGCGGGGAGGTGGATGGTGGTGAGTTCCGGTTCGACGGCGGTGGCGAGGGCGAGGTCGTCGAAGCCGGTGACGGAGAGGTCCTCGGGGACGCGCAGGCCGAGGCGGCGGGCGGCTTTGCAGGCGCCGGCGGCCAGGATGTCGTCGTCGCAGACGACGGCGGTGGGGCGGCGGTCCGCGGAGGCGTCCAGGGCGGTCTCCATGGCCGTACGGGCGGCTTCCACGCTGAGGTGGGCCCGTACGGTGCGCAGCTCCGCGGTGGGCGGCAGGTGGGCGGCGAGGGCGTTCGCGCGGACGTCGAAGGTCCAGGAGTCGATGGCGGAGGCGAGGTGGAGGAAGCGGTGGTGGCCGTGGGTGAGGAGGTGTTCGGCGGTTTGGCGCATGCCGTCGGCGATGGCGAGGTTGACGTGGGCGGCGGCGGGGCCGGCGGCGGGGTCGCTGTCGAGCATGACGAGCGGGAGTTCGTTGCCGCCGATGGCTTCGAGGGCGTCGGCGGCCATGGAGGAGGCGATGACTCCGTCGAGGGCGGCGCGGGCGGAGGCGAAGGGGTCGCGGGCGGGGCCGGTGCCGTCGGGGGAGGGGTAGAGGACGACGCCGAAGCCGTGTCGGGCGGCGACGCGGGCGGCTCCGGTGTAGACGCGGGCGAAGAATTCGTTGGTGAGGGCGGGGACGACGAGGAGGGCGGTGCGGGTGGAGCCGAGGCGGAGGTTGCGGGCGGCGAGGTTGGGGCGGTAGCCGAGTTCGGTGGCGGTGTGGCGGACGTGGTCGGCGGTGCGTTCGGAGACGCGGCCGCGCCATTTGTCGCCGAGGACGAGGGAGACGGTGGCCTGGGAGACTCCGGCGGCGGTGGCCACGTCGCGGCTGGTGGGTCTCGTCACACGGTGCTCCTGTAGTGCGAGGTCGCGGGGGTTGTCGGTGTCGGGTGGGTGGACCGTCCGACTGTGGTCATGGTACGTATGACCCGTCACGTTATACGTATTACTTGGGTACTCCCGGCTGGTTCCGGGCGGAAGGGGGCGGACATGGCCGCGGGTTACGCGGAGCTGCTCAGGACCCGGCATGCCGCGAGGCTGCTGGTGGGCACGCTCATAGGCCGGCTGCCGAACGGGACGGGGCCGATCGCGATCGTGCTGTTCACCCGGGCGGAGGGGGGCAGCTACAGCCTGGCGGGGGCGCTGGCCGCCGCGTACGGCGTGTCGAACGCGGTGGGGCAGCCGCTGCTGGGGCGGGCGGTGGACCTGTTCGGGCAGCCGCGGGTGCAGTTGCCGGCGGCGGTGGTGTCGGCGCTGGGCATGGTGTGGCTGGCGCTGGCCGGTACGGGGTCGGTGGCGGTGGCGTACGCGGCGGTGGTGGTCGCGGGGTTGTTCACGCCGCCGCTGGAGGGCGGGCTGCGGGCGCTGTGGCCGGGCGTGCTGGGCGGCAAGGAGGAGCGGGTGCACGCGGCGTACGCGATGGACGCGGTGGCCCAGGAGGTCATGTTCACGGTGGGGCCGCTGCTGGTGACGTTGTGCGTGGCGCTGTGGGATCCGGCCGTGGCGCTGCTGGTGCTCAACGGGATCGGGGTGCTGGGGGCGCTGTCCGTCGTGGTGTCGGAGCCTTCGCGTACGTGGCGTTCGGCGCCGCGGGAGGCGCACTGGCTGGGGGCGCTGCGTTCGCGGGGTCTGCTGGCGTTGCTGGGGGCGTTCTTCTTCGTGGGGACGGCGCTGGGTTCGATCACGGTGGCGGGCGTGGCGTACGCGGACGAGCACGGGGGTCAGGCGGTGTACGGCTGGCTGATGGCGGCGCTGGGTCTGGGTGCGCTGTTCGGTGGTGTGCTGTACGGGGCGCGGCAGTGGGCGGGTGCGCCGGAGCGGCGGCTCTGGGTGCTGCTGGCGTTGCTGGCGGTGTGTTACCTGCCGTTGATGCTGGTGCCGGGTGTGGTGGCGATGACGGGGTTCGCGGCGTTGGCGGGGGTGTTCCTGGCGCCGGCTCTGGCGTGTGCGTTCATCGTGGTGGACCGGCATGCTCCGGCGGGCACGGTGACGGAGGCGTTCTCGTGGCTGGTGACGTTCTTCGGGGTGGGTGCGGCGATCGGTACGGCGGCGGCGGGTCCTGCGGTGGAGGCCGGGGGTACGGCGGCGGGTTTCGCGGTGGCGGGTGTGGCGGGGTTCGCGGCGCTGCTGGTGTTGACGGTCACTCAGCGGGTGCTGGCGCGTCCGGGTGCGAGCCGTGCGGTGGCGGGTTCGGCACCGGGGTCGGTGGCTGGCTCGGCGGCGGGGCCTGCCGTGGGTTCGGCGGGGCCGTTGGAGGGCTCTGCGGAGGCCTCGGTGACGGGGGCTTAGACGGGCCGGCGGCCGTGTGTCGGGCGCGTGGCGGGCGGGCACCGGGGTGGCCTCTCGGGAAAATGATCGAAACGGCGCCTGCGAACTCGGTTTCAGAACAGAGCAGAAGGCGTAATGTTCAGTCATGGACCGCCGCATTTTCGGGCTGGAGAACGAGTACGGCGTCACGTGCACGTTCAGGGGACAGCGCCGACTGTCTCCTGACGAAGTGGCGCGCTACCTCTTCCGCCGTGTTGTGTCATGGGGCCGCAGTAGCAATGTCTTCCTGCGGAACGGCGCCCGCCTCTACCTCGACGTGGGTTCGCATCCGGAGTATGCAACTCCCGAATGCGACAACCTGATCGAACTGGTCACCCACGACAAGGCCGGCGAGCGCATTCTCGAAGGTCTGCTCGTCGACGCCGAACGCCGCCTGCACGAGGAGGGAATCGCGGGCGACGTCTATCTGTTCAAGAACAACACCGACTCGGCGGGAAACTCGTACGGCTGCCATGAGAACTACCTGGTGGCCCGGCACGGGGAATTCTCCCGGCTGGCGGACATTCTGATCCCGTTCCTCGTCACGCGGCAGCTGATCTGTGGTGCGGGCAAGGTGCTGCAGACGCCCCGGGGCGCGGTGTACTGCGTGAGCCAGCGGGCCGAGCACATCTGGGAGGGCGTCAGCTCGGCGACGACCCGTTCGCGGCCGATCATCAACACGCGGGACGAGCCGCACGCGGACGCGGAGCGGTACCGGCGGCTGCACGTGATCGTGGGCGACTCGAACATGTCCGAGACGACCATGCTGCTGAAGGTCGGGGCGACCGATCTGGTGCTGCGCATGATCGAGGCGGGCACGGTGATGCGGGATCTGACGCTGGAGAACCCGATCCGGGCGATCCGCGAGGTCAGTCACGACATCACGGGTCAGCGCAAGGTGCGGCTCGCGAGCGGTCGGGAGGCCTCCGCGCTGGAGATCCAGCGGGAGTACTACGACAAGGCGGTGGACTTCGCGGAGCGCCGGGGCATCCGTACGGGTGTGGTGGACCAGGTGCTGGAGCTCTGGGGCCGGACGCTGGACGCGATCGACGCGGAGGATCTGGACCGGATCGGGACCGAGATCGACTGGGTGATGAAGTACCAGCTGATCGAGCGGTACCGGGCGAAGCACAACATGACGATGTCGAATCCGCGGGTGGCTCAGATAGACCTCGCGTACCACGACATCCACCGCAGGCGCGGGCTGTACTACTTGCTGGAGCGCAAGGGGCAGGCGGCGCGGATCTGCAACGACCTCAAGATCTTCGAGGGGAAGTCGGTGCCTCCGCAGACGACGAGGGCGAGGTTGCGGGGTGACTTCATCCGTCGTGCGCAGGAGCAGCGGCGGGACTTCACGGTCGACTGGGTGCATTTGAAGCTGAACGACCAGGCGCAGCGGACGGTGCTGTGCAAGGACCCGTTCCGGTCGGTGGACGACCGGGTGGAGAAGCTGATCGCGGGGATGTAGGACGCCTCGTGGCGTGGTGTGACATCGCGCTGATCTTGGCCAGGGCCCCGTGCGGATCTCGTACGGGGCCCTGTCCACGCCTTAGAGTGGCGACGACCTATGTGCCGTCTGAGATCTGAGGAACACGTGCGCCGACTTGCCGGCCTGCTTGTCGTACCCCTTCTGCTGCTGTCGACAGCGGCGTGTGGCGACAGCGGCTCCGACTCCGCCGAGATGAAGAACGGGGCGCCCGCGATCACCAAGGGTGCCAAGTTCGGTGAGACCCCCACCCTGGCGAAGGGGACGGGTGCCCCGCCGAAGGAACTGAAGGTGGTGACCGTCAGCGAGGGTGACGGCCCGGTGCTGAAGAAGGGCGACATCGCCCAGGTCAACTACCTCGGCCAGGTCTGGGACGGCAAGGAGCCGTTCGACCAGAGCTTCGGCAAGGGCAAGCCGTTCGACGTGACCATCGGCGCGGGCCAGGTCATCAAGGGCTGGGACCAGGGCCTTGAGGGCAAGAAGGTCGGCAGCCGGCTGGAGCTCGTGATTCCGCCGGACCTCGGTTACGGCGAGCAGGGTTCGGGCGACAAGATCAAGCCGAACGCCACGCTGGTGTTCGTCGTGGACGTCGTCAAGGCCACCACCGTCCCGGTTTCGGCCACGGGCAAGGAGGTCCCGCAGACGGACGCCGCCCTGCCGAAGGTCGGTACGAACACGGACGGCAAGGAGGTCTCCGTGACCGTCCCGAAGGACGGGGCGGCGCCGGCCAAGCTCGTCTCGAACTACGTCCTGGAGTCCGGCGACGGCGCGGCCGTGAAGGACACCGACAGCGTGGTCGTCAAGTTCCACGGCAAGACGTGGAAGGACGACAAGACCTTCGAGAGCACCTACACCTCCGACCAGTCGGTGACGTGGCCGCTGGCGGAGCTCTCGGTCAAGGGTCTGAAGGACGGGATCGTCGGCAAGAAGGTCGGCAGCCGCGTCCTGCTGGTCATCCCGCCGGACCAGGGTTTCGGTGACAAGGAGCAGGGGACCATCCCGGCCAACTCGACGCTGGTCTTCAGTCTCGACATCCTCGCCGTGGTGTAAGACTGTCCGGGTTGTACCCCTGTTCGTAAGTTTTTGAGGAGCAGTTCCGTGAGCAACAAGCCCGAGAAGATCGAGAAGCCCGAGATCGACTTCCCCGAGGGTCCGGTCCCGGCCGACCTCGTCATCGAGGACATCTGGGAGGGCGACGGAGCCGAGGCCAAGGCCGGTTCCCGCGTCTCCGTCCACTACGTGGGCGTGGCCTTCTCCTCCGGTGAGGAGTTCGACGCTTCCTGGGGCCGCGGCGCGCCGCTGCAGTTCCAGCTCGGTGTCGGCCAGGTCATCTCCGGATGGGACCAGGGCGTTCAGGGCATGAAGGTCGGCGGCCGTCGCAAGCTGACGATCCCGGCCCACCTGGCGTACGGCGACCGTGGCGCCGGCGGTGCCATCAAGCCGGGCGAGACGCTGATCTTCGTGTGCGACCTGATGGGCGCCTGATCGGTCCGCTGCGAGACGTGCGGGGCCCCTGCCTTCGAGGCGGGGGCCCTCGCTTTTGCCCAGGACCGTCGGGGCGGTACGGTCAGCGGTCACGAGGGTGTACCGGGGACACGACTCGAAGGTCTGGAAGGGCGGATGGGCGTCGATGGCGATTGCCAAGGCCGAGCGGCTGATGAATCTGGCGCTGTGTCTGCTGGGGACGCGCCGGCCGCTCAGCAAGCGGGAACTGCGCGGTTCCATCGAGGCCTACATGGAAGCCGGGAACGACGAGTCCTTCAACCGCATGTTCGAGCGGGACAAGGATGATCTGCGGGAGCTCGGGCTGGTCATCGAGACCGTGGAGAACCTGGACGGCGACACCGGCTATCTGGCCCGCCGTGATTCCAACCGGCTGCCGCCCGTGGCGCTGGACGCCGAGGAGGCCGCGGCCCTGGGGCTCGCCGCCAAGGTCTGGCAGCAGGCCCGGCTGGCCGGGGCGGCGAGTGGTGCCCTGCAGAAGCTGCGGGCCGGCGGGATGCCGGAGGCCTCGGATCCGTACGAGGGCCAGCACAGTGCCATCGAGCCGCGGATCCCGGTGCACGAGGCGGCTTTCGAGCCGCTGATGCTCGCCTGCCGCGACCGACGTCCCGTCGTCTTCGACTACCGCAAGTCCACCGCGGCCCGTCCCGAGACGCGGCAGGTCGAGCCGTGGGCGCTGGAGTGCTGGCGCGGCCACTGGTACTTGGCGGGATTCGACCGCGACCGCGGGGCGGAGCGCGTGTTCCGGCTCTCCCGGATCACGGGCAAGGTCCGCTCGCGGGCGGCCAAGTACACCGCCGAGGTCCCGGACGTGGTGACCGTGCGGGAGACCGTGGCGAGCTGGGCCGGGGAGAGCGCGGAGCGCTCCGCGCTGATCCGGCTGCGGGCGGGGGCCGGCTATCCGCTGCGGGCCAAGGCCACGGCGGTGCGCGAGGGGGCCGACGGCGGGGGCTGGGACGAGCTGGAGATCCCGTACGGGCACGGTTTGGACGCCTGGCTGGTGGAGTTCGGTCCCGATGTCGTGGTGCTGGAGCCGGCGGACCTGCGGGCCGACGTGGTGGACCGGCTGCGGGCCGTGGCCAAGGGCTGACCCGGCCGCGCGCAGACGCGCGGGAGCGGGTGGACCGGGCAAGATCAGTGAGCAACGCCCTGAGGGGGA
Organism: Streptomyces sp. GQ60; assembly: GCF_059758875.1. Classification (NCBI taxonomy): domain Bacteria; kingdom Bacillati; phylum Actinomycetota; class Actinomycetes; order Kitasatosporales; family Streptomycetaceae; genus Streptomyces; species Streptomyces sp. GQ60. The sequence continues at coordinate 279,089 of NZ_JCAXEG010000008.1, read as the reverse complement.
GACGTACCAGCATGGCTGCCAACGCCATCGACCAGACGCGCCGGATGCTGTCCCTGGTGACGTACCTGCGCGAGCGCCCGGGGGCGCACGTCGCGGACGTGGCCCGGGCCTTCGGGATCACCGAGGACGAGCTGATCTCGGACCTCGACGTGCTGCCCATGTGCGGGACCAGCTTCCGGGGCGGTGACCTGCTCGACATCGACACCGACGGGGAGCGCATCTGGTGGCGCAATCCCGACGCCTCGGGGGAGTCGACCGCGGAGCCGCTGCGGCTGGCCGCCGACGAGGCGACGGCGCTGCTGGTGGCCGCGCGGGCCGTGGCCACGCTGCCCGGGCTGCGCGAGGGGGACCGCCAGGCCCTGCTGCGGGCCACCGCCAAGCTGGAGGCGGCCGCGGGCGAGGCCGCCGGGGCCAGTTCCCGGCTCTCGGTGACCTTCGAGTCCGAGGGCGGGGTCTTCGCCGACGTGGACCGGGCCATCGCCGAGCAGCGCCGGCTGTGGCTGCGCTACTACTCTCCCGCGCGCGACGAGCTGACCGAGCGCAAGGTCGACCCGATCCGGCTGTTCGCCGTGGGGCACACCTATATGGAGGGGTGGTGCCACCTCTCCGAGGCCCGGCGCACCTTCCGTCTGGACCGGGTGGCGGAGATCCGGTTGCTCGACGAGCGGGCCGATCCGCCCGCCATCGAGCCCCGCGACCTGTCCGAGGGGCTGGTCCAGCCGGCCGCCGAGGACCCGGAGGTCGTGGTCGAGGTCGGTCCCGGCGGTCGCTGGGTGGCCGAGTACTACCCGCACGACAGCGCCGAGGAACTGCCCGAGGGGGGTCTGCGGATCACCCTGCGCACCCCCGATCCGGGCTCGCTGCGGCGCCTCGCGCTGCGGCTGGGCCGGGAGGGGCGGATCGTGGCCCCCGTCGCGCTGGCGGACAGCGCCCGCCGGGCGGCCCGGGAGGCGCTCGCCGCGTACGAGGGCATCGCGGCCGGGGGTGTGGCCGTCGAGCGCGGCTCGGCCGGGGAACAGGTCTGAGGGGCCGAGGGGGGATCCGCGCGATGTCGGTCGCGTTCAAGGCGTCCTGTCCCGACTGCCGGGCCCGCTTCGAGCTGGACGCGGGCTCCCTGCGCCTGGCCATCGGCGGCAGCCGGCGGACGACCTTCTACTCCTTCACCTGTCCCGAGTGCGGGGCTCCGGTGCGCAAACCGGCCGGTGAGCGCATCGTGGAACTGCTGACCGGTGGCGGCGTGAGCACCCTGCGCAGCGTGTGAGCCGCTCGGTGGCCTAGGCTCTTCGCATGCTGTGGCCGATGCTCGCAATCGCTCTGGGCTTCCTCGGGGTCGCCGTCCTCGCCGTCCTCGCCGTGCGGGTCTTCGTGGAGGTGCGCCGGCTCTCCGTCCAGGTCGCGGACGCCGGGCGCCGGATCGCGGACGCCTCCGCGGATCTGGAAGAGGCCGCGACGGGCCTGGCCAGGGCCGGGCGCTCCGTGCGGCCATAGCCATCGTCGGGCAACCGTCGTACTGTCTGACCACGCGATCGGTGATGCCCCAGGGGATTGCCTGGCGTTAACCCCCGGGGGTTACGATCGATGTCAGGACGGCTTACCGATCTCGGTCAGGGCCGTCCCGATTACCACAACCAGCCGTTTCGGTGAGAAGGAAGACACACATGATCGGCAATCTGAAGCCCCTCGAGATCCTCCTGATCGTCGCCGTGATCTTCCTGCTGTTCGGTGCCAAGAAGCTTCCCGACATGGCCCGCTCGCTCGGCAAGTCCGCCCGCATCCTCAAGAGCGAGGCGAAGGCGATGAAGAAGGAGGGGGAGGCGGAGGACGCCGCCACCGCTTCTTCCGTCGCCGATCAGGCGCCGCCGCAGCAGGCCACGGCCCCGCGCACGATCCAGGCCGCGCCCGGTGACGTCACCAGCGCCCGCCCCGTGAACGAGCCCAACCACACCACGCAGGGCTGACGGCGGCCGGTCAACCGGTCGCGCTCGCACCAGTCAACTGCAACGAGACAAGGGACGTGGGTTGCTCAAGTCTGCCCGCAAGCAGGAGAAGCAGGACCAGAAGGCAAAGGACGCCGAAGGGCGAATGCCTCTTGTCGAGCACCTGCGTGAGCTGAGAAACCGGCTGATGAAGGCGGTCCTCGCCGTCCTCGTGATCACCATCGTGGCCGCGTTCTTCTACAAGGACCTCATCGACTTCATGATGAAGCCGATCCTGGACTCCGTCGGCTGTAGCAACGGCGTGGTCGAGCAGCGCAACGGGAATCCCTGCGCCGCCATGACGGTCAACGGCCTCATCGCGCCGTTCTCCATCGCCCTGAAGGTCTCCCTCACCGCCGGTCTCGTGCTCTCCGCACCGGTGTGGCTGTACCAGCTGTGGGCGTTCGTGGCCCCGGGGCTGCACAACAACGAGAAGAAGTACGCCGTGGCCTTCGTGGCGGTCGGCGCCCCCCTGTTCGGGGCCGGCGCGGTCCTCGCGTACAACGTCCTGCCGCAGACCGCGGTGATCCTGCTGGAGTTCACGCCCGACAACGCGAGCAACCTGCTGCCGGTCGACGACTACCTCGACCTGGTCACGCGCATGGTCGTGGTCTTCGGCCTGGCCTTCGAGCTGCCGCTGCTGCTGATCCTGCTCAACGTCACCGGGGTGCTGACCGCGAAGCGGCTCGCGAGCTGGTGGCGGGCCATGGTGCTGGGCATCACCCTCTTCTCCGCGTTCGCGACGCCCACCGGTGACCCGCTGACGATGCTGGCCCTGGCCATGCCGATCGTCGCCCTGTACTTCGTCGCGCTCCTGTTCTGCTACCTCAACGACCGCAGGCGGGCACGGAACAACCCCGACGCGGGCCTCGACGACGACGAGGCCTCCGAGGTGGACCTGACCCCGGCGGAGGTGGGTGCGGTCGAGGCCGTGGCCGCTGCGGGCGCCCTGCCCGAACAGGCCGACGGCGGACGCCAGCGGATCAACGGCTACGACGACGCCACCTGATCGACGCAGGTCAGACCTGGCAGGTACATTCCCGTGGGTGAGTGCTGAGATCACCCTCTTCGTCAATCCCACCGCCGGAAGCGGCCGGGCCGCGCACGCCGCGCAGCCGGCCGCTTCCGCGCTTCGCGGGGCCGGTTTCTCGGTGCGGACCGTGGTCGGCGCCGATGCCCCCGACGCCCTGGCGCGGCTGCGCGCGGCGGTGCGCGAGGGCACCGGAGCGGTGATCGCGGTCGGCGGTGACGGGATGGTCTCCCTCGCGCTGCAGGCGCTCGCGGGCACCGCGGTGCCGCTCGGGGTGGTCGCGGTGGGCACCGGGAACGATTTCGCGCGCGCGATGGGACTGCCCGTACGGGAACCCGCGCGGGCGGGCCGGCTGGCCGCCGCGGCGCTCAAGGAGGGCCGGGTCCGCGAGATCGACCTCGGCCGGGTCCGCGGGGCGGGCGGGGCCGGCGGGGGCACCTGGTACGGGACCGTGCTGTGCTCCGGCTTCGACTCGCGGGTCAACGACCGGGGCAACCGGATGCGGCTGCCGGCCGGCCGGTTCAGGTACGACCTGGCGATGGCCCTGGAGCTGGCCGCGTTCCGGCCCTTCCCGTACCGGATCACCCTGGACGGCGGGCCGGTCCTGGAGACCGAGGCCACGCTGGTGGCCGTAGGCAACGGCTCCTCCTACGGCGGTGGCATGCGCATCTGCGCGGACGCGGTTCCCGACGACGGGCTCTTCGACGTCACCGTCGTCGGCGACTGCAGCCGCGCCACCCTGCTGAAGGTCTTCCCCCGGGTCTACAAGGGCACCCACCTCGACCATCCGAAGGTCACCGTCCACCGGGCGGCGAAGGTGACCCTGGAAGCGGCCGGCATCACGGCCTACGCGGACGGCGAGCCGCTGGGTCCGCTTCCGGTGAGTGCGCAGTGCGTCCCGGCGGCCCTGCGGCTCCTGGCGTAGGGCGTCCGGGCCCGCGCAAAAGATCGCGACTGTTGTCAGGGGCGGCGGGTAGGCTCGAAGACAAGATGACCGAAGAACTTTCTCCCGCCGAGCGGTACGCCGCTGCCCGGATCCGCGCCGCTGAAGCGGCCACGGCCCTGGCGCCCTTCCGTGAGATGTACGAATTCGACCTGGATCCCTACCAGATCGAGGCCTGCAAGGCACTGGAGGCCGGCAAGGGCGTCCTCGTGGCCGCCCCGACCGGTTCGGGCAAGACGATCGTCGGCGAGTTCGCCGTGCACCTGGCCCTCCAGCAGGGCCGCAAGTGCTTCTACACGACGCCCATCAAGGCCCTGTCGAACCAGAAGTACGCGGACCTCGTCAAGCGCTACGGCGCCGACAAGGTCGGCCTGCTCACCGGCGACAACAGCGTCAACGCCAATGCTCCGGTGGTCGTCATGACCACCGAGGTGCTCCGCAACATGCTGTACGCGGGCTCGCAGGCGCTGACCGGTCTGGGCTACGTGGTGATGGACGAGGTGCACTACCTCTCCGACCGCTTCCGCGGGGCCGTCTGGGAGGAAGTGATCATCCACCTCCCCGAGTCGGTGACGCTGGTCTCGCTGTCCGCCACCGTCTCCAACGCCGAGGAGTTCGGCGACTGGCTCGACACCGTGCGCGGCGACACCCGGGTGATCGTCTCCGAGGAGCGGCCCGTACCGCTGTGGCAGCACGTCATGGCCGGCCGGCGGATCTACGACCTCTTCGAGGAGGGGTCCGACCACGGCGGCCGCGGCTCCGCGCGTCGCGAGGTCAACCCCGACCTGCTGCGGATGGCGCGGGAGGAGAACACCAGCCGGTACAACCCGAAGGACCGGCGGCGCGGAAAGATGGTCCGCGAGGCGGACCGCGAGCGCGAGCGGCGCTCGCGCGGCCGGATCTGGACCCCTTCGCGTCCCGAGGTCATCGCCCGGCTGGACGGCGACGGGCTGCTGCCCGCCATCAACTTCATCTTCAGCCGGGCCGGCTGCGAGGCCGCCGTCCAGCAGTGCCTGTACGCGGGCCTGCGGCTCAACGACGACACCGCGCGCCTGAAGGTCCGCGAGATCGTGGAGGAGCGGACCGCCTCCATCCCCACCGAGGACCTGCACGTCCTGGGGTACTACGAATGGCTCGAAGGCCTGGAGCGGGGCATCGCCGCGCACCACGCGGGCATGCTGCCCACCTTCAAGGAGGTCGTCGAGGAGCTGTTCGTACGGGGCCTGGTGAAGGCGGTCTTCGCCACCGAGACGCTGGCGCTGGGCATCAACATGCCGGCGCGCACGGTCATCCTGGAGAAGCTCGTCAAGTGGAACGGCGAGCAGCACGCCGACATCACCCCCGGTGAGTACACGCAGCTCACCGGCCGGGCCGGGCGGCGCGGGATCGACGTCGAGGGCCACGCGGTGGTGCTGTGGCAGCGGGGCATGGACCCGGCGGGCCTGGCCGGGCTCGCGGGTACCCGTACGTATCCGCTGCGCTCCAGCTTCAAGCCCTCGTACAACATGGCCGTCAACCTGGTCCAGCAGTTCGGGCGGCACCGTTCGCGCGAGCTGCTCGAGACCTCGTTCGCGCAGTTCCAGGCCGACCGCTCGGTCGTCGGGATCTCCCGGCAGGTGCAGCGCAACGAGGAGGGTCTGGACGGCTACCGGGAGGGCATGACCTGCCACCTCGGTGATTTCGAGGAGTACGCGCGGCTGCGCCGCGACCTCAAGGACCGTGAGAACGACCTGGCCAAGCAGGGTGCCGCCCAGCGGCGGGCGCAGGCGGCCGCGTCGCTGGAGAAGCTCAAGCCGGGCGACATCATCCACGTGCCGACGGGCAAGTTCGCCGGGCTGGCCCTGGTGCTGGACCCGGGGGTTCCGGCCGGGCGGTCCAACGGGCACCGCGGGTACGAGTACACGGAGGGTCCGCGCCCGCTGGTGCTCACCGTGGAGCGGCAGGTCAAGCGGCTCGCGGGGATCGACTTCCCGGTCCCCGTCGAGGCCATCGAGCGGATGCGGATCCCCAAGACGTTCAACGCCCGCTCCCCGCAGTCCCGTCGGGACCTGGCCTCGCAGCTGCGGAGCAAGGCCGGGCACGTCACGGTGGAGCGCCACGCGCGCGGGCGGGCGGCCGCGGCCGACGACCGGGAGATCACGCGGCTGCGCACCGCGCTGCGGGCACACCCGTGCCACGGCTGCGACGAGCGCGAGGACCACGCCCGTTGGGCGGAGCGCTATCACCGGCTCCAGCGGGACACGCGTCAGCTGGAGCAGCGCATCGAGGGCCGGACGAACACCATCGCCCGCACCTTCGACCGGATCCACGCGCTGCTGACGGATCTGGACTACCTGCGCGAGGACGAGGTGACCCCGCACGGGCGGCGGCTCGCCAGGCTCTACGGGGAGCTCGACCTGCTGGCGTCGGAGTGCCTGCGGGCCGGCGTCTGGGAGGGGCTGAGCCCGGCCGAACTGGCCGCCTGCGTCTCGGCGCTGGTCTTCGAGGCCCGGCAGTCCGACGACGCGGTGGCGCCGAAGGTGCCGGGGGGCGCGGCGAAGGCCGCGCTCGGCGAGATGGTCCACATCTGGGGCCGGCTCGACGCACTGGAGGAGGAGCACGGCATCAACCAGGCGGAGGGCGTGGGCCAGCGCGAGCCGGACCTCGGCTTCGCGTGGGCGGTGTACCAGTGGGCCTCCGACAAGAGCCTGGACGAGGTGCTGCGCGAGGCGGAGATGCCGGCCGGCGACTTCGTGCGCTGGTGCAAGCAGGTCATCGACGTGCTGGGGCAGGTGGCCGCCGCGGCGCCCTCCGCTTCGGCATCTTCCTCCGCGGATTCCCCGGGGGGTGGCAGCACCGTGGCCCGCAACGCCCGCAAGGCGGTGGACGCGCTGCTGCGGGGTGTGGTGGCCTACAGCTCGGTGGGGTAGCCGGACTTGTAGGTTCCTCTAGAAGCCGACCTGGCCGGATCTCACCTCTTGCCATGATCGATTCGGTGTGTCCCGTGGCAAAATCAGGCCATGACTGGTGGAACGGATGACGGGCCGAGACGGGTCGGTCGGCCACGCGCCGATCAGCTGAGACCGGCGAGCGGGCGGCCGCCGCGCGAGGAACTCCTCTACGCGGCGGCCGAACTGTTCACGGTGAAGGGGTATGCGGCCACCACCACGCGGGCCGTGGCCGAACGGGCCGGAATGCGCCAGGCCACGATGTACCACTACTTCGGCGGCAAGGAGGAACTCCTCGCCGAACTCCTGGAGTCCACGGTCGCGCCCTCCCTGGAGCTGGCCCGCCGGCTGGTCCGGGACGCAGGCCCGCCGGCCGCCCGCCGGCTCTGGGAGCTGTGCCGCTCGGACGTGATGCTGCTCTGCGGGGGGCCGTACAACCTGGGCGCGCTCTACCTGTTGCCCGAGGTCTCAGGGGCGCGCTTCGCCCGCTTCCGCCGGATGCGCCAGGAACTCAAGGACATCTACCGGGAGTTGCTCAACGGCACCCGCGTCGGGGCCGAACTCGCCGGTGACCGGGCCGCGTTGGTTCTCCGCAACGACCTCGTCTTCGGTCTCATCGAGGGCGTGATGCTGATCCACCGCTCCGATCCGGCGCGCCCGGTGGCCGCCTTCGCGGAAGCCACCGCCGACGCGGCGCTGCGGATCGCGGACGTCGGCCGCCGCTAGCCCTCGCCGTCCTAGGCCCCGGATCCCGCTTCCCAGCCCGGCCGGTCCTCCCATGCCCGCAGGGCGCGGCCGCTCTCGATCCGGTGCGCGATCCCGGTGACCGGATCGGTGAACTCCAGGGTGCGGGCCAGGAGCTGGAGCGGACGGCGGTAGTCGTCGGGCGCCGGATCGCGGACCACCGGATAGACCGGGTCGCCCAGGATCGGCAGGCCCAGGCTGTTCATGTGCACCCGGAGCTGGTGGGTGCGTCCGGTGTGCGGGGTCAGCCGGTAGCGTCCGGTGTCCCCCCTGACCTCGAGGAGTTCGGCCAGGGTCTCGGCATTGGGTTCGGCGCCCGCGACCTCCGTCGCCGCCATCACCCCGCGGACCTTCTCGATGTGGCTGCGCAGGGTCCGGGGGAACTCCACCGCCGGGTCGTGGGGCGCGAGCGCCTCGTACTCCTTGCGGATCCGGCGCTCCTGGAACATCAGCTGGTAGGCGCCCCGGTCCTCGGGGCGGATGCTGAACAGCACCAGCCCGGCGGTCATCCGGTCCAGCCGGTGCGCGGGGCTCAGCGCGGGCAGGCCGAGCTCCACCCGGAGCCGGGCCAGGGCCGTCTGGAAGACGTGGCTGCCGCGCGGGGTGGTGGCCAGGAAGTGCGGTTTGTCGGCCACCAGCAGGTGCTCGTCGCGGTAGACGACCCCGATGGGGAAGGGCACCACGGGCTCGGGCGGCATGTCCCGGTGGAACCACAGGAAGCCGCCGGGCTCGTACGGGTCCCCCGGCCGCAGCACCCGGCCGCCGGCGCCCAGTACCCGGCCGTCCCGCAGCAGGCGGGCCATGGACTCGGCCCCGCGCGTGCCCTCGTAGCGTGCCGTGAGGTAGGAGCCGAGGTCCGGCCAGGTCCCGTCCGGGTCGGGGGGCAGCCGCATGCGGACCGGGTCGATGCCGGAGACCTGGGGCAGGGGCGCGTCGGGGATGTGGGATCTGCGCTTCACCGGGTACAGGCTATGCGGCGAGGTGCGGTGCCGGGCGGCGCGGGCCGGGCAAGATCCGCAAGAGACGGCCTAGCTGCGGGTGAAGGTGCCCAGGTGGTCGGCGTCCAGGTACTCGATGCGGACCGTGCGGTCGGCGGGGGAGAAGAACACCCCGGTGCGGCCGACCGCGTTCTCCCCGGCGGTCTCGTAGCTGAAGGTGTCCCCGTCGTAGTGGGTGAGGGGGAAGACCATCGGTTCCGGGCCGAGGGACAGGGTCAGCTCGCCCCCGCTCGTGGCCGCCACGGTGGCCTTGCCGTAGTAGGGGTTGTCGTACGTACCGGTGTACGCGGAGTCCTCCCCGGCCGGCTTCGCCCCGGTGGGCGGGCGGGCGTAGTCGGTGGCGGAGCGGCCCTCCGCGTCGATCCGGGCGTAGAGGGCGCCCGTCAGGGCCAGCCAGTCGGTGGTGGCCTTCCCGTGTTCGGCGGTGTCGAAGAAGTCGGCGGCGACGGCGTCGGGGAGGCCGACGGGGGCGCCGTTGGTGAGGACGACGATGCCGAGCTTCTCCAGCGGGAGCATGCTGACGCTGGTGTTGGCGCCGAGGGCGAAGGCGCCGGAGTGGCTCAGGCGCAGGCGGCCCGCGTCGTCGTAGCCGACGTTCCAGCCCAGCCCGTAGAAGCCGGTGCGGCCGGTGGGGGAGGCGGGCGGCTGCGACACGATCTCGGGCAGGTGGGTGCGGGCGAGGGTGTCGGCGGGGATGATCCGCTTGCCGTCGAGGGTGCCGCCGGAGAGCTGGAGGCGCAGCCAGCGGGACATGTCGCGGGCCGTGCTGCTCACCCCGCCGGCCGGGGCCTGGGCGTCGGGGTCGCGGACGTAGCGGGGGGTCCAGGTGCCGTCGCCCTTCGTGCCGTCGGGCGCGGCCTTCACATGGGTGGCGGCGCGGTCGGGGGCGTCGACGAAGGCCTGGAACTCGGTGCTGGTGTGCGTCATGCCGGCGGGCTTGAAGAGCGTGTCGGCGCTGAGCTTCTGCCAGGTGGTGCCCTGGGAGCGGGCGATCGCCTCGGCGGCGGCGGTGAACCCGTAGTTGGTGTAGGCGTAGCTCGCGCGGAAGGGGGTCAGCGGCGCCAGGCGCAGGTGGTCGAGGATGTTCGCCTGGTCGTAGCCGAGGTCCTCGAGGAGGTCGCCGGCGTGGTCGGGCAGGCCGCTGCGGTGGGAGAGCAGGTCGGCGGTGGTGACGTGCGAGGTCACCCACGGGTCCTTGAGGGCGAAGCCGGGGAGTTCGGTGTGCCGGTCGAAGTCGCCGGGCTCCTTGAGGACCCCGGCGGCGACGGTGGAGGAGATGGGCTTGGAGAGCGAGGCCACCTGGAAGACGGTGTCGGGGCCCACCGCGGCCGGGTCGCCGACGCGGCGCAGGCCGAAGCCCTTGAGGTAGACCACCTTGTCGTCGTGGACGACGGCGACGGAGACGCCGGGGACTCCCGTACGGCGCATCATCTCGGCGACGGTCGCGTCGAGGCGCCGCACCGCCGTGTCGACTTGGGCGTCGGTGAGCTGGGCGGTGGGCGCGGGCGGCGGGCTCGGCGCGGCGGTCGCCGTCCCGGCGGTGGCCAGGAGGGCGGCTGCTCCGGCTGCCGTGAATGCGCGGAGCGTACGCATGGGCTCATTGTCCCGCCGACCGGGTGACCCCGCCTCACGGGGCCGCTCGCCGCGGGATGCCGGGCGGGCGGGGTGTCATGGGCGGGGCGGGGGCATGGGCGCGGGGGGATGCGCGCGCGGGGGCATGGGCGCGGGGCATGGGCGAGCGGGGTGTCCTGGGTGGGCGGGGGCCCCGGATCCGTCCGGGGAGCCCCTCGCCGACGGGTCAGGACGAGGCGCTGGCCAGGGTGCGTTCCTGCTCGGCTTCGACTTCCGCGTTCCAGTCCCGCTTGATCGCGCGCCAGCCCTCGTCGGTCTCTCCCAGACGCCAGTAGCCCGAGATGGACAGGCGTTCGCGCGGGATGCCGCGGTCGATGCGCAGGTGGCGGCGCAGGGCTCTGACGAAGCCGGCCTCGCCGTGCACGAAAGCGTGTACGTCGGGGGAGGGGAAGGCCATCACCTGGACGGCCTCGGTCAGCGCCTCCCCGACCGGGCGGGAGCCTCGGTGGATCCAGATCGGGACGATGCCGTCGGGGGTGGCGAGGTTCTGCTCGTCGTCCGGGCCCTGGACCTCCACGAGCGCGTGGACCCGCGCCCCGGCGGGCATCCGCTCCATCGCCGCGCCGATCGCGGGCAGGGCGCTCTCGTCGCCGACGAGCAGGTGCCAGCCGGCGCCCGGGTCCGGGGCGTAGGCGCCGCCCGGACCGAGGAAGCGTACGAGTTCACCCGGCTGGACGCGGGCCGCCCAGGGGCCGGCCAGCCCCTCGTCGCCGTGGACCACGAAGTCGAGGGTCAGCTCCAGGCGGGCCGGGTCCCAGGCGCGCACCGTGTACGCGCGCTGGCGCGGCCACTCCTCGCGCGGGTGAACCGCCCGGATCCGGTCCAGGTCCCAGGGGGTGGTGTAGGTGACGCCGGCCGGCGCGAAGAGCAGTTTCACGTAGTGGTCGGTGTATCTGCCCGCACCGAATCCGGCCAGCCCCGCACCGCCCAGCACGATCCGCACCATGTGCGGACCCAACCGCTCGGTCCGCACGACCACCGCGGTGCCGACCTTGCGGGCGCGTCCTTCTGCCACGACGACTCCCTGACTCTCCGACCCTGACTCCGTGAAGCTTAGGATTACCTAAGTTAGCACCTCAGGTGCGCAGTGCGCTGCCCAGACGCTCAACGGCGCCACTCAGGCCCCACCTGTGCGCGAGCGCCGCGACGAGATCCGGCTGGGCGGGAACGGCCGGGAGCGCCGGGTCGAACGGCGGAAGAGGAACGTCCGAAGCGACCTGGACCACCTTCGGGGCAACCGCGAGATAAGGCCTGGATTCGTCCAGCCGCTTGCGCTGGGCGGGGGTCAGCTTCGACGTCGGGTCCTCGATCGCCGCGATGATCCCGGCCAGGTCCCCGTAGGCGTCCAGGAGCTTCGCCGCGGTCTTCTCGCCGATGCCCGGTACGCCCGGCAGGCCGTCGCTCGGATCTCCGCGCAGCAGCGCCAGGTCCGCGTAGCCGGGGCCGTCCACCCCGTACTTCTCGCGGAGCCAGGCCTCGTCGGTCACCTGGAGGGAGCCCACGCCCTTCAGCGGGTACAGGACCCGGCGCTGCTTGGCGTCGTCGACCAGCTGGTACAGGTCGCGGTCGCCCGTGACGATGTCCACCGGGCCGGTGGCGCGGCCGGTCAGGGTGCCGATCACGTCGTCGGCCTCGTACCCGGCGACCCCCACCCGGGCGATGCCGAAGGCGTCCAGGGCCGCCTCGATGATCGGGACCTGCGGGGCCAGGGTGTCCGGGGTCTCCTCGACGTCCGGACCGCTCGGCGTCTCCTGCGCGACCCGGTGGGCCTTGTAGGAGGGGATGAGTTCCACCCGCCAGTGGGGGCGCCAGTCGGCGTCCATGCAGGCCACCAGGTCGTCGGGCCGGTGGTCCTGCACGAGGCGGCCGATGAAGTCGAGCAGGCCGCGGACGGCGTTGACCGGAGTGCCGTCGGGGGCCTTCACGGATTCCGGCACGCCGAAGTACGCGCGGTAGTAGAGGGAAGCGGTGTCCAGGAGCATCAGGCGTCGTGTCGTCGTCACGGTCACGATGATGCACTGGGGGCAAACGGAAAGTGGCGCGGGTACGGCCTCCTCCGCTCTTGGGCGCGAAACCGGAGCCGGTTGCTGCGTAAGGTGCTTACAGCACACCGACGTGCGATGTGCGATGGACCGGACCACCCGGAACAAGGGGAGGGCAGCCCCGCCATGGACGACAGGGACGGCACCGACGGCAGGAACGGACGCGAAGTGACGACCGGCGCGGACGACAAGGACCGGGATCGGGACAAGGATTCCAAGGAACCGCTCCGGGTGGGCGTGGCCGTGCGCAAGAGGCGCCGGGCCCTGCACCTGACCCTCGCCGCCGTGTCCGCGCGCAGCGGACTGTCGGTTCCCTTCCTGAGCCAGATAGAGAACGAGCGGGCCCGGCCCAGCATGCGGTCCCTGGAGCGGGTCGCCGACGCGCTGGAGACCACGGCCGTCGAACTGCTGGCCGCGTCCGACACCGCGCGCACCGTGGACCTCGTACGGGCCGGCGACGAGTCGGGGCTGACCCCCGTCCCCGGCGTACGGCCCCTGGTGCGCGGGCACCACCAGTTGCACGCGCTGGAGTTCACCGGGGACCAGGACGCGGGCCGCGAGTACCAGCACCGCAACGACGAGCTGATGTACGTGGTCGCGGGCGCCTGCCAGGTGGAGGCCGAGGGGCGGGCGTACCGGCTGGAGAACGGCGACGCGCTGTTCCTGTCCGGCGGGGTGCGCCACCGCTGGCGGGCCGTCACCGAGGACACCCGGATCCTGATCGTCGCGGTCGGCGAGCACATCCACGCGACCTCCGAACCGCCCTCGCCGGGACACTGACCGGCATGCGGGTCGTCTCGCTGGTGCCGTCCCTGACCGAGGCGGTGGCCGTGAGCGCGCCCGGGGCGCTGGCCGGGGTGACCGACTGGTGCACGCACCCCGCCGGTCTGCGGGACGTGGCGCGCGTCGGGGGGACGAAGAACCCCGACGTACGGGCGATCTCGGAGCTGCGCCCGGACCTGGTCCTCGCCAACGAGGAGGAGAACCGGGCTCCGGACCTGGCGGCGCTGCGGGCGGCCGGCCTGGAGGTCCTGGTCACCGAGGTACGGGACCTCCCGCAGGCGTTCTCCGAACTGGACCGGGTGCTGGTGGGGGCCATGGGGCTGGAGCGGCCCCGGTGGCTGGCGGACGCGGAGGCCGCGTGGGCCCGCGCCGAGCCGGCCGGGCAAGCGCGGACGGCCTTCGTGCCAGTCTGGCGGCGGCCCTGGATGGTGCTGGGCCGAGACACCTTCGCCGGGGACCTGCTGGCCCGTCTCGGCGTGCGCAACGCCTACGCCGGGCACGCGGAGCGGTACCCGAGGATCCCGGCGGCCGAGCTGGCCGCCGCCGGCTGCGAGCTCGTGGTCTTCCCGGACGAGCCGTACCGCTTCACCGCCGGGGACGGGCCCGAGGCCTTCCCCGGTATCCCGGCCGCGTTCGTCGACGGCCGCCACCTGACCTGGTACGGCCCTTCGCTGGCCGAGGCCCCGGCGGTGCTGGGGGCTGCGCTTAGCGGGGCGCGGCCAGCAGGCGGCCGGAGGTGAGGCCGCGCAGGGTGTTCGCGGCGGCCAGGAGCCAGGCGGTCAGCAGGGCCAGGAAGAGGGCCGCGGCCAGCCAGGAGAAGGCGGTGAGGCCGGTGTGCCGGGCCAGTCCGGCGGCGCCGGTGACACAGGTGCCGACGGGGAAGGTCAGCGCCCACCAGGTCATGGCGAACCCCATGCCGTTCCGGGCGGCCCGCAGCAGCATCGCCGCGGCCAGAGCCAGCCACAGCAGGGCGAATCCCATCACGGGGACCCCGTAGACGACCGCGAAGGCGGAGAAGCCGCCGGAGTAGGGGCCGGCCATCGACTGGGGAGCCATGTCCGCGAGGGAGTTCACCGCGGTGGTGGACTGGCCGAGGGGGCCCAGGACCAGGAACAGGGTGGGGGTGAGGGCCAGGGGGAGGGGGCCGCTGACGATCAGGCGGCCGAAGATCAGGGGGAGCAGCAGCAGGGTGGCGAGCAGGCTGAGGCCGAACATCGCGTAGCAGCCGAGCAGCATGGCCTCGCGGGCCTGGCCGGCGGGCAGATGGGGGATGAGCAGGGGCCCGAGCGCGGCGGAGACCATGGGGGCGACCACGGGGAGCAGCCAGACGGGGGTGGCCTGGTGGGCCTCGACCTTGTGGCGGACCACCATCAGGTAGGGGACGGTGACGGCCGCGAGGAGGCCTATCGCGGTGCCGGCGGTGAACAGGACCGTGTCCACGGCGACGGCGGCGGGGACGCCGATGAGGTCCTTGCCGACGATGAGGGTGCCGCCGCCGACGGCCAGCAGGGCCATCGACAGGCAGCCGTAGAAGGGGGCCACGGCGGGGTCCAGGAGGTGGGCGCGGGCCTGGTCGCGGTGGTGGAGCCAGTGGCCGGCCCGGGCGGTCAGCAGGACCGCGAGGGCGGCGGCGGCCAGCACCCAGAAGATCAGGCAGACCACGCGCTGGCCGGGGAGCTGGTACGGGAGGGTCGCGCCGGCATTGGCGATGATCGCCGTGCCCATGACGGAGGCGTACCAGTTGGGGCCGAGGTGCCGCAGGGAGGGAGCCTTGTGGTGTCCCGTGCGGAGGGCTGCGGTCCCGGGGGTGACGGGACGGGGGTGTACGAGGGTGGTGGCCATGGGTCCAGCGTCCCGCCGGGCGGCAACGGACGGCAGAGGGTCTCTTCCTATGAGGGCATAAAGTGAAGTTATGGGGAATGGGTACGGAAATGAGGACTGGACCGAGGGGCAGCTCCCGCTGGCGCACCGGGTCCCGGACCTGGGCGCCATGGAACTGCTGCTCGCGGTCGCGCGCGTGGGCAGTCTCAGCGCCGCCGCGCGCCGGCTCGGGATCACCCAGCCCGCCGCCAGCAGCCGGATCCGGGCGATGGAGACCCGGCTCGGTGTCGCGCTCGTGGACCGCTCCCCGCGCGGGTCGACGCTGACCGCGGAAGGCGCGCTGGTCACGGACTGGGCCCGGCGGGTGGTGGAGGCGGCCGAGGCCTTCGACGCGGGCGCGCAGGCGCTACGGGGCCGCCGCGACTCCCGGCTGCGGGTCGCGGCCAGCATGACCATCGCGGAGTACCTGCTGCCCGGCTGGCTGATCGCGCTGCGCGGGCAGCGTCCCGACACGGCGGTGTCGCTGCACGCGGGGAACTCGGCGGTGGTGGCGGAGCGGGTGCTGGCGCACGAGGCGGACCTCGGGTTCGTGGAGGGCCTGAGGGTGCCGGAGGGACTGGACTCGGTGGTCATCGCGCAGGACCGCCTCGTGGTGGCGGTGGCTCCCGGGCACCCGTGGGCGCGGCGCTCGCGCGGGGTGGAGCCGGCGGAGCTGGCGGCGACCCCGCTGATCCTGCGGGAACGGGGGTCGGGGACCCGGCAGGTCCTGGACGCGGCGCTGGCCGGGTGCGGGGGGCTGGCGGAGCCGCTGCTGGAACTGGCCTCCACCACGGCGGTGAAGGCGGCGGCGGTGAGCGGGGCCGGGCCGTGCGTGCTGTCGGAACTGGCGGTCGGGGACGAGTTGGCGGGGCGGCGGCTGGTGTGCGTGCCGGTGCTCGGGGCGGGGCTGGAGCGGGAGCTGCGGGCGGTGTGGCCGGCGGGGGCGCGGCCGGCGGGGCCCGCGCGGGACCTGCTGTCGCTGACCCGGCGCTGAGCCCGGTGGCGGCCCTGCGGGGCGGAGTCCCCTACCCGCCCTTCCTCCGTTCCCAGGGCGCTGCCCTGACCCGGTCCTCAAACGCCGGACGGGCTGGGGAGGGGTACCGGGCTGCGCCCGGACCCCCTGGGGCTCCGCCCCAGACCCCGGTCCTCAAGCGCCGGACGGCTGGAATGGCCTGGGCCCGGTCCTCAAGCGCCGGAGGGCTGGAATGGCCTGGATCCGGTCCTCTCGGATGCCGCTGTGATCAGGGCCGACATCACGCGGGTGTCCTTGTCCAGTTCCGGGTGCCATTGGACGCCCAGGGTCCAGGGGGCGGGGGCGGGGAGTTCGATGGACTCCACCGTGCCGTCGGTGGCGTGGGAGGAGGCGATCAGGCCCCGGCCCAGACGGTCGACGGCCTGGTGGTGGTAGGTCGGGACGTCCGAGTCCTCCGGGACCAGCGCCGCGTACAGCGTGCCGGGGACCGGGCGGACCGGGTGCCAGGAGACCACGCCCGGGCTCGCCACGTGGCCGTCGATGTGCTGGGTCAGGGTGCCGCCCAGGGCCACGTTCAGCGCCTGCATGCCGCGGCAGATGCCGAGCAGGGGCGTGTGGGAGGCCAGCGCGGCGGAGATCAGGGAGAGCTCCCACGCGTCGCGCTGGGCGGCCGCCGGTCCGGTACGGGGATCGCGCGGGGCGCCGTACCGGGCCGGGTCCATGTCCGGGCCGCCCGCGACGATCAGGCCGTCCAGCCGGCGGAGCACCTCCGCCGCCGCCTCCGGTTCGTCCGGCGGGAGCAGGACGGCGGTGCCGCCCGAGGCCTGGACGAGCTCGTAGTACCCGGTGGGGATGAGGGCGGTCGGGACGTCCCACACCCCGTAGCGGGTGGATCGCTCGACGTAGGTGGTGATGCCGATGAGCGGCCTGGGCACGGGGGATACCTCCGGAGGACGGCGGGCGGGGATCAGTCGCGGGAGAGTTCGGCCTCGGCTTCCGCCAGCGCCGCGAACTCCTCCTCCGGCGCGGAGGCGACCAGGCGGTGCCGACTGTAGAACGCGAAGTAGGCGAGGGCGACCGCGTACACGGCCAGGGCGATGAACGCCGCGTCCTTGTCCACCAGGAAGGTGGCGACCAGGGCGGAGAGGGCGAGGACGAAGGCCACCGTGGAGGTCGCGATGCCTCCCGGGGTGCGGTACGGGCGTTCCAGGCCGGGCTCGCGGCGCCGGAGCACGATGTGGGAGAGGGCCATCAGCGCGTAGGAGATGGTCGCCCCGAACACCGCCATGTTCAGCATGCGCGGGCCGTTGCCGGTGGCGGCGGCCAGCGCGAAGCCGATGGCGCCGGGGATGAGCAGGCCCAGGTAGGGGGCCTTGCGCTTCGAGGTCAGGGAGAGGAAGCGGGGCAGGTAGCCCGCCCGGGAGAGGGCGAACAGCTGGCGGGAGCCGGCGTAGATGAGGGAGAAGAAGGAGGCCACCAGGCCGGCCAGACCCGCGTAGTTGACGAACGTCTTCAGCCAGGAGAGGCCGGGGTCGCCCTCCAGGGCGACGACCAGCGGGTTGCCCGCGTCCTTGAGGGCGTCGGCGCCGCGCGCACCGGTCGAGGCGAGGAAGGTGACCAGGGCGAGCAGGACCAGGATGCCCATGGAGATCGACAGGGCGCGCGGTACGGACCGGACCGGGTCCTTGGCCTCTTCTGCGGCCAGCGGCACGCCCTCGACGCCGAGGAAGAACCACATGCCGAAGGGGAAGGCGGCCCAGATCCCGAGGATGCCCAGCGGAAGCCAGGAGCTCGCGCCGGCGGCGGTGGTGTCGACCGCGATGTTGTCGAGGTTGGCGGGGTCGAACTGGGTGAACGCGCCGACGGCGAAGACGACCAGCGCGATCACGGCGATGGCGGTGACGACGAGCGAGAAGCTCAGGGCCTCGCCCACGCCCCACAGGTGGATGCCGATGAAGACGACGAAGCAGGCGAGGTAGACCGGCCAGCCCGAGGTGAGGCCGAAGAGGTTGAGGGACTCCACGTAGTCGCCGATGAAGATGGCGATGGCGGCCGGGGCGAGGATGTATTCGATGAGGATCGCGGTGCCGGTGAGGAAGCCGCCCCAGGTGCCGAGCGCCCGGCGGGCGAACCCGTAGCCGCCGCCTGCGGTGGGCAGGATCGCCGACAGTTCGGCGAGGGAGTAGACGAGGCAGGCGTACATGACGCCCATCAGGACGGTGGCGATGGCGAGGCCGCCGAAACCGCCCTGGGCGAGGCCGATGTTCCAGCCGGAGAAATCGCCGGAGACCACGTACGCGACGCCGAGACCGGTCAGCAGCAGCCAGCCGGCGCTGCCGCGGCGCAGGGTGCGGCGCTCCAGGTAGCCGTCGGTGCCGTTCTCGGGCGACTGGGTGGGTTCGGGCACGGCTGCCAGCCGTGCGCCGGTGTCGTCGGCCATGTGCGCTCCTGCCTAGGGCAATGGTTGTGGGGCGTACCTTTGCCGCTCGGGCGTGGCGGGCGCAAGACCCCTGCGTTAAACAGGGGTTACGAATGCCTCTCGGTCCGGATCGGCCGGATCGGCCGGATCGACCGGATCGGCCGGAACGGTTCCGATCAGGTCAGGAACCCCCGCAGCAGCGCGGCCGTGCCGCAGCAGTGCTCGCGCATCACCTCGCGCGCCGCCTCCGGGTCCCGCTCCAGCACCGCCTCCACCAGCGCGCTGTGCTGCTGCTGCGAGTGCTCCAGGTTGCGCACCAGCAGCGGGATGCAGTCCAGCAGGTCGTTCACGGTGGCGCGGACCGCCGCGTACTGGGCCGTCAGGGTGGCGGATCCGGCGAGTTCGCACAGCGTGAGGTGGAAGAGCGTGTCCTGGCGGCGGTAGTCGGGCAGCGGGGCGTCGTGGGTGGCGGTCAGCGCGCCGAGCAGCCGGTCGGTGTCCCGCTCCGACAGTCCCTGGGAGGCGCACAGGCCGGCCGCCCCCACCTCCAGGACCTCGCGGAAGCGCAGCACGTCCTCGATGTCCACGCCCGCGACCCGGCGCCGCAGCTCCTCCTCGGTGCCCCCGGCCGGCGTGTCGGGGCGGGACAGCACAAACGTTCCGCCGTACCGTCCGCGCCGGGCCTCCACCAGGCCCTGGTCCTGGAGCACCTTCAGCACCTCGCGGAGCGTCACCCGGCTGATCCCCATCCGCTCGGCCAACTCGCGCTCCGGCGGCAGTCGTTCCCCGCCCGGTACCAGTCCGAGCCGGACCACCTGGAGGATCTGCTCCAGCGCCTCCTCGAAACCGTTGCCCGCCCGCACCTGTCGCAGTACGGGATTGAGCCGGGCGACCGCGTCGCCTTCGCTCGCCGTATCGGTCATGTGGGCTCCTCCCCTTCCCAAGCAATGGTTCTATTCAATACCTTAGGCCCTCTCGGCTCACCGAAGGAGAGAATCCCGTGGTAGACCGCAAGCCGCCGCTTTCGCCCGAGGAGCTCCGTGCTCTCGTCGCCAGCGGTGAAATCGACACAGTGGTCCTGGGCTTCCCCGACATGCAGGGGCGCCTCCAGGGCAAGCGGTTCGCCGCACAGTTCTTCCTCGACGACGTCCTCCAGCACGGCACCGAGGGCTGCAACTACCTCCTCGCCGTCGATACGGAGATGAACACCGTCGACGGGTACGAGATGTCCTCCTGGGACCGGGGCTACGGCGACTTCGCCATGCACCCCGACCTCGCCACCCTGCGCCGGATCCCCTGGAACCCGGGCAGCGCCTTCCTCCTCGCCGACCTCGCCTGGAACGACGGCTCGCCCGTGGTCGCCGCGCCCCGGCAGATCCTGCGCCGCCAGCTCGACCGCCTCGGCGAACACGGCTACACCGCGATGGTGGGCACCGAGCTGGAGTTCATGGTCTTCCTCGACACCTACGAGCAGGCCTGGAACTCCGACTACCGCGGCCTGACCCCCGCCAACCAGTACAACACCGACTACTCCCTCCTCGGGACCGGCCGCGTCGAACCCCTGCTGCGCCGCATCCGCAACGAGATGCAGGCCGCAGGCCTGGTCGTGGAGTCGGCCAAGGGCGAGTGCAACCTCGGCCAGCACGAGATCGTCTTCCGCTACGACGAGGCGCTGACCACCTGTGACCAGCACTCCGTCTACAAGACGGGGGCCAAGGAGATCGCCGCCCAGGAGGGCGTCTCGCTCACCTTCATGGCCAAGTTCGACGAGCGCGAGGGCAACTCCTGTCACATCCACCTCTCGCTCAACGATGCCGACGGACGCAGCGCGATGGCCGGCGAGGGCCCGGACGCGGCCGATCACGGCGGTATGTCACCCGTGATGCGCCACTTCCTGGCCGGCCAGCTCGCCGCGCTGCGCGACTTCTCCCTTCTCTACGCCCCCAACATCAACTCGTACAAGCGTTTCCAGCCGGGATCCTTCGCGCCGACCGCCGTCGCCTGGGGCGTGGACAACCGGACCTGCGCACTCCGCGTGGTCGGCCACGGCCGCTCCATGCGCTTCGAGAACCGCCTGCCCGGCGGCGACGTCAACCCGTACCTCGCGGTCGCCGGCCTGGTCGCGGCCGGGATCTACGGCATCGAGAACCGCCTGGAGCTGCCCGAGCCCTGCGCCGGCAACGCCTACACCGCCGACTTCGCGCACGTCCCCACCACCTTGCGCGAGGCCGCCGAGCTCTGGGAGAACAGCGAGATCGCCAAGGCCGCCTTCGGCCCGGAGGTCGTCGCCCACTACCGGAACATGGCCCGCGTCGAGCTGGACGCGTACGACTCCGCCGTGACCGACTGGGAACTGCGCCGCTCCTTCGAACGCCTCTAGGGGGCGTCGTGCCGAGCGGGCCGGAGCTGTCCCGGCATCCGCCGCCCTGCCGCACCGCATTACCGGACCCACCGCACCCACCGCACCCGAACGTCTGAAAGGCCACCACGTGTCCGATGCGCTGGAAGTCTTGAATCCGGCCACCGAGGAACTCGTCGCCGTCGTCCCGGCCGCCACACGGGACGACGTCGACGCCGCCGTCGCACGGGCCACCGCCGCCCAGCGGGCCTGGGCGGCGGCCGCGCCCGCCGACCGGGCCAGGCTGCTGCGCCGCTTCGCCGCCGTCGTCGACGGGCACACGGAGGAGCTGGCGCTGCTGGAGGTCCGGGAGGCGGGCCACACCATCGGCAACGCCCGCTGGGAGGCCGGCAACGTCCGTGACGTGCTCGACTTCGCCGCCGGGGGAGTGGAACGGCTCTCCGGCCGCCAGATCCCCGTCGCCGGAGGCATCGACGTCACGTTCCTCGAACCGCTCGGCGTCATCGGCGTGATCGCGCCGTGGAACTTCCCCATGCCGATCGCCGCCTGGGGCCTGGCCCCCGCGCTGGCCGCCGGCAACGCGGTCATCCTCAAGCCCGCCGAGACCACCCCGCTCACCGCGCTGCGCCTCGCCGAGCTCGCCCTGGAGGCCGGACTCCCCGAGCACCTCTTCCAGGTGCTGCCCGGCCGGGGCGAGGTCGCGGGCGACGCCCTCGTCGAGCACCCGGGGGTGGCCAAGATCGTGTTCACCGGCTCCACCCGGATCGGCAAGCGGATCATGGCCAAGTGCGCCGACCGGGTGAAGCGCCTCACCCTCGAACTCGGCGGCAAGAACCCCAACATCGTCTTCGCCGACGCGGACCTGGAGGCGGCGGCGGCCTCGGCCCCCATGTCCTTCCTGGACAACACCGGACAGGACTGCTGCGCCCGCACGCGGATCCTCGTACAGCGCTCCGCGTACGACCGGTTCATGGAGCTGCTCGCCCCCGCCGTCGAGAAGGTGGTCGTCGGAGACCCGTACGACGAGAACACGCAGATGGGGCCGCTGATCTCGCGGGTCCAACTGGACCGCGTACGGTCCTACGTCACCGGTGACCTCGACGTCGTCCGGGGCACCGCCCCCGAAGGCCCCGGCTTCTGGTACCCCCCGACCCTGGTCACCGGCGTCGACCCCACCGCCGCCGTGGCCACCGAAGAAGTCTTCGGACCGGTCGCCGTCGTCCTGCCCTTCGAGGACGAGGAGGACGCCGTACGCCTGGCCAACGCCACCGACTACGGCCTCGCAGGCTCCCTGTGGACCCGCGACGTGGGCCGCGCGCTGCGCGTCTCGCGCGCCGTCGCCGCTGGCAACCTGTCGGTCAACTCCCACAGCAGCGTCCGCTACTGGACCCCCTTCGGCGGCTACAAGCAGTCCGGACTCGGGCGCGAGCTCGGACCCGACTCCCTCACCGCATTCACCGAGACCAAGAACGTCTTCATCAGCACGGAGGCCTGAAGAGCATGAGCATCGAGCGCACCGAAGAGATCGTCTGCCGCCGCCTGGTCGGCCGTACCGCCGTCATCACCGGAGCCGGCAGCGGCATCGGCCTCGCCACCGCCCGACGGCTCGCCTCCGAAGGCGCCAACGTCGTCTGCGGGGACATCGACGAGACCGCGGGCAAGGCCGCCGCCGAGGAGGTCGGCGGCACCTTCGTCAAGGTCGACGTCACCAGCCCGGAGGAGGTCGAGGCCCTGTTCAAGACGGCCTTCGACACCTACGGCTCCGTGGACATCGCCTTCAACAACGCCGGCATCTCGCCCCCGGACGACGACTCGATCCTCACCACGGGCCTGGAGGCCTGGAAGCGGGTCCAGGACGTCAACCTCACCTCCGTCTACCTCTGCTGCAAGGCCGCCCTGCCCTACATGCAGCGCCAGGGCCGGGGCTCGATCATCAACACCGCCTCCTTCGTGGCCCGGATGGGCGCCGCCACCTCGCAGATCTCCTACACCGCCTCCAAGGGCGGCGTGCTGGCCATGTCGCGCGAGCTCGGCGTGCAGTTCGCCCGCGAGGGCATCCGCGTCAACGCGCTCTGCCCCGGGCCCGTCAACACCCCGCTCCTGCAGGAGCTGTTCGCCAAGGACCCGGAGCGGGCCGCCCGCCGGATCGTGCACATCCCGCTGGGCCGGTTCGCCGAGCCCACCGAGATCGCCGCAGCCGTCGCCTTCCTCGCGAGCGACGACTCCTCCTTCATCAACGCCACCGACTTCCTGGTCGACGGCGGCATCTCCGGCGCGTACGTCACCCCCCTGTAGGCCCCGGCAGGCCCGCGCGGCCCGCCGGGCCGAGGGTCACCCGGACCGCACCTCCCCGACAGCCGGGCGTCGCAAGACGCCCGGCTGTCGTGCTCCACCGTCCGAGACGATCTTGTGGAAGAACCAGGAGAACTCATCTCAGTGACCGGATTCCGTTCCGTACGGCGGCTCCAGGCCGTCGGCGCCGCCGCCGCGATAGCCGCCGGCACCCTCGTGGCCGCCGCACCCGCCGCCCAGGCGGCCCGCGCCCACTGCACCACCCCGCAGCTCGAGGCCGACTGGCACGGGGACAACCGGGCCCGGCTCCAGCGGCTCATCGACGACTACGGGACGTGCGACCCGTACCGGCCGAACCGGAACAAGCCCGTCGCGGTCTTCGACTGGGACAACACCGTCGTCAAGAACGACGTGGGCGACGCCCAGATGTTCTGGCTGCTGCGCAACGGCAAGATCCGCCAGCCCGCCGGGGGCGACTGGACCGGCACCAGCCGCCACCTCACCCCGGCCGCCGCCCAGGCCCTGGCCGAGGCCTGCGGCGCCCTCGCGAAGCCCGGCGCCCCGCTGCCCACCGGCACCCCGGAGGGCGCCGGCTGCGCCGACGAGATCAACGCCGTCTACGGCACCGCCGCCACCCGGGCGGCCGCCCCCGCCTTCGCCGGCTGGGACCGCCGTACGTTCGAGCCCACCTACGCCTGGCTGCCGCAGCTCATGCAGGGCTGGACCGCGCGCGAGATCCGCGGCTTCACGGCCGCCGCGCGGGCCGAGAACCTGGCCGCCCCGGTCGACGCCCAGCAACGGGTCGGCACCACCACCGCCACTGGCTGGGTGCGCTACTACGACCAGCAGAAGGAACTCATCGGCGCGCTGCGGAAGGCCGGCTTCGACGTCTGGATCAGCTCGGCCTCGCCGCAGCCGGTCGTCGAGGTGTGGGCCGAGGGCGTGGGCATCGACGCCGGGCACGTCATCGGCATCCGCAACACCACCACGTACGGCGGGAAGTTCACCTCCCACCTACAGGGCTGCGGGTCCGTCGCGGACGGCGCCGACACGATGATCTCGTACATCGACGGCAAGCGCTGCTGGATCAACAAGGAGGTCTTCGGGGTCCGCGGCGCCGCGGCCGAGAAGGTCCGGCCCGCTGCCCGCCGCCAGGTGTTCGCCGCGGGCGACTCCGACACCGACATCTCGTTCCTGCGGGACGCGACCGTGCTGCGGCTCGCCGTCAACCGCAACAAGAACGAGCTGATGTGCCGCGCCTACGACAACAGCGACGGCAAGTGGATCGTGAACCCGATGTTCATCCAGCCCAAGAAGCGGAAGGCCGCGCCGTACCCCTGCGCGACCACCGGCTTCACCGGCCGCGACGGCACCCCGGGGCCCGTGCTCCGGGATGACGCCGGCGTCATCCCGGACCAGACGGACTCCGTCTTCTGAGGCGCTCTCAGAGGAAGGTGCGGCCCTCGCCCCGGTAGGTCGGGGCGGAGGCCGTCACCCGGTCGCCCTGGACCAGGTGCAAGGTGTCGAAGCGCTCGCACAGTTCACCGGCCTTCGCGTGCCGGAACCAGACCCGGTCGCCGATCAGCAGATCGTCGGCCGGGCTGCCGAGCAGCGGGGTCTGCACCTCGCCGGCCCCCTCCTGGGGGTCGTAGCGCAGCCCCTCGGGGAGGTACGGAACCGGCAGCCGGTCCGCGCCGGGCGCGCCGGAGGCCGGGTACCCGCCGCCGAGCACCGTGACCACCCCGACCCCCGGCCGGCGGACCACCGGCTGGGCGAAGAGGGCCGCCGGACGGCCGCTGAACGAGGTGTAGTTGTCGAACAACCGCGGCACGTACAGCCCCGAGCCGGCGGCGATCTCCGTGACCGCGTCCTCGGCGGCGGTCTGCTGGACGCTTCCGGTGCCGCCGCCGTTGACGAACTCCAGGTCCGGGACCACCGCGCGCACGGCCCGTACGGCCTCGGCCCGGCGGGCGGCCAGCTCCCTGCGGGCCGCGCCCTGCATCAGCCGGATGGCGCGCGACCTCAGCGGACGCCCCGCGAGCGCGTCGCCGACCCCGGCCACGTGGCCCTCGTAGCCCATCAGCCCGACCACCCGGAAGCCCGGCCGGGCGCTCACCGCGCGGGCCAGCTCGGCCAGCTGGGCGGGCTCGCGCAGCGGGGAGCGGCGTGCGCCGACGCGCACCCTGCCGCCGAACAGCTGCAGGGCGGTGTCCAGTTCCAGGCAGACCCGGATCTCCTGGGTGCCGCCGTCGCGGGCCCGGTCCACGAGCTCCAGCTGCGCGGGGTCGTCGACCATCACCGTGACCGCGCCGGCCAGCTTCGGATCGGCGGCGAGCTCGGCGAAGCCGGCCCGGTCGGCGGACGGGTAGGCGAGGAGCACGTCCTCGAAGCCCGAGCGGGCCAGCCAGATCGACTCGGCGAGGGTGTAGGACATGATCCCGGCGAACCCGGGCCGCGCGAGGACCCGTTCGAGCAGCGCACGGCACCGTACGGACTTGCTCGCCACCCGGACCGGCTTCCCGCCGGCGCGACGCACGAGGTCGTCGGCGTTCGCGTCGAACGCGTCCAGGTCCACGAGGGCGAGCGGAGCGTCGAGATGGGCGGTGGCCCGGTCGTAACGGGCCCGGTCGGCGGCGGGGGAGTTCATGGGCGGCAGCCTGCCAGATGGGTGTACTCGTGGGTAGGGGGTTCACGGAGGCCGCGGGACGCCCGGCCAGGTCAGCGGCCCGGGAGGGTGCGGCGGTCACCTCTCGGTCGCGGGCACCGGATGCCCCTTCGGGCTGTCGGGACGGTAGTGCGAACGTGTTTGCCGCCGCTCCTCCCCGGCCGACGTTCAGCCGCTGACGGGCGCGTAAAGTAGGGGCAGGCAGCCGACGGGAACGGGGGGCTGAGCCGCCGGATGAGTACGTCCACACCGCACGGCGGGGTCCTGACCGCGCCCGACCGGGCCCCGGTGCCGCCACGACGGCGCCCGGGAACGGTCCTCGCCGCCGCCCTGTGCGGCCTCCTCGGCCTCGGTCTCACCGGTGCGGCCGGCTACAAGGCCGTCTCCGACCACCAGGCCACGCACCGGCCGCTGTCCGCCGACGCCGCCTACCGCAAGGCCGCGTCCCTCTGGCACAGCACCCCCGTCGACACCCTGTTCCCGCTCGTCCTGGACGGGCAGGGCGCCGGGCCGGGCGGCGCCGACCGCACGTGGACCCGGATCACCCCCGCCGCCGACGCCGACTGCCCCGACGCGCTCGCCGCCGACTGGCGGTCCCTGTTCGCCGCGACCGGGTGCACCCGCGTGCTCCGCGCCACCTACACCGACGCAACCCGCAGTTCCCTGGTCACCGTCGGCATGGTCTTCACCCCCGCCGAGGCCGCCGCCATGGACGCCCTGCGCGGCCGGCTGACGACCGCCCCGACCGGCTACGGGTTCCCCGACAACCGGCGCGCCGCGTGGAAGACGCTGGTGCTCGCCGAGGCCCCGGTGGTCGTCTACGCCGTCTCCGCCTTCGCCGACGGCCGCCGCCTCGGTGCCCCCAGCCCCGCCGAGGAGAAGATGGCCGCGGACGCCAGGGGGCGCGTGGCCAAGGCGGGCCTCGGCCACGAGGCCAAGGCCGTCGCCGAGCTGATGGAAGGCACCCTGCGCAGCCTCGCGACCGCCCCGGCCGAGCCGGCCGAGCCGGGCGGGCCGGCCCCGCGGACCTCACCGGCCCCGACGGCGACCCCGGAGGCTTCCCGATGACCCGCCGCGCCCCGTTCCCGGCGGCCCTCGCCCTCGGAGCCCTGTTCGTCGTCACCGCCGCGCCGCCGGCCGCCGCCGACGCCATCCGCGACCGCCAGTGGGGGCTGACGGCCCTGCGCGCCGAAGAGGCCTGGGGCACGACCCGGGGCGACGGGGTCACCGTGGCCGTCCTCGACACCGGAGTGGACCCGACCCACCCCGACCTGGCCGGCCAGGTCCTGGAGGGCGCCGACCTCGTCGGCATGGGCGCCCGGCGCGGCGACCGCGCCTGGGCCCGCCACGGCACCGCCATGGCCGGGATCATCGCCGGGCACGGCCACGGCTCCCTCGGCCTCAAGGGAGTCCTCGGCATCGCCCCCCAGGCGAAGATCCTCCCGGTCCGGGTGATCCTGGAAGAGGGCGACCCCGGCCGGGACAAGGCCCGCGACAACAAGGGCGGCGTGCTCGCCGAGGGCATCCGCTGGGCCGCCGACCACGGCGCCGACGTGATCAACCTCTCGCTCGGCGACGACAGCAGCTCCGCCCACCACGAGGCCGCCGAGGACGAGGCCGTCCAGTACGCCCTCGGCAAGGGCGTGGTCGTCGTCGCCTCCGCGGGCAACGGCGGCGAGGAGGGGGACCGCATCTCGTACCCGGCCGCCTACCCCGGGGTCATCGCCGTCACGGCCGTCGACCGCAAGAACAAGAAGGCGTCCTTCTCCACCCGCAACTGGTACGCCACCGTCAGCGCCCCGGGCGTCGGCGTGGTCATCGCCGACCCCAACCGCTCCTACTACGACGGGTGGGGCACCAGCGCCGCCTCCGCCTTCGTCTCCGGCGCGGTCGCCCTGGTCAAGGCCGCCCACCCCGACCTGTCACCGGCGCAGATCAAGAACCTGCTGGAGGACACCGCCTCGGGCTCCCCGCCCGGCGGCCGCGACGACTCCCGCGGCTTCGGCCTGGTGGACCCGGTCGCCGCCCTCCAGGCCGCCGACGGGCTGGCCCCCGAACCGGTGCTGCCCCCGCCCGTCCCGGCCGGGAGCCCCTACTTCGGCGCCGGCCCCGACCCGGTGCGCGACCCCGGGTTCTGGGCCCGCTTCGGAGCTCCGGCGGGCGTGGCCGCGGGGCTGGCGCTGCTCGCGGCGTCCGGCCTGCTGGCCCGCCGGCCCCGGGCCGGACGGCGGGATCCCGACGCGGGATAGGCTCGGGGAACTGTGGCGAACAAAGCTGAGTTGAACAAAAACATCCCGGACCCCGGTTTCTCCGGCGACGACGGCTCCGCCGACCCCCGGCTGAGCGCGGCCCTGGCCGCCTGGGCCGAGGACAGAGCCAAGGAGCCGGAGGTGCTGGCGGCCCTCAAGGACGCCCGCCTGCTGGTTCCCGTCGTCGCGGTCCTCGGCGAGGTCGAAACCGACCCCGAGACCGGACTCACGCGCGAGAAGACCAGCGACATGGCCGTCCCCACCCTGCGGGCGGGGGACCGGCGGGCGCTGCCCGCCTTCACGTCCATCGCCTCGCTGGCCCGGTGGGACCCGGCCGCCCGGCCGGTGGCGGTGCCGCTGCACCAGGCGCTGGCCGCCGCCGCGCACGAGAAGGCCGACACCCTCGTCCTCGACCTGTCCGGACCGGTCCCGTACCAGCTGGCGGGTCCCGCGCTGATCGCGCTCGCCGAAGGCCGTACGGACGCCGGCCCGCTCGCCGACCCCGCGGTGCGCGAGGCCGTACGGGCCGTCGTGGCCGCCGAGCCGGCCGTACTAGGCGCCCACCTGGGCCCGGGCGGCGCGGACGCCGACGGGACCCTGGCGATCGTGCTGGCGGCCGGTCCGCAGGCAGCGGCGGCGGCCCGCCGGGTGGCCGAGGCCCTGGCGGCCGACGAGACCCTGCGCGCACGCCTCGTGGGCGGACTGGACCTGGCCCTGCTCCCGGAGGGGGCCCCGGCCCCGCCGGGCGAGCCGCTCTTCACGCGCTGACCCTGGAAAACGGCGAAGGGCGCCCCCCGGCCTCGGGAGGCGCCCTTCGCGTGCTGTTCCCGCCGACGGTCTCCCGCCGGTCCCGGGTCCCGGAGCTACGCGTACACGGGACCCGTGAACTTCTCGCCCGGGCCCTGCCCCGGCTCGTCCTGCACCAGCGAGGCCTCGCGGAAGGCGAGCTGGAGGGACTTCAGGCCGTCGCGCAGCGGGGCGGCGTGGAAGGAGCTGATCTCGGTGGCGCTCGCGGTGACCAGGCCGGCCAGGGCGGTGATCAGCTTGCGGGCCTCGTCGAGGTCCTTGTACTCGGAGTCCGGCTTGTCCAGGCCGAGGTTGACCGCCGCCGCGCTGAGCAGGTGGACGGCCACCGTGGTGATGACCTCGACGGCCGGCACGTCCGCGATGTCGCGGGTCAGGTCGTCGTAGTCCGGAGAAGCCGGGGATGCGGAGGGGGAACCGGAGGGCGTCGCGTCAGTCATGTGCCCCACGATATGCCGTGCGGCGGGCTTGCAACGCGGGTGCTAGTATGTACTTCGACCGGCCGGACACTTATGTGCCCGGCCACAAGTGGAGGCTCCGATTCTCCCACCCAGCCACCCTCACGGGAGGCGGGTCACCGGTCAGGTGGTATCCATCGTTCCGTACGGACGATGGAAAGCTGCCCGATTTTGCGCCCCGCGGTTCGCACGCGACGGTGCTCCGGTTGTATTGGAGCCCCCGCCTGTGCCCGGCGGGGCTTTTTTCATTCTCCGCCGCGGTCGGTCTGACGGAAATAACGTCAGCGGCTGTCCTCCAGGCAGCCGTGTGGTGCTACCGAGGAGGATCCATCAGCACCGAGCCCCGCATCAACGACCGGATTCGCGTTCCCGAGGTACGACTCGTCGGCCCGAGTGGCGAGCAGGTCGGCATCGTGCCGCTTGCCAAGGCGCTTGAGCTCGCGCAGGAGTACGACCTCGACCTGGTCGAGGTCGCGGCGTCCGCACGCCCGCCGGTCTGCAAGCTCATGGACTACGGCAAGTTCAAGTACGAGTCGGCCATGAAGGCCCGTGAGGCGCGCAAGAACCAGGCGCACACGGTCATCAAGGAAATGAAGCTCCGGCCGAAGATCGACCCGCACGACTATGACACCAAGAAGGGTCACGTCGTTCGGTTCCTCAAGCAGGGCGACAAGGTCAAGATCACGATCATGTTCCGCGGTCGCGAGCAGTCCAGGCCGGAACTCGGCTACCGACTGCTGCAGCGTCTGGCTTCGGACGTCGAGGACCTCGGGTTCATCGAGTCGAACCCGAAGCAGGACGGCCGAAACATGATCATGGTTCTCGGTCCGCACAAGAAGAAGACCGAGGCGATGGCCGAAGCCCGCGAGGCGCAGGCCGCCCGCAAGGCCGAGCGCCAGGGTGTTGCGGTCAGCGACGAGAGTGGTGACGAGGCCCTGGCCGCCGACGCCGCGCTCGAGGCGGAGAACGCCGCACTCGAAGCCGAGGACGTGGACGCCGAGGACGCTTCCGACGAAGCGACCGACGCGGCCGACGCGGCCGAGGCCGGCACCGACGAGGCAGCCGCCTCGGACGAGGCCTCTGCCCAGGCCTGATTCCGAGGCAGCCCGCCTCGGATCACCGATACAACATGACGCTCCCGTGAGCCGGCCCCCACCAGGGCCGGTGGGGGCGCCACCGACGAGGAGATAACGGCGCCATGCCGAAGAACAAGACGCACTCCGGGACCAAGAAGCGCTTCAAGATCACCGGCTCCGGCAAGGTGCTCCGCGAGCGCGCCGGCAAGCGCCACCTGCTCGAGCACAAGTCGTCCCGTGTCACCCGCCGCCTGTCCGGCACCGCGGAGATGGCCCCCGGCGACGCCGCGAAGATCAAGAAGCTTCTCGGCAAGTGACGTTCTCCGCTCCCCTTCCGGGAGCGGGAGCACGTCAAGACCGGGACCCCATCGAATTCGGGCCGCGTGAAGTCATCCACGGCCCCGCTACAAGGAGTACAAAGTGGCACGCGTCAAGCGGGCAGTAAACGCGCACAAGAAGCGCCGGGCAATCCTCGAGGCGGCCAAGGGCTACCGCGGTCAGCGTTCGCGCCTGTACCGCAAGGCCAAGGAGCAGGTCACCCACTCCCTGGTCTACAACTTCAACGACCGCAAGAAGCGCAAGGGCGACTTCCGTCGGCTCTGGATCCAGCGCATCAACGCGGCTGCCCGTCAGAACGGCATGACGTACAACCGCCTCATCCAGGGTCTGAACGCCGCCAACATCGAGGTGGACCGCAAGATCCTCGCCGAGCTGGCCGTCAACGACGCCAACGCGTTCGCCGCGCTGGTCGAGGTCGCGCAGAAGGCCCTCCCGGCCGACGTCAACGCCCCGAAGGTCGCTGCCTGAGCAGCACGCCCTCAAGGCTGCAGTACCTTGCCCGGACCCGCAGGCCTCGCGCCTGCGGGTCCGGTGCGTTGACCCACCATTTCCTTCGATTCAGGGCAGCCACCCGCTGTACGTACGGAAGCGAGCCGACCGCCATGGGCACCCCCGCCGAGCTGATCTCCCCCCGGTCCACCCGGGTGGCCGCCGCCAGGCGCCTGGCGCGACGCAATTTCCGCACCAAGGACCGCCGCTTCATCGCCGAGGGCCCGCAGGCCGTGCGCGAGGCCGTGGAGCACCGCGGCGCCGGCGGCGAGTCCACGCTGATCGAACTGTTCGTGACGGTGGAGGCCGCCGAGCGCTACGCCGACATCGTCGACGCCGCGCACACCGCCGGAGCCCGCGTCCACTACGCCTCCGACGAGGTGCTCGCGGAGGTGTCCCAGACCGTCACGCCGCAGGGCCTGGTCGGCGTCTGCCACTTCCTCGACTCGCCGTTCGAGGAGATCCTCAAGGCCCGGCCCAAGCTCGTCGCCGTGCTCGCGCACGTCCGCGACCCCGGCAACGCCGGTACGGTGCTGCGCTGCGCGGACGCCGCCGGAGCCGACGCCGTCGTCCTGACCGACGCCTCCGTGGACCTGTACAACCCCAAGTCGGTACGGGCCTCCGTGGGCTCCCTCTTCCACCTCCCGGTGGCCGTCGGCGTGCCCGTCGAGCAGGCCGTCGCGGGGCTGCGCGCGGCCGGCGTGCGGATCCTCGCCGCCGACGGGGCCGGCGCGGACGACCTCGACGCCGAGCTGGACGCGGGCACCATGGGCACCCCGTCGGCCTGGATCTTCGGCAACGAGGCCTGGGGCCTGCCCGAGGAGACCAGGGCGCTCGCCGACGCCGTCGTACGGGTCCCGATCCACGGAAAGGCCGAGAGCCTGAACCTCGCCACGGCCGCCGCGGTGTGCCTGTACGCCTCCGCGCGTGCACAGCGGGCGCCCGGAGGGTGCCGCTCCGTGACCCCCAGCTAGTAATGTGGCGGCCCGGGGAGCCCACTGTGCCCCTCGGAGATGTGGGGTACGGGGACATGACCGTCGGTACGAACAGCTCGCCAGGTGCCGCCCGGGCGGCCGGCGAACCGGTCCTGGCGACCGTGTCCCAGCTGGCCGCGGCCGTCGCCCGGGTGCCCGTGCAGCAGCCCCAGGGCGCCTCCGCCCCGCCCCCGCAGGCCGGGCCCGCGCCCGCGGGCCCCGTAGGGCCCGCCGTTCCGGGTGCGGCACGGGACCCGTCGGGGACTTCGGACGGGGACGGCGAGTACGGCGGGCATGCCGCGCTCGGGATCGACCCCGACGACCTGCCCGACGGGCTGGTGATCGCCGACGCCTCCGGCCGGGTCATCTGTTTCAACTCCGCCGCCGCCCGGATCACGGCCCTCGTGGCGGACGAGGCCCTGGGCCTCGGGATCGAGCGCGCACTCCCGCTGGAGGACCTCGAAGGCCGCCGCTGGTGGGCGCTGACCGACCCCTACGGAGGCCTCGCCACCCGGCGCGGACAGCCCGAGCGCAACCTGCTGCTCCCCGGCGGCCGCGAGGTGCTCGTCTCCGCCCGGTACGTGCGCACCCACCCCAAGGGCCCGGTGCGCCGGCTCGTGATCACCCTGCGGGGCACCGAGGCCCGGCGGCGCACCGAGCGCAGCCACGCCGAGCTGATCGCCACCGTCGCGCACGAGCTGCGCTCCCCGCTCACCTCGGTGAAGGGGTTCACGGCGACCCTGCTCGCCAAGTGGGAGCGGTTCACCGACGACCAGAAGCGGTTGATGCTGGAGACCGTCGACGCCGACGCGAACCGCGTCACCCGGCTCATCGCCGAGCTCCTGGACATCTCCCGCATCGACTCGGGCCGCCTGGAGGTGCGCCGTCAGCCGGTCGACATCTGCACCGCCGTGGGCCGCCACGTCCAGGCGCTCACCGCGAACGGGCAGGCTCCGGAGCGGTTCCTGGTCAGTGTGAGCCGGCCGCTGCCCGATTGTTGGGCGGATCCGGACAAAATTGACCAGATCCTCGGCAACCTGCTCGAAAATGCGGTGCGACACGGTGAGGGAACCGTCACCATCGACGTGACGCCGACCAGCTTCGCGAACGCCGCGGGGAAGACCGAGAAGGGAACCGCCGTCACCGTGACCGATGAAGGCCCTGGTATCCCCGAGGAGTCGATGGGCCGCGTCTTCACCCGTTTCTGGCGGGGGAGCAAGCGCGGCGGCACCGGCCTGGGCCTCTACATCGTCAAGGGCATCGTGGAAGCCCACGGCGGCACCATCAAGGTCGGCCGCGGCCCCGGCGGCGGCGCCGAGTTCCGATTTGTCCTGCCCGTCGCCGCCCCGGCGTACCTCACGCAGTAGCCCTGCGGAGCGTCTCGCCAGGCGGCCCACGGGCCCCTTCACCCCCAGCGACCTTTAGACTCGACCTTTGGCACCTTTGTGTCCTAGTGCCGAGCGCGTCCTGCGCGTCGCGCGGGGGACCACCAGCCAGCCATCGGAAGTACGGGAAGAGATGTCGGCACCGAACAAGTCGTACGACCCTGTCGAGGTCGAGGCACTGAAACCGGAAGAGATCGAGCGCATGCGGGACGAGGCGCTCGCCGCCTTCGCCGCCGCCGGCGACCTCGACGAACTTCGGGAGGCGAAGACCGCGCACATGGGCGACCGCTCGCCCCTGGCGCTCGCCAACCGAGAGATCGGCGCGCTGCCCCCGCAGGCCAAGGCCGCGGCGGGCAAGCTCGTGGGCCAGGCACGGGGCGCCGTGAACAAGGCCTTCGGGGCCCGCACGGTCGCGCTCGAAGCCGAGCGTGACGAGCGGGTGCTGGTCGAGGAGGCGGTGGACGTCACGCTGCCCTACGACCGCGTGCCCGCCGGCGCCCGGCACCCCCTGACCACGCTGATGGACCGCATCGCGGACATCTTCGTGGCCATGGGGTACGAGGTCGCGGAGGGCCCCGAGGTCGAGGCGGAGTGGTTCAACTTCGACGCCCTCAACTTCACGCCCGACCACCCCGCGCGCCAGATGCAGGACACCTTCTTCGTCCGGGGGCCGGAAGGCACCGAGGGCGACGAGTCCGGTGTCGTGCTGCGCACCCACACCTCCCCGGTGCAGGCGCGCTCGCTGCTGGAGCGCAAGCCCCCCGTCTACATCGTGTGTCCGGGGCGGGTGTACCGCACCGACGAGCTCGACGCGACGCACACCCCGGTCTTCCACCAGGTCGAGCTGCTCGCCGTGGACGAGGGCCTGACCATGGCGGACCTCAAGGGCACCATGGACCACATGGTCCAGGAGCTGTTCGGCGAGGGCACCACCACGCGCCTGCGCCCGCACTTCTTCCCCTTCACCGAGCCGTCCGCCGAGATGGACATGCAGTGCTACGTGTGCCGCGGCGCGTCGGTGGGCAACCCCGACCGCCCGTGCCGTACCTGCTCCAGCGAGGGCTGGATCGAGCTCGGCGGCTGCGGCATGGTCAACCCGAAGGTGCTCACCGCCTGCGGTGTGGACCCGGAGAAGTACAGCGGGTTCGCCTTCGGCTTCGGCATCGAGCGGATGCTGATGTTCCGCCACAACGTTGAAGACATGCGAGACATGGTCGAGGGTGACATCCGTTTCACCCGGCCGTTCGGGATGGAGATCTGATGCGGGTCCCGCTTTCTTGGCTGCGGGAGTACGTCGACCTCCCCGCGGGTGAAACCGGTCGCGACGTCGCGGCCAAGCTCGTCGACGCCGGCCTGGAGGTCGAGACCGTCGAGCAGCTCGGCGGCGGGCTCAAGGGCCCGCTCGTCGTCGGCCAGGTGCTGACCATCGAGGAGCTCGAAGGCTTCCGCAAGCCGATCCGCTTCTGCACGGTGGACGTCGGCTCGGCCAACGGCACCGGCGCACCGCAGGAGATCGTCTGCGGCGCCCGGAACTTCTCCGTCGGCGACAAGGTCGTCGTGGTCCTGCCGGGCGCGGTGCTGCCCGGCGACTTCGCGATCGCCGCGCGCGAGACCTACGGCCGCACCTCGCACGGCATGATCTGCTCCGGCGACGAGCTGGGCATGGGCGACGACGGCACGCACGGCATCATCGTGCTGCCGCACGAGCACGAGGTCGGCAGCGACGCGATCAAGCTCCTGGAGCTCGTCGACGAGGTCCTCGACATCGACATCACGCCGGACCGCGGCTACTGCATGTCCATGCGCGGAGTGGCCCGCGAGGCCGCCACCGCGTACGGCCTGCCGCTGCGCGACCCGGCGCTGCTCGACGTGCCCGCGCCGAACTCGTACGGCTACGCCGTCAAGATCGACGACCCGCGGGGCTGCGACCGCTTCACCGCGCGCACGGTGACCGGCCTCGACCCCGAGGCGCGCTCCCCGATCTGGCTCACGCGCCGCCTCCAGAAGGCGGGCATGCGCCCGATCTCGCTCGCCGTCGACATCACCAACTACGTGATGCTGGAGCTCGGCCAGCCGCTGCACGCCTACGACCGCTCGCGGATCGACGGCGCCATCGGCGTCCGCCGGGCCGAGCAGGGCGAGAAGTTCACCACCCTGGACGGGGTCAAGCGCACGCTCGACGCCGAGGACCTGGTGATCACCGACAACAGCGGCCCGATCGGGCTCGCCGGTGTCATGGGCGGCGCCAACACCGAGATCGCCGACTCCGTCGTCGACCCGGAGACCGGAGCCGTCACCGGCACCACCGACGTGGTCGTCGAGGCCGCGCACTTCGACTCCGTGTCCATCTCGCGCACCGCCCGCCGCCTCAAGCTGTCCTCCGAGGCGTCCAAGCGCTTCGAGCGCGGCGTGGACCCGCAGGCCGCCGCCGCTGCCGCGCAGCGCACCGTCGACCTGCTCGTGCTGCTCGCGGGCGGCACCGCCGAGGCCGGCGTCACCGAGCTCACCGCCCCGGGCGCCCCGCGCACCATCGCGATGAGCGCGGACCACCCCGACAAGGTCGCGGGCATGCGGTACGGCCGGGAGACCGTCGTACGCCGCCTGCAGGAGGTCGGCTGCGACGTCTACGGCCAGGACGAGCTCGTCGTCACGGCGCCCTCGTGGCGGCCCGACCTCGCCGAGCCCAACGACCTGGCCGAGGAAGTCATCCGGCTGGAGGGCTACGGGAACCTTCCCTCCACCCTCCCGCAGGTGCCCTCCGGCCGCGGTCTCACCGCCCGGCAGCAGCTGCACCGCCGGGTGGGCCGCGCGCTGGCCGGCGCGGGCTACGTCGAGGCGCTCAGCTACCCGTTCCTGGGCGAGGCCGTCTTCGACCAGCTCCAGCTGCCCGCGCACGACGCCTCCCGCCAGGTCGTCAAGCTGGTCAACCCGATCTCCGACGAGGAGCCGGCGCTGCGCACCACGCTGCTGCCGGGTCTGCTCGGCGCGCTGCGCCGCAACGACAGCCGGGGCAGCCACGACCTCGCCCTCTTCGAGACCGGATCGGTCTTCCGGGCCGCCGCGCAGCCGGGCGTCGCCGTACGCCTCGGCGTCGAACGGCGTCCCACCGACGAGGAGATCGCCACCCTGAACGCGGCTCTGCCCGCGCAGCCGCGCTACGCCGCGGTCGTGCTGGCCGGGGCTCGCGAGCAGGCCGGCTGGTGGGGCAAGGGCCGTCCGGCCGACTGGGCCGACGCGGTCCAGGCGGCGCGCTCGCTGGCCGTCGAGGCCGGTGCGGAACTCGCCGTGCGCCAGGGCCAGTACGGCCCCTGGCACCCGGGCCGCTGCGCCGAGCTGCTCGTCACCCTGGACGGGGTGGAGACGGTCATCGGGCACGCCGGTGAGCTGCACCCGCGCGTGGTCAAGGCGATGGGCCTGCCGGCCCGCACCAGCGCCATGGAGCTCGACCTGGACCGCCTCGCGGCGGCCGGCGGCGAGGCCCTCCGGGCGCCCCGGATCTCCTCCTTCCCGGTGGCGACCCAGGACGTCGCGCTGATCGTGGACGCGTCGGTGCCGGCATCGGCCGTCGAGGACGCGCTGCACAAGGGCGCCGGTGAACTGCTGGAGTCCCTGCGGCTGTTCGACGTGTTCGAGGGCGAGCAGGTGGGCGAGGGCAAGAAGTCCCTCGCGTACGCGCTGCGCTTCCGTGCGACCGACCGGACGCTGACCGCCGAGGAGTCCACGGCGGCCCGTGACGCGGCCGTCGCCCTGGCGGGCGAGCGCACGGGTGCGGTGCTGCGCGGCGCGTAGTCGCTGCCGGTCCGTGCTGAGGGGGTGCATCCCGGTTCCGGGGTGTGCCCCCTCAGCCGTTCCTGCGGCTGTGGCGGCTGCGGCGGGCGGCGGGCCGGTCCTGCGGGGGCTTGTCCCCTAACCGCCCGTCGCCCGTTCCCTGGGGCTCCGCCCCAGACCCCGCGCCTCAAACGCCGGCGGGGCTGGATGTTCCAGCCCGCCCGCCGGGGCGCGGACGTCCGTGCCGGTATCGGGGACCACGCGGGCCGGGCCCGGTGGGTGGGCCCGGCCCGCGCTCGGTCCGGCCCGGCCGGGGCCCGGCGACCAACCAGGACCCGGCGGAGCCGAAGCGCGCCGCCCGCCTGCCGTGGAGTGTCGGGCAGACAACAGGACGGGCGGCGCGGTTGACGGGTCGTCGCACTGTACGAGGGGGAGCCGACGACCCGGGCTACCTCTTGGCGAGGCCCTTAAGTGAAGCGCTCGCACGGGCCTCCGCGGCAGGGTGCGTATCGCATTTATGCGCGTACGGCGTTCACACCCCGTGTGAACCCCGCACCCACTAGCCTGGGTCCGACGAGCCCTTGGAGGGGCCCATGCAGCCCAATGCCCTGCTCGACGCCCTCCTCGCCGAGGCGGGCATGTCCCATGCCGGACTCGCCGCGTACGTGAACCAGGCGGGCCGCTCCCGCGGACTCGCCCTGCGCTACGAACACACCGCCGTGGCGCGGTGGTTGAAGGGTCAGCGCCCGCGCGGCCAGGTACCGGACCTGATCTGCGAGGTGATCGGGGGGCGGCTGCGGCGGCCGCTCTCCCTCGACGACGCCGGGTTCGGGCCGCCCGGGCGGCCTCCGGATCCGCACGGCGGTCATGGCGGCACCGTGCCGCTCAGCGGCTTCGTCGACCGGGCCGCCGCCCTGTGGCGCTCCGACGGCAACGGCCGCCGTCATCCCGACGCGGGCGCCGTCACCGGGACGCCCGCCGTGATCCCGGTGTGGGAATGGGAGAACCCGCCGGAGGACGCCGACGTGTCCCGCGCGGGGCCGACCCGCGTCGGCCCCGAGCACGTGGAGATCCTGAAGTCCGCCCGCGCGCACTACGAGCTGATGTACCGCAGGGCGGGCGGAGTGGCCACCCGCGACCGGGTGGTCCGCTTCCTCGGCACCGAGACCGCCCCCATGCTGCGCGGCAGTTACTCCGACGGACTCGGCCGCAGCCTGCACCGGGCCGGCGGGTCCCTGGTGGCGGTGGCAGGGATCTGCGCGTACGACTCGGACGCGCACGGGCTGGCCCAGCGCTACTTCCACCAGGCCCTGCGCCTGGCCAAGGCGAGCGGGGACCGGGGGCTGGGGGCCTACGTGATCGCGCTGCTCGTCAATCAGTGCCTGCACCTGCGGGAGTTCCGCCAGGCCGTGGCCTTCGCCGAGGCCGCCCTGCGCGCGGCCGGCCGGCACATCACCCCGGCCCTGGCCGCGGACCTCTATGCCATGCAGGCCAAGGCGTACGCCCAACTCGGCGACACCATCGCTGCGTTGGACTGCATCCGCAAGGCCGAGACGGCGGCGGAGCGGATCCGCCCCGGCACGGAGCCGGACGAGACGGGGTACGTACAGCCCGGGCTCGTCAACGTACAGGTGGCGGAGGCGCTGTTGGGTCTGGGCGACCTGCGGGCGGCCCGGGAGCAGGCTTCGGCCGCCGTGGGCACCCCCGCGCACGACCGGGGCCGGGTGCACCGGCTCGCGATGCTGTGCGAGATCCAACTGCGCCAGGGCGAGGCCGATCAGGCGGTGGCCTCGGCGGCCGAAATGGCCGAGCGGGCCAAGGGGATGGAGTCGCTGCGTCTGCGCGACCGGCTGCGCACGGTCCGGGAACAGTTGCTGACCAGCGGTTGTTCGGGGGCGGAGGATACGGCCGAGCTCATCGACGGGGCGCTGCGCGTTCCGCTGTGACATCCCCCGCGGCGTTCTCTGCGCCGCCCTTTGCGCGTTCCCCTGGGGCGGGGTGAACTGCTGCCATGTTGCCACCTACTCGATCGGAAGGTGGCAGAACCGTGCAGTGGATGAACCTGAGTGAGCAAACCGTGTACACGAACCGCTGGTTCGATGTGAATCTCGCCGATGTGGAGCTCCCCGACGGCCGGCACCTGGACCACTTCGTCATCCGGCTGCGCCCGGTCGCCGTCGCCACGGCCGTCAACGCGGCCAACGAGGTGCTGCTGCTGTGGCGCCACCGCTTCATCACCGACAGCTGGGGCTGGGAACTGCCCGCCGGGGTCGTCGAGGACGGGGAGTCGGTGGAGCGGGCGGCCGCCCGCGAGATGGAGGAGGAGTCGGGCTGGCGGCCCGGCCCCCTGCACCACCTGATGACCGTCGAGCCGTCCAACGGGCTGACCGACGCCCGCCACCACCTCTACTGGGCGGACGGGGCCACCTACGTGGGCCACCCCGAGGACGACTTCGAGTCCTCGCGCCGCGAGTGGGTCCCGCTCAAGCTGGTTCCCGACATGATCGCGCGCGGCGAGATCCCGGCCGCCAACATGGCGGCCGGGCTGCTGCTGTTGCACCACCTGCGGCTCGGCTGAGCCGCCCGCGGCCGGCCGTGAGCCGCCGTGAGCGTCAGCCGTACGGGTAGAAGCCCGAGCCGGTCTTCCGGCCGAGGCGGCCGGCGTCGACCATGCGCTGGAGCAGCGGGGGAGCCGCGTACAGGGGCTCCTTGAACTCCGCGTACATCGAGTCGGCCACCGAGGCCACCGTGTCCAGACCGATGAGGTCCGCGAGCTTCAGCGGGCCCATCGGGTGGGCGCAGCCCAGCTCCATGCCGTTGTCGATGTCCTCGCGGCTCGCGATGCCCGACTCGAACATCCGGATCGCGGACAGCAGGTACGGGATGAGGAGCGCGTTGACGACGAAGCCGGAACGGTCCTGGGCGCGGATCGCGTGCTTGCCGAGCGCGCCCCCGACCAGGGCCTCGGCGCGCTTGATGGTCTCGTCGCTCGTCGTCAGCGCCGGGATCAGCTCGACGAGCTGCTGCACCGGGGCCGGGTTGAAGAAGTGGATGCCGATGACCTGGTCGGGACGCGAGGTCGCGACCGCCAGCTTGACCAGCGGGATCGAGGAGGTGTTGGAGGCGAGGATCGCGTCCGGGCGGGTGACCACCTGGTCGAGGACCTGGAAGATCTCCGTCTTGACCTGCTCGTTCTCGACGACCGCCTCGATGACGAGGTCGCGGTCGGCGAACTCGCCGAGATCGGTGGTGAACGACAGGCGGGCCAGGGTCGCGTCCCGCTCCTCCTCGCTGATCTTGCCGCGTTCGGCGGCCCTGGTCAGAGAGGTGTGCAACCGGGTCCGCCCGAGTTCGAGGGCCTCGCCGGTGGTTTCGGCGACCATCACGTCGAGCCCGCTCCGGGCGAACACCTCCGCGATGCCCGCGCCCATCTGGCCACAGCCCACTACGCCGACGCGTGCGATGTCGTCTGGGAGGTCCGTCACATCGTGCCTTTCGCTGCTCTCCATCGCGGGTCCCCCGTACTCGTGCAGTGGTAACTGCGTTCCGGCGCCCGCCACGACCCCCGACGTTACCCCCGTCCTTGTCCGGCGTGGCGGGCCGGGGCGGGCATGCTGGGCGGACACGAGGCAATGTCACGGAGCGGAACGGAGTCGTCACATGGCGTCCATCGGGAGCCGGGCCGTCGGGAGGCGGGGGATGCTGGCCGGAGCGGCGGGGGTGCTGGCGGCGGTGGCTACGGCTCCCGCGAGAGCGTCCGGGCGTCCGGAGCCGGGGGAGCGGGAGCGCACGGAAGCGGCGCGGGGAGCGGCCGGGGCGGCGTTCCGCGGGATGTGGGTCGCCTCCGTGCAGAACGTGGACTGGCCTTCGCGGAGCGGGCTTTCCGCGCGGGAGCAGCGCGCCGAACTGCTGGCCCTCCTCGACACCGCCGTCGCCCGCCGCCTCAACGCGGTGATCCTCCAGGTCCGGCCGACCGCCGACGCGATGTGGCCCTCGGCGCACGAGCCCTGGTCGCAGTGGCTGACCGGCGAGCAGGGGGTCGCCCCCGGCTGGGACCCGCTCGGCACGGCGGTCGCCGAAGCGCACGCCCGGGGGCTGGAACTGCACGCCTGGTTCAACCCGTACCGGGTGGCCAACCACACCGACCGGAGCCTGCTCGTACCGGAGCACCCGGCCCGCCGCAACCGGGGCTGGACCGTGCCCTACGGCGGCAAGCTGTACTACAACCCCGGACTGCCGGAGGTCCGCCGCTTCGTGCAGGACGCCATGCTCGACGCCGTCGCCCGCTACCCCCTCGACGGGGTGCACTGGGACGACTACTTCTACCCGTACCCCGTCGAGGGCCGCGAGTTCGACGACGCCGCCGCCTACGAGCAGTACGGCGGGGCCTTCGCCACCCGCGCCGACTGGCGCCGCCACAACACCGACACCCTGGTCCGCGAGATGTCCGAGCGGCTGCGGGCCCTGCGCCCCGCGACGCGCTTCGGCATCAGCCCCTTCGCCGTCTGGCGCAACTCCGACCGGGATCCGCTCGGATCCCCGACGCGGGCGGGCGTCGCCACGTACGACGACCTGTACGCGGACACCCGCAGGTGGGTGCGCGAGGGCTGGATCGACTACATCGTGCCGCAGGCGTACTGGCACCTCGGCCACCCGGCCGCCGACTACGCCGCCATCGTCCCCTGGTGGGCGCGGACCGTGGCCGGCACCCGCGTCCAGCTCTACGTGGGGGAGGCGCTGTACCGCTGCGATCCGCAGAGCCCCACGGCAGCCTGGCGCGATCCGCGCGAACTCTCCCGGCACCTGCGGTTCGCCGCCGGATACCCGGAGGTCCGCGGCCACGCCTACTTCTCCGCGAAGCAGGTGGACGCGGACCCCAACGGGGCGATGGCCCAGGTGGTCGCCGACCACTACCCGACGCCGGTGGCGGTGCCGCCGCGCTGATCCGGTGCGCTCCGGCAGTCCTTCCCGGCGTCCCGGCCGCCGTTCGTCAGCGGTCGTGGTCGGCCGGGTGCTTGACGACGCAGTCGGGGCCGGGGGACATGACGGCCTCGTGTCCGTCCGTGAAGCGGACACGGTAGGGAGGGGTGCCGTTCTCTCCCAGGACCTGGGTGATCTCTCCGACCTTGTCGTGCTGGCCCACGATCCTGCCGTGCTGAAC
The DNA here is from genome assembly GCF_059758875.1 of Streptomyces sp. GQ60. Lineage (NCBI taxonomy): Bacteria > Bacillati > Actinomycetota > Actinomycetes > Kitasatosporales > Streptomycetaceae > Streptomyces > Streptomyces sp. GQ60. Next base: position 236,743 of record NZ_JCAXEG010000008.1, on the reverse strand, counting down.
CAGCTGGTCGCCCTCGGTCGCGCGCATAGCTGACCTCCCTCGTGGCGGTCCGATCCGGTGCTAGCAGTTTAGGTTGTTTCGGTGGTGTTTGACCTGTCGGGTCGGCCCGTCCGTCCGGCCTCGGGGCGCTGCGTCACGGCGATGCAGACGAGCACCGCGCAGGCGGCGACGGGAGCCGCCGGTGACAGGTGCTCGCCGAGCAGCAGCACCGACCACACCAGGGTCAGCAGCGGCTGCGCGAGCTGGAGCTGGCTCGCGCGGGCCGTGCCGATCTCGGCCATGCCCCGGTACCAGACGTAGAGGCCGAGGAAGGAGGAGCCCACGGCCACCCAGACGAGCCCGGCCACCCCGCGCCCGGTGAGGTGCACCGGTTCGTACGCGAGCCCGAGCGCGGAGCCGGCCAGGCCGATGGGCAGGCACACCACCAGCGCCCAGGCGATCACCTGCCAGCCGGGCAGCAGCCGGGCGAGGCGCCCGCCCTCGGTGTACCCGGCCGCGCACACGAGCAGCGCGCCGAAGAGGAAGGCGTCGCCGCCCGAGAGGGCGCCGCCGCTCTGGGCCGCGGTGAACCCGAGGACGACGGCCGCACCGGCGACGGCCGCGGCCCAGAACCGCCGCGAGGGCCGGGCTCCGGTGCGCAGCGAGGAGACGACCGCCGTGGTCAGCGGCAGCAGGCCCACCACCACGGCGGCGTGCGAGGTGGTGGACGTCCGCAGGGCCAGGGTGGTCAGCAGGGGGAAGCCGACGACCACGCCGCCGGCGACGACGGCGAGCCCCGCCCAGTGGGCGCGGGCGGGCCGCGGCACGCGCAGGGCCAGCAGGAAGGCGCCGGCCGTCAGGCCCGCCAGCAGACAGCGCAGGCCGAAGAGGGACCAGGGGCCGAAGCTCTCCAGGCCCCAGGCGGTGCCGGGGAAGGTCAGCGAGAAGGCGACGACTCCGGCCGCCGCGAGGGTCGTGCCCCCGAGGGCGGGTCGGGGCCGCCGTGCTGCGGTCCCCCGAACTGCTATCGCGGTGAGGGGAGTAGCGCTATTCTGTGCTGTCATGTACGAGCGTAGCAGTGTGGCGGAACTGGCAGAATCCCTTCGAGTCGAGCTGAACCGCTACTCGGTAGGTGGAAAGCTGCCGTCGAGCAGGGCCCTGGTCGAGCAGTACCGGGTCAGCCCCGTCACCGTCTCCCGGGCCCTCGCCCAGCTCGCCGCCGAAGGCCTCGTGGTCACCCGCCCCGGAGCCGGGGCCTACCGCGCGCAGCCCCGTACGCACACCCAGGAGCTCGGCGACACCTCCTGGCAGGCCGTCGCCCTGAGCGCCGAGGACTCGGGCGAGGTGATCCCGCGCTCGGTCGACGCCTCCGGGGTACTGGTCACCCTGGCCGCACCGCCGGCCGGGGTCATCGAACTGCACAGCGGCTACCTGCACTCGGCGCTCCAGCCCGAGCGGGCCATGGCGGCGGCCCTCGCCCGCGCCGGCCGGCGGCCCGGAGTGTGGGGGAGGCCGCCCGTGGAGGGCTTGGCGGAGCTGCGCGACTGGTTCGCCCGGGAGATCGGCGGGCCGGTCGCGGCCGGGGACGTGCTGGTGACCGCGGGCGGCCAGAGCGCACTCGCCACCGCGCTGCGGGCGCTCGCACCGCCCGGGGCGCCGATCCTCGTCGAATCCCCGACCTATCCGGGACTGCTGGCCCTCGCGCGGGCCGCCGGCTGCCGGCCGGTGCCCGTCCCGGTGGACGCGGACGGGGTCCGGCCGGAGTTGCTGGCCGCCGCCTTCGAAGCGACCGGGGCGCGGGTGTTCGTATGCCAGCCGCTGTTCCAGAACCCGACCGGGGCCGTGCTGTCCGGCGAGCGGCGGGGCGACGTGCTGCGGATCGCGCGCGCCGCAGGGGCGTTCGTGCTGGAGGACGACTACGCGCGGTCCCTGGCCCACGAGGACTCGGGCCCGCTGCCCGCGCCGCTCGCCGCCGAGGACCCGGACGGGGTGGTCGTCCACGTGCGGTCGCTGACCAAGGTCACCTCGCCCAGCCTGCGGGTGGGCGCACTGGCGGCCCGGGGCCCGGTCTTCGACCGGCTGCGCGCCATCCAGGTCGTGGACAGCTTCTTCGTGCCCCGGCCGCTCCAGGAGGCCGCCCTGGAACTGGTCGGCGCACCCGCCTGGCCGCGCCACCTCACGTCCGTCGCCGCCGAGCTGCGCCACCGCCGGGACGTCCTCACGGCGGCGCTGCGGCGGGAGCTGCCGGAACTGGACGTGCCCCATCCGCCGCGCGGCGGCTACCAGTTGTGGGCGCGGCCCGGCGGGGGCGGCGACGACGCGGCCTTCGTGGCGGCCGCCCTGCGGGCCGGGGTCGCGGTCGCGCCGGGACGGCCGTACTTCTGCGCGGAACCGCCCGGTCCGTTCGTCCGGCTGAGCTTCGCCGGGGTGTCCGGCGCGGCCGAGCTGACCGAGGCCGTCCGGCGGCTGCGGTCGGGGCTGGAAGGCGGGGCCGGCGGCGGGGGCTGACCCGGCTGCCGGCCGGTGACCGGCGGCCAGGATCCGGCGGGCCCGGTCTCGTTCAGACGCTTGACCCCGTGCGACACGCGGATCACCATCGCCGCATGCATGTTCGGGTTTCGCTAGTCGCAGCAGCCCGTGGTACCTCGCTGCTCGCCGAGCGCTTCGACGACGACCGCCCCCTCGACGTGGACGGCTGGCGCGCGGTGGAATCCGCCGCGCGCGGGCTCGTGCCGCTGGGCTCGGCCGAGCTCCGCTACTGTTCGCCGACCTCGCGCAGCCGGGCCACGGGGACCGCCCTCGGCTACGCCCCGATGGCGCAACCCGCCCTGCGTGAGTGCGACATGGGCCGCTGGCGCGGGCTCACCCTGGCCGAGGTGGCCGCCCGGGACCCCGCGGCCGTGGACCTCTGGCTCACCGATCCGCACGCCGCCCCGCACGGCGGGGAGTCCCTGCTCGCCTTCATCGCCCGGATCGGCGGCTGGCTCGACACCCGGCCGGCCGACGACGGGGGAGCGATCGTGGCGGTGGCGGAGCCGTCGGTGGTCCGGGCGGCGCTCGTGTACGCGCTGAACGCGCCGCCGCTGACGTACTGGAACGTGGACGTCCGCCCCCTGTCCACGCTCACCCTCGCCGGCCGGCCGCGGTGCTGGCACCTCTCCCTCCCGGCGCCCGCCGGAACCGGATATATCGGTTGAGGCGCGGCCGGGGCGTGCCTAGCCTGCGGGCATGGACGACATCACAGGCGCGGGCGCCGCGGACATCCGGATCACCACGCTCGCGGAGCGGCCCGAACTGGCGGCCCGGCTCTACGACATGGAGGACTCGTGGCCCGAGTTCGCCCAGCACGACTCGCTGGCCTGGCTGCTGTATCCGCGCATGGTGGCCGAGTTCCCCGAGTACGTCCTGATCGCCACGGACGGCGACGCCGTGGTCGCCCGGGGCTTCGGCGTGCCCTTCGCGCAGCACGCGCCGGGCCGCGACGGGGTGCTGCCCGCGCAGGGCTGGGACCGGATCCTGATGTGGGCCTTCTCCGACCTGCGGCGCGGGGCCGAGACCGACACGGTGAGCGCGATCGAGATCAGCGTAGCCACCGGACGGCAGGGCGAGGGCCTGTCCGGCCGGATGCTCGCCGCCCTGCGGGAGACGGCCCGGGCGCGCGGTTTCGCCGAGGTGGTGGCCCCGGTCCGGCCCAGCGGAAAGCCGGCCGAGCCGGACACCTCGATCCACGCGTACGCGTACCGCACCCGCGAGGACGGCCTCCCGTACGACCCGTGGATACGGGTCCACGTGCGGGCCGGCGCCGTCATCGACTCGGTGGCCCCGCTGTCGCAGACCATCACCGGCTCCCTCGCTCAGTGGCGCGAGTGGACCGGCCTCCCCTTCGACACGGCGGGCCCGGTCCGCGTTCCGGGCGCCCTGTCCCCGGTCCACTGCGAACCGGAGCAGGGCTACGCGGTCTACGTGGAACCGAACGTCTGGGTCCGGCGCGCGCTGGGGGCCGCCTCCTAGAGGAGCGCGACGGGGGCGGTGGCGGAGGACGGGAGGTAGATCCCGCCGATGCCCGCGTAGTTCGCCCGGTAGCCGCGCAGGAGCTCGTCCAGCGGGATCGCCAGCCGGGCCGGGGTGTCGCAGCGGGCGGCTCCGAACTGATCGGTGACGGCGGTGCAGAGCGTCCGGCCGCCGACGGTGGTGAAGGTGACCGGTACGCCGTCCAGCCCGGCCGGAGCGTCCGCGATCCGCACGGTGGTGCTGAGGTTCCTGACCCCGAAGAGCAGCCCGTTGAGCTTCGCCGGACCGGCCGTGGTCACCGTGGCCACGGCGGGCCGGACCAGCTCGGGGGCCTGGCAGAGCTGCGGTCCGGGAGCGTAGACCTGCCCGGTGGGGCAGGCCACGACGGTGGCGACCCCGCCCGCGCACTGTACGTAGAACCGGTGGTCCTGCAGTCGCGGCAGCCGCCCGGTGGCGCCGCCGGCGCACGAGCCGTCGGCGGCGCTCGCGGGCGCGGCCCCCACGCCCAGGGCGAGGACCGCCCCGGCGGCCAGTGCGGCGAGCGAGGCCATTCCCTTGCGGGCCAGTTCCTTGCCGATGCGTAACACCCTTGCCCCCAGCTCACCCAGTGTGACGAAATGAATACGAAGTGACTATAGGGACGGCTGTGTGACGGGCGCAACGCCCCCGGGTCATCGCCAGGGAGTGCGAATTCCGACTGGCTCGAACGCGGTCAGGTCGACTGCGGGCCCTATCGGCCGCGGGGCTTGCCGCGCTTGCCGGTGGACTTGGCCGTGGCCTTGCCGCCCTTGGGGGCTCCGGACCGGAGGTTCTTGGCGGCCGGCTTGCCACCCGACCGGGGGGCCGGCTTCCGCGCTGCCGGCTTCGCCTTCTTCTGCTCGGGCTCGGGCTGCGTACGCCCGCGCCCGCGCGAGCTGTTGACGGTCCGCCCGCGCACGATCCCGATGAACTCCTCGACCAGGTCGGGAGTGGCGTCCGCCTCGGGCCAGGACAGGGCGACGCGCGACTCGGGCGCGTCCAGCAGGGTCCGGTACGTGAGGTCCTTGCGGTGGTGCAGCCTCGCGAGCGACTGGGGCACGACCAGGAGCCCGATGCCCGCCGCCACCAGCTCGATCGCGTCGGCCGTGGTCTCCGGGCGCTCGAGCGCCGCCTTGCCCGGCAGCCGCTCCCACTCGAGGGTGTCGTCCAGCGGGTGGAGCACGATGTCGTCGGCCAGCTCCGCGAGGGACAGCTCCTCGGCCGCGGCCATGAGGTGGTCCTTCGGGATCACGACGACCGTGGTCTCGGTGTAGAGCGGGATCGCGCTGAGGTCCGTACGGTCGATCGGCAGCCGGACGAACCCGGCGTCGGCGCCGCCGCCCCGCAACAGGGCGGGGGCTTCGGCCGGGCTGACCGGGACGAGGGTGAGCGGAACGTCGGGCAGCCGCTCCTTCCAGATCCGGACCCACTTGGTGGGAGTCACCCCGGGGACGTATGCGAGCTGGAACGACGGGGGTGTCCGGGAGTCTGTCACCCGGCCAGATTACCGGCCGTGGTCGGAGGTGGCGCACATGCTCGATACCCTTGACCCCATGACGTCGCACCAGACCACCCAGACCATGAAGCCCGCTACCGCGGCGAAGAAGCTGGGTGTGTACCTCGAGGCCACCCCCGCAGAGTTCCAGGAGGGTGTCGTCTCGCGCACCGAGCTGAGCGCCCTCCAGGCCGAGCCGCCCCAGTGGCTGCAGGACCTCCGGAACAACGGCCCGCACCCCCGTCCGGTGGTCGCGGCGAAGCTCGGCATCTCCATCGCCGGTCTGGCGCGCGGCGGTGTCACCGAGGCGCTCACCACGGAGCAGATCGAGGCCCTGAAGCAGGAGATGCCGGAGTGGCTCGCGAAGGAGCGCGCCACCCAGGCCGACGTCCGCAAGGAGACCGTCCGCATCAAGCAGATGCAGGCGGAGAAGGCCGAGAAGGCCGCGAAGACCGAGAAGTAGTCGACGGGCAGCCGGGAGGCATCCGGGAATCCGGGGCGCTCCCGGCCTCACGGCCCGGCCTACCCCCTCGGAGGCCGGCCCCCCTCGGCCCGCGCCGGCCGTGAGATGCTGGTGCGCGTGATGATCGAGGACCTGGTGCGGCTGCGGCGCGCCCGGGACGTGATGGACCGCGACTACGCCGAGCCGCTGGACGTACCGGCACTGGCCGGCGTCGCCCTCATGTCGCCCGGGCACTTCTCCCGCAGCTTCCGGGCGGCCTTCGGAGAGACCCCGTACAGCTACCTGATGACCCGCCGCATCGAGCGCGCGAAGGCGCTGCTGCGCCGGGGCGACCTGAGCGTGACCGAGGTCTGCTTCGCGGTCGGCTGCACCTCGCTGGGGTCGTTCAGCTCGCGCTTCACGGAGCTGGTCGGCGAGACCCCCAGCGCCTACCGGGCCCGGCGCCACGAGGCCGGCGCCGCCATCCCCGCGTGCGTCGCCAAGGCCTTCACCCGACCCGTCCGGAACCCCGCCGCCCATGGGGGAGCGGGATCCGCGGCCGCGTCGTAGCGTTCGGGTCATGACCATCAAGCTCTCGCAGTGCTTCATCGCCGTCGACGACCACGACAAGGCGCTCGCCTTCTACCGCGACGCCCTCGGCATGGAAGTCCGCAACGACGTCGCGTTCGAGGGGATGCGCTGGGTGACCGTCGGCTCGCCCGAGCAGCCCGACGTGGAGATCGTCCTCGAACCGCCGCTGGCCGATCCCGGCGCCTCGCCGGCCGACCGGCAGGCGATGGCGGAACTGCTGGCCAAGGGCGTGCTCCGCGGGGTCATCTTCTCCACGGACGACGTGGACGCCACCTTCGAGCGGATCCGGGCCGCCGGCGCCGAGGTGCTCCAGGAGCCCGTCGACCAGCCGTACGGGGTCCGCGACTGCGCCTTCCGCGACCCGGCGGGCAACATGCTCCGCTTCAACCAGCCCCGAAACGGCTGACCCGGAAGCGGCCGTCCCCGTACCGGGCCCGCCGCCGCCCGCCCTCACCCGGAAGCGGCCGTCCCCGTACCGGGCCCGCCGCCGCCCGCCCTCACCCGGAAGCGGCCGTCCCCGTACCGGGCCCGCCGCCGCCCGCCCTCACCCGGTGGCGGCGGCCCACCCCGGGACCGTGGGCAGCACCTGCTCGGCCACGCGCAGCAGTACCGCGTCCTCGGGCATCTTGCCGTCGGAGCGCCACAGGTGCAGCTCGAAGTAGCCGCCGCCGTCCTCCGCGTCCCGGGCCACCACGAGGGCGCGGGTGCGGACACCGGGTCCGCCGACGCTGAGGGTGCGGTCCGAGTAGAAGGTGGCCGGGCGGCCCAGGACCGTCTGCGGCGGTGCGACGGTCCCCAGGAGCTTGACCAGGCTCGCGACCGTCAGCTGGTCGTACGAGGCGCTCAGGTGCGCGGTGTAGGTCTCGAACGCGACCTTGCCCGAGGGGGTGTGGACCTCCTCGTCGCCGCCGGCGGGGTTGAAGGTGCTGCCGCCGCCGTGCGCGTACTTCGCGGCCTCCCCCGGAGTGCCCAGCAGATCGGCGAGGTCGGGACGGTGCAGCGCCGCGCACAGCTGGGCCCCGGAGACGTGCCCCGGCTCGGCCCCGGACGCGTCCGCGGTCTCCGCGGGCGCCGTCCCCGGTGTCTTTCCCGGCGTCTTCGCGGGCTGCCCGTTCGAGCAGGTGACGGGCCTCGGCTCTCCGCTCGAATTCACCGACTCCCCGGCCATCCAGAGGCCGGCCCCCATGGCCCCGATCACGCCCACGGCCGCGATGCCCTGGCCTATCGCCGCGCGCACGGTGATCGTGCCGACGCCTTCGGTCATGTCCCCCACCTGCTGTGATCCCCCGATATGTGCCCGGGGACCTTAACCCGCGATCTTCCCGGCGAACAAGGAATGTTCGGGGCCCGGGCCAGGCGCCCGGCCGGCTCCGAGGTCGGGGCGTTCCAGGAGACGGCGGTGTACGCCTTCCGCACGGCGGCCCCGCAGGACTGCCGGCCGGCGCCGTCGCCGCGCAGGGTCACGAGGCTGGTGCCGTCGCGGTCCGCCACCCCTGCCGGAGGACATGAGGGTCAATCGAACGGTCGATATCGGATAGATCCTCCCGGATAGTCTTGATCTGTGAAGCGGTCGGCGGCAAGGAGTGCAGCGGTGCGGACGAACGAGCGGGCGCTCCTCGACACGGCGGAGGCCGAGGCGGACCCCGACGCGGGCTGGCTGGCGACCGTGATGCACGTGGCGTTCTTCGTGCTCCTGTGCTCGTCACTGACCCGGTACCTGATCGTCCACCCGACCGCCCGCGCCACTCCGTGGGTGATCGCCCTCACGGTCGCGCTCGCCCTGCTCTACGTACTCGGTCCGATCCTCGGCCCCGAGCGGACCCCCGCGTCCGGCGGGCTCACGACCGCCCCCGTGCTCTGGCTGACCGCGGTGATCGGGTCGTGGCTCACCCTGGTCGTGCTCGCACCGAGCTTCGGCTGGTGTGCGGTGCCGCTCTTCTATACCGGCCTGCGCTTCCTGCGCACCCGGTCCGCGATCATCCTGGTCGCGCTGATCACCGCCTTCGTCGTGGCCGCAGGAGTCAATCTGCGGCTGCGCTTCGGCTTCGACCCCAACCTGATCTTCGCGCCGCCGGCCGGGGCGGCCGTCGCCACGGCGGTGTTCGTCTACTCCCAGCGCCAGGCCGACCGGCTGCGGACGGTCATCGCCGACCTGATCCGGACCCGGCGCGAACTCGCCGAGACCGAGCGCCGCGAAGGGACCCTCGCCGAGCGCCAGCGGCTCTCCATGGAGATCCACGACACCCTCGCGCAGGGCCTGTCCAGTCAGCGGATGCTCCTCCAGGCCGCCGACCGGCTCTGGGAAAGCGACCCGGCGGCCGCCCGCCGCCACGTCCGTACGGCTGCTTCCATCGCCGAGCACAACCTCGCCGAGGCCCGCCGTTTCGTACACGACCTCGCCCCCGCCGACCTCAACGACGGCGGCAGCCTCGACGACGCGCTGCGCACCCTCGCCGGCCGGGAGACCTCCGACACCCTCCAGGTCAGCTTCTACCAGGACGGCGCCCCCACGACCGCGCTTCCGGAACGGGTGCAGTCCGCACTGCTGCGGATCGCGCAGGGCGCCCTCGCCAACGTCCGCGAGCACGCCGGTGCGACCACCGCGGCCCTGACCATCAGCCACCTGGACGACCAGGTGGTGCTCGACGTCGCGGACGACGGCCGTGGCTTCGTCCCTGCCGGGAAACCCGGCGGCGTGCGCGGGCACGGTCTGCCCGCCATGCACGCCCGCGTACGCCAGCTCGGCGGAACCCTCACCATCGAGTCGATCCCCGGTGAGGGCACGGTCGTGTCCGCCGCCATCCCCCTGGCGACGTGAGATCGGCTCCGCGCCGGGGGTCACACTGGGGGAGTACGGGCAGGTGACGGGCTTTGCATAAACGTGCGGTAGTACGTATAGTCATGCCATCGAGGAGGAGGGTCCGATGGTGGTACGTGTAGCGGTGGCCGGTGCGAGCGGGTATGCGGGCGGGGAAGTGCTGCGCCTGCTGCTGGCCCACCCCGAGGTCGAGATCGGCGCGCTGACCGCGAACTCCAACGCCGGGCAGCCGCTCGGCGCGCTCCAGCCGCACCTGGTGCCGCTGGCCGGACGCGTTCTGGAGCCGACCACGCCCGAGGTGCTCTCCGGCCATGACGTCGTCTTCCTGGCCCTGCCGCACGGGCAGTCCGCCGCCGTGGCCGCCCAGCTCGGCGAGGAGGTCCTCGTCGTCGACATGGGCGCCGACCACCGGCTCCAGGACTCCGCCGACTGGGACGCGTTCTACGGCGCCCCGCACGCCGGGACCTGGCCCTACGGCCTCCCCGAGCTGCCCGGCGCCCGCGCCGCCCTGGCCGGCACCAAGCGCATCGCCGTCCCCGGCTGCTACCCGACCGCCGTCTCGCTCGCGCTGTTCCCGGCCTACGCCGCGCAGCTCGCCGAGCCCGAGGCCGTGATCGTCGCCGCCTCCGGCACCTCCGGCGCCGGCAAGGCGCTCAAGCCGAACCTGCTGGGCTCCGAGGTCATGGGCTCCATGAGCCCGTACGGGGTCGGCGGCGGCCACCGCCACACGCCCGAGATGGTGCAGAACCTCAGCCCCCTCGCCGGGCAGCGGGTCTCCGTCTCCTTCACGCCCACGCTGGCGCCGATGCCCCGCGGCATCCTGGCCACCTGCACCGCCAAGGCGCTGCCGGGGACCACGGCCGACGCGGTCCGCGCCGCGTACGAGAAGGCGTACGCGGACGAGCCCTTCGTCCACCTGCTGCCCGAGGGGCAGTGGCCTGCGACGGCGTCCGTCTACGGTTCCAACGCCGTCCAGATCCAGGTCGCGTACGACGGGGCCGCGCAGCGGATCATCGCGATCAGCGCCATCGACAACCTGACCAAGGGCACCGCCGGCGGCGCGGTCCAGAGCATGAACATCGCCCTGGGGCTCCCCGAGGGCATGGGTCTTTCCACGATCGGAGTCGCACCGTGAGCAGGGGGCACCTCCCAGCGGTAGCTGGGGGAGCGCGGGCAGCCACCGGGCTGCAGATGACGACGATGGCCGCAGGGGCGCGCTGCTCGGGCGGAGAAGCGAACGAGGAGATGCAGTGAGCGTCACGGCAGCACAGGGTTTCACGGCGGCGGGCATCACCGCCGGGATCAAGGCGAACGGCAATCCCGACCTGGCCCTCGTGGTCAACAAGGGGCCGCGCCTGGCCGCGGCGGGCGTCTTCACCTCCAACCGGGTCAAGGCCGCCCCCGTCCACTGGTCCGAGCAGGTCCTGCGCGGGGCCACCGTCAGCGCGGTGGTCCTCAACTCCGGTGGCGCCAACGCGTGCACCGGCCCCAAGGGCTTCCAGGACACCCACGCCACCGCCGAGAAGGTCGCCGAGGCCCTGGGCGGCGAGGTCAACGCCGGCGAGGTCGCCGTCGCGTCCACCGGCCTGATCGGCGTCCTGCTCCCCATGGACAAGCTGCTGCCGGGCATCGAGACCGCGGTCGCCGCGCTCTCCGCCGACGGCGGCGAGGCCGCCGCGATCGCCATCAAGACCACCGACACCGTGCACAAGACGGCCGTCGTCTCCCAGGACGGCTGGACGGTCGGCGGCATGGCCAAGGGCGCGGGCATGCTCGCCCCCGGCCTGGCCACCATGCTCGTCGTCCTCACCACCGACGCCGACCTGGACAGCGCCACCCTCGACAAGGCGCTGCGCGGCGCGACCCGCACCACCTTCGACCGGGTCGACTCCGACGGCTGCATGTCCACCAACGACACGGTGCTGCTGCTCGCTTCGGGCGCGTCCGGCCAGGTGCCGGCGTACGAGGCGTTCGCGGAAGCCGTGCGCACGGTCTGCGACGACCTGGCCCGCCAGCTCATCGGCGACGCCGAGGGCGCCAGCAAGGACATCCGCATCGAGGTCGTCGGCGCGGCCACCGAGGAGGACGCGGTCGAGGTCGGCCGGTCCATCGCACGGAACAACCTGCTCAAGTGCGCCATCCACGGCGAGGACCCGAACTGGGGCCGCGTCCTGTCCGCGATCGGCACCACGAAGGCCGCCTTCGACCCGGACCGGCTGAACGTCGCCATCAACGACGTCTGGGTCTGCAAGAACGGCTCGGTCGGCGAGGACCGCGACCTGGTGAGCATGAAGGGCCGCGAGGTCCGCATCACCGCCGACCTGTCCACCGGTTCGCAGTCCGCGGTCATCTGGGCCAACGACCTGACCGCCGAGTACGTCCACGAGAACAGCGCGTACTCCTCATGAGCACCGCACGCAGGCACACCGCGCTGCCCAAGGCCGAGATCCTCATCGAGGCCCTGCCCTGGCTGACCCGGCACAACGGCAAGGTCGTCGTCATCAAGTTCGGCGGCAACGCCATGATCGACGAGGATCTGAAGGCCGCCTTCGCCCAGGACGTCGTCTTCCTGCGCCAGGCCGGCCTGAAGCCGGTCGTCGTGCACGGCGGCGGCCCGCAGATCAACGCCCAGCTCGACAAGCAGGGCCTGGTCAGCGAGTTCAAGGCGGGGCTGCGGGTCACCACGCCCGAGGCGATGGACGTCGTACGGATGGTCCTGGCCGGGCAGGTCCAGCGCGAGCTGGTCGGGCTGCTCAACCAGCACGGGCCGCTCGCCGTCGGCATGACCGGCGAGGACGCGCACACCATCACCGCCACCAAGCACACCCCCGAGATCGACGGCGAGAGCGTCGACATCGGGCGGGTCGGCGAGATCACCGCCATCGACACCGGCGCGATCGAAGCGCTGCTGGCCGACGGCCGGATCCCGGTCATCTCCTCCATCGCGCGCAGCGCCGACGACCACCACGTGTACAACGTGAACGCCGACACGGCCGCCGCGGCGCTCGCCGCCGCGCTCGGCGCCGAGACGCTGATGGTTCTCACCGACGTGGAGGGGCTCTACGCGGACTGGCCCAACAGCGACGAGGTCATCAGCCGGCTCACCGTCAGCCAGCTCGAAAAGCTGCTGCCCGAGCTGTCCAGCGGCATGGTCCCGAAGATGGAGGGCTGCCTGCACGCCGTCCGCAACGGGGTGACCACCGCCCGCGTGATCGACGGGCGGGTCCAGCACTCGATCCTGCTGGAGATCTTCACGGACGAGGGAATCGGCACGATGGTCGTGCTCGACGACCAGGTACTCGATACACAGGGAGGGGACCCCGCATGACCGGCAACCAGGAGTTCGCCGCCCGCTGGCAGGGCGCGCTGACCAACAACTACGGCACCCCCGCGCTGGCGCTCGTACGCGGCGCCGGTGCCCAGGTCTGGGACGCGGACGGCAAGCAGTACACCGACTTCGTCGGCGGCATCGCGGTCAACGCCCTCGGCCACGCGCACCCGGCCATCGTCACCGCCGTGACCGAGCAGATCTCCACCCTGGGCCACGTCTCCAACCTCTACGCCTCCGAGCCGGTCCTCGCCCTCGGTGAGCGGCTGCTCCAGCTCTTCGGCCGCCCCGGCAAGGTTTTCTTCTGCAACTCCGGCGCCGAGGCCGTCGAAGGCGCCTTCAAGGTCGGCCGGCTGACGGGGCGGACCCGCATGGTCGCCACCGACGGCGGCTTCCACGGCCGCACCATGGGCGCCCTGGCGCTCACCGGTCAGCCCAAGAAGCAGGACCCGTTCCTGCCGCTGCCCGGAGGGGTCACGCACGTTCCGTACGGCGATGTGGAGGCCCTGCGGGCCGCCGTCACCGAAGAGACCGCGTTCGTGATCATCGAGCCGATCCAGGGCGAGAACGGCGTGATCGTTCCCCCCGCCGGATACCTCACGGCCGCCCGTGAGATCACCCGGGCCACCGGCACCCTGCTCGTCCTCGACGAGGTGCAGACCGGTATCGGTCGCTGCGGCCAGTGGTTCGAGCACCAGGCCCACGAGGGTGTGGAGCCGGATCTCGTCACACTCGCGAAGGGTCTCGGCGGTGGTCTGCCGATCGGCGCCGTCGTCGCCTTCGGCCCCGTGGCCGACCTGCTCCAGCCCGGTCAGCACGGCACCACCTTCGGCGGCAACCCGGTCGCGTGCGCAGCCGGCCTCGCCGTGATCGACACCATCGCCGCCGACGGGCTCCTCGACCAGGTCAAGGAGCGCGGCGAGCGGCTGCGGGGCGGAATCGAAGGATTCGCACACCCGCTCGTCTCGCACGTCCGCGGCGCAGGCCTTCTGCTGGGTATCGTGCTGACCGAGCCGCTCGCACCGCAGGTCCAGCGCGCGGCTCAGGACGCCGGCTTCCTGGTCAACGCGCCCGCCCCCGACGTCGTACGGCTCATGCCTCCGTACGTGCTCTCCGAGGCCGAGGTGGACGCGTTCCTCCAGGCCCTGCCCGGTGTGCTCGACGCAGCGAAGTCCGCCGCGGACGTGGACGGATGATCAATCGGGGAATGGGACGACGATGAGCCAGGCGCAGGAACACGAGCAGAACGGCCAGTCCGTCCCGCAGACCCGCACCGCCCGCCACCGCCGGATCGTGGACATCCTCAACCGGCAGCCGGTCCGCTCCCAGAGCCAGCTGGCCAAGCTCCTCGCCGACGACGGGCTGAGCGTCACCCAGGCGACGCTCAGCCGCGACCTCGACGAGCTCGGCGCGGTGAAGATCCGCAACACGGGCGGCGAGCTGATCTACGCGGTCCCCAGCGAGGGCGGCTTCCGCACCCCGCAGGCGCCGCTCGGGGAGTCGGCGAAGGAGGAGCGCATGCGGCGCCTCTCCGGCGAACTGCTGATCTCCGCGGAGGCCTCCGCGAACCTCGTGGTCCTGCGCACCCCGCCGGGTGCGGCGCAGTTCCTCGCCTCCGCGATCGACCAGGCCGAACTCCAGGCCATCCTCGGCACCATCGCGGGCGACGACACCCTGATGCTGATCAGCCGCGACCCGGCGGGCGGCCAAGCCCTCGCCGACCACCTGCTGAGGCTGGCCCAGAAGGAGGGCTAGTCCGCTTTCGGCGGAGGGGGCCCTCAGTACCGCGTCACCGCGAGGGGCCCCGACTCCGTGCCGATGGCGATGTGCGGGCTCCTGCGCGGGTTCGCCCAGCGCAGCACCGCGCGCATCGCGCCCTCGGGGACCGAGACGCAGCCGGCCGTCGCGCCCTTGCCGTTCACGTGCAGGAAGATGCCCGCGCCCCGGCCGCGCACCGGGTGCTCGTAGTTGAAGGCGATGACCAGCGCGTGCGCGTACTGCCGCGCGTAGGCGGTCAGGTGCTCCGCCTCGCCCGGCGCGCAGTCCGCCGGCAACGGCTCCACCCAGCGGTTGTAGCTCTCCGAGGCGTTGTCCTGGCACCACCAGGAGTCGGGGGTCACCCGCCGGTAGCGGTACGCCGTACCGGCCGGGGCGTGCGCGATGCCGAAGGCGTAGGGGAGGGCGTACAGCCCGGCCGGGGTGGTGTCCGTCCCCTGGGTCCGGGTCGCGCCGTCGGTCAGCCCGTTCGCGCCGAAGCGGGCCGGTGCGCTCCCCGCCGCGTACCAGCGCCCCGCCCGCCGGTCCCACCAGGTCAGGCGCCCGGTCGTGGAGCCGGGGGCCGGGGCCACGGCGGTGATCAGCTGGCTGCCGCCGCCGGTGTCGGCGAGCAGGACGGGCAGCGGCGGGTCACCGTGGGGGCCCTGTACCAGCAGGCTGGTGACGATCAGTGAGGCGGCGACGAGCGCGGTACGCAGCACATGTCAGACGGTACGGGGCGGAAGGGGCAGCGGCAGCGCAGGCAGGCCGTCGACGCTCACCCCGATGAACTCCTTCTTCTCGCAGTACTCGTTGAACTCCTCGTCCGTCTTGCGGCCGAAGTACTCCGCGTGGAGCGTGCGCTCGCCCTGGTAGTCCATCAAGGGGACGGCGAACCCGCACACGGTGGCGATCCGCCGGGTCTTCACGAGGATGACGGCGCGCGCCGAAGGCCCGTCGGCCTCCCCGAACAGCTCGATCAGCCCGTCCCAGCGCGGGTCGTCGCGGAAGACCGCCTCGCCGTCGCCGTGGATGCGCACGATGTTCGGCGGCCCGCTGAACGCGCACCACATCAGCGTGATGCGGCCGTTCTCGCGGACGTGCGCGATCGTCTCGGCGCCGCTGCCGCCGAAGTCCAGGTAGGCGAGGGTCGTTTCGTCGATGACGACGAGCGTCCCGGCGCGACCCTTGGGGGAGAGGTTGACATGGCCGTCACCGGACAGCGGGGCGGTGGCGGTGAAGAAGACCGGCTGCTCTTCGATGAAGGTGCGGAGTCTGGCGTCGATGTGATCGTAGAGCTTTCCCATGACCGGATTATCGCCCCGCCTCCTGGGGTCGATCACGGGATTTCAACCGGTGAGACCGAGCCGTGAGCGGAGCAGCCGCAGTTCGTGGTCGTCGAAGAGGTGCTCGGACCGTTCGAGCAGCACGGCCAGCTCGGGCAGCACGGCCGGCTCGGGCAGCACGGCCGGCTCGGGCAGCACGGCCGGCTCGGGCAGCACGGCCGGCTCGGGCAGCACGGCCGGCTCGGGCAGCACGGCCGGCTCGGGCAGCACGGCCGGCTCGGGCAGCTCCGCCTCCGCGTAGCGCAGGGTGGCCTGCCAGTTCCAGCCGCGTACGGTCGCCCGCGCCTGCGCGCGCAGCCCCGGGTCGGGGTCCGCCGTCAGGGCCACCGCGGCCCGCAGCCCGTGGATCCCGCCTCGCTCGCGCAGCAGCCGGAAGGCTGCCCGGCGGACGTGCGCGGGCCGTTCGGGCCCGATGCGTTCGGCGAGGTGGCGGTGGTCCAGCCTGCGGGCCGCCTGGAGCAGGCTGAGTGCGGCCTCCCGGGCAGCGGCGGGCCACGGGTCGTCCAGCAGTGGGATCAGGGACGCGTCGTCGGTGGAGGCGTCCAGCCGGCGCAGCCCGGCCACGGCGGCGGCCCGCACCGCCCCGTCGGGGTGGTGGGTCAGGTTCCGCAGCAGCGGTGCGTCCGCCCGCTTCGCGCACTCGGAGAAGCCGGTCACCGCGTTCGGGGAGACCGGACCGGAGTCCGTGACCAGCGCGAGGTAGTGCGCGTAGGGGTCCCCGCCGCCCTGCGAGAGGAGCCAGCGCGCGCAGGCCCGTACGAGCCCGGAGCGGTCGGCTAGGTACCGCGCGGCCTCGTCCGCTCGGCCCGCCCCGCGCAGGGCGGTGACCCCGGAGGCCCGGACCACGGGGAGGTGTCCGGTCAGCAGCGCGTCGACCGCCGCCCCGTCCGGCGACTCGCCTTCGGCCATCGCCCGCAGCGCCGCGTCGGTCCACAGCCGGGCCGTCGCCGGATCCAGTTCGCGCGCGGCCCGCTGCGCGAGGTCCCGTACGCCGTTCTCCACGGCGGCGACGGTCAGCCGGGCCGCGAACCGCCGGGTCGGCAGGTCGGCCCGGTCACCCAGGCGGGCGAGGGCGTCGGCGCACTGTTCCCGGGTCAGCGCGTTCCAGCTCCACGTGGCCGAGGACTGCCCGGCCCGCCATCCCGCGGTGACCGGGGAGTGGCGGCCGCTCAGGGCGGCCTCCAGCTGTTCCACCGCCCAGGCGCCGTGCTCGCGCCGGCCCAGCCGCACGATGAGCGGGCTGAGCTCGACCAGGGCGGCGACCGGGTCCCGGACCACGATCCCGGCGAGCTCCCGCCGGGCGCGCCGGCGTACCTGCGGGACCCAGTCGGCGCACCGGATCAGGACGAGCTGTGGCGGGGGGTTCTGCCCGGCGGACAGCGCGGCCTCGCGGACCCGCCCGTCGCGGTCGCAGAGCCGGGCTTCGATCCGGCCGCTGCGGGGCGGCGGGTAGGAGGCGATCAGGTTGCGCACCTCTTCGTCGAAGGCGGTCCAGGCCTCCGGTCCGGTCCGCGCGAGCCGGGCCGTGACCTCGTCCCCGCCCCCGACGCCGGCCTGGCCTCCGTCCAGGAGCGCCGCCGCGGCGGCCCGCCCCTTCTCCGCGTCCTGCCGCGCCCTGGCTCCCATGTGCCCTCCCCGTATCGTCCACCGATGGTAAGCGGGGTTCTGGGACAGGGCCTCCCATATAGGCGCAGGTCAGAGGGGTGGCCCTCACGCTCGATTGACGAAACATACGGACCAGTGCATAGTTATGCCTAGCTGTTGGAAGTGACGGCGGATGCACCTGTAAGGAGAAACCCGTGGCCGAGCGCGTCGTACTCGCCTATTCAGGCGGCCTGGACACCTCCGTCGCCATCGGCTGGATCGCCGAGGAGACCGGCGCCGAGGTCATCGCCGTCGCCGTGGACGTCGGCCAGGGCGGCGAGGACCTGGACGTCATCCGCAAGCGGGCGCTCGCCTGCGGTGCGGTCGAGGCCGAGGTCGCCGACGCCAGGGACGAGTTCGCCGACGAGTACTGCCTCCCGGCGATCAAGGCGAACGCCCTCTACATGGACCGCTACCCGCTGGTCTCCGCCCTCTCGCGGCCGGCCATCGTCAAGCACCTCGTGGCCGCCGCCCGCAAGCACGGCGCGACCACCGTCGCCCACGGCTGCACCGGCAAGGGCAACGACCAGGTCCGCTTCGAGGCCGGCATCGCCGCCCTCGGCCCCGACCTCACGTGCATCGCCCCGGTCCGCGACTACGCGATGACCCGCGACAAGGCCATCGCCTTCGCCGAGAAGGTGAACCTCCCGATCGCGACCACCAAGAAGTCCCCGTACTCCATCGACCAGAACGTCTTCGGACGCGCCGTCGAGACGGGCTTCCTGGAGGACATCTGGAACGCGCCGATCGAGGACATCTACGAGTACACCGCGGACCCGGCCCTGCCGCGCGAGGCCGACGAGGTCGTCATCTCCTTCAAGGAGGGCGTCCCGGTCGCCATCGACGGCACGCCCGTCACCGTGCTGCAGGCCATCCAGCAGCTCAACGAGCGCGCCGGGGCACAGGGCATCGGCCGGATCGACATCGTCGAGGACCGCCTCGTGGGCATCAAGTCCCGCGAGGTGTACGAGGCGCCGGGCGCGATCGCGCTCATCACCGCCCACCAGGAGCTGGAGAACGTCACCGTCGAGCGCGAGCTGGCCCGCTACAAGCGGCAGGTCGAGCAGCGCTGGGGCGAGATGGTCTACGACGGCCTGTGGTTCTCCCCGCTCAAGCGCGCGCTGGACGGTTTCATCAACGAGGCCAACCAGCACGTCAGCGGCGACATCCGGATGACCCTGCACGGCGGCCGCGCCGTCGTCACGGGCCGGAAGTCGGACGAGTCGCTGTACGACTTCAACCTCGCGACCTACGACGCGGGCGACACCTTCGACCAGTCGAAGGCCCAGGGCTTCATCGAGATCTTCGGCCTCTCCTCGAAGATCGCGGCCCGTCGCGACCTCGCCTGATTTGACACCGTAGTACGGACCGCCTCCCCGTTACCTCCGCGGCGGGGAGGCGGTTGCACATCCGAAGCCATGCACGTTCTTGAGGAGCAGTAGCTGTGAGCAGCAACAACGGTGGTGACGTCCGGCTCTGGGGCGCCCGGTTCGCCGACGGTCCCGCCGAGGCCCTCGCCAAGCTGTCCGCGTCGGTCCACTTCGACTGGCGCCTGGCCCCGTACGACATCGCGGGCTCCAAGGCACACGCCCGTGTGCTCGCCAAAGCGGGCCTGCTCACGGCCGACGAGCTCGACCGCATGATCGCGGGCCTGGACCAGCTCGCGATCGACGTGGCGAACGGCTCCTTCACCGGCACCATCGCCGACGAGGACGTCCACACCGCACTGGAGCGGGGCCTGCTGGAGCGGCTCGGCGCCGACCTCGGCGGCAAACTGCGCGCCGGCCGGTCGCGCAACGACCAGATCGCCACCCTCTTCCGCATGTACCTGCGCGACCACGCCCGGATCATCGGCGGCCTGATTGCGGACCTCCAGGACGCCCTGGTCGCACTCGCCGAGCACCACGCGGACGTGGCCATGCCCGGCCGGACCCACCTGCAGCACGCGCAGCCGGTGCTCTTCGCCCATCACGTACTGGCCCACGTGCAGGCCCTGTCGCGGGACGCGGAGCGGCTGCGCCAGTGGGACACCCGGACCGCTGTGTCCCCGTACGGCTCGGGCGCCCTGGCGGGCTCCTCGCTCGGCCTGGACCCGGAGGCGGTCGCCGCCGACCTGGGCTTCGAGCGGGGTTCGGTCGGCAACTCCATCGACGGAACGGCCTCGCGGGACTTCGTCGCCGAGTTCGCCTTCGTCACCGCGATGATCGGGATCAACCTGTCGCGGATCGCGGAGGAGATCATCATCTGGAACACGAAGGAGTTCTCCTTCGTGACCCTGCACGACGCCTTCTCCACCGGGTCGTCGATCATGCCGCAGAAGAAGAACCCGGACATCGCCGAGCTGGCCCGCGGCAAGTCGGGCCGCCTCATCGGCAACCTGACGGGCCTGCTCGCCACGCTGAAGGCCCTTCCCCTGGCCTACAACCGGGACCTCCAGGAGGACAAGGAGCCGGTCTTCGACTCCTGCGACACCCTCGAAGTCCTGCTGCCCGCCTTCACCGGGATGATGGCCACGCTCACGATCAACCGGGAGCGGATGGAGGCGCTGGCCCCGGCCGGCTTCTCGCTCGCCACCGACATCGCGGAGTGGCTGGTCAAGCAGGGCGTCCCGTTCCGGGTGGCGCACGAGGTGGCCGGCGAGTGCGTCAAGGAGTGCGAGGGGCTCGGCATCGAGCTCGACGAGCTGACCGACGAGCAGTTCGCGAAGATCTCGGAGCACCTGACGCCGGAGGTCCGCACGGTCCTCAACGTCAAGGGCGCGCTCGCCTCCCGCGACGGCCGCGGCGGCACGGCCCCGTCCGCGGTCGCGATCCAGCTGACGGAGCTGAAGGCCGACCTGGTCATCCAGCACGCCTGGGCGGAGCACAAGCACCAGTAGGGCCGTGTCCGCCAGGGCCCTGGCCGTCGGCCGGTGAGGAACGGGTGCCCGGGGCGCGTTCCGCACCGACGCGCGGTACCGCCAGCAGGGCCAGGGCCGGAACGGCGCTCAGGGCCCACCACGGGCCCGGTCCCTCCAGCTCCAGGAGCGCACCCGCGGGGGCGCCGCCCACGAGAACGGTCAAACCGGCGATCGAGGAGAGCGCACCGGTGAAGAGGCCGAGGCGCCGCGCCTCGACCAGCTCGGGCACGCAGGCGCGCGCCGCCGGGACGACCAGCATCTGACCCAGCGTGAGCAGCACCACGAAGGCGAGGGCCGGCCACAGGCCGCCCACCGGCAGCAGGATGCCGGTCGTCGCGAAGGCCGCCGCGATCAGCCCCAGGCCGGCGCGGATCGACGCGGGCCAGGTCAGGCGGCCGGACGTCCACCGGTCCAGCGGGACCTGGCCCGCCACGACCATCGCGGAGGAGAGGGCGAAGAGCCAGCCGAGTGCGGCCTGCGACCCGGTCGCCCGGTCGAGTTCGGCGGGGAGGGCGAGATAGAGCTGGTTGTACGCGAGGAGGTAGGCGGAGTAGGCCACCGCGAGCCCCAGGAAGCGCCGGTTGCGCGTCAAAGGGCGCAGGGTGAAACGCTCCCGGGGCACCGCGGAGGCCGCGGACGGCGACGTGCGCGGCATGAGACGCCAGTGTCCGGCCAGGACGGCGACGAAGACCGCCGTGCCGGCCAGGCAGGCGGTGCGGAAGTGCCCGCCGGTGTTCCCGCCCGGCGTCGCGTACAGCAGCAGGGCCCCCACGGCCGGTCCGATCAGCGCGCCCGCCTGGCCCCCGGCCGAGAACAGCGCGAGGACCCGCGTGCGCCCGGGTCCCCCGCCCTTCTCGGCCCGCGCGGCGCCTGCTTCCTCGATCCGTACGGCCTCCCGTGCGAGCTCCGTCTCGACGGCCGGCGAGAAGAGGGCTGCCGCGAATCCGACCACGACGACGGCCCCGATCACCGTCTCCGTGGACCCGGCGAAACCGAGCCAGGCGAAGCCCGCCGCGCGCAGTGCGCATCCGGCCAGGACGACGCGGCGCGGCCCGTACCGATCGGTCAGCGCACCGCCGATCACGAACAGTCCCTGCTGGCTGAAGGTGCGCAGTCCCAGGATCAGGCCGACGAGAGCCCCTCCGAGGCCGAGTGCGCCGCTCAAGTGCTCCGCGAGGTAGGGGAGTACGGCGAAGAAGCCGACGTTGAAGGCGAACTGGCTGACGATCAGGAGCCGGGCGAGCGGACTGGTCGCGCTCACGTGATGAGCTTTCCCTGACGCATGGACAGGACGCGGTCGCAGAAGTGCCGCACCACGGCCGTGTCATGGCAGATGAAGAGGTAGCCGAGGCCGAGCCGTTCCTGGAGGTCGAGGAGAAGGTTCAGGATTCCGGCGCGCAGGGAAGGGTCGAGGGCGGACACGGGCTCGTCGAGGACGAGGAGTTCGGGGGTGCTCGCCAGGGCTCGGGCGATTCCGGCGCGCTGGCACTGGCCGCCCGAGAGCTCGTGGGGACGCCGCGCGCCGTGGGAGGCGTCGAGGCCGACCAGGTCGAGGAGTTCGGCGACCCGGTCCGGACCGGTGGAGGCGGACCAGCCGCCCTGGACGCGCAGCGGCTCGGCGATCTGATCGCGGATGCGCCGACGCGGACTGAGAGAGCCGTACGGGTCCTGGAACACGGGCTGCAGCCGGGGCCGGACGGGGCGCAGCTCCCTTTCGCTCAGCGCCGTCAAGTCGCGCCCCCCGAACCAGACGTGACCGCCGTGCGGGCGGCGCAGCTGCAGGACGGCGGTCGCGGTCGACGATTTGCCGCATCCCGAAGGGCCGGTCAGGCCCACCGTCTCGCCGGCGCGCACGTCGAAGGACACCCCGTCGACGGCGGTGGCCGATCCGTACCGCACGACCAGGTCGCGGACATCGAGCAGCGGGCTCATACGGTCTCCAGCAGGTCGAGATGACAGGCGACCTCGCGCCCGTCCGGGCGGTGCGGCTCCGGCGAGCCGTGTGATCCGTCCGGCCTCCGCGGCTCGGGCCGTTCGCCATGGCAGCGGTCGACCGCGTGCGCGCAGCGCGGCGCGAAGGCACAGCCCGCCGGCAGGGAGCCGGGTGCGGGAGGCCGGCCGGGGATGACGGGCAACCGGGTCTTGCGCCGCTGCTCACCCGAGGGCAGACAGGCGAGCAGGGCCGCGGTGTACGGGGCCAGGGGGCGCTCCAGTACCTGCTCCACCGGCCCTTGCTCGGCCAGCAGTCCCGCGTACATGACGGCCATCCGGTCGGCGTGCGCCCGCACCACGCCGATGTCGTGGGTGACGAGGACCAGGGCCGCGCCGGTCGCCGCGCACCGCTCCGCGAGGACGCCCAGGACCTGGTCCTGGGTCTCGGGGTCGAGGGCGGTGGTCGGCTCGTCGGCGACGACGAGATCCGGTGCGTTGACCGTGGCCATGGCGATCACGGCGCGCTGGCGCATGCCGCCGGAGAGCTCGTGCGGATGGGCGGTGGACCTGGCGGCCGGCACGCCCACCTGTTCCAGGGCCGCCTTGGCCCGGCCGCGCGCCTCGCGCCTCGACAGGCCCCGTACGGAACGTACGGCCAGGGCGATCTGGTCGCCGACCGGGTGGACGGGGGAGAGGGCGGACAGGGCGTCCTGGGGGACGTACGCGATGTGCCGGCCCCAGTGCGCCGGGGTCACCGGCTCCCCGTGGAGCAGCACGTCGCCGGACACGGCCCCGCCGCGCGGGGCCATGCCGAGCAGGGCCCGGGCGGTCAGTGACTTCCCCGCCCCGGACTCGCCGACCAGGGCCAGTACCTCGCCGGGCCGTACGTCGAAGGAGAGGCCGCGGACCGCTTCGACCCCGCCGAAGCCGATGCGCAGACCGCGCACGGAGAGAAGCGGCTCAGATCCCAGCGGTTCGGGTCCCAGCGGCTCAGATCCCAACAGGTCAGATCCCAACGGGGGAAACCTTCTTTCGCTTCTGTACGGGGCCGGCGGCGCGGCCGTCCCCGCGCGCCGACAGGGACACGGCGAGGGCGGCGAGCAGGCCGAGGGCGACAGCGGGGGCCAGCGCTGCGACCGGTGCCCTCTCGACGTAGTCGGCGGACTCGTCGAGCAGCAGGCCCCATTCGGGAGACGGGGGCTGAGCGCCGAGCCCGAGGAAGCCGAGCGAGGCCAGGGCGAGTGCGATGGCGGGCAGGCGCAGGACCGCGTGGCGGGCCACCGGCCCCGCCACGGAAGGCAGTACGTGCCGGGTCAGGATCCAGACCGGGCCGGCGCCGATCGCGCGCTGCGCCGGCAGGAAGCCGGAGGCCCGTACCTCCTGGGCGAGCGCGGCAGCGTGGGCGGCCAGTGGAGGCCAGAAGATCAGCGCCACGGCGAGTGCCGCGCCACCGGTGCCCGGCCCGGTCGCGGCGGCCACCAGAATGCCGGCGATCACCGGGGGCAGGGCATTGGCGATGTCGGACAGCCCGGCGGCGAGGTTCGGCAGGAACCCCAGGGCGAGGCCGACCAGGTAGCTGAGCAGGCAGACGGCGGCGGCCGTGCCGACCGTGGAGGCGGCACCGTGACCCAGTCGGCCCAGCACGTCGCGGCCCAGCGCGTCGGTGCCGAGCGGGTGCCCCGGAGACGGCGAGGCGAGCCGGGCGGCGGTATCGATGGCGTACGGGTCCCGCAGCAGGCCCCAGCCGATGACCGCGACGAGGATCGCGGCCAGGGCGACCGGCACGGCCGTGGGGACGCGCACGGGATGGGCGGCGGGCAGCGTGAGAGCCGCGTCGCGCAGGGCGGGACCGAGCAGGCGTCGCCGTAGCACGGACGACAGGGTCCCCATCAGGAGCCCCAGCGCGAGCAGAGCCAGCACCGAGCCCTGGAGCAGCGGCAGGTCCTGGGCCTTGGCCGCGCCGAGCGCGGTCCGCCCGAGTCCGGGGATCGCGAAGATCGTCTCGACGGCGACCGCGCCCCCGGTCAGGCCGACCGCGACGATCCCGAACTGCGGGACCAGTGGCGGCAGGACGCGCCTCAGCGCGGCGGCCGCGATCCGCCCCCGTCCGATCCCCGCGCCGCGCCAGAGCTCCACCCAGCGCTCCTCCATGACGGCGGGCAGCGCGTCGGCGACGAGCCGGCCGAGGAGGCCGCCCGCCGGTATGCCGAGGGCGAGCGCGGGGAGCACGAGATGCGCGGGACCGGTCCAGCCCGAGGTGGGCAGCCAGGCCAGCCACACGCCGACCACGATCAACAGGAGCGTGGAGAGCAGGAATTCGGGGAGGGCGGCGACGATCGCGGCCGCCGCCCCCGAAGTGCCCCGCTTGCGGATCAGGGTGGGAGCGGCCAGCGCCGCCCCCACCAGCAGCGCGATCAGCAGAGCGGTGGCCATCAGCCCCAGCGACACCCACAGTCCGGCCGTCACCGAAGGCAGGACGTCCGTGCCGGACACCCAGGACGTCCCCAGATCCCCCTGTACCAGCCCGGCCGCCCACCGGCCGAGCAGGCCGAGCGGTCCCGCGTCGAGCCCGAGGTCCGCGCGGATGGCGTCGAGCGCCTCCCCCGTCGGCTCCTGCTCGGCGGACCTCGCGCGGAGCAGGCTGAGCGCGGGGTCCGTGCCGGACAGCCAGGGCAGCAGCCCGACGGCGCTCAGCACGGCGGCCAGTGCGGCCGCCCTCGCGAGTCCCGCTCTCACTTGACGTACGTATCGATCGTGACGAGTTCGCGCTCGCGCGGGTCGTGCGCGGCGCCGCTGATGTTCGCGGCATCCCCCTGGATGACCCGCTCGTGCAGCATCGGCACGGCCGCGTCCGCGGCCAGTACGGCAGCCTCGGCGGCGATGATCGCCGCGCGTCGCGCGTCGCCCACCGCGCCCAGCGAGGCGGCGGTCAGTTTCGCGTCGACGGCGGGATCGGCGAGCTGGGCGATGTTGAAGGAGCCCTCGCTCGCGAAGTCGCTGTAGAGGTAGGCCGCAGCGTCACCGGAATCGAGGACCGTCGCCCGGGACAGGACGAACGCGTCGAACTTCCCGGCCAGGGCGTCCGCTTCGATGTTGGCGTACTCGCGCACGTCGAGCTTGACCTTGAACCCGACGGCCTGGAGCTGCTGCTGGAGGATCTGGGCGACCTCGGGCAGTTCGGCCCGGTCGGTGAACGTGCCGATCGTGATCTCGGTACCGCCCGGGTCGCCGGCCGGTACGCGCTGAACGGGCCGGCGCAGCTTCGACGCCCACGGCAGGGCCGGCCCGAGGAGGCCCTGGGCGACGTCGGCCCGTCCCTCGTAGACGCTCCCCACGATCTGACCGGCGTCGACGGCCCCGCGGGCCGCCGCGCGAAGTCCCGCGTCCTTGAAGGGGCCGCTCGCGGTGTTGAGGTACAGGGTGTTCGTACGCGGCATCGGCACCTGCGTGATCAGCTTCTGGTCGAGCAGCTTGGCCTGCGAGACGGGTACCGCCTCGACGATGTCGGCCTCGCCGCTGCGCAGCGCGGCCGCCCGGGCGGTCCCGTCGGGCACGTACTTCACGTCGATGCCGGCGGCCTTGGCCTTGCCGCCCCAGTGGCCGTCGTAGCGGTTGAGCGTGGCGGTGGCGGTGCCGCCCGCCTTGACGAGCTCGAACGGACCGGTGCCGGTGCCGACCGGGTTCACCGTCTTGCCCTGGTACGCCTTGGCGGCCAGGATCGACAGCTGCGGCGAGCTGAGGCGCTGCGGGACCAAGGGGTCCTCGGCGGCGGTGGTGACGGCGACGGTGTGCGCGTCGACGGCCTCCACGGAGAGGTCCACGCCGTCGAGGATGCGGGGCTTCGGCTTGGCGCTCGCGGCGGCGCTCAGCGACTTCACGACCGACTCGGCGGTGAGGCCGGTCCCGTCGTGGAAGGTCACGCCCTCGCGGACCGTGAAGGTCCACGTCGTCCCGGCCTGCTTCCACGCGGTGGCGAGCGCGGGCCGGGCATTGCCGTCCGCATCGAGCTTGACCAGCGTTTCGGCGGTGGACCAGCGCGACAGCTTGAAGGCGTCGTCCGAGAGGGGCGACAGCCCGGAGCGCGGCGGCGTCATCATCGCGACGCGGATCCGGCCGTCACCGGAGCCGTCGGAGCCGCCGGCGCTCGAGCCGCCGTCCACGAAGCAGCCGGTGAGCACGAGGGAGGAGGTGCCGAAGGCGATCGCGGACAGGGCTCCGCGGCGGAATATGAGGGAACTTTCGGGCAGGTGCAACGGGGGTCCCCAAGCGGGAGATGAGGTGCGGTGGTGACCCGGACGCTAACATAATGACAATCATGTTCAAAAATGCGGGTCCGCCCTACGCGGCCCACCGGGCCAGCGCCTCGAAGTCCGCGGGGAGGAGGCCGGTGTGCTCGTCGATCCGCATCAGGAGCGCCCGTGCCGGGTGTCGCTGGTCGACGTACGCGTGGTCCATGGCCGTGATGTCGTCGTCGATCCACGCGAAGGGCCTGCTTCCCGCGTACTCCAGGACGTACTGCGTCTTCCAGAAGGTGCCGAGCGGCGCCCGGCCGTGCATTGCGGGCCAGTCGATGAACGGGAGTCGCGGCAGGCCCAGTTGGGGGCCTATCCAGTCGTTGGCCTCGTCCTTCCACGTCGTGGCCCAGACGGGTTCGTAGGAGTCGGTGAGCGCGAGCAGCTCGGTCCCGTGGTCCGGATTCAGCCAGACCCGCAGGGGCTTCGAGCTCTCCGCCGCCGTCCAGCCCGTCGGGCGCATCCGGTGGGTGGCGTACCCCGGTGGGCGCCTCTGCGGCTTGGCCGCGTACGGGTTCAGCGGACCGTCGACATCGATCAGGAGCAGGGGCTTCGTAGGCTTCATTTCGGCAGGATCCCCTTCGGGCCGCCCATGCGGCAGCGCATTTATCGTCGAATGAGACGAAGAATGAGACGTCAACGTCTCATTCGGGTTATGCTTGTCTCATGGCCATGGATCGTGATCAGGTGCTCCGCGCCGCCGCCGCTCTGCTCTCCCGCAAATCGACCGCCACGATGGACGAGGTCGCGAGGGCCGCCGGCATCGGCCGTGCGACCCTCCACCGGCACTTCGCCGGGCGCGACGCCCTCGTACGGGCGCTCGAAGAGCTCGGGATCCGGGAGTTCGAGGTGGCCTTCGACAACGCCCGCCTCGGCGAGGGCACGGCGATCGACGCGCTCCGCAGGCTCGTTGCCGAGGCGGAGCCCAACGCCGAGCTGCTGGCCTTCCTCGTCACCGAGAACCAGCTCTTCGAGGGAGACCAGGTCAACGAGGGATGGGCCCGCCTCGACGCGCGCGTCGGCGAACTCTTCCGGCGCGGCCAGCACGAGGGCGACATCCGGATCGACCTGAGCCCCGCCTGGCTCACCGAGGCCCTCTACGGGCTCATCGGCACCTGCGCCTGGGCCGTCATGGACGGCCGGGTCGCGGCCAAGGACTTTCAGTACATGATCATCGAGCTGCTGCTCGGTGGCGCACGACGGAGCGTGGAGAAATGAGCGGTACCGAACAGCTGACCCGGACCAAGGGGGCCCAGGGCCGGAGCCCCGGGCGCTGGCTCGCGCTCTCCGTGCTCGTCCTGGCCGTCCTGCTGGTCGCCGTCGACGCCACCGTGCTCGGTCTCGCCACGCCCGCCCTCAGCGAGGACCTGAAGCCCTCGGGCACCCAGCTCCTGTGGATCGGCGACATCTACTCCTTCGTCATCGCCGGCCTGCTCGTCTCCATGGGCTCCCTCGGCGACCGGATCGGCCGCAAGAAGCTCCTCCTCGTCGGCGCGACCGCCTTCGGAGCCGTCTCGGTCCTCAACGCCTACGCCACCAGCCCCGAGATGATGATCATCTCCCGGGCCCTGCTCGGCGTGGCCGGCGCGACCCTGATGCCCTCCACCCTCGCCCTGATCCGCAACATCTTCCACGACCCCAAGGAGCGCAGCCTCGCCATCGGCATCTGGGGCGCCACCGCCTCGGCCGGCGCGGCCGTCGGCCCGGTGGTCGGCGGGGCCCTGCTCCAGCACTTCTGGTGGGGCTCGGTCTTCCTCATCAACGTCCCCGTGATGATCGTCCTGGTCGTCGTCGGCATCAAGCTGCTGCCCGAGTCCAAGAACCCGGTCGCCGGCCCCTGGGACCTGTTCAGCGTCGGCCTCTCCCTCGTCGGCATCATCGGCGTGGTCTACGCCGTCAAGCAGGTCGCCACCCACGGCACGAGCTGGGAGGTGTGGGCGGCCGCCGGCATCGGAGCGGGCGCGCTCTACACCTTCGTACGCCGCCAGTTCACGCTGCCGGCCCCGCTCCTCGACATGCGGCTCTTCAAGCACCGCGGGTTCTCCGGCGCGGTCCTCGCCGACCTGCTCACCGTCTTCGGCCTGTCCGGACTGGTCTTCTTCCTCTCCCAGTTCCTCCAGCTCGTCCAGGGCCGCGAGCCGCTCGAAGCGGGCCTCGCCGAACTGCCCGCCGCCATCGGCGCGGTGGTCACCGGCCTGGTCGCCGGCACGTACGCCCGCAAGTACGGGGTACGGGTCATCGTGACGGGAGGCCTCGCCGCCATCGGCATCGCGCTGGCCGCACTGACCGTGATCCACAAGGAGACCGGCTACCCGCTGCTCGGCGCGGCCCTGCTCGTCGTCGGCCTCGGCGCAGGATTCTCCTTCACCGTCACCGCCGACGTGATCCTCTCCAGCGTCCCCAAGGAACAGGCCGGTTCCGCCTCGGCCGTCTCCGAGACCGCCTACGAACTGGGTGCCGCCCTCGGCATCGCCCTGCTCGGCTCGGTCGTCACCGGCGTCTACCAGGACTTCACCGCCCCGGCCTCCGTCACCGGCCCCGTCGCCGACGCCGCCCACGAATCGCTCGGCGGCGCCGTCGAAGCGGCCAGGTCGCTGGACCCGCAGACCGCCCAGCAGATGGTCGGCGCCGCCCAGGAGGCGTTCGTGGACGGGTTGCGGCTGGCCTCGGGCGTGGGCGCTGCCGTCCTGCTCGCCACGGCGGTGGCCGCCTGGTTCCTGCTCCGGGGCCAGGAGCTCCAGGACGGCATCGAGCACTGACGCCGCGCCAGAGGGTGGTGCTCCGTGCGGAGTTGACAGTCCGTCGACCCGCGGGACACCATCCCGGCGATGGAGATCAACGACCTGACCCCGGCGGAGCGCCGCGTATGGGACGCCTTCCCCGGTGGGGAAGGCGTCGATTTCCGGGAGGACCGGGGCGAGGAGGCCACTGACGGCGCCTCGTGGGGACCGGAGCGGACCGTACGCGCCGAGTTCCTCGCGTTCCTGCTGCTGCGCGGCGCGGCCCCGCTCGACGGGCAGGTGCCCGGGCTGAACGTCCGGGGCGCCCGGATCACCGGCAAGCTCAACCTCAAGTACGCGGACATCGAGCACGCGATCCGGCTGCGGGCCTGCTGGTTCGAACGCAAACCCCTCCTGTACGGGGCCCGGTTGCGAATCGTGTCGCTGAGCGACTCGGCCCTGCCCGGCCTGACCGCCTCCACCGTCAGCGTCGACATCGCGCTCAAGCTGTCCTGCTGCCGCATCACCGGGCCCGTACGCCTCGCCGGCGCCCGGATAGCAGGCGGGCTCTTCCTGCGGAAGGCGGTCATCGGCACGGCCGGCCCGGCCGAGGAGGGCCAGGAGGCGGCGCTCCAGTTCAACCACGCCGACATCGGAACCGACGTCATCGCCATGGAGCTCACCGTCCACGGCCAGACCCGCATCAACGGCGCCACCGTCGGCGGCCAGATCAACTTCGACGACGCCCGGCTCCTCGCCCCCGGTGGGACCGCCCTGCACGCCGAGATCCTCAACGTCGGAACGGACCTGCGCGCCATGCGGCTGGAGGCCCGCGGCCGGGTCAACCTCACCGGCTCCCGGATACCGGGCCAGCTCAACCTCGCCTACGCCCGCCTCATCAACCCCGGCGGTGTCGCGCTGCGCGCCTCCAGCTGCGTCGCCGGCGAGGTGTGGCTGCGCAACTGCCCGACCGTCCAGGGCGGCGTGAACCTGCGCCGCTCCCAGTTCGACCTGCTCCACATCACGCCCGAGACCTGGCCGCCGCAGGTCCGCGTCGCCGGACTCACCTACCGCGCCCTCAGCCCGCACGTTCCCGCCGAGCAGAGACTGCCCGTCCTGGAGCGCGAGGAGTCGGGCTACCTCCCGCACGCCTACGAGCAGCTCGCCACGTCCTACCGGACGGCGGGCGACGAGGCGGCGGCGCGGACCGTCCTGCTCGCCAAGCTGCGCCGCCACCGCCGCACCCTGCCCCGGGTCGCCAGGTTCTGGGGGCTGCTCCAGGACGCCACCGTGGGCTACGGATTCCGGCCGCTGCGCGCCGCGGGCTGGCTGCTGGCGCTGCTGATCACGGGAACCGTCGCGTACGTCCTCCACCCGCCCCGGGAGCTGAAGGCGGGGGAGGCGCCGGAATTCAACCCGGTCTTCTACACGCTCGACCTGATGGTGCCGATCATCAGCTTCGGCCAGGAGGCGGCCTACGCACCGGACGGCTGGTACCAGTGGCTGTCGTACCTGCTGATCGTGACCGGCTGGGTCCTCGCCACGACGACCGCGGCGGGCGTCAGCCGGTCACTGCAACGGCAGTGAGGAGGGCTACGCGGCCTTCGCCTTGGTCGCGTACATGTCCACGTACTCCTGGCCGGAGAGCCGCATGACCTCGGCCATCACCGAGTCGGTGACGGCGCGCAGCACGTAGCGGTCGCGGTCCATGCCCTCGTACCGGGAGAACTCCATCGCCTCGCCGAACCGGACGGTGACCCGGCCGGGGCGCGGCATGCCCGCGCCGCCGGGCTGGATCTTGTCGGTGCCGATCATCGCGAAGGGGACGACGGGCGCGCCGGTCATCAGGGTCAGGCGGGCGATGCCGGTGCGGCCGCGGTAGAGGCGGCCGTCGGGGGAGCGGGTGCCCTCGGGGTAGATGCCGAAGATCTTGCCCTCTTCGAGGATCCGGCGGCCGGTCATCAGGGCGGCGACGCCCCCGTTGGCCCCGTCGCGGTCGACGGGGATCATGCCGCCGCCGGTGAAGAACCAGGCCATGGCCCGGCCCTTGAGGCCCTTGCCGGTCACGTACTCGTCCTTGCCGATGAAGTGGACCGTACGGTCGCACACCAGCGGAAGGATCATCGAGTCGATGAAGGTGAGGTGGTTGCCCGCGAGGATCACCGGCCCGGTGCCCGGAATGTTCTCGAGGCCCTCGACGCGGGTGCGGAACATCAGGCGCATGACGGGTCCGACAGTGGCTTTGATCAGGCGCGTACGGAACAACGTGGGGCCCTCCGGCATCGAAAAGCAAGGTTCTCGCACCCACCGCACGCGGCGGTAGTGCAGGTGAGGACGATACTCGCGGGTCCGCTCTGATCGCACATCGGGTTCACGAGGTGGATACGCAGTGTTGACGCACGTTTCCGCCATGTTCCGCCCGCGCACCCCCGCCCGCCATGGAGGCTTGCCTACCATCGGCACGCGGATTCGGGCCGCGGGCCCCGGAGATCCCGGGACGCCCGGCCCTTGTCCAATGGGGAGTGGCATTCATGACACAGGGTGGGGCAGCGCGGCGCGCGGTACTGGGCGCGGCCGTCGTCGCGGCGGGCGGAGCCTTCGGCGGACTCGTGGCGGGCGGCGGCCCGGCCGCGGCGGCGGAGAGCGGCCACGGGGGAGGCGCGGGAGGCGGCCGCGGCGGCTACCGGGACCTGCCGGTGCCGACGGTCATCGGGCACCGTGGAGCCAGCGGCTACCGGCCCGAGCACACGCTCGGGGCCTACCAGCTCGCGCTCGACCTCGGCGCCGACGTCGTCGAACAGGACCTCGTGCCCACCAAGGACGGCCACCTGGTGTGCCGCCACGAGAACGAGATCGGCGGCACGACCGACGTCGCCGACCACCCCGGGTTCGCGTCCCGGAAGACGACCAAGACGATCGACGGGGTCGCGGTCACGGGCTGGTTCACCGAGGACTTCACCCTCGCCGAGCTGAAGACCCTGCGCGCGAAGGAACGCATCCCCGCCCTCCGGCAGCGCAACACGCTCTACGACGGCCGCTGGGACGTCCCCACCTTCGAAGAGGTGCTCCGCTGGGCCGACCGCGAGGGCCGCCGGCGCGGGAAGCGCGTGTGGCTGCACGTGGAGACCAAGCACCCCAGCTACTTCCGCGGCCTGGGCCTCGGTCTCGAAGAGCCCCTCGCCAAGCTGCTTCGCCGCCACGGGCGCGACGGCCGGGACGCCCCGCTCTTCCTGCAGTCCTTCGAGCCCTCCAGCATCCAGCGGCTCTCCCGGCTGGTCTCGGCCCCGCGCGTGGTGCTCCTTTCGGCGGCGAGCACCCGCCCGTGGGACTTCGAGCTGGCCAAGGATCCCCGCACGGTCGCCGATCTGGTCAAGCCCGAGGGGCTGCGGTGGATCGCGGGCTTCGCCCAGGGCATCGGGCCGACCATGGACCTGATCCTGCCGCGCGATGCCGCCGGCAAGCTCGGCGCCCCGACCACCCTGGTCGCGGACGCCCACGCGCGGGGGCTGATCCTGCACCCCTATACCGCGCGGAACGAGAACAACTTCCTGCCGGCCGACTACCGCAAGGGAACCGACCCGACGGCCTACGGCGATGCCTTCGGCGCCTTCCAGACCTACTTCGCACAGGGCATCGACGGCATCTTCACCGACCACCCCGACACCGGGCTGCTCGCGGCGGAGGCCTTCCGCCCGGGCCGCGGAGCCGAGGGCTAGGCGTCAAAGGCGCCGGCCGCCAAGGGCCGGGCGTCACCGGCGGACCGTCACCGGCGGACCGTCAACGCCCGGCCGGAGCTTCTCGTACGAGTGGGCCGTGCCCGGCGGGGAAACCGCCCGGCACGGCCTTGGCGTCCCGCCCGGCATGGACCTGCTGAAGGCTGATCTCCCCGACCTGTTCGAAACGCTCCGCCCGCTGCTCTCGGCCGAAGCGGCCGCCGAGACCGCGGGCACCGGGGTGGACGCCGCCGACCTGGAACAAGCCGTCTGGGTCAGGCTGCTGGAGCACCGCCGCATCCCCGCCGAACCCGCCGACTGGCTGCGCCGGGCGGTGCGCGGGGAGGCCCGCCGGGCGCGCCGCCGGGCCCGGCACGAAGTCCCGTACGGCCACCGCCAGCACTCGGCGGAGGGCGCGTCGGGCGCGGGGACCCGTACCAGTACGGGCGTGGAACCGGAAGACGCCCTCCTGCACGGGGAGGAGAACCGCGCCCTCCGATCGGCGGTCGCCCGATTGCCCGGAAGGTGTCCGGAGCTCATGAAGGCACTTCTTTCGCCCAGGGACCTCACCTACCGTGAAATCGCAGGAGAGTTGGGTATCTCACAAGGAAGTTTGGGGCCCGTCCGTTCCCGTTGCCTGGGATGTCTGCGCAGAATGCTGGCCGTAGAGGTTGCGGCTCCCGTCCTGCGGGGAATGGAGCGGTAGACCAAAGGCCACCAGGTGAGCGGGAGGCATGCGCACATGGGCATGAGCGTGACGATTTCGGCGGCAACCGCCGAGGATGCCGAGCAGATCATCAAGCTGCAGTATCTGGCGTTCCAGAGCGAGGCCGAGCTGTACGGCAACTACCGCATCCAGCCGCTCACCCAGTCCCTGGACTCCCTCAAGGCCGAGCTGGCGTCGGACACCGTGCTGGTGGCCCGGCTCGGCGAGGAGATCGTCGGAGCCGTGCGCGGCACCGTCGACGAAGAGGGCACCGGCAAGATCGCCAAGCTCTGCGTGCACCCCCGGCTCCAGGGCCACGGCCTCGGCGCCCGGCTGCTGGGCGCGGTCGAGGCGGCCCTGTCCGGCCACGACGGGACCACCCGATTCCGGCTGTTCACCGGCCACAAGAGCGAGTCGAACCTGCGCCTCTACCGCAAGGCCGGCTACACCCAGGTCGGCGGACGCACCGCGTCCGACGGCGTCCGCCTGGTGATCCTGGAGAAAGAGGCCAAGGAGGCCACCGACTTCGCGGTCAGCGCTTAGCGCGGAGCCAGAGCATCCCGGTGATCGGCAGGATCACCGGGATGAACAGGTAGCCCATCCCGAAGTCCGACCACACGGTCGCGTCGGGGAAGGCGTCGGGCCGCGCCAGGGTCCAGGTGCCCACGACGAGTACGCCGGTCAGCTCGGCGGCGCAGCAGATCCGCGCCGCCTTGCGGGCCGTTTCCCCGCCGCGCACCAGCGAGTACGTGATGAAGGCGTAGACCAGCGCGGCCGCGGCCGACAGCGAGTACGCGAGCGGGGCCCGGTCGAACTCGGTGGAGATCTGGTAGATCGAGCGCGAGACCGCGCCGACGGTGATCACCCCGTAGAACCAGACCAGCAGCACCCCCGGCCCGGTGACCAGGCGCCTGCGCCCGCCGGGCGGGGTGGCGGTGGCCGTGGCGTCCGTTTCGGTATCAGGCACCGCTGTTTCCCCAGATGTCGTAGAGCCGTACTTCGAGCACGGCGAGGACGACCGCTCCCGCGGCCACGGTCACCGAACCCCATTTGGTCCGCTCGCTCAGCGAAAGCAGCCCCGCGGCCGGGATGGTCGCGAAGGCGCCCACCAGATAGGCGAGGAAGAGCACCGTGCCCTGCCCGGGCTCCTCGCCCCGGGCGAGCTGGACCAGGCCGACCACCAGCTGCGCCAGGACCAGAACGGTCACCACGGCCATGCCGATGAAGTGCCAGTCCTTGGTCGGCTGGTCCCGCCAGGCGGCGAAACCGCACCAGGCGGCGAGAGCGAGTGCGGCCACGCCGATGGCGACCGTCAGGGCGTCGAGCATGCAGCGAGGGTATTACGGGCCGAAAGACCCGATGCGCTCACCCCTGCCCCGGAGCTTTCCTTGAAGGCATGAAGCTGCTGCACGGGAAGCTCGGCCCGCAATTCGACGCGCTGCTGTTCGACAACGACGGCACGCTCATCTCCTCGATGGAGTCGGTGCACCGCTGCTGGACCAGTTGGGCCCGGGAGTACGGGATCACCGAGGAGGCCTTCGCCGCGGTGGAACTCCACGGCCGCCCGGCCGCGGAGATCGTCGCCGACCTGCTGCCCGCGGCCGTACGGGCCGGCGCCCTCGCCCGGATCGAGGCGCTGGAGACCGAGGACGTGGCGGGCGGCGTGGTCCTGCTCCCCGGCACCAAGGAGCTGCTCTCGGCCCTCCCCGCCGGCCGCTGGGCCGTGGTCACGTCCGCGACCCGCTCTCTGGCCGAGGCACGGCTGCGTGAGGTCGGCATCGCCGCCTGGGACGAGGGGGGCCCGGAGATGGTGGCCGCCGACGACATCACCCGCGGCAAGCCCGACCCGGAGCCCTTCCTGCTCGCAGCCGCCCGGCTCGGCGTGGACCCGGCCCGCTGCGCGGTCTTCGAGGACGCCCCCGCCGGCCTGGCCGCGGGCCGCGCCGCCGGGATGACCACCGTGGCCTTGACCAC
The DNA here is from genome assembly GCF_059758875.1 of Streptomyces sp. GQ60. Classification (NCBI taxonomy): domain Bacteria; kingdom Bacillati; phylum Actinomycetota; class Actinomycetes; order Kitasatosporales; family Streptomycetaceae; genus Streptomyces; species Streptomyces sp. GQ60. The sequence goes on along the minus strand of NZ_JCAXEG010000008.1, from coordinate 201,080 downwards.
AACGCACCCGGCCGCCGAACTCGACGCGGACGTGGTCGTACGAGACCTCTCGGCCGTGTCCGTGCTGGTCGGAGCCGATGGGGTGACGATCGAGACGGACGATCGGACCTGACCGGTGCTGTCCGGTATGCGGCCGAAATCCGTCCGCTATTCGGACATCTTTGATCGGTCACGGGGAACGTCTGGTTTACTGTGACCCATGACCACGACGAGCAGCCGCACCCTTGCGACCGAGGCGACGATGACGCCCGGTGCTCGTTGTATGTGTCGAATGCGCGCCTTCTGAGGGCCCCTGCCCCAGGTCTCACGCCCCGAAGCGAGACCGGCCGAGCCGCTCCAGGCACCCCCGTGTGAACCCGGACCGCTCCTGCCCCGCGCATGCGCCGAAGCCGTCGATTTCCGATGGTTCGACCCGTATCGCGTCCCAGATGTTTGCCCCGTGCCCGGCACCCGCTGCGCCGCGCACTCGACAGCGACGGAAATCCTGTGATCACCACATCGGGCCTCACGAAGGTCTACCAGTCCCGTGGCCGCGAGGTCACCGCCCTGGACGGCGTCGACCTGCACGTCCGCCAGGGCGAGGTCTACGGAGTCATCGGCCAGAGCGGCGCCGGAAAGTCCTCCCTGATCCGCTGCGTGAACCTGCTGGAGCGTCCCACCACCGGCACCGTGTCCGTCGACGGGGTCGACCTCACCGCCCTCGCCGGCCGCGGCCGCCGCGCCGGCAAGGAGCTCCGCGAGGCCCGCAGCCGCATCGGCATGGTCTTCCAGCACTTCAACCTGCTGTCCTCGCGCACCGTGCAGGGCAACATCGAGCTGCCCCTGGAGATCCTCGGGGTCTCCGGACGCGAGCGCTCCCGCAAGTCCGCCGAACTGCTCGACCTCGTCGGCCTCGCCGACAAGGCCGCGGCCTACCCCGGTCAGCTCTCCGGCGGCCAGAAGCAGCGCGTCGGCATCGCCCGCGCCCTGGCCGGCGACCCCAAGGTGCTGCTCTCCGACGAGGCCACCAGCGCCCTGGACCCCGAGACCACCCGGCAGATCCTCCAGCTGCTGCGCGACCTCAACCGCCAACTGGGCCTGACCGTCCTGCTCATCACGCACGAGATGGACGTGGTCAAGTCCGTCTGCGACTCGGCCGCCCTCATGCGGCAGGGCCGGATCGTCGAGGCCGGCACCGTCACCGAGCTGCTGGCCACCCCCGGCTCCGAGCTCGCCCGCGAACTGTTCCCGCTGACCGGCTCCGCGACCACCGCGGAGCAGACGGTCATCGACGTCACCTTCCACGGCGAGACCGCGACCCAGCCGGTCATCTCCCAACTGGCGCGCACCTACAACATCGACATATCGATCCTCGGCGCCGCGATGGACACCGTCGCCGGCCGGCAGATCGGCCGCATGCGCATCGAGCTGCCCGGCCGCTACGAGGACAACGTCGTCCCCGTCGGCTTCCTGCGCGAGCAGGGCCTGCAGGTGGACGTCGTGGAAGTGGACACGGACGTCGAGGCCGACGTCGACGGCGAACTGGCCGAGCTGGTCAAGGACGGTGCGAAGTGACCTGGTCCGAAATGCAGCCGCTGCTCACGCAGGGCACCTTCGACACCCTCTACATGGTGTTGTGGTCCGCCCTGGTGACCGTCCTCGGCGGACTGCCCGTCGGCATCCTCCTCGTCCTCACCGACAAGGGCGGCCTGCTCCAGAACCGGGCGGTCAACAAAATCCTCGGTGTGGTGGTGAACATGGGCCGCTCGCTGCCCTTCATCATCTTGTTGATCTTCCTGATCCCGGTCACCACGGCGATCGTCGGCACCTTCATCGGTCCCACCGCCATGATCGTTCCGCTCGCCATCGGCGCCATCCCCTTCTTCGCGCGGCTCGTCGAGACCGCCGTGCGCGAGGTGGACCACGGCCTGATCGAAGCCGTCGAATCCATGGGCGGCGGCATCCCGACCCTGGTCGGCAAGGTGCTCCTGCCGCAGGCCCTGCCCTCGCTGATCGCGGCCGTCACCACCACCGTGATCACCCTGATCGGCTACTCCGCCATGGCCGGCGCGGTCGGCGGCGAAGGCCTCGGCTCCAAGGCCGTCACGTACGGCTTCCAGCGTTTCGAGACCGGCTTCATGCTCGCGACCGTCGTGGTGCTGATCGTGCTCGTCACGGTGATCCAGCTCATCGGCGACGGCGTGGTACGCCTCCTCGCGCGGCGCGGTCGGACAGCCTGAACCGGGCCGGCCCGAGCCGTATCATCACCAACTTTTTCCCACGAAAGCCCGCACTTGTCGTGCTTGGGCCGTCATCCATACAGCAGGACGCAAGAAAGGCACTCTTCGTGCGCAAGAACATCAAGCTCACCGCCCTCGCCGCCACCGCCGCCGCGCTCACCCTCTCCCTGAGCGCCTGCGGCAGCTCCTCGGACCCGTCCTCCACCAAGGCGGACGGCGGCAAGGTCGACGAGAGCAAGCCCCTCAACATCGCGGCGTCCCCGAGCCCGCACGCGGACATCCTGAAGTTCGTGCAGGACAACCTGGCGGCCAAGGAAGGCCTCACCCTCAAGGTCACGGAGTTCACGGACTACGTCCTGCCGAACACCGCCACCCAGCAGGGCGGTGTCGACGCCAACTACTTCCAGCACGTCCCGTACCTCGACGACTTCAACAAGAAGAACGGCACCGACATCGTGCCCGTCGTGAACGTGCACCTGGAGCCCCTGGGCCTGTACTCCAAGAAGAACAAGGCCCTCACGGACATCAAGGCCGGCCAGACCATCGCCGTCCCCAACGACCCCACCAACGAGGGCCGCGCGCTCCAGCTCCTCGCCGCGAACAACCTCATCACCCTCAAGGAGGGTGTCGGCACCGGCGCCAAGCTGTCCGACATCACCGACAAGAAGGGCCTGGAGTTCAAGGAGCTGGAGGCCGCCACGGTCCCGCGCGCCCTGAACGACGTCGACGCCGCCGTCATCAACGGCAACTACGCCATCGAGGCCGACCTCGTCCCGGCCAAGGACGCGCTCGTCCTGGAGAAGGCCGAGGGCAACCCGTACGCCAACATCCTGGCGGTCAAGAACGGCAACCAGGACGACCCGCGGATCCAGAAGCTCGCGAAGCTGCTGAACTCCGACGAGGTCAAGAAGTTCATCGACGAGAAGTACAACGGCTCGGTCATCCCGGCCTTCGGCAAGCCCGTCGCCTGATCCGGTCAGTGACACGGGCCGGCCCGATCCGGCCGCCCCGACCGGCCCCGTACGCCCCACCGGTGTACGGGGCCCGGCACTGCCCGCTTCCGGGCAGCCCGGCCCTGCACATCACCAGGCCGATGCTGCATGCTGTGGCCTACGACCCGCGGCCGCGGTCCGCAGACACGGAACCGGCGCCGCGGTCGCCTCGCACCACGGTCGCACCACGGTCCCAGGCTTGGAGCTGCGCATGACTACCACCTTCCCGGACGTCACCATCAGCACGGACCGGCTGGTGCTGCGCCCCTTCGAGGAAGAAGACGTCACCGCGCTCGCCGAGATGATGAACGACGAACACGTCACCGCCTGGACCTCCGTCCCGCACCCCTACACCTACGCGGACGCGGTCACCTGGGCCACGAGGACCGCCCACACCGAGCGCACCGAGGGCCGCGGCATCGTCTTCGCCGTCACCGAGTTCCTCACCCAGCGGCTGGTCGGCGTCGTCCACCTGCAGGACACCGACTGGCGGGCCCGCACCACCGAGATCGGCTACGTCACCGCCCCCTGGGCCCGGGGCGAGGGCTACGCCAGCGAGTCCGTCCGCGCCGTGGCCCGCTGGCTCTTCACCGACCAGGCCTTCGAACGCCTCGAACTGCGCACCGCCGCCGACAACACGGCCTCCCAGCAGGTGGCTCAGAAGACCGGTTGCATCAGTGAAGGCGTCCTGCGCAACGCCTGCATAGTGCGCACCCAGAACCCCGACGGCTCCTGGGCAGACACCCGCAGCGACCTCATCGTCTGGGGCCTGGTCCCGGAGGACCTCGACGAGGACGCCGACGGATACTCCGAATACTCCGACTACTCGGACGGCTACGAGGACGGCTACTCCGTGCGCTACGCGGAGCCCCGCGCCGACGCACGCGACGGCTACCGGATCCAGCCCGCCCGCGCGAACGACGCGCACGGCTACGCCGTCTTCTCGGACCGGAACTGACCCGATGACCGGGTAGTCTCACCAAGCCCGCCCCCTCGACGAAGCTTCGCCCTGCTCCGGCCACCGCCGGGAAGGGCCCCCTCCCACATCAGGAGACTGACGACGATGGCCGACCGGGTCACGGTGATCGGCTGGGACGGCTCCCCCCTGACCGCGGCAGCCCGGTCCGCGCTCTCCGCCGCCACCCTGGTGGCCGGCGCGGCACACCACCTCGCCCTCCCCGAAGTCCCGCCCACCGCCGAACGCGTGCGCCTGGGCAGCCTGTCCATCGCCGCCCGCCGGATCGCCGGCCACCGCGGCACCGCCGTCGTCCTCGCCGACGGGGACCCCGGCTTCTTCGGCGTCGTACGCGCCCTGCGCGCCCCGGAACACGGCCTGGAGGTAGAGGTCGTACCGGCCGTCTCCGCCGTCGCCGCCGCCTTCGCCCGCGCCGGGATGCCCTGGGACGACGCCCAGGTCGTCGTCGCCCACAGCCGCACCCTGCGCCGTGCCGTGAACGTCTGCCGCGCCCACTCCAAGGTCGCCGTCATCACCTCGCCCGGCGCCGGCCCCGCCGAACTCGCCCTGCTGCTCGAAGGCGTCCACCGCACCTTCGTCATCTGCGAGGAACTCGGCACCGACAAGGAACAGGTCACGGTCCTCACCTCCGACAAGGCCGCCGACCACAGCTGGCGCGACCCCAACGTGGTCATCGTCATCGGCGGCACGGGTCCGGCCACGGTCGCCGCCGAACAGCCCTGGCTGCTGGGGCGGAGCGCGACCCCCGCCGCCGGACGGGGCTGGGCCCGCCCGCAGATCGACGTGGGAGAAGGGGAGTCCACGCAGCTTCGCGCGGCCCAGCTCGCCCGGCTCGGCCCGCGCACCGGGGACCTCGTCTGGGACATCGGCTCCGGCTCCGGAGCCCTCGCCGCGGACGCCGCCGCCCTCGGCGCCGCCGTCATCGCCGTCGACGCCGACCGGCACGCTTGCGAACGCACAACCGCCGCCGCCCGCGCCCGGGGTGTGCAGCTCCAGGTCGTCAACGGCCGCGCCCCGCACGTACTGGAGTCCCTGCCCGAACCCGACGTCGTCCGCGTCGGCGGCGGGGGAGCCGCGGTCGTCGCAGCGGTGGCCGACCGCCGTCCCGAACGGATCGTCAGCCACGCCTCCACGCGCGACGAGGCGGAGGCCATCGGCCGGGTCCTGACCGAGGGCGGGTACTCCGTCGAGTGCGCGCTGCTCCAGTCCGTCGGCCTGGACACCCGTACCTGGACCGAACAACAGCGCTCCGTGGTGTTCCTGCTGGCCGCCGAACGCCCCGTTAACCGCCCGGACCGTCCCTAGCCGCGAGCCCGGGGTAGGCTGGCCGATCGTCGCACCGCCCGGACGACGCGGGCACGCGGCTCCGGCTGGACGCGCGACGTGGCGCAGTCCACAGAGGACCGTGGCGGTTATGGCCGACACGGTGGCGAACGGGCAGGACAATACTTACTGGTTGTCGTGCGGGCGGACGTGAGGCCTCGTGGGCGACCGGGCAGTCGAAGAGGCAACACCGATGGGCGAGGGGTACGCATGACTGACACCGGCCAGGTTCCGGGCGAGGGTCTCCCGGACAGCACGGGCATGGTGGATCAGCAGGGCGTCCCCGCCCCGGTTCCCCTGTCCTCCCCGGCGACCGGGAACTACGCCTTCCAGGACCTCGTGGACAACCCGGCCGAGCCGGAGGACGAGGAACTGCTGCTGATGCCGAGCAGCCAGGGCGCGTGGAGCGACCCACAGGTCGTCCCGCCGGTGCCCGCCTTCCCCGACTTCCCCGAGCCCTCCGCCTACGCGGACGCCCCGTACGCGGACGCGCCCTACGCCGATTTCGCGGCGACCCCGGAGTACCAGCAGCCCCACCCGGGCCAGCTCCCTGTCCCCGGCGCACCGCTCGGCTACGAGCCCGCCGGGTACCCGCAGCAGCCCTTCGACGGGCAGTCCTTCGCCGGGCAGCCGTCCTTCGCCGACGCCTCCTTCGCCGACGCCTCGTACGGCGCCGGTGTGCACGAGGCCGGCGGCCGGGATTCCGGTGCGCTGGACCTCGGCGGCCTCGTGGCCCCGCAGCCCATGTCCCAGCCCCAGTCGGCGGCGGCCCCCGTCGCGGCGGCCCCGGTGCGCCGGCCGCTGCACATGGGCCCGCCCGTGCCCGAGGCCACCGGCGGAGTCGTACGGTCCCTCGCCGACCGGGGCCCGGCCGCTACGCCGGCTCCCGCGCAGGCCCCGGCTCAGGAAGCGGCCCCGTCGTCGCCGGCCGAGCCCGGTCCCGTCCCGGTCGCCTCCGTTCCCTCCGCCGCCTTCGTCTCCGAGGCCGTCGCCCCGGCCCCGAACACCCCGGATCTGAGCACCCCGGCGACGCCCGTCCCGGTGCGCCAGTCCGGGCCGCCGACCGCGGGGCCCGAGTACCTGGACTTCACGCAGGCCGAGGCCGAGCACGTGCCGGGCCCGGCGCAGCAGCCGGTCGAGATCCCGGTGCAGGCCGGGACGCCGTGGACCGTGGAGCCGGCTCCGGAAGCCCCGGCGGAACCCGTCGCGGAGACCGCGGCGGAGCCCGCCGCCGAGCCGATCGCGGAGCCCGTCGCGCCGCCCGTCGCGCCGCCCGTCGCCTTCGCCCAGCCCGAGCCGGTCCTCGTGCCGGAGCCCGAGTCCGAGTCCGTGCCCGTGGCGGAGCCGGTGCCCGTCGCCGTGGCCGAGCCGGTCCTCGTGGAGCCCGCGCCGGAGCCCGTCGCCGAGCCCGTCGTCTTCGCGGAGCCCCAGGCCGCCGTCGTACCGGCACCCGAGCCCGTCGCGGTTCCCGAAGCCGACGTCGAAGCAGCGGTCGAGGCCGCGGCCGCCGTCGAGCCGGAGCGCGAGCCGGTCGCGGCGCAGCAGCCCGAGCCGCAGCCCGGCGAAACGGTGGTGCAGGCCGAGGCGCCGCAGCCGCCGCCCGAGCCCGCCGCCGCGGTCGTCCCCGAGCCCGAGCCGGTCGCCGTCGCGCAGGCCGAGGTGCCGCTGGAGGCCGGACAGGCCCCCGAGGCCGGCACCGAGCCGCTGCCCGAGCCGGAAGCCGAGCCCGAGGCCCCCGTCACCGAGGCGGCCCCCGGGTACGCCGACGCCGAGCGCGAGGCCGTCCTGCGCGTCATGCGCGAGCGCCGTGACATCCGCAAGGGCTTCCGCCGGGACCCCATCCCGCACGAGGTGCTGCTGCGCGTCCTGGAAGCGGCCCACACCGCGCCCAGCGTCGGCCACTCCCAGCCCTGGGACTTCGTCGTCATCAAGTCCGCCGAGACCCGCCGGACCATGCACGAGCTCGCCGAGCGCCAGCGCGAGGCCTACGCGAAGTCGCTGCCCAAGGGCCGCGCCAAGCAGTTCAAGGAACTCAAGATCGAGGCCATCCTCGACACCCCGGTGAACATCGTGGTCACCGCCGACCCGACCCGCGGCGGCCGCCACACCCTGGGCCGGCACACCCAGCCGCAGATGGCCCCCTACTCCTCGGCCCTCGCCGTGGAGAACCTCTGGCTCGCCGCGCGCGCCGAGGGCCTCGGGGTCGGCTGGGTCAGCTTCTTCGACGAGCGCGAGATGGTCCGCGCGCTCGGCCTCCCGGAGCACCTGGAGGTCGTCGCGTACCTGTGCGTCGGGTACGTGGACGAGTTCCCCGACCAGCCCGAGCTCGCGCAGGCGGGCTGGTCCCAGCGCCGGCCGCTGGCGTGGGTCGTGCACGAGGAGACGTACGGGCGCCGCGCGCTGCCCGGCGAGGAGCCGCACGACCTGCTCTCCGAGACGGTCGCCAGCATCCGCCCGCTCGACGCGAAGGCGCTCGGCGAGGCGTGGGAGCGGCAGAAGCGCATGACCAAGCCCGCCGGGGCCCTGGGCATGCTCGAAATCATCTCCGCCCAGCTCTCCGGCCTGTCGCGGGTCTGCCCGCCGCCGATCCCGGAGCCCGCCGCGGTGGCGATCTTCGCGGGGGACCACGGCGTGCACGCCCAGGGCGTCACCCCCTGGCCCCAGGAGGTCACCATGCAGATGGTGGCCAACTTCCTGGGCGGCGGCGCGGTGTGCAACGCGTTCGCCAACCAGGTGGGCGCCGAGGTCTGCGTGATCGACGTGGGTGTCGCCGGCGACCTCCCGGCCACGCCGGGCCTGCTGCCGCGCAAGGTCCGCCCGGGCACGGCCGACCTGTCGGTCGGGCCGGCGATGACCCGCGAGGAGGCCGTCGCGGCCATCGAGGTGGGCATCGAGACGGCCCGCGACCTGGTCGCGGCGGGGAACAAGGCGCTCCTCACGGGAGAGATGGGGATCGCCAACACCACCGTGTCGGCGGCGCTGATCTCCGTCTTCACCGGCGTGGACCCGGGCGAGGTCACCGGCCGGGGTACGGGCATCAACGACGAGACGCACGCCCGCAAGGTCGAGGTCGTACGCCGCGCCCTGGAACTCCACCAGCCGGACCCGGCGGATCCGATCGGGGTCCTGGCGGCGATCGGCGGCCTGGAGCACGCGGCGATCGTGGGCCTCCTCCTCGGTGGAGCCTCGCTGCGGACCCCGGTGATCCTGGACGGCGTCAGCGCCGGCGCGGCCGCGCTGGTGGCCCGGGCCATCGCTCCGGAGTCGCTGTCCGCCTGCATCGCGGGACACCGCAGCGCGGAGCCGGGCCATGTGGCCGCCCTGAACAAGCTCGGCCTGCGCCCGCTGGTCGACCTGGACCTCCGCCTCGGCGAGGGCACGGGTGCGCTGCTGGCGCTGCCGCTGGTGCAGAGCGCTGCGCGGGCCATGCACGAGGTGGCTACGTTCGACTCGGCGGGTGTCACGGAGAAGTAGGGGGGCTGCGGGGCCGGGGCCGGGGACGGGGTGGGGTGTCGTCCGGGACTCATGATTTATGGCGCCCTGTGCGCGCTGCGTCCCGTACGGCCTTGTTTCGCGCCAACACATCACGTTTTACGTCCCGGACGACACCCCACCCCGTCCCCGTCCCCGGCCGCGTCCGGTAATCCAGCCCCTCCGGCGTTTGAGGAGCGGGGGTCCGGGGGCGGAGCCCCCGAAGGGGTCCGGGGCGAAGCCCCGGTTTCGGGAAGGGGCGGGGTGGGGAGAGCCCCGCAGGGCCCGCGTCGGCCCCGCAGCCTCCCGGGGCGGCAGCCCGCGTCGCGCCGGGGATCATGGGGCGGAAGCCCCGTGGCCTGGGGCGGAGCCAGGGGGGATCGGGTCACCGCCCGGCCAGGGCAACGGCCCCCGGGGCGACCACCGCGCAGGTGGGTCGTATCGTGGACCCCGGACGGGCCACCGCACGTCACCGTCCGATCAGCCGCTCCAGCGACGCAGCGGCCCGCCGTCACCGCCGCATCAGGAGCCGCAACCGCCATGGGACACCCGGCACACCCCGCCTACCCCGTCGGACTCCGTCTCACGGGCCGCCGCGTCATCGTGATCGGCGGTGGGCAGGTCGCTCAGCGCCGCCTGCCCGCGCTCATCGCGGCCGGCGCCGACATCGTCCTGATCTCGCCCTCCGCGACGCCCTCCGTGGACGCCATGGCGGAGACCGGCGAGATCCGCTGGGAGCGCCGCCGCTACGAGGACGGCGACCTGGCCGGTGCCTGGTACGCCCTCGTCGCCACCCGGGACCGGGCCGCCAACGACGCCGCCTCCGCCGAAGCCGAGCGCGAGCGGATCTGGTGCGTCCGCGCCGACGACGCCGAGGCCGCGAGTGCCTGGACCCCGGCCACCGGCCGGGTGGAGGGCGTCACCGTCGCCGTACTGAGCGGCAACGACCCCCGCCGCTCCGCCGCCGTCCGCGACGCGGTCGTCGAGGGGCTGCGGGACGGCTCCCTGACGGCCGCCCGCCCGCACACCCCCGGCGTGTCCCTCGTGGGCGGAGGGCCCGGCGACCCGGACCTGATCACGGTCCGCGGCCGCCGCCTCCTCGCCGAGGCCGACGTGGTCATCGCCGACCGGCTCGGCCCCCGCGACCTCCTGGACGAGCTCCCGCCGCACGTCGAGGTCATCGACGCCGCGAAGATCCCGTACGGCCGTTTCATGGCCCAGGAGGCCATCAACGACGCCCTCATCACGCACGCCAAGGCCGGCAAGGCCGTGGTCCGGCTCAAGGGCGGGGACCCGTACGTCTTCGGCCGCGGCATGGAGGAGCTCCAGGCCCTCGCCGAGGCGGGCATCCCGTGCACGGTCGTGCCCGGGATCTCCAGCTCCATCTCCGTGCCCGGCGCGGCCGGCATTCCGGTCACCCACCGGGGCGTGGCCCACGAGTTCACCGTGGTCAGCGGCCACGTCGGCCCCGACGACCCGCGCTCCCTGGTGGACTGGGCCTCCCTCGCCAAGCTCACCGGCACCCTGGTGATCCTCATGGGCGTCGACAAGATCGGCCTGATCGCCGAGGCGCTCGTGCGCCACGGCCGTCCCGCCGACACCGCGGTCGCCGTCATCCAGGAGGGCACCACCGCCTCCCAGCGCCGGGTGGACGCCACCTTGGCCACGGTCGGGGAGACCGTGAAGGCCCAGGAGGTCCGGCCGCCCGCCGTCATCGTGATCGGCGACGTGGTGAAGGTCCACCGGCCCGCGGCCGGGTGACACCCCTCGTACGCCCGCAATCCCGCAACCCGGCAGAGCCGTTGGCACCGCACCCAGGACAAGGCAGTATCACCCTGTGGCTGATCTCATCACCGTCGAGGACCCCGACGACCCGCGCCTGCGCGACTACACGGGCCTGACCGACGTAGAACTCCGGCGCCGGCGCGAGCCCGCGGAAGGTCTCTTCATCGCCGAGGGCGAGAAGGTGATCAGACGTGCCAAGGACGCCGGGTACGAGATGCGGTCGATGCTGCTCTCCGCCAAGTGGGTCGACGTCATGCGCGACGTCATCGACGAGCTCCCGGCGCCGGTCTACGCCGTCAGCCCGGAGCTCGCCGAGCGCGTCACCGGCTACCACGTGCACCGCGGCGCCCTCGCCTCCATGCAGCGCAAGCCGCTGCCCACGGCCGAGGAACTGCTCGCCACCACACGGCGCGTGGTCATCATGGAAGCGGTGAACGACCACACCAACATCGGTGCCATCTTCCGCAGCGCGGCCGCCCTCGGCATGGACGCGGTACTGCTCTCGCCCGACTGCGCGGACCCGCTGTACCGGCGCTCCGTCAAGGTCTCCATGGGCGCGGTGTTCTCCGTCCCGTACGCCCGGCTGGAGGCCTGGCCCAAGGGCCTGGACTCGGTCCGCGAGGCGGGCTTCAAGCTGCTCGCCCTCACCCCGCACCAGAAGGCCTCGCCGATCGACGTGGCGGCTCCGCAGGACCTGGAGCGGGTCGCGCTCATGCTGGGCGCGGAGGGGGACGGGCTGTCGACGCAGGCACTGGTCGCGGCCGATGAATGGGTGCGGATCCCCATGGCGCACGGGGTGGACTCGCTGAACGTGGGCGCGGCCGCGGCCGTCGCCTTCTACGCGGTGGCCAGCGGCCGCCCTTAGGACCTGTGGCGGGCCGGGAGGCTCTGGGCGGCGAGTGGGACTCGTGGGCTGGACCTTCCGGGCCAGACCTTCCGGGCCAGAGCTTCTGGGCTAGAGCTTCTGGGCCAGCGCGATGCCCAGCGCCACGAGCAGCGTCACCACGACGAAGACGATCAGGCGCTGGCGCATCAGCTTGGGGTCCGGCCGTGACGGCCGCCGCCCCGTGCCCGTCGTACGGGGAGCCGGGCGGCCGCCCGTACGCCCGGCGGTCGAGCCGGGACCCCGCGAGCCGGTGCCCCGGGCCGAGGAGGGCCGCGAGTCCGTCCCGCCGCGCGGCCCCTGACCCCTGGTCTGCGCCTTCCGCTGGCCCGCGCCGGTTCCCGTACTCGGACGTCCGGGAACGGGGGTGCCGGCGGTACGGCGCTCCGTGCGCTGCTCGGCGTACCCCGCTGCGTCCTCGGCGTAGCCCTCGGGCAGCCGCCCCGTCGGCCGCTCGGTCCGGGCCCGCTGCGCCGGCGGGCGGCTGTCGCCCATCCCGTGCGCCTCGCGGGCCGCGATCTCCTTGAGCCGCATCGAGAGCTGGAGCGTGCTCGGCCGCTCGTCGGGATCCTTCGCCAGGCAGGCCCGCACGAGGGGCGCGAGCGCGTCCGGAACACCTTGGAGGTGCGGCTCCTCGTGCACCACGCGGTACAGCATGACCTCGGAACTGCCGTGCCCGAAGGGCGAGTCGGCGGTGGCCGCGTAGGCGAGGGTGGCGCCCAGCGAGAAGACGTCGGTGGCGGGCGTGACGGCGGCTCCGCGCACTTGCTCGGGTGCCAGGAAGCCGGGGGAGCCGACGGCCGTTCCCACGTGGGTGAGGGTGCTGGCGCCGGTGGCCCAGGCGATCCCGAAGTCGATGATGCGGGGGCCCTTGGGCGACAGCAGGATGTTCGAGGGCTTGAGGTCGCGGTGGACCACGCCGGCCTCGTGCACGGCGACCAGCCCCTCGGAGAGCGCGGCACCGATGGCGGCGATCGCCGCGGCCGTCAGGGGGCCTTCCTCGGCCACCTTGTCGTGCAGGGAGGGGCCCGGCACGTACTGGGTGGCGAACCAGGGGCGCTCCGCCTCCAGGTCCGCGGCGACCAGGCGCGCGGTGCAACCGCCGCGGATCCGCCGGGCGGCGGAGACCTCGCGCGCGAAACGCGAGCGGAACTCCTGGTCCTCGGCCAGGTCCGGCCGGATCACCTTGAGCGCGACGCGCTGTCCGCGCCGGTCGGAGCCCAGGTAGACGACGCCCATGCCGCCGGCGCCGAGGCGCCGGTGCAGCCTGAACGAGCCGACGACACGCGGGTCCTCGCGCCGGAGCCGCATCATCGCCATGTCCACCCCGCTGACCGGTCGTCCTGTTGACGTGGCACAGCTTACGGACCATCCGGCATGCGCGCTCAGAGGCCGCGCCCTCGCCGGGGGATTCGATTGTCAGTGCGGGGCAGTCCACTTGGGGAATCACCGGACCACCGGTAGGACGCATGTGCGGGACGGGGTGGTTCGGTCAAGCCGGGCCGGGAGCAGGGGAATTGGGGTCCCGGGCGGGGTGGCGGGGGAGCGGTGGCCACCGGTGCGGCCGGGCACGGACGGTTGATCTTGGGAGTGCCTGGTCGGCGGGCAGGTGTGTGCGGTGAGTGACGGAAGTGAGCGAAGTCACCACGCTCCGGTCATCCCCTCCGGGAAGACCCTCAGACCGGGGGGTCGGTCTCCACCCAGGGGAGTACACGGGAGGTGGACTCCTCATCCTCCTGGAGGCCAGGCAATGGGTACGAAGGCATGAGGCCAGGAGCCTTTCCCGCGCCTAGTGTTGAAGACAAGCGGCGGGTGGAGCACTCGTCCCCCGAGGTCACAAACCCGCCGCTGCCAAACGACAGGGAGAGGACCATGGCGGACATCGCACGGCAAGGACGCAAGGCATTCGCGTTCAACAGCCATGAGTCCGGTCGTCGCCACCCACTGGTGGCCGCGGCCATGGTGCTCCCCCTGGCCGCCCTCCTGCTCTTCCTCTTCGGAGGCTTCGACCAGGTGGCGGCACAGGCGTCGTCCGTAAGCGTGATGCTGGGGCGCTGAGCGGCGCCCCGGGCCCAGGAGAGCGGCCTGGGCCGGGACTGTCACCGGCCGAACCCCGTGGGGACGGGGGAGCGGTCGACGGACGGCAGGTGAAGGGTGCTGCGCGTACGGCTGGGGAGCCGGACGCGCAGCACCCTTTTTCATGCCCGCGCGGACCTCGTCGCAACGCGGACCCTTCGTAACGCGGACCCTTCGTAACGCTCCTTCGCGCCGCTCGACGCCGGCGCGCTTCCCGGCTTCGGGCCGCTCGCCGGACTCCGTCCGGCGGTGGCCGGGCGGTGGTGTGGGCGGTGGCGGCGCCATTGCCGTCCGGCCTGCGGGGAAACCCTTCCGTCGCAGGCGGGCGCGCGGGCCCGGCCCGACCTGAGCGGTGCGCCCCAAGTCGTCCCCGTGCTGCGTACCCTCGTCCCGAGGAGCACCCGCCCGGGGTGCGGGGCACGGGGAGAGCCGAGGCGTGGTTCCGCTGGAGCGAGTGAGCGCGGCCGCGCTCGCCGCGTACGCGGGCGCGGCGGAGTACGTACTCCTCGCGGACCGCGACGACGGCACCGTGGTCCGCTGCGGGGACGTCGTGGCCAAGGCGCACGCGGGCGACAGCGATCCCGACGCCCTGGCGGTACGGATCCGCCTGGCCGGGGACCCGGCGCTGGCCGGGGTGCTGCTGCCCCCGCTGCGCACCGGGCTCGGCCGGGTCGGATCCCGGCCCGTCTCCCTGTGGCCCTACGGCGCTCCGGTCGCTCCGGACCGCCCCGAGGAGGCCCCCTGGGAGCCGGCCGCCGAACTCCTGGCAGCCCTCCACCGGACCCCGCTCCACCACCTCCCGTCCGCGGTACCCCCGATGCGCGGCCCGGCGAAGCTCGCCCGGGCCCTCCACCGCCTCGACGCGGCCCACCCGCCGCAGGCCGCCGCGCCCGCCCGCGCATCCGCCCGCGCATCCGTCGGGCAGGGCCGCCCGACGCGGTCTGCTCCGCCGTTCGCGGAAGGCGCGGGGGCGGGTGCGCCGGGGGAGTTCCTCGCCGCGGCGAGGCCCGGGGAGCGGCCTGCGGAGGGCGGGATCCCGGGACGGACGGCCGGAATCAGGATCCCGGGGTGCCCCGCCGGGGACGTCGATCCCGACGCCGCACGGATGGCGCGGCTCGTACGGGCCGCCGCCGCCACGCTCCCCGGGTGGGCCCGCGGGGAGGGGCCGCCGCCGTCCGGCGGGGCGCTCTGCCACGGCGACCTGCACCTCGGGCAGTTGGTGCGGAGCCCGGCCGGGGGCTGGCGGCTGATCGACGTCGACGACCTGGGAGTCGGCGCGCCGGCCTGGGACCTCGCCCGGCCCGCGGCCTGGTACGCCGCCGGGCTGCTGGACACCGGGACATGGCTGCGCTTCCTCGACGCCTACCGCGCCGCCGGCGGCCCCGCGGCCGGTGCACCCGGCAGTGACCCCTGGCCGGAACTCGACCTGGCCGCCCGCGCGCTCACCGTGCAGACGGCCGCGCTGGCCCTCGCCAAGGCCGCCCGCGAGCGGCGCCGACTCGACGACGTGGAGCGGCTGATGGTGGACGCCTGTGCCCGAATTGCCTTCCTCCCGCCCGACTTGGAGCCGAACGCTCCGTCGTAGGGTGAGCCTCACGCCACCGGGTACGCATCCGGTGTCGACGCGAACCGCGAGGAGTTGATCCGGTCATGCAGTGTCCGAAGTGTCACGCGATGATGCACACCTACAACCGCAACGGTGTCCAGATAGAGCAGTGCAGCGGCTGCCGCGGCATCTTCCTCGACTACGGCGAGCTGGAGGCGCTGACGCGCCTGGAGTCCCAGTACGGTCAGGTCCCGCCCCCGGCCGCCCCGCCGGCACCGGCCGCGTACCCGCAGCAGCACGCCGCCCCCGCGCCCGCCTGGGGCGCCCCGCAGCACGGCGGCTACGGCCACGGCCATGGCCACGGCCACCGCAAGGGCGGCCTCGGACGGATGCTCTTCTCCTCCTGAGGCACGGTGCACCGCACACGCGAAAGCCCCGGCCGTGGGAACGGCCGGGGCTTCCGGATGCTGGTGCGCGATACTGGGATTGAACCAGTGACCTCTTCCGTGTCAGGGAAGCGCTCTCCCGCTGAGCTAATCGCGCGGGACCACGTTCACGGTGCGAACACCGCAGGTGGCAGATTCGAAGCATACTGCGTGCGCGATACTGGGATTGAACCAGTGACCTCTTCCGTGTCAGGGAAGCGCTCTCCCGCTGAGCTAATCGCGCGGGGATCCTTGCGGACCAGTGGACGATACTGGGATTGAACCAGTGACCTCTTCCGTGTCAGGGAAGCGCTCTCCCGCTGAGCTAATCGTCCTTGGAGGTGGAGACGGGATTTGAACCCGTGTAGACGGCTTTGCAGGCCGTTGCCTCGCCTCTCGGCCACTCCACCATGGAGCAAGAAGGGGGTCCTCGGGAAGATGATCCCCCACCTTAGAGCGGACGACGAGACTCGAACTCGCGACATCCACCTTGGCAAGGTGGTGCTCTACCAACTGAGCTACGTCCGCAGGTCACCGTGTTCGCTCCGGGGTTTTGCCCCTTCGCTCCCTGGCGACGTGTTGAACTCTAGCGGATTCCCGGGCCAGCTCAAAAACGCGTTTCCGCAGCGTGCTGCCGCCCGATCACCGCCGGTCACCCCGCGGACGCCGCACCGGCGCCCGGGCGTCACCGGTCATAGACTCGCAGCCGTGCACGACCTGCCTCCCCTCGCCCGCTTCGGCGGCCTTCTCGCGACCGATCTCCGAGATGTCACCAGTGATCCCGCCGCCCTGGACTCCACCGGCTTCTGGGCGGTGACGGCCGATTTCGAAGGCCGTCTCGTCTGCGCGCGCTTCGGGGACATACGCCCCGACCCGGTGCCCGCCCCCGTCCCCGGGGCCTGGCGCGGCCCCGACGCCGACGCGTGGAGCTCCTCCCTCGGCCGCGCCGCGTACATCGCGGGCGTACGCCGCATCCGCGAGCACATCGAGGCGGGGGAGGTCTACCAGGCCAATCTCTGCCGCGTGATGTCCGCGCCGCTCCCCGATCCGGCGGGCGCCGACGTGGACGCACTGACGGCGCTGCTCGCGCGCGGCAACCCGGCTCCGTATGCAGGAACGATTCGGCTGCCGGCCCACGGCGTCGAGATCGCCACCGCGTCCCCCGAGCTCTACCTGCGCCGCACCGGCCGCCGCGTCGAGTCCGGTCCGATCAAGGGCACCGGCCGCACCGCCGCCGATCTGCTGCCCAAGGACCACGCCGAGAACGTGATGATCGTGGACCTCGTACGCAACGACCTCGGACGGGTCTGCGCCACCGGCTCCGTGACCGTCCCCGAACTGTGCGCGCTCGAAGAGCACCCGGGCCTCGTCCACCTCGTCTCCACCGTCGCCGGGGAACTCGCCGACGGCGCCGGCTGGCCCGAGCTGTTCGCCGCCACCTTCCCGCCCGGCTCCGTCACCGGAGCTCCCAAATCCTCGGCCCTGCGGATCATCGAGGCCCTGGAGACCGCCCCGCGCGGCCCCTACTGCGGAGGCGTCGGCTGGGTCGACGCCGACCGGGGCACGGCCGAGCTCGCGGTCGGCATCCGGACCTTCTGGATCGACCGGACGGCCCCCGGCGGCCCCCGGCTGCTCTTCGGCACCGGCGCCGGGATCACCTGGGGATCCGACCCCGACCGCGAGTGGGCGGAGACCGAACTGAAGGCCGCCCGGCTGCTGCGGGTAGCGTCGGGAGCGATCGAAGAGAACGTGATCGGCGCGACCGGCGAATCCGGCGCGGTCGGCGCGGTCGGGGCACAGACGGACGAATGCGGGAGGACCGTACGGTGAGGATCTGGCTCGACGGAGCACTGCGGGATGCCGACGAAGCGAAGGTGTCCGTGTTCGACCACGGCCTCACCGTCGGCGACGGGGTCTTCGAGACGCTCAAGGCGGAGCGCGGGACGACCTTCGCGCTCACCCGGCACCTGGAGCGGCTGACCCGCTCGGCCCGCGGCCTCGGCCTGCCGGACCCCGACCTGGACGAGGTGCGCCGTGCCTGCGCCGCCGTACTGGAGGCCAACCCGCTGCCGCTCGGCCGGCTGCGGGTCACCTACACCGGAGGCGTCTCCCCGCTCGGATCCGACCGCGGCGACGCCGGCCCGACGCTGATCGTCGCCCTCGCCGGGGCCACCCGCCGCCCCGACACCACCGCGGTGGTCACGGTTCCTTGGGTGCGGAACGAACGCTCCGCCGTGGCGGGCCTGAAGACCACCTCGTACGCCGAGAACGTCGTCGCGCTCGCCGCCGCCCACCGGGCCGGCGCCTCCGAGGCGCTCTTCGCCAACACCGTCGGCCGGCTCTGCGAGGGCACCGGCTCCAATGTGTTCGTCGTCCTCGACGGGCAGCTGCACACCCCGCCCGTGTCGTCGGGCTGCCTCGCCGGCATCACCCGGGCCCTGGTCGCCGACTGGTGCGGGGCCAAGGAGACCGACCTGCCCTTCGAAGCGCTGGACCAGGCGGAAGAGGTCTTCCTGACCTCCTCCCTGCGCGACGTCCAGGCCGTCGTACGGATCGACGGGCGCGAGCTGGGCTCCGCCCCCGGGCCCGTCACCGCCGAGGCCGTGCGGATCTTCGACGAGCGCTCCGCCGAGGACGCCGACCCCCGCTCCTGACCGGGACGGGCACAACCGCTGTCCATCGGGCCGCAGGGCGGGTAGAACTCGATTGATGACCACCACCCTGCGGCCGAGCGGGCCGCTTCAGCAGAGCACCGGGGGGGCGCGCTCGCGCCCGTACGAGATCCGCGTCAACAGCAGGCGCGTCGGCGCCGTGCTGCTCGCGGCCGACACCCCCTTCGGGCCGACGGTCGCCGAGATCCGCGAACTCGCCGTCGACGAGCCCGACCGCCGGCGCGGGCGCGCCACGGTCGCCGCGCTCGCCGCGGAGGAAGTACTGCGCGGCTGGGGCTGCCGGCGGGTCCGCGTCTCGGTGCCGGCCGGCTCGGCGGGCGGACTGCGCCTCGCCGCCGCCCTCGGGTACGCCGAGTACAGCCGCAACATGGCCAAGGAACTCCCGGCCGAGCCGCCCGGCCTCTCCGAGGGGGTCGCGGGCCGCCCGATGACGGAGGCCGAGTTCGAGACCTGGCTCGCGGCGGGACGGGAGGAATACGCGCAGAACTGGATCAGCCGCGGCATGTCCGCCGCCGCCGCGCACACGAAGTCGGCGAACGACCACGCGTCCATGCTGCCCCTGGGCCTGGCCACGCCGGGCGTCAGCATCTCCGTGCTGGAGGCGGCCGGCGTCCCCGTCGGCACCGTATGGGTCGCGCCGAACCGCGGGGACGCGTACGTCTTCGACGTCGCGGTCGCCGAGGAGCACCGCGGCCGCGGCCACGGCCGGGACCTGATGCTCCTCGCGGAACGCACCGCCCTCGCCGCCGGACACCGGGTGCTCGCGCTGCACGTCTTCAGCGACAACGTCCCGGCCCTGCGGCTCTACGAGTCCCTCGGCTACCGGACGACCGACGTCAACTACGCCAAGGACCTGATCTAGGTCGTCTCTTTCGCCCTAGGCCTCCGCGGCGAGCAGGCGGTCGACGATCCCCTCGATGCGCTCGCGCAGGCCCTCCTGGCTCTTGCCGCCGTCGAGGCGCTCGCCGTCGATCACGTACGTCGGCGTGCCGGTCACGCCGATGGCCTTGCCCTCGGCCTGGTCGGCGTCCACGATCAGGATGTGCCGGCCGTCGATGAGGGCGGTGTCGAACTCCTCGGCGTCCATTCCCAGTTCACGCGCCACCTCGACGAGCACCGACTCACCGGCCTTGCCGAGTTCCGCGGTGCGGGCCAGGACGGCCTCCACGTAGGGCCAGCCCTGCCCCTGCTCGGCGGCCTCCTCCGCGGCCTGCGCGGCGGCGAAGGCGTGCTTGTGCTTCTCCAGCGGGAAGTGGCGCAGCCGGATGTCCAGCCGGTCGCCGTAGCGGGCCCGCAGGGCGCGCACGTCGTCCAGGGCGCTGTGGCAGTCCGGGCACTGAAGTTCGCACCAGATGTCGAGGATCACGGAATCGGTCATACGCACAGTCTCCCAGTCCGCGGGGAGGAGCACGGACCGGGACCTCGGGAGGAGACGGGACCCGGAGATGTCCCGGAGATCCGCCCGCGGGAGGCTCCGGCCGTGGCCAGGGTGAGGGTCGCCGGTGCAGGATGGATGGGGACAGAAGGCCCGGCCCGCAGGCAGGGTCCGACCGACCGAACCGCCCCTGGAGGCCCCGCATGCTCGCCGAGACCATCTGCTCCGCGGTGTCCGCGGCGGGCCTGGGCATCGCCGCGCTGACCGCCTACCGCAAGCGATTCCTCGCGGCCACACGGATCGCCGCCTACGCGCTGGTGCCCGTGGGCCTGGTGATGACGGGCGTCGTGCAGTGGTTGACCGGGATCGTCTTCAAGCCGACCGTCTGGGCCGGGTTCGCCGTGCTGGGACTGGCCTGGCTGCTCTTCATGACCACCCGCGCGATAGAGAGGCGCGGCCAGGGCACGGGGGAGGGGAAGCGGAAGCGGCAGAAGGCCGCCAAGGGGCGTCCGGCCCAGGAGGCGGTCGCCCCGGCCGCCTCGGTCCCTTCGCTGGGCGACGGTGCCCGCCCGCGTCCGACCCCGGCGGCCGCCCCCGCCGAGGACTTCTCCGACATCGAGGCGATCCTGAAGAAGCACGGCATATGATCCCGGGCGCCGTGCGGCGCCCGGTCGTCGCGGGGATCCCGCCCGGAAACCACCTGATCTGACGGGATCCGGTGAACTCGTGGGTTCCCTCTGGCGTGTTGAGCGGCGCGCGCGGGTCCGCTGGGCCATCATCGCCCCGACATGCTCGACACATCATCGGGTGAGCCGGCGGTTCCCGCGCCGGCCACCGCCCCCGTTCCCGTCCCCGTCGCCGAGGAGCCGAAAGGCTGCCTCTTCGCGCTCTCGCAGCCGCCCCTGATGATCTTCCTAGGCGTGATCGGTGGGCTGTTGCTGGTCGCCGCCCTGCACGATCTCTTCCTGCTCTGAACCCGGCTCCGTCCCCAGCTCCGATTTGCGCCGGGCCCGGTACGCCGCCACGTGCAGCCGGTTCCCGCAGGTGCGGCTGTCGCAGTAGCGCCGGGAGCGGTTGCGGGACAGGTCGACGAAGGCCCGCCGGCAGTCCGGGGCCTCGCACCGGCGCAGCCGCTCCTGCTCGCCCGAGACCACGATGAAGGCCAGCGCCATGCCGCCGTCGGCCGCCAGGTGGTCGCCCACCGAGGCGCCCGGGGCGAAGTAGTGCACGTGCCAGTCGTAGCCGTCGTGGTTGGTCAGCTGGGGGGTGGTGCCGGCCGTCGCGACCAGCTCGTTGATCAGCACGGAGGCCGCGCGCGCGTTGGGCGCGGCGAAGACCTGGGCGAACTTTCCGCGCACCGCCCGCACGCCGGCGAGGTCGCGGGCGCTCAGCTCGCCGACGTCGCTGATCGAGTAGTCCTGGACGAAGCCGCGCAGGGCGTCGACGTCCGTCAGCCCGTCGGGCTGCTCCGTCTCGGCCGAGGTGTTCACCAGCGCGACGACGACGTCGAGCGCGCGACGGGTGTCGTGGGGGATCTGCACGGGGTCTCCCTGAAGGGCCGGGCCTGCGGTGACGGTCTGCGCCGCCGCTGGTGGCCGACTCTAGCGGGTCACCCCAAAGCGCACCGGCGCCGTCCACGCGGGTGGCTTCCGCGTGAACAGCGCCGGCACTTCCGTATGTGGTTGTCCGCCGTGCACCGTCGCCCCGAGTCGGACGGTGTCGTACGGCCCCCGGCCTCGGCCGGGGGAGGGTTCCCTCTGTAGGCCTGGCTCAGGATTCGGCCAGGATGTGGGAGAGCTCCTTGTCGAGGTCGAAGTGCCGGTGTTCGGTTCCTGGTGGAACCGCGGCGTCCGTCCGCTTGAGGAACGACTCCAGTGCTCGGGCGGGTGCTTCGAGCAGCGCTTCTCCCTCCGGTGAGCTCAGGGCGATGCAGACGACTCCCTGACCGTGACTGCGGGACGGCCAGACACGGACGTCGCCGGTACCGGTGGGCCGGTGAAGGCCCTCGGCGAGGAGGTCGCGGGCGAATACCCATTCGACCGTCTCCTCGGCGCCGGTGTGGAAGGTGGCGTGCACGGCGTAGGGATCGGCCGTGTCATACCGCAGGCCCGCGGGAACAGGCAGTGAGGACTCGCTCGACACAACGAGGCGCAGGTGCAGCTCGCAGCTGACCGTGGTGTTCATAAGCGCCAGGGCCTTTCGCTCAGTGTGCGCTCGGGGATTCGCACGTCGGCGAAATCGACATGCCACCTACGGTGCCGTTGTAAACCCCTCTGACCGTTTTGCGGACCTCTGGGTCCCCCGTACGGCGGATCCAAACCGACATTCGCGTGTGCTGGGACCTCGGGTAGATTCGACCCCATGAACACGGGGAGTGACCGCGAGACCAATGAGTCCGCAGACGGATCCGCAGCGGGGTCCGAGGCCGCCGAGAAGACGCCGCACGTCTCCAAGGCGCCGGCCTTCATCAAGGCCCGCCGGGGCTTGCACCTGAGCTGGCAGGTCGGCGTCTTCGTCGTCGGCCTCGCCGTCATCGGCGCGGGCATCGCCATGCTGGTCCTGCCCGGACCGGGCTGGGTGGCGATCTTCGCGGGCCTGGCGATCTGGGCCACCGAATTCGCCTGGGCCCACCTCGTCCTGCGCTGGACCAGGCGCAAGGTCACCGAGGCCGCCCAGAAGGCCCTGGACCCGAAGGTCCGCCGCCGCAACATCATCCTGACCAGCGCCGGTCTCGTGATCGCGGGCGTCCTGATCGGCTTCTACCTGTGGAAGTACGGGCTCGTGCTGCCCTGGAAGCGCGAGGTGGGGTGAGCCCGTCCGGCCCTCGTCCGGCCATGGCGGAGAGCGCCGCTGACATGCGGTAATGTTTGCGGTGCGTCCGGGCGATTAGCTCAGTGGGAGAGCACTTCGTTCACACCGAAGGGGTCACTGGTTCGAACCCAGTATCGCCCACCCGGACCAGAGGCCCGGAGACTTTCACAGTCTCCGGGCCTCTGGCGTTTTCACCCGTCCGGCCCCGGTCCCGGACCCGTCCGGCCTACCGCAGCCGGCCGATGGCATCCCGCAGTCGGCGGGCGTCGCGCAGCCGCTTCTCGTAGGTGGCCCCCACCACCAGCAGCAGCACCCCCGCCAGGGCCGGCGGCAGCCAGCGCGGCAGCGCGTCCACGACCTGGACCACGTACGGGGTCAGCTCGTGCAGCGCCACCGCCGTCAGCGTCGCCCCGCCCAGCAGCAGGGGCGCCCGGAGCCGGCCGCGGGCACCGGCCAGGGTCACCGCGAGCGCGGCGGTTCCCAGCAGCAGCGGCCGCAGCCAGTGCGGGTCGCCCCACACCGCGAGGGTGCTCGGCAGCAGGGTCGCCGCCAGACCCGGCCCGTACGCCGTCCAGGACCCGGCCAGCGGATCACGGCGCCGCCGCAGGAATCCCACGGCCAGCGCCGCCGCCGTCACCGGCAGGGTGTACGCCTCGGGCACCGTCACCTCCGAAGCCGCGAGCCGCACCCAGGTCGCCGCGAGGAACAGCGCCCCGGCCGGCCAGCCCGCCGCGGACCGGCGCTCGGGCCGCACCGCCGCCGCCGCGCACACCACTCCGGCCAGGGCCAGGACCAGCGCGAGCACCGGAGCGTCCCCGGCGGCCAGGGCCACCGCGAGGAGGCCCGAGGCGGCCGCGGCGGCCTCCGTCGGGACCCGTACGGCGCCCAGCCGCGGCCCGAGCGCCGCCACCGCCGCCGGAACCGCCAGCACCGGCGGCGCCCACCAGGCCACCGGCCGCTCCAGCAGCGCGCCCAGCGCCACCGCGAGCAGCGCCGCGTACCCGACGGCGAGGGCCGCCGCCCCCGCGCGGGCCCACACCGGAGCGGGCCGGTACGCCGCTCCCGCCGCGCAGGCGGCCCCCAGCAGGCCGAGCACCCCGAAGGTGGCCAGCCGGCCGTCCAGGGCCGCCACGGACACGCTCACGGCCCCCGCCAGCGCGCAGGCGCCCGCCGCGAACCCCGCGCTCACGGCGACGCCGAGGCCGGCCGCCGCCCCGGACCGCAGCGCGAGCGCGCCCGCGGCCAGCGTCACCGCGAGCTGGGCCGCGAAGACCGCGCCGGGGGCCGCGTCGAGCACCACGGGAGCGGTGAACAGCGCCGCCCAGCCCAGCACCACCGCCGCCACCCCCGACTCGGGGCGCCCCGGGAGCACCCGGGCCAGCCACCACGCGGCACCGGCCGTCAGCAGCAGCGCCACCAGCGGAGCGAGCCCCGGACCGTTCGCGGGCGCCGCTGCGGGCGTGGTCGCCGACCACACCTCCTCCAGCACCCGCAGCCGGCCCGCCAGCACCGTGGCCACCCAGGCCACGGCGGTCACCGCCTCCAGGGCGGCCACCCCGGCACCGGCCAGGGCGAGGCCGCGCCGGACCGGCTCCGGGAGCCCGGAGACCCGTAGCGCTCCCAGCAGGGGCAGGGCCACCACCAGGTACCCCACCGCGTCCCAGGGCGGGCGCAGCTCCGGCGCGGCCAGGCCGCCGAGCGCCGCCACCGCCGCGAGGGCGCCGACCGCGGCGAACGCCGCCGACATCCGGGAGGGGCGCCACGCCACCGCCACCGCCAGGACCGAGAACGCCGCCAGCAGCGCCGACGAGCCCACCGCCGCGCCCGCCGACTCCGCCGTCACCGACTCCGCCAGACCCGTCAGCAGCGCCGCCCCGCCCACGACCGAGCCCGCCGCCGCCGCCCAGGAGGACCAGCGTCCCGGCCGGAGCAGCGCGAGCCCCGCGTCCAGGCCCGCCGTCGCCAGCAGCGCCCAGCCCAGCTCCGGCCCGGTCGCGCCGCCCGCCAGCGCCGCCAGCGGCAACGGGAGCTGCGCCGTCAGCAGGGCCGCGGGCACGGGGGCCCGCAGCGCCCGCGCGGCCGGCAGCCGGCCGTAGGCCGCCCACACCGCCGCGAGCACTGCGGCCGCGGTGGCCGCGTACGCCGTGCCGTCCACCCCCGGCATGCCGACGGCGTACAGCGCGTACGCGTCCAGCACCGTCAGCAGCAGGCCGACGGCGGCCACCGCCTCGGCGGTCGAGCGCAGCCCCCGGCGCAGCAGCGCCACCGGGGCGCCCAGCGCCGCCGCCGTCACCACGGCGAGCACCGCGCTGCGCCCGGCGATCCCCAGGGAGCCCCAGCTGACCAGCGTGAACGCCAGCGCCGCGACGGCCAGCAGGACCGCGCCCAGGACCAGCAGCACGTTCTGCGCACCCGGAGCCGAGGCCTCCTTCCCCCGCGCGGGCACGGCCGGCCGGGCCGGAGCGCCCCACGCGAGGGGGGCCTGGGCACCCAGCAGCCAGGCACGCCGGCTCAGCAGGAAGTGGCGCCGGGCGTCGAGTTGGATCAGTTCGCGGTCGATGAGCACGAGCTCCTCGGCCGGCGGCAGGGGGTTGTCCATGGTTCGGAGTGTGGTGCCCGTCACCCCGTCAGGACATGGGTGCGCGTACTCATCTCCGGGTGAGTTCCGGCTGAGTACCCGGCGTGCGCCGCAGCCGCGCGCAAGACTGGGGGCATGGACCGAAGCAGCCGCAGCGGCACGCCCTGCAGGAGCCGTGCCGCCGCCGCCAACACCGGCGGCCGGTGGACCCGTTACCGCTTCCGCAGCGTGTGGGACCTCGACGCCGCGCCCGCCCGGGTCTTCGCGGCGCTGGAGCGCCCCGAGTCCTACCCCCTGTGGTGGCCCCAGATACGCGCCGTCGTTCCGGGCGGCGACGGGAGCAGCGGCACCGCCCTCATCCGCTCCGCCCTCCCGTACACCCTGCGCGTGAGCGCGGCCGAACTCCTGCGGGACCCCGGGCGCGGCATCCTGGAGGTCGCCCTGCGCGGCGACCTGGAGGGCTGGGCGCGCTGGACCGTGCGTCCGCGGTCCGGCGGTACGCGGGCCCTGTACGAGCAGGAGGTCGAGGTGCGCCGTCCCCTCATGCGGCTGCTCGCGTTCCCCGGGCGGCCGGTGTTCCGGCTCAACCACACCCTGATGATGCGGGCCGGACGGCGCGGGCTCGCCGCACATCTGGCGTCCCGGTGGGAAGCGGTTTGAACCAGCCCCGAGCCTTCTGTATTGTTCAGTCCGTTCCCGGGCGATTAGCTCAGCGGGAGAGCACTTCGTTCACACCGAAGGGGTCACTGGTTCGATCCCAGTATCGCCCACCGGGACAGGCCGGTCCGTCTGCTGACGGACCGGCCTTCCGCATGTACGGGGCCGCGCGCGAGCCCGCCGGGACCCGCGCTCCTCGCCCTCCCCGTCACGCCGCGGCGGGCAGCTCCGGCCGCAGCGGCCAGTGCGGATCCACCGGCTCCGGCGTGCCCTGCCGCGCGAACCACGCCTGGAGTCCCCGCGCCTGCGCCGCGTGCCACACCTGCTGGAGCGTGTGCAGCTCCGCCGGCGTCAGCCGCTCCAGCCGGCCGGCGAACCGGCGCCCCACGGCCCGTACCAGCTCCAGGGAAGCCAGCGCGTCCGCGCCCGCGTCATGGGCACCCTCCAGGTCTATCCCGTAGTGCGCGCACAGATCCGTCAGCGTCCGGCGCCCCTTGCGGTAGCGGTCCAGATGCTTGTCCAGCACCCGCGGGTCCAGCACCGTCAGCGGCCGGTTGTCCAGGTACCGGGCCAGCGAGGACGCCCGGTGCCTGCGCAACTCCCGGTCCAGCAGGGTGAGATCGAACGGCGCGTTCATCACCACCACCGGCCGGCCCGCCACCTGCTGCTCCCCGAGCGCGCGGGCTATCTCCTCCACCACCGGCGCGGGCCACCGGCCGTTGCGCTGGAGGTGGTCATCGGTCAGACCGTGCACTTCCGTGGCCCCCGGAGGTACCGGGATGCCGGGATTGACCAGCCAGCGCGTCGAGCGGATCCGGCCGCCCGCGCACTCCTGCACGATGAGCGCGGCGGACACGATCCGGTCCCGCTCCACGTCCACCCCGGTCGTCTCCGTGTCGAATGCGGCCAGCGGGCCCTCGTACCAGCGTGTCATGGCGAACTCCTCGTCACCCGTCGGCAGATGGCCCCACCCGGGCACCGCGCCCCAGGCCCCGCCACCCTTGCCCGAAACGGTGATACCCGGGCTCTTTGCCCCGTACGCCGTTTGCGGGACGCCGACTGCGGAGACAACTCAACTGGGGGGCCGCACACATGACCGGTCGTCAACCCCGACACCCTGAAACGGACCTGACGCGGCCTGACACGGCTGCTTGAAACGGGACAGCCCGGAAGGCATGGGGAGCCGGCCATGGCGCTCGCGCAGCCCGAACCGGGCGGGGTGCTCGCTGGGCGGATCGATCCGCGGACCGACCCGCTGCGCGGCACGCTCGCCACCACCGCCTGCATGGAGACCCTCCAGGTGGGATACCTGCACGCCGTCGTCGCCGCGGCCGGCTGCTCGCTGTCCCAGCCCTTTCCCGACAACGGCATCGACTGGCACGTCAGCCACGGCGCTCCCGAGCACGTCGTCGACGACGAGGTCACCATCAAGGTCCAGCTCAAGGCGACCTACCAGATACCGCCCAGACCGGCCGGGCCCACCTTCGGCTTCACCCTCGACAACGAGCACCTGGTGAAGCTGGCCCGCACGCCGGTCGCCGTGCACAAGATCCTCGTCGTGATGCTCGTCCCGCGGGAACGCGACCAATGGCTGAGCGCCGGACACGACCGGCTCGACCTGCGGCACTGCTGCTACTGGACCAATCTCGCCGGACACCCCGTGACCGGCCGGCGCCGGACCACCGTACGGATCCCGACCACGCGGATCTTCGACGACCGGGCGCTCTGCGAGATCATGACCCGGGTCGGGTCGGGAGGGACACCTTGATGAACTGGCAGTCACCGCACCTGGAGCCGCTCTCCCCACCGGAGTTCGCGGCGGGCGCCCCCGATCCCGCGCAGGTCGATCCGCTCGTGCTCGGCGCACTGCTGCACCGGCACGGCTGGCTGCGCCGCGGCGGCGCCGCCGGACGGTACGGGCGCTGGACGCCGCCCGCCCCGTACGCCACGGGCAGCGGCGGCACCAGCCTCCTCGTCCCGGAGAGCCGGGCCTTCCCCGACTGCGCCGACCTGCTCGAAGAGGCGCTCACCGCGCTCTCGCGCAGCGCGCTGCCGTCGGCGCGCGAGGTGCTGTACGGGCTCAGCGTGCCGAGCGACGAGATCCGCTGGGAGCGGGAGATCCCGAGGGGCGCGTACGGGCTCCAGGGCGAGGCCGACTGGACCGTCCAGGAGCAGC
This sequence comes from Streptomyces sp. GQ60, assembly GCF_059758875.1. NCBI lineage: Bacteria > Bacillati > Actinomycetota > Actinomycetes > Kitasatosporales > Streptomycetaceae > Streptomyces > Streptomyces sp. GQ60. The sequence goes on along the minus strand of NZ_JCAXEG010000008.1, from coordinate 173,115 downwards.
TCCGCTCGGCCGCGCGCCAGCTGCTCCTCGCCGGGGCGCTGGCCGACCGGGCACGGGCCGGGTACTACGGGGCCCGGCACCGGGGCCAGGCGGAGCGTGCGCTGGACGGGGTCCTGGTCGGGCCGGCTCCGGGCGGCCGGCGGCTGACCGCGTACGTCCCCGTCGACGGGGGCCGCGGCACCGTGACCCGGCTGCACCACGCGCTGCACGCCGCCCGCGAGGCCGTGGACTACCAGCGGGCCACCGGGGGCATGGAGGCCTTCGACGCGGCGGTCGAGGCCGGGGTCAGCCGGGAGCTCGCGGAAGCGCTCATCTCGCTGGTCCACGGCTCGGAGGGGGCCCGGGTGACCCTCGCGTGGGCTCCGGCGGCGGGGGTCCCGGCGGGGTGCGCGGCCCGGCCGGAGCCGGTGGAGTTCTCGCCCGGCGACCTCCCGGTGCTCCGGGAGGCGGCCGCCCGGTACACGCGGGACGAACCGGCGGTACCGGTCCGGGTGGCGGGCGCGGTGGTCCGGATGCGGAGGTCGGCCCCGGGCGGCGGGGGCACGGTCCGGCTGCGGATCCTCGCCGGGGCGGAGATCCCGTACGTCCGGGTGGTGCTCGACGAGGAGTCGTACCGGGTGGCCGGCCACGCGCACCTGGTCGGACTGCCGATCCGGGTCAGCGGGCGCCTGCAGCGCCGGGGCGGATTCCGCCGCCTGACGGACGCCGCCGATGTCAGGCCGGTCCCGATGGACGAGGTCGAGCGGGACCGGCTGATGAAGTCGCTGGATGAGTCCCTCGACGCGGGGGACGCGCTGCCGTCGGACGACTAGGCAAGCCCCGGCGGCCTAGACGTGTGCCTCGGGGGGAAAGCCGGTCCAGCGCAGCTCGGCGGGCAGGTGCCTCATGTCGTTGGAGACGAGGACGGAGGCCGGCCGGCCGGGCGGGTACCGGATGACCGTGAGAGCGGCGTTGGCGTGGCTGAGACCGAGCCATCGCCACCGCGGCGCGTCCATGGCGTCCCGGACGAGCCAGGCGACCAGGAAGTTGTGGGTGACGACCAGCTCGTGCCGGTCCTCCGCGCCGTCCACCGGCCCGGTGAACAGGTCCAGCGCCCGCCGGGCCAGCGCGGGTCCCCGCTCCCGCTCCTCCTCGCCGGCCCCGGCGAGGAAGCGCAGGAAGAGGTCCGCGGACTCCGCCGGAAGCTCTTCGCGCGCCGGCGCGTAAGGAACGTAGTCGCCGGCGACGTCCGAGACGTGCAGGGGGACGTCGCCCAGCTGGTCGCCGATCAGGCGTGCGGTCTGCTCGGCCCGGGGCAGCGGGCCGTGGTGAACGGCGTTGAGGGGGATGCCGCGCAGGCGCCGGCCGAGCAGCACGGCCTGCCGGCGGCCGCCTTCCGTCAGCCCGCTCTCGTCCGACGCCGCCTCGCCGTGCCGCACCAGATAGAGGTATCGGGTAGCCGTGCCGGTCATCACACACTCCTCCGCGCCCATCAACGATCTTGTACATCCGGGGACGCCGCCGCCTCCGGCGGCGGTTCCCACAGGCCCGGGCGGTAACCGTTTAGCGGCTCAGCCCATCCGCTCGGTACGATTCAGGCGCGCAGTGTTCGCTCGCGCACCCCCTGAGTCAGGAGAGACCGGTGTCAGACGTCCGTGTGTTCATCCAACGCGATTCCGAGCGGGACGAGCGCGTGGTGGCCACGGGCACTACGGCGGCAGAGCTCTTCGCCGGCGAGCGCACCATCGTCGCCGCGCGCATCGCGGGCGAGCTGAAGGACCTCGCGTACGAGGTGCGGGACGGCGAGACCGTCGAGCCCGTGGAGATCTCCTCCCCGGACGGCCTCGACATCCTGCGCCACTCCACCGCGCACGTCATGGCCCAGGCCGTGCAGGAACTGTTCCCCGAGGCCAAGCTGGGCATCGGCCCGCCGGTCCGGGACGGCTTCTACTACGACTTCGACGTCGCGAAGCCCTTCACCCCCGATGACCTCAAGGCCATCGAGAAGAAGATGCAGGAGATCCAGAAGCGCGGCCAGCGCTTCGCCCGCCGCGTCGTCACCGACGAGGCGGCCCGCGAGGAACTCGCGAACGAGCCGTACAAGCTGGAGCTCATCGGCATCAAGGGTTCGGCGTCGACCGACGACGGCGCGAACGTCGAGGTGGGCGGCGGCGAGCTGACCATCTACGACAACTTCGACGCCAAGACCGGCGACCTGTGCTGGAAGGACCTCTGCCGAGGCCCCCACCTGCCCACCACCCGCAACATCCCGGCGTTCAAGCTGATGCGCAACGCCGCCGCCTACTGGCGCGGCAGCGAGAAGAACCCGATGCTCCAGCGCATCTACGGCACCGCGTGGCCGTCGAAGGAGGAGCTGAAGGCCCACCTCGACTTCCTCGTCGAGGCCGAGAAGCGCGACCACCGCAAGCTCGGCACCGAGCTCGACCTGTTCTCCGTACAGGACGAGATCGGCTCCGGCCTGGCCGTCTTCCACCCGCGCGGCGGCGTCATCCGGCGCACCATGGAGGACTACTCGCGCAAGCGGCACGAGGAAGAGGGCTACGAGTTCGTCTACACCCCGCACGCCACCAAGGGCACCCTCTTCGAGAAGAGCGGCCACCTGGACTGGTACGCGGAGGGCATGTACCCCCCCATGCAGCTCGACGGTGGTACCGACTACTACCTCAAGCCCATGAACTGCCCGATGCACAACCTGATCTTCGACGCGCGCGGCCGCTCCTACCGTGAACTGCCCCTGCGCCTCTTCGAGTTCGGCACCGTGTACCGGTACGAGAAGTCCGGCGTCGTGCACGGCCTGACCCGCTCGCGCGGCTTCACCCAGGACGACGCGCACATCTACTGCACCAAGGAGCAGATGGCGGAGGAGCTCGACCGCACCCTGACCTTCGTGCTGAACCTGCTCCGCGACTACGGTCTGACCGACTTCTACCTGGAGCTGTCCACCAAGGACCCGGAGAAGTTCGTCGGCTCGGACGAGATCTGGGAAGAGGCCACCGCCACCCTCCAGCAGGTCGCCGAGAAGCAGGGCCTGCCCCTGGTCCCGGACCCGGGCGGCGCCGCGTTCTACGGTCCGAAGATCTCGGTCCAGTGCCGTGACGCGATCGGCCGCACCTGGCAGATGTCGACCGTGCAGCTCGACTTCAACCTGCCGGAGCGCTTCAACCTGGAGTACACCGGCCCCGACGGCACCAAGCAGCGGCCGGTCATGATCCACCGTGCGCTGTTCGGTTCCATCGAGCGGTTCTTCGCCGTACTGCTGGAGCACTACGCGGGCGTCATGCCGCCGTGGCTCGCCCCGGTCCAGGCGGTCGGCATCCCGATCGGCGACTCGCACATCGAGTACCTGCAGGAGTTCGCCGCCGAGGCGAAGAGGAAGGGCCTGCGCGTCGAGGTGGACGCCTCCTCCGACCGGATGCAGAAGAAGATCAGGAACCAGCAGAAGTTGAAGGTCCCCTTCATGATCATCGTCGGTGACGAGGACATGGCCGCGGGCACCGTCTCCTTCCGCTACCGCGATGGTTCGCAGGAGAACGGCGTCCCGCGCGACCAGGCGCTGGCCAAGCTCGTCGACGTCGTGGAGCGCCGCGTCCAGGTGTGACCGCCGTGACGGCCCGGAGCCCCCGGGGACCTCAGGTCCCCGGGGGCTCCTCCTCGTCCTGGCGCCGGAACACCTGGAGCATCCAGGAGGAGAACGAGCCCGTCACCGCGCCCAGCAGCGCCAGACCGCCCGCCATCAAGAACGCGGCGATGATCCGGCCCACCGGGGTGACCGGGGCCATGTCCCCGTAGCCCACCGTGGTCAGCGTCTCGCACACCCACCAGACGGCGTCGCCGAAGGTGTGGATCGTGGCCCCGGGAGCCCGGCGCTCGAAGTGGTAGACCCCGAGCGCGCCCGCGAACCCGAGCAGCCCGGCCGACAGGCCTGCGTACGACATCACCCGCGCGTACAGCCCCCGGCGCGGGCGGCGGCGCCGGGCCTGGACCGCGTCGTGGACCTTGACCATGCGCAGCGGCCGCAGCATCGGCAGCAGCACGATCAGGGTGTCCAGCCAGTGCACGCGGACGAAGCGCAGCGGCCGCATGCGGCTCAGGAACAGCCGGGCGACGTAGTCCACGATGAAGCAGGCCCACATCAGGGCGACCACGCCGAGGCCGACGTCCCGCCACAGCGGGTGGGCCCGGTAGGCCAGCACGGAGACCGTGTAGCCGGCGAGGAAGAGCAGGGAGGCGTAGAACAGCGGCAGCTCGGTCCGGCGTTCCCAGTCCTGGTCACCGGTCTCGGGTGCATCGCTCATGGGTTCAGCATTGCCGCCCGCCCACCGGTGTTCGCCCCGGCGACACGCCGCTCGGAGGCAAGGTCATATGCTGCATCCCATGACGATTGAGCCGGAGCAGCAGATCGGTGTGGGCACGCAGGACGCGTTCCAGCGTCTGTGGACGCCCCACCGGATGGCCTACATCCAGGGGGAGAACAAGCCGACCGGGCCGGAGGCCGGGGACGGCTGTCCCTTCTGCGGGATTCCGGACATGTCGGACCAGGACGGGCTGGTCGTGGCCCGGGGCAAGCACGTCTACGCCGTGCTGAACCTCTACCCGTACAACGGCGGCCACCTGATGGTCGTGCCGTACCGGCACGTCGCCGATTACACGGGCCTGGACGCCGCCGAGACCCTCGAACTCGCCGACCTCACGAAGCGGGCCATGGTCGCGCTGCGCAAGGCCTCGGGTGCGCACGGGTTCAACATCGGCATGAACCAGGGCCATGCCGCCGGCGCCGGCATCGCCGCGCACCTGCACCAGCACATCGTGCCCCGCTGGGGCGGGGACACGAACTTCATGCCGGTCGTGGGCCACACCAAGGTGCTGCCCCAACTCCTCGCGGACACCCGTCAGATGCTCGCCGACGCCTGGCCCTCCGACTAGGGCCTGTCGGGGCGCGTGCCGGCCGTGCGCGTGCCGGCCGGGCGCGGGCGTCCGCGCGCTCTCACGCGTCGTAGACGTCGGCCTTGCGCGGTGCGGCGTCCTGGACCAGACCGCTGACGATCATCGAGCGGTTGGTGAAGCGTTCGGTGTCGACCCCGTTCTCCTCCAGGACCCGCATCGCGGCGGTGTGCACCGCCCGCAGGACCGGGGTCGCGGCGCGCATCGCGTCGTCCGCCATGAAGCGGTGGCGCCACGGCTGGCCGGCCCAGACGTGGCGGACGCCGAAGGGCTCCGGGAGGACGAGCTTGCCGCCCAGGAAGTCCAGGAGCGGCGGGTACCAGGTGAAGGGGGCGCGCACGGCGAGCCGTACCACCTCGTTCGTGTCGACCACCGGTCGCTTGAGCTCCATGGTTTCCCAGAAGCGCACGGATTTGGCGACCTCGTCCACCGGGGCCGCCGATTTGGTGGTGAACAGGCCGTGCACCGGGCCGAGGGCGTGGCCGGTGACCTCCACGCGCAGGGTCTTGTAGAGCACGGTGACCGTGACCAGCATGGTGATCACGAGCTGGCCGTCCCAGAGCGGGTACTGGATGCCGAGGTAGTGCCGGTTGCCGGCGCTGAACTGCTGCTCGTTGCAGATCCGGGTGATCTCGTGCGGCTTGACCAGGAAGGTGTCCACGTCCGCTCCGCTGGGGCGGGTCACTTCCTTGGCGCCCTCGCCGACCGGGCTGACGATCCAGTGCTGGATCGAGGCGGGCGGGAGGCCGCCGGTGTGCAGGGGGCCGCGCTCCAGCTTGCGCAACTGGGTGTCGATCGCGCGTATGACGTCCCAGCTGCGGAACGGGTGGATCTCGGAGCCCTCGTTCTTGGGAGTGAGCTCCTCGGCCATCTGCCAGCTGCCCCAGCGGGTTCCCATGCCGAGTATGCCCTTGGGGCCCGCGTAGAAGACGGCGTTGCTGCGGTCCTCGGCGGTGAGTTTGGCCAGGGAGTGGCGCAGGTCCTCGCGGGCCTTCTCGTCGGGGTTGCCGGGGACGGCCTCCGGGATCTTGGCGGCCACCCCGCCGCCGCCCGCGATGAGCCCGTCCCAGCGGGAGCGCAGGTCTTCCGCGGTGGCCTCGCAGAGCCGGCGGGCGAGGAACCAGCCGAAGACCGGGGCGATGACCATGGCGCGGACGTAGAGGCCCAGGAAGCCGGTCACCGGGAGCCGGAACATGAGCACGGCGACCACGAGGCCCACGCCGACGAGGAGCGCCGTGCCCATCCAGGAGGCCCGCTTGGCCTCGGAGGCGGCCAGGGCCTTGCGGGCCCAGAACAGGCCGAGCCACAGCAGGAGGCCGGGGAGGAACACGGCCCCGCAGACGAGCATGATCAGGCGCAGCTTGCGGTCGCGCTCCTTGCGGATGCGGGAGGCGGCCAGGCAGTGCTCGACGACGGTCTGCGGGTCGGCGCCGAAGGACTGGATCAGGGGCTTGCGGGTCGGCGGGATGGTGCGGGCCTCGACCGCGCGGCAGAAGGCCTCGCCGAGATTGGGGGCGAGCAGGGAGATCTTGCCGGGTTTGACCACGGACTCGTGGTAGTCGTTGTTGGCCTTGAGTATGTCTTCCAGCTTGGTGTCGCGCCCGCCGTCCCGGTAGGCGGCGGAGGCGAGGGCGTTGGTCGCGGCCGTCTGGCCGCCGCCGCCCTGGAGCGGGACCTGTGCCCCGGGCCTGAAGTCGAATCCGTCGTCCGCCACCGCTGCCCCCATCGCTGTGCGTCGTACTCGTGTGCGGGCCTGCCCGCGATGCCGCCGGCTCCGGGTGGTGTTCCCGGTGCGGCGTTCCCACCCTGTCCGCTTGGTCTACCCGTTCGGCCTGGCCGCCTCACGCGCGGACGAGCCTATCGGCCGATTCTTCCCCGTGGTCATGGGACAGGTAAATGCCGCCCACCGCAACCTGGTTGGATGGGCGGCCAGAGTGACGCTATGTCAGTTGACTTCCCTTCTCTGACTGTTCGCGCAGCTTGTCCGCTATCTGCGGCGGCATCGGCTCGTGGCGCGCGTACGTACGGCTGAACAGCCCCGTGCCGTGCGACACGGAGCGCAGCTCGACGGCGTACCGGCCGATCTCGATCTCGGGGATCTCGGCGAGGACCCGGGTGCGGCCGGCGCCGGCCGCGTCGGTGCCGACGACGCGGCCCCGGCGGCCGGCGAGGTCGCTCATGACGGGACCGACGTACTCGTCGGGAACGACCACGGCGAGCTCGGCGACCGGTTCGAGGAGCTGGACGGAGGCCCCGGCGGCGGCTTCGCGCAGGGCCAGGGCGCCGGCGGTCTGGAAGGCGGCGTCGGAGGAGTCCACCGAGTGGGCCTTGCCGTCGAGCAGGGTGACGCGTACGTCGACCAGCGGGTAGCCGGCCGCGAGCCCCCGGGCGGCCTGCGCGCGGACGCCCTTCTCCACGGACGGGATGAACTGGCGCGGCACCGCTCCGCCGACGACCTTGTCGACGAACTCGATGCCGCTGCCCGGCGGGAGCGGCTCGACCTCGATCTCGCAGATGGCGAACTGGCCGTGCCCGCCGGACTGTTTGACGTGCCGCCCGCGGCCGCCGGCCTTGGCGCCGAAGGTCTCGCGGAGGCTGACCTTGTGCGGGACCGGGTCGACCTGGACCCCGTACCGGGTGCGCAGCCGTTCGAGGGCGAGGTCCTGGTGGGCTTCGCCGAGGGACCACAGGACGAGCTGGCGGGTGTGCGGGTTCTGTTCGAGCCGCATCGTCGGGTCTTCGGCGACCAGCCGGGCCAGGCCCTGGGAGAGCTTGTCCTCGTCGGCCTTGCTGTGGGCCTCAATGGCGAGGGGGAGCAGCGGGTCGGGCATGGACCAGGCCTCCATCAGGAGGGGGCGGTCCTTGGCCGAGAGGGTGTCGCCGGTCTCGGCGCGGGTGAGTTTGGCCACGCAGGCCAGATCGCCCGCGATGCAGCGGTCGAGGGTGCGCTGCTGTTTGCCGAAGGGGGAGGTCAGGGCGCCGATGCGCTCGTCGACGTCATGGTCCTCGTGCCCGCGGTCCGTCAGCCCGTGGCCGCTCACGTGGACCGTCTCGTCGGGTCGCAGGGTGCCGGAGAAGACGCGGACGAGCGAGACGCGGCCGACGTAGGGGTCGGAGGAGGTCTTCACCACCTCGGCGACGAGCGGCCCGTCGGGATCGCAGGTGACCGCGGGGCGGGCCGCGCCGTCGGGGGTGGTGACGCCGACGGGCGCACGCTCCAGCGGGGTGGGGAAGCCGCCGGTGATCAGTTCGAGGAGTTCTACGGTGCCCAGGCCCTTGCGGGCGCCGTCGGCGGCGGGGGCGGCCATCAGGACGGGGTGGAAGGTGCCGCGGGCGACGGCCCGCTCCAGGTCGTCGACCAGGGTCTTGAGGTCGATGTCCTCGCCGCCGAGGTAGCGGTCCATGAGCGTCTCGTCCTCGCTCTCGGCGATGATCCCCTCGATCAGCCGGGCGCGGGCGTCGGTGATCAGGGCGAGCTCGCCGGGGTCCGGGTCGCGTTCGACGCGGTCGCCGGAGGTGTAGTCGTAGACGCGCTGGGAGAGCAGTCCGAGCAGTCCGGCCACCGGCGCGCGGCCGTCGGGACCGGCGGGGCCGTGCAGGGGCAGGTAGAGCGGGCGCACGGCATCGGGGTCGTCCGCTCCGAAGGCGTCGCCGCACACCGCGGTCATCTGCGTGTAGTCGGCGCGGGCGGCTTCCAGGTGGGTCACGACGATGGCGCGCGGCATGCCGACGGCGGCGCATTCGTCCCAGACCATCCGGGTGGCTCCGGAGAGACCCTCTCCGTCCTCGGCGGCCGAGACCACGAAGAGGGCCGCGTCGGCGGCGCGCAGTCCGGCCCGGAGCTCTCCGACGAAGTCGGCGTATCCGGGGGTGTCCAGAATGTTGATCTTGATGCCGGCCCACTCCACGGGGACCAGCGAGAGCTGGATGGAGCGCTGGCGGCGGTGCTCCATCTCGTCGTAGTCGGAGACGGTGGCGCCGTCCTCGACGCGCCCGGCCCGGTTCACGGCGCCTGCGGTCAGGGCCAGGGCTTCGACCAGGGTGGTCTTGCCGGCTCCGCTGTGGCCGACCAGCACGACGTTCCGTACGGAGGCCGGGCGGTCGGCCGTCGGTGCTCTTCCGGCGGCTCCGGATTGGTGTGATGCGGCTCCCACGATGCTCGTGCCTCCCGACTTGGAGGGGGAATGCAGAGGAAAAGGCCTCCTTCGAGCTTTGCACTGCCGTCACACCCCGTCCATACGTCGTACCGGAACCGCGGCCGCGGGAGCGGCGGAGCCGCGGCGGGCGCCGCCGGGAGGCAGCCGGAAGGGCGCCGGAAGGCAGTCGGAAGGGCCGCTGGGAGGCAGCCGGGAGGCAGCCGGGAAGGGCCGCCGGAAGGGCCGCCGGGACGCGGCGAACGGCCCGAGAGCGGACCGCGTCGTGTGAACCGGTGGGTGCGCGGCGCCGATGGGCCGGGGCCCTGGCTACGATGGGCCAGCCGGTGGCCGTGGTGGCCGTGCGGCCCAGCGACCCTCCGGGAAGGCCATGCTGAACAAGTACGCGCGTGCATTCTTCACGCGTGTTCTCACGCCATTCGCCGCTCTTCTGCTCCGGATGGGAGTGAGTCCCGACGCGGTCACCCTCATCGGCACGGCCGGAGTGGTGGCCGGAGCCCTGGTCTTCTTCCCCATGGGCGAGCTCTTCTGGGGCACGATCACCATCACGCTCTTCGTCTTCTCCGACCTGGTGGACGGGAACATGGCCCGCCAGGCCGGCGTCTCCAGCCGGTGGGGCGCGTTCCTCGACTCCACCCTCGACCGGGTGGCGGACGCGGCGATCTTCGGCGGGCTCGCGCTCTGGTACGCGGGTTCCGGGAACAACAACGCGCTCTGCGCGGTCGCCATCTTCTGCCTGGCCAGCGGCCAGGTGGTCTCGTACACCAAGGCCCGCGGCGAGTCGATCGGGCTGCCGGTGGCCGTCAACGGGCTCATCGAGCGCGCCGAGCGCCTGGTGATCACGCTGGTCGCGGCCGGCCTGTCCGGCCTGGAGACCTTCGGCGCCCCCTCGTGGATCGGCCTGCTGCTGCCGATCGCGCTGTGGGTGGTCGCGGCGGGCTCGCTCGTGACCCTGATCCAGCGCGTGGTGACCGTACGGCGCGAATCGGCGGAGGCCGACGCCGCCGCCACTGCCGCCGGCGCTCCCTCCGAAGGCGGTACGCCCTGATGGGCAAGGCACAGGACAAGCTGGTCGACGGGCTCTACGGGCTCGGCTGGGCCGGGGTCAAGAAGCTGCCCGAGCCGGCCGCGGCGGCCCTCGGCCGGCGGATCGCGGACTTCGCCTGGAAGCGGCGCGGCAAGAGCGTGCTGCGCCTGGAGTCGAACCTGGCCCGGGTGGTGCCGGACGCCACGCCGGAGGGGCTGCGCGAGCTGTCGCACGCGGGCATGCGCTCCTACATGCGGTACTGGATGGAATCCTTCCGCCTGCCGACCATGGCCAAGGAACGATTCAGCACCGACGTGCAGATGAAGGACGACCACATCCTGCGCGAGGCACTGGCCTCCGGGCGCGGAGTGGTGGTGGCCCTCCCGCACCTCGCCAACTGGGACCTCGCCGGCGCCTGGGCCGTCACCCACATCGGAGTTCCCTTCACCACGGTCGCCGAGCGGCTCAAGCCGGAGACCCTCTACGACCGCTTCGTCGCCTACCGCGAGAGCCTGGGCATGGAGGTGGTCCCGCACAACGGCGGCGCCGCCTTCGGCACGCTCGCCCGGCGGCTGCGCTCCGGCGGGCTCGTCTGCCTGGTCGCGGACCGGGACCTGTCGGCCTCCGGGGTGGAAGTGGACTTCTTCGGCTCGGCGGCGCGCATGCCGGCCGGCCCGGCGCTGCTCGCCCTGCAGACGGGCGCGGTCCTGCTCCCGGCCACCCTGTACTACGGGGACGCGCCGCAGATGTACGGCCGGATCCACCCCCCGGTGGAGATCCCCGAGCAGGGCACCCGGCAGGAGAAGACGGCCGTCATGACGCAGGCGGTCGCCGACGCCTTCGCGCAGGGCATCGCCGAACACCCGCAGGACTGGCACATGCTCCAGCGTCTGTGGCTGGAGGACCTGCGACCGACCACCGACACCGCCGGCAGGCCCGAGGAGCACTCCGCGTGAAGATCGGCATCGTCTGCCCGTACTCCTGGGACGTCCCCGGCGGGGTCCAGTTCCACATCCGGGACCTGGCGGAACACCTGATCGGCCTCGGCCACCAGGTGTCGGTCCTGGCCCCGTCGGACGACGAGACCCCGCTGCCCCCGTACGTGGTCTCGGCGGGGCGGGCGGTACCGGTGCCGTACAACGGGTCGGTCGCCCGGCTCAACTTCGGCTTCCTGTCGGCGGCCCGCGTGCGGCGCTGGCTGCACGACGGGGTCTTCGACGTGGTCCACATCCACGAGCCGACCGCCCCGTCGCTGGGCCTGCTGACCTGCTGGGCGGCACAGGGGCCGATCGTGGCCACCTTCCACACCTCCAACCCGCGCTCCCGGGCGATGCTCGCCGCGTACCCGATCCTGCAGCCGGCGCTGGAGAAGATCAGCGCGCGCATCGCGGTGAGCGAGTACGCGCGGCGCACGCTGGTCGAGCACCTCGGCGGGGACGCGGTGGTCATCCCCAACGGCGTGGACGTGGACTTCTTCGCCAAGGCCGACCCGAACCCGGCCTGGTCGGGCCAGACCCTCGGCTTCATCGGCCGCATCGACGAACCGCGCAAGGGCCTGCCGGTCCTCATGGCGGCCTTCCCCCGCATCGTCGCGGAATGCCCGGACGTACGCCTCCTGGTGGCGGGCCGCGGCGACGAGGAGGAGGCGGTCGCCTCCCTGCCGCCCGAGCTCCGCTCCCGGGTCGAGTTCCTCGGCATGGTCTCCGACGAGGACAAGGCCCGGCTGCTGCGCAGCGTCGACGTGTACGTGGCTCCGAACACGGGCGGCGAGAGCTTCGGCATCATCCTGGTCGAGGCCCTCTCGGCCGGGGCGGCCGTCCTCGCCGCCGACCTCGACGCCTTCGCGCAGGTCCTGGACCAGGGGGCGGCGGGAGCCCTGTTCTCGAACGAGGACCCCGCCTCCCTGGCCACCTCGGCGATCGCCCTCCTGCGCGACCCCGCCCGGCGCGCGGAACTGAGCACCCGCGGCTCGGCCCACGTACGCCGCTTCGACTGGTCGACGGTGGCGGCGGACATCCTGGCCGTCTACGAAACGGTGACCGACGGCGCGGCGGCAGTCGCCGAGGACGAGCGCGTCCCGCTCCGCACCCGCCTGGGCCTGTCCCGCGACACGTGACCGGCCCGCCTCCGCGTGTGCCGCCCGGTTCGCACGTTCTCCGGGGCTGCGCCCCGGACTCGTTCCCGCGCGCGGCGCCGATCCCGGGGGCCGGCCCCCGGACCCCCGCTCCTCAAACGCCGGAGGGGCTGGATTCGGGCCGACGTCGGCCCTGACCGTGGGGCCGCTTGGTGTGGAGCCCCAGGGGTTCGGGCGCAGCCCGGGGAACGGGCGAAGGGCGGGTAGGGGACTTCGCCCCGCAGGGCAGACCCGGCCGCGCCCGCTCACCGGCCGCGCGCCCACTGGCAGTGGCGGCCCGCCGACCGACCACCGCCGGACGGAGTCCGGCGCAGCGCGGCGAAGCCGGGGAGGCCCGCCAGGGCCGAGCCGTGCGAGGGGCGCGTCGAGAGGTAGAGTCGCCGCCCGTGATCGAAACCCTTGTCTGGATTGCCCTCGGCCTCGGCCTCGTCGGGGTGTACCTCAGTTGGTCCGCCGGGCGGCTCGACCGGCTGCACTCCCGGATGGACGCCGCCCGGGCCGCCCTCGACGCGCAGCTCGTTCGCCGGGCCTCCGTCGTGGTGGAGGTCGCGACCTCCGGGGTGCTGGACCCCGCCTCCTCCCTCGTCCTGTACGAGGCCGGGCACGCCGCCCGCCAAGCGGAGGAGGAGCACCGCGAGGTCGCCGAGAGCGAGCTCAGCCAGGCCCTGCGCGCCGTCTTCGCCGATGCGGAACAGGTCGACGTGCTCAAGGCGGCCCCGGGAGGGGCGGAGGCCGCCGAGGAGCTCGCGGCGGCGGTGCGCAGGGTGCCGATGGCACGGCGGTTCCTCAACGACGCCGTGCGCGCGGCCCGGGCATTGCGCCGGCACCGCAAGGTCCGCTGGTTCCGGCTGGCGGGCCACGCTCCCTTCCCGCTGGCCTTCGAGATGGACGACGAGCCTCCGGTGGATCTGGCCGAGCGGCCGTAACTTGTACCCAATGGCCAAATCGCAAGGAGCCACCGGCTGCACATTGGCCCTTGCCGTGGACTGGTCGAGAGGGTTTCCTCGGTCGAGTACCACCAGGTCGCCGGCAGCCATCACCAGTAGCGCCTGAATCTTCCTTTCGAGTGAGGTCAATCCGTGAGCACGCTTCCCTCCACCACGCAGTCCGCCGACTCGGCGATCGGCACCTCCCGCGTCAAGCGCGGCATGGCCGAGCAGCTCAAGGGCGGCGTGATCATGGATGTGGTCAACGCCGAGCAGGCGAAGATCGCCGAAGACGCCGGCGCCGTGGCCGTCATGGCCCTGGAGCGGGTCCCCGCCGACATCCGCAAGGACGGCGGCGTCGCCCGGATGTCCGACCCGAACATGATCGAAGAGATCATCGAGGCCGTCTCCATCCCGGTCATGGCGAAGTCCCGCATCGGCCACTTCGTCGAGGCCCAGGTCCTCCAGTCCCTCGGCGTCGACTACATCGACGAGTCCGAGGTCCTGACCCCGGCCGACGAGGTCAACCACTCCGACAAGTGGGCGTTCACCACTCCCTTCGTCTGTGGCGCCACCAACCTGGGCGAGGCCCTGCGCCGCATCGCCGAGGGCGCGGCCATGATCCGCTCGAAGGGCGAGGCCGGCACCGGCAACGTCGTCGAGGCCGTCCGCCACCTGCGCCAGATCAAGAACGAGATCGCCCGCCTGCGCGGCTACGACAACAACGAGCTGTTCGCCGCCGCCAAGGACCTGCGCGCCCCGTACGAGCTGGTCAAGGAGGTCGCCGAGCTCGGCAAGCTCCCGGTCGTGCTGTTCTCCGCCGGTGGCGTCGCCACCCCCGCCGACGCCGCGCTGATGCGCCAGCTCGGTGCCGAGGGCGTCTTCGTCGGCTCCGGCATCTTCAAGTCGGGCGACCCGGCCAAGCGCGCCGCCGCCATCGTGAAGGCCACCACCTTCTACGACGACCCGAAGATCATCGCGGACGCCTCCCGCAACCTGGGCGAGGCCATGGTCGGCATCAACTGCGACACCCTCCCCGAGTCCGAGCGCTACGCCAACCGCGGCTGGTAGTCATCACCATGACCATCCCCGTGATCGGTGTCCTGGCGCTCCAGGGCGACGTACGGGAGCACCTGATCGCCCTGGCCTCGGCTGACGCCGTGGCCAGGCCGGTCCGGCGTCCCGAGGAGCTCGCCGAGGTCGACGCCCTGGTGATCCCCGGCGGCGAGTCCACGACCATGTCGAAGCTCGCCGTGCTGTTCGGCATGCTGGAGCCGCTGCGCGAGCGCGTACGGGCCGGGATGCCGGTCTACGGCACCTGCGCCGGCATGATCATGCTCGCCGACAAGCTCCTGGACGGCCGTGAGGACCAGGAGACCCTGGGCGGCATCGACATGATCGTGCGCCGCAACGCCTTCGGCCGGCAGAACGAGTCCTTCGAGGCGCAGGTCGACTTCGCCGGCATCGAGGGCGGCCCCGTCGAGGGCGTCTTCATCCGGGCCCCCTGGGTCGAGTCCGTCGGCGGAGCCGCCGAGGTGCTCGCCACGTACGACGGCCACACCGTCGCCGTGCGCCAGGGCAATGTCCTCGCCACCTCGTTCCACCCCGAGCTCACGGGCGACGACAGGGTCCACGCGTACTTCGTCGACATGGTGCGCGCGGGGCTGTAACGGCGTCCCGGTAGGATCTGAGGCGAACATTGTTGGTGACGCGAAGGAGACAGGCAGATGTCCGGCCACTCTAAATGGGCTACGACGAAGCACAAGAAGGCCGTGGTTGACGCCAAGCGCGGCAAGCTCTTCGCGAAGCTGATCAAGAACATCGAGGTCGCGGCCCGTATGGGCGGCGCCGACATCGATGGCAACCCGACCCTCTTCGACGCCATCCAGAAGGCGAAGAAGAGCTCCGTCCCGAACAAGAACATCGACTCCGCGGTCAAGCGCGGCGGCGGTCTCGAAGCCGGCGGCGCCGACTACGAGACGATCATGTACGAAGGCTACGGCCCGAACGGCGTCGCGGTGCTCATCGAGTGCCTCACCGACAACCGCAACCGTGCCGCGTCCGACGTGCGGGTCGCCATGACCCGCAACGGCGGTTCGATGGCCGACCCCGGCTCGGTCTCGTACCTGTTCAACCGCAAGGGCGTCGTCCTGCTGCCCAAGGGCGAGCTGTCCGAGGACGACGTGCTGGAGACGGTGCTCGAGGCGGGCGCGGAAGAGGTCAACGACCTCGGCGACCAGTTCGAGATCATCAGCGAGGCCACCGACATGGTCGGCGTCCGCACCGCGCTGCAGCAGGCGGGCATCGACTACGACTCTGCCGACTCCAACTTCCTTCCGACCATGCAGGTCGAGCTGGACGAAGAGGGCGCGCGCAAGATCTTCAAGCTGATCGACGCGCTGGAGGACAGCGACGACGTGCAGAACGTCTTCGCGAACTTCGACGTCTCGGACGAGGTCATGGAGAAGGTCGACGCCTGACCTGGGCGTCCGGCGCGCACGGCGCCAAAGCAGCGGGCCGACGGGACACACCCCGTCGGCCCGCTGCGTTGTCATAGGCAGCGGTTAGTCTGGCGACCGCAACCATCAATTGATCAGCCACGACGGCGAGGCACCACCTCCGCGAGAGCGGCGGCGGTTCAGCCGCAAAGGGGGGAGGCGGGGGTGCGCGTACTCGGTGTTGACCCGGGCCTGACCCGATGTGGTGTCGGTGTGGTCGAGGGGGTGGCCGGCCGCCCCCTGACGATGCTGGCCGTGGGGGTCGTACGGACGCCCGCGGACGCCGAGTTGGGCCACCGGCTCGTCGCGATCGAGCAGGGCATCGAGGAATGGCTCGACGAGCACCGGCCCGAAGTCGTCGCCGTGGAGCGGGTGTTCAGCCAGCACAACGTCAGCACCGTGATGGGCACCGCCCAAGCCAGCGCCGTCGCCATGCTGTGCGCGGCGCGCCGCGGCATACCGGTCGCGCTGCACACCCCGAGCGAGGTCAAGGCGGCCGTCACCGGCAGCGGTCGCGCCGACAAGGCGCAGGTCGGAGCCATGGTGACCCGGCTGCTGCGGCTGTCCGCCCCGCCCAAGCCCGCCGACGCCGCGGACGCCCTCGCCCTCGCCATCTGCCACATCTGGCGTGCCCCCGCGCAGAACCGCCTCCAGCAGGCCGTCAACCGGCATGCCAGCGCCCTGAAAGGCCGCACCACATGATCGCCTTCGTCAGCGGCACGGTCGCCGCGCTCGCCCCCACCCTGGCCGTCATCGAGGTCGGGGGAGTGGGCATGGCCGTGCACTGCACGCCGAACACCATCGCGGGCCTGCGGACCGGCGAGCAGGCCCGGCTGGCGACGTCCCTGGTCGTGCGGGAGGACTCCCTCACGCTGTACGGCTTCGCCGACGACGACGAGCGCCAGGTCTTCGAGCTTCTGCAGACCGCGAGCGGGGTCGGCCCGAAGCTCGCGCAGGCGATGCTCGGGGTGCACAGCCCGGACGCGCTGCGGGTCGCCGTCTCCGTGGGCGACGAGAAGGCGCTGATGGCCGTCTCCGGCATCGGCAAGAAGGGCGCGCAGAAGCTGCTGCTGGACCTGAAGGACAAGCTGGGGGCTCCGCTGGGGTCGAGCGGGATGGTCGGCGCGCAGCGTGCGGTGGCCTCCGGCCCGGCGCCGTGGTCGGAGCAGCTCTCCGCCGCCCTGATCGGCCTCGGCTACGCCCCCCGGGACGCGGACGAGGCCGTCTCGGCCGTGACCCCGCAGGCGGAGGCGGCGATCGCCGCCGGCGGGTCGGCCCCCGTTCCACAGCTCCTGCGGGCGGCCCTGCAGTCCCTGAACCGGGCGCGATGAGTCCGGCGCGGCGCCGTCGCCGGGGCTCCGTACCGGACCCCGCGCCTCGAACGCCGGCGGGGCTGAAAGATCGCCTCAGGCCCCGGCGGGGCTGGATCGTGGCCGGCGTCGGCTCGCACGTGCGCGCAACGCACCGTGCGGGCTGGCGGGCCGATGGCCCGCAGGGCAATCCCAGCCCCGCAGGTGATGGAGGCGCGGGTCTGGGCGGAGCCCGGGAAACGGAGAAAGGGCGGGGCGGGGAGAATGCCCCGCAGGCCCGCCCGCACACGACGGACCACCGCACCACCCGAGAAGGCAGACTGACACCGTGAACTGGGATGACGAGAGCGACGACCGGATCGTCGCAGCCGCGGCGGACGGCGAGGACACCGCCGTCGAGGCGGCCCTGCGGCCCAAGGACCTCGGTGAGTTCGTCGGGCAGGAGAAGGTCCGCCAGCAGCTGGACCTCGTCCTGAAGGCGGCCCGCCAGCGCGGCGCCACCGCCGATCACGTGCTGTTGTCGGGCGCCCCGGGTCTGGGGAAGACCACCCTGTCCATGATCATCGCGGCCGAGATGGACGCGCCCATCCGGATCACCTCCGGTCCCGCCATCCAGCACGCGGGCGACCTCGCCGCCATCCTCTCCTCCCTCCAGGAGGGCGAGGTCCTCTTCCTCGACGAGATCCACCGGATGTCCCGGCCCGCCGAGGAAATGCTCTACATGGCCATGGAGGACTTCCGCGTCGACGTGATCGTCGGCAAGGGCCCGGGGGCCACCGCCATTCCGCTGGAACTGCCCCCGTTCACCCTCGTCGGGGCCACGACCCGGGCCGGTCTGCTCCCGCCCCCGCTGCGCGACCGCTTCGGCTTCACGGGCCACATGGAGTTCTACGCCCCGGAGGAGCTGGAGCGCGTCATCCACCGTTCCGCGCGGCTCCTCGACGTGGAGATCGACACCGCCGGCGCCGCCGAGATCGCCGGCCGCTCGCGCGGAACCCCCCGTATCGCCAACCGGCTGCTGCGCCGCGTCCGCGACTACGCCCAGGTCAGGGCCGACGGCGTGATCAACCGTGCGGTCGCCGGCACCGCCCTGAAGGTCTACGAGGTCGACGAGCGCGGGCTCGACCGGCTGGACCGGGGCGTCCTGGAGGCGCTCCTGAAGCTCTTCGGCGGGGGCCCCGTGGGCCTGTCGACGCTCGCCGTCGCCGTCGGCGAGGAGCGGGAGACCGTGGAGGAGGTCGCCGAGCCCTTCCTCGTACGGGAAGGACTTCTGGCCAGAACCCCCAGGGGGCGGGTCGCGACCCCGGCCGCATGGGCTCACCTGGGACTTGTTCCGCCCCAGCAGGGCGGGAACGGATCAAGCGGACAACAGGGCCTCTTCGGGACCTGACGGCGCGGACGTTCGCCCCCTCAGGAACTGCGGTGACATGCTGGGCGTTGTTCCATCGGTGCGGACTCGCCTAGACTCCGCCGATGCCGACCCTTACGGTCGGCGTACCCACCCCCCGTACAAAGGCCGTGCGCTTGTGCGGTCGATGCGAAGGACCTGCGTCCCGTGAATATCATGTCCCTCCTTCCGTTCGTGCTGATCATCGGGGCGATGTTCCTGCTGACCCGCAGCCAGAAGAAGAAGCAGCAGGCGGCCGTGCAGATGCGCGACCAGCTGACCGCCGGTACCGGCGTCCGCACCATCGGCGGCATGTACGCCACGGTGAAGGAGGTCGGCGAGGACACCGTCACGCTCGAGGTGGCCCCCGGCGTCCACGCGATCTACGCGAAGAACTCCATCGGCGCGGTGCTGGAGGACGAGGAGTACAACCGCATCGTCCACGGCATCACCGATGATCTGACGATCGACACGCCGGTCGTCCCGGACGACGCGTCCTCCCTGACCGGGGACGAGGCCCCCAAGCTCGACCTGGGCAAGAAGGACGAGCCCAAGGCCGACGAGCCCGCGGCCGACGAGGCCAAGGGCGACGAGCCGAAGGACGGCAAGACCGACGGCGAGGCCGGCGCGAAGTAGCGCTGGACCGGGGACCGTGCGGGGCGCCTGATCGGCAGCCCCGGCGGTCCCCGCCAGTGACCCTTCTGCGGGGGGCAGGGGTCCCCACACACATTTCGGTGGCCGTCCCCGCGCTGACCCGGCGCGGGACGGTTGGACAGGGAGATACGACAAGGTGGCAGCACCGAAGAAGGGCCGGCGGCCCACGGGGGCTCAGGGGAGGCCGGGGCGTGCCCTGGCCATCATCCTGATCGCGATGGTGGCGCTCACCGCGGGGATGTTCCTCACGAAGCAGACGACGCCGCGCCTCGGCATCGACCTCGCCGGCGGTACGAGCATCACGCTCAAGGCCAAGAGCGAGCCCGGCAAGCCGGACGCGATCAACGAGACCAACATGAACACGGCGGTCGGCATCATCGAGCGCCGCGTCAACGGTCTCGGTGTGTCGGAGGCCGAGGTCCAGACCCAGGGCCGCGACCACATCATCGTGAACATCCCCAAGGGGACGAACGACCAGCAGGCGCGCGACCAGGTCGGCACCACCGCCCAGCTGTACTTCCGCCCCGTGCTCGCCACGGCGGACGGTGCCCCGGTAGCCCCCGAGGCCAACGCGAGCGGCTCCCCGAGCGCCGCCCCGAGCGGCTCCGGCAGCCCGTCCGCCAGTGCGCCCACCCCGTCGTCCAGCGCCACTTCCCAGGGCCGTGCGGTCAGTGAGGCCCTCAAGGCCCCGAACGCCCCCTCTCCCTCGCCCTCGGCGAGCGAGTCGAAGAAGGCAGACGACAAGGCCACCCCGTCCACGTCGCCGTCCGCGCCGTCCGCCGACCAGGCCGCAGCCGCGGACCTGCAGGCGAAGTTCGCCGCGCTGGACTGCAGCGACGAGGCGCAGCGCACCGCCGTCAAGCAGAACGTCAAGCCCGAGGACCCGACGCTCGCCTGCGGCAAGCGCGGCGACGCCTGGGGCAAGTGGGTGCTCGGCCCGGCCCAGGTCAACGGCCAGGACGTGAAGGACGCCAAGGGCATCATCGACCCGCAGCGCGGCATGTGGATCGTCACGATGCAGTTCACCGACAAGGGCGCCGACAAGTTCGCCAAGATCACCGGTGAGCTCGCGGCCAAGCAGCCCCCGCAGAACCAGTTCGCCATCGTGCTCGACGGCGAGGTCATCTCCGACCCGTCCGTCAGCCAGGCGCTGACCGGCGGCAACGCCGAGATCTCCGGCGGCTTCACCCAGCAGTCCGCGCAGGACCTGGGCAACATGCTCTCGTACGGCGCCCTGCCGCTGTCCTTCCAGGAGGACAGCGTCACCACCGTCACCGCCGCGCTCGGCGGCGAGCAGCTGAAGGCCGGCCTCATCGCCGGTGCCATCGGCCTCGCCCTCGTGGTGATCTACCTGCTGGCGTACTACCGGGGCCTGGCGTTCGTCGCCATCATCAGTCTCATGGTCTCCGGCATCCTGACCTACACGATCATGGTGCTGCTCGGCAAGGGAATCGGCTTCGCCCTGAACCTGCCGGCCGTCTGTGGTGCGATCGTCGCGATCGGCATCACCGCCGACTCGTTCATCGTGTACTTCGAACGCATCCGGGACGAGATCCGCGAGGGCCGCACCCTGCGTCCGGCCGTCGAGCGCGCCTGGCCGCGCGCCCGTCGCACCATCCTCGTCTCCGACTTCGTGTCGTTCCTGGCCGCCGCGGTGCTGTTCATCGTCACCGTCGGCAAGGTGCAGGGCTTCGCCTTCACCCTGGGCCTGACCACCCTGCTCGACGTGGTCGTGGTGTTCCTCTTCACCAAGCCCGTCATGACGCTGCTGGCCCGTACGAACTTCTTCGCCAGCGGTCACCCGTGGTCCGGGCTCGACCCGAAGCGACTGGGCGCGAAGCCGCCGCTGCGACGCTCGCGTCGTACCGGCTCCGCCGCGGCCGCCGCGACCGTCTCCGTTCCCGTCGACGCAAAGGAGGCGTGAGAGATGTCGAAGCTCGGAGATCTCGGCGCCAAGCTGTACCGAGGTGAGGTCGGCTACGACTTCGTCGGCAAGCGCTTCGTCTGGTACGGCGTTTCCATCCTGATCACCATCACGGCGATCGTGGCCGTGGCCGTCTCGGGCCTCAACATGGGCATCGAGTTCAAGGGCGGGGCCGTCTTCACCACCCCGAAGACCTCCGTCTCGGAGGCCCAGGCCCGCGAGGACGCGGAAGAGGCCTCCGGCCACGCCGCGATCGTCCAGAAGCTCGGCACCGGCGGCCTGCGCATCCAGATCTCGGAACTGGGCACCGATGCCGCGGCCGAGGTGAAGGCCAAGCTCGCGACCGACCTCAAGGTCGACGCGGCTCAGATCAACGCGGACCTGGTCGGCCCCAGCTGGGGCGAGCAGATCGCCAACAAGGCCTGGACCGGCCTCGGCGTCTTCATGGTCCTCGTGGTGATCTACCTGGCCATCGCCTTCGAGTGGCGGATGGCGGTCGCGGCGCTCATCGCGCTGATCCACGACCTCACGATCACGGTCGGCGTGTACGCGCTGGTCGGCTTCGAGGTCACCCCGGGTACGGTCATCGGTCTGCTGACCATCCTCGGTTACTCCCTCTACGACACCGTCGTCGTCTTCGACGGTCTCAAGGAGGGCTCGAAGGACATCACCAAGCAGACCCGCTGGACGTACAGCGAGATCGCCAACCGCAGCATCAACGGCACGCTGGTCCGCTCGATCAACACCACCGTCGTGGCACTGCTCCCGGTCGGGGCGCTGCTCTTCATCGGTGGCGGCATCCTCGACGCCGGCATGCTGAACGACATCTCGCTGTCGCTGTTCGTCGGCCTCGCGGCCGGCGCCTACTCGTCGATCTTCATCGCGACCCCGCTGGTCGTGGACCTGAAGGAGCGCGAGCCGGCGATGAAGGCCCTGAAGAAGCGGGTGCTCGCGAAGCGGGCGTCGGCCGAGGCCAGGGGCGAATCGCCCGAGGACGCCGGGACCGAAGGCACGCCCGAGGTAGTGGCGCAGGGCCGGTCGGGACGCCGCCGGTGACCGCGGAGCTGCCCGCCGGCGTACGGGACCTGCTGCTCAGCCGGATCACGGACGTGGCGGACTACCCGAAGCCGGGCGTGATGTTCAAGGACATCACCCCGCTGCTGGCCGACCCGAAGGCGTTCGGCGCCCTCACGGACGCGCTGGTGGCCCTGGCCGGGCAGTACGGAGCGACGAAGATCGTCGGGCTGGAGGCGCGGGGATTCATCCTGGCGGCTCCGGTGGCCGTGCAGGCGGGCATCGGCTTCGTGCCGGTCCGCAAGGCGGGGAAGCTCCCCGGGGCGACGCTCCTGCAGTCCTACGACCTGGAGTACGGGTCGGCGGAGATCGAGATCCACGCGGAGGCGCTGTGCGCCGACGACCGGGTCATGGTCATCGACGACGTGCTGGCCACCGGTGGCACCGCTGCCGCCTCGCTGGAGCTGATCCGGCGGGCCGGGGCGGAGGTCGCCGGGGTCGCGGTCCTGATGGAGCTGTCGTTCCTGCCGGGCCGCGAGCGGTTGCTGTCGACGCTGGGCGATGCTCCGCTCGATGCGCTGATCGTGGTCTGACCACGCTGTTCTACGAAGCGGGCGTGCACCGGGGACTCCCGGAGCGCGCCCGCTTCGGCGTGTCCGGGGGCCCCTGCGCGGGGCGAGGTCCCCTACCGCCCTTCCGCCATCCCCCAGACTCCGTCCGGGGGACCCCCAGCCGGGGCTCCGCCCCGGACCCCGGTCCTCGAACCACGGACGGGCTGGATATGGCCGGGCCCGGCGAGGGTCGGGGTGGACTCGGGGAACGGGGTGGCGCAACCCTCGCTACGATGGGTTATCCGGACCGGACACGGGCACCGGATCCTCCCCCAAACTTCGTCCGGGGGGACCCCCTGAGGAGCGCTCTTGCCAGACGAGGTCCAGCCAATCTCCGCCGCGCAGCCCGATCCGCAGGCCGAGCCGGCCGCGGCGGGCCCCGCCACGCCGCCGGCCGCCCCGGTACCGTCGGCCCCGGCGCCCGCGCCCCCGGTCAAGCCCGCGTCCGCGAAGTCGGCCGGGTCCTCCAATCGGGTGCGCGCCCGGCTGGCCCGCCTCGGCGTCCAGCGTTCCAACCCGTACAACCCGGTCCTGGAACCGCTGCTCCGCATAGTCCGCAGCAACGACCCGAAGATCGAGACGGCCACGCTGCGCCAGATCGAACAGGCCTACCAGGTCGCCGAGCGCTGGCACCGCGGCCAGAAGCGCAAGAGCGGCGACCCGTACATCACCCACCCGCTCGCGGTGACGACGATCCTCGCCGAGCTGGGCATGGACCCGGCCACCCTGATGGCGGGGCTCCTCCACGACACCGTGGAGGACACCGAGTACGGGCTGGAGGACCTGCGGCGCGACTTCGGCGACGCCGTGACCCTGCTCGTCGACGGAGTCACCAAGCTCGACCGCGTCAAGTTCGGCGAGGCCGCGCAGGCCGAGACCGTCCGCAAAATGGTCGTGGCCATGGCCAAGGACCCCCGGGTCCTGGTCATCAAGCTGGCCGACCGGCTGCACAACATGCGCACCATGCGCTACCTCAAGCGGGAGAAGCAGGAGAAGAAGGCCCGCGAGACCCTTGAGATCTACGCCCCGCTGGCGCACCGGCTGGGCATGAACACCATCAAGTGGGAGCTGGAGGACCTCGCCTTCGCGATCCTCTACCCCAAGATGTACGACGAGATCGTGCGGCTGGTGGCCGAAAGGGCGCCCAAGCGCGACGAGTACCTCACCGTCGTCACCGACGAGGTGCAGGCCGACCTGCGGGCCGCCCGCATCAAGGCCACCGTCACCGGGCGCCCCAAGCACTACTACAGCGTCTACCAGAAGATGATCGTGCGCGGCCGCGACTTCGCCGAGATCTACGACCTGGTCGGCATCCGGGTCCTCGTCGACACCGTCCGGGACTGCTACGCCGCCCTCGGCACCGTGCACGCGCGATGGAACCCGGTCCCCGGCCGGTTCAAGGACTACATCGCGATGCCGAAGTTCAACATGTACCAGTCGCTCCACACGACGGTCATCGGACCCAGCGGGAAGCCCGTCGAGCTCCAGATCCGCACCTTCGACATGCACCGCCGCGCCGAGTACGGCATCGCCGCGCACTGGAAGTACAAGCAGCAGACCGTCGCCGGCACCTCGAAGGTACGGACCGACGTGCCGCAGGCGGCCAAGGGCAGCGCCGGCCACGACACCGTCAACGACATGGCCTGGCTGCGCCAGCTGCTGGACTGGCAGAAGGAGACCGAGGACCCGAGCGAGTTCCTCGACTCGCTGCGCTTCGACCTCTCGCGCAACGAGGTCTTCGTCTTCACGCCCAAGGGCGATGTCATCGCCCTGCCGGCCGGAGCCACGCCCGTCGACTTCGCGTACGCCGTCCACACCGAGGTCGGCCACCGGACCATAGGAGCGCGGGTCAACGGGCGGCTCGTCCCGCTCGAATCGACCCTCGACAACGGCGACCTGGTCGAGGTCTTCACCTCCAAGGCCGAGGGCGCCGGCCCGTCCCGCGACTGGCTGGGCTTCGTCAAGTCCCCCCGCGCCCGCAACAAGATCCGGGCCTGGTTCTCCAAGGAGCGCCGCGACGAGGCCATCGAACACGGCAAGGACGCCATCGCGCGGGCCATGCGCAAGCAGAACCTGCCGATCCAGCGCATCCTGACCGGGGACTCCCTCGTCACGCTCGCGCACGAGATGCGCTACCCCGACATCTCCTCGCTCTACGCGGCGATCGGCGAAGGCCACGTCACCGCGCAGAACGTCGTCCAGAAGCTGGTCCAGGCCCTCGGCGGCGAGGACGCGGCCAACGAGGACATCGAGGACAGCATCCCGCCGGCCCGCGGCCGCAGCACCCGTCGCGGCAACGCCGACCCCGGCGTGGTGGTCAAGGGCGTCGAGGACGTGTGGGTCAAGCTGGCCCGCTGCTGCACCCCGGTGCCGGGCGACCCCATCATCGGGTTCGTCACCCGCGGCAGCGGCGTATCGGTTCACCGTGCCGACTGCGTCAACGTGGACTCCCTCTCCCAGCAGCCCGAGCGGATGCTGGAGGTCGAATGGGCGCCCACCCAGTCCTCCGTCTTCCTGGTCGCCATCCAGGTCGAGGCACTGGACCGGTCCCGGCTGCTGTCGGACGTCACCCGGGTCCTGTCGGACCAGCACGTGAACATCCTGTCGGCGGCCGTCCAGACCTCCCGCGACCGGGTGGCCACCTCCCGGTTCACCTTCGAAATGGGCGACCCGAAGCACCTGGGCCACGTCCTGAAGGCCGTACGGGGCGTCGAGGGCGTCTACGACGTCTACCGCGTGACCTCGGCCCGCAGGCCGTAGCACGGCACACGTGGAAGGGCCCCGGTACGCACTGCGTACCGGGGCCCTTCCACGTGTGCGGGGCGGCCGGGAAATCAGCCGCCGAACTCCTCGAGGCCCTTCAGCGCCTGGTCCAGCAGGGCCTGACGGCCCTCCAGCTCCCGGGACAGCTTGTCGGCCCTGGAGTTGTTGCCCTGGGCGCGCGCCGTGTCGATCTGGCCGCGCAGCTTGTCGACCGCCGCCTGCAGCTGACCCGTCAGACCGGCCGCACGGGCCCGCGCCTCCGGGTTCGTACGGCGCCACTCGCCTTCCTCGGCCTCCTGGATCGCCCGCTCGACGGTGTGCATCCGGCCCTCGACCTTGGGACGCGCGTCCCGCGGTACGTGCCCGATGGCCTCCCAGCGCTCGTTCAGGGAACGGAACGCGGCACGGGCCGCCTTCAGGTCCGTGATCGGGAGGAGCTTCTCGGCCTCGTCGGCCAGCTCCTCCTTCAGCTTCAGGTTCTCCACCTGCTCGGCGTCGCGCTCCGCGAAGACCTCGCTGCGCGCCGCGAAGAACACGTCCTGGGCGCCGCGGAAACGGTTCCACAGGTCGTCCTCGGACTCGCGCTGCGCACGGCCCGCGGCCTTCCAGCTCTCCATCAGCTCGCGGTAGCGCGCGGCCGTCGGACCCCAGTCGGTCGACTTCGACAGCGACTCGGCCTCCGCGACCAGCTTCTCCTTCACCTTCCGGGCGTCCTCGCGCTGGGCGTCGAGCGAGGCGAAGTGGGCCTTGCGGCGCTTGGAGAAGGCGGAACGGGCGTGCGAGAAGCGGTGCCACAGCTCGTCGTCCGACTTGCGGTCGAGGCGGGGCAGACCCTTCCAGATGTCCACCAGGGCCCGCAGCCGCTCGCCGGCGCTGCGCCACTGGTCGCTCTGCGCCAGCTCCTCGGCCTCGGCCACCAGCGCGTCCTTGGCCGTACGGGCCTCGTCCGTCTGCTTGGCCTTCTGGACCTTGCGCTCCTCGCGCCGCGAGTCCACGGTCGACACGAGCTTGTCCAGCCGGACGCGCAGCGCGTCGAGGTCGCCGACGGCGTGGTGCTCGTCCACCTGCGTGCGCAGGTGCTCGATGGCCGTCTGGGCGTCCTTGGCGGCCAGATCGGTGGTCCGCACCCGTCGTTCGAGGAGGCCGATCTCGACCACCAGGCCCTCGTACTTGCGCTCGAAGTAGGCCAGGGCCTCCTCCGGGGTGCCGGCCTGCCACGAGCCGACGACCTTCTCGCCATCGGCAGTTCGCACGTACACGGTGCCGGTCTCGTCGACTCGGCCCCACGGGTCGCTGCTCACAGCGCCTCCTCCACCTGATGCCTTGCGAGGGGTTCACCCCCTGGGCATCGTCCACAGTTTCCTGGGGCGGGCCGCGCCCGCCCTGCACAACGCCAACATAGGCGACCGCCGGGCCGGCTGTCCGCATCCAGCACGACGGAATATCGCCGTACCGGAGCGCCGTCGAGGAAATCGAGGAGACAGCCCGGGCCCGGGGCGCCCGGTCCCGGTCAGTTCTGGGTGACGGTGCCCTTCTCGATGGTCACGGGGGTCTTGGGGGCCCCGTCCTGGCCGCCGTCGGCCGTACCGGCCTTGGCCACCTCTTCGAGCACCTTCAGGCCCGCCGCGTCGATCTTGCCGAAGGGCGTGTACGACGGGGCGAGGGGGCTGTCCTTGTAGACCAGGAAGAACTGGCTGCCGCCCGAGCCGGGCTGGCCGGTGTTGGCCATCGCCACCGTGCCCGCCGGGTAGATCACCTGGCCCGTCTCGTTGGGCTTGCCCAGCGAGTCGAGGTTCTCGTCCGCAATGGTGTAGCCGGGACCGCCCATGCCGGTGCCCTGCGGGTCACCGCACTGCAGGACGAAGATGCTGCCCGTCGTCAGGCGGTGGCACTTGGTGTTGTCGAAGAACTTCTTGTCGGCGAGCGACTTGAACGAGTTGACCGTCTGCGGGGTCTTCGCCGCGTCCATCTCGAAGGTGACGTCGCCCGCGCTGGTCTTCAGGGCGAAGGTGTACTTCGCCTTGGCGTCGATCGCCATCGCCGGGGAGGGGGACTGCTGCGGGGTCGGCGAGGCCGGGGCCGAGGGGGTCGCGGCCGGGTCGGCCGCCACGTCCTTCTTGTCCTTGTCGAACACCCCGCCGGCCACGAGGCCGACCAGCGCCGCCACGACCACGGCCACCGCCGCGCCGATCACGGCGAGCCGCTTGCGCGACTTCTGCCGCGCTTCTGCACGCCGCTTCTGCTGGCGTTCGTACTTTTCCCTGGCGAGCTGGCGCCGCCGCTGATCGCTCGTGACCACCGGGTCGTCTCCTTGTGCGTGTCTGGTACCACTGTCCGGGCTGGGTTAGGCCGTACCGTATATGGGTTCGCTGTGTAATGAGCGGCGCCGGTACCCTCTGAGCAGCAGCATTCCGATCTGCAAGCCTCCCGCCGGACGACGATTGAGGACGAACGTGCTGATTGCCGGATTCCCCGCCGGGGCCTGGGGGACCAACTGTTACGTGGTCGCCCCCGCCGCCGGTGAGGAGTGCGTCATCATCGACCCGGGCCACCAGGCCGCCCAGGGTGTCGAAGAGACGCTGAAGAAGCATCGGCTCAAGCCCGTCGCCGTCGTCCTCACCCACGGCCACATCGATCATGTGGCCTCGGTGGTCCCGGTCTGCGGAGCACACGACGTACCGGCCTGGATCCACCCCGAGGACCGCTTCATGATGAGCGACCCGGAGAAGGCCCTCGGCCGTTCCCTCGGAGCGCAGCTCATGGGCGAGCTCACGGTGGGGGAGCCCTCCGACGTCAAGGAGCTTAACCACGGCGCGCAGCTCGTCCTGGCCGGCATGGAGCTCACCGTCTCGCACGCCCCCGGCCATACCAGGGGGTCGGTGACCTTCGGGATGCCCGAGGCGGCGGACATCCCGCCGCTGCTGTTCTCGGGCGACCTGCTCTTCGCCGGCTCCATCGGGCGTACCGACTTCCCCGGCGGCAGCCACGCCGACATGCTCGAATCGCTGGCCCGCGTGTGCCTGCCGCTCGACGACTCGACCGTGGTGCTGCCCGGACACAACGAGCACACGACCATTGGCCGTGAGCGAGCCACCAATCCGTACCTGCGGCAGGTGGCCGCCGGCCTGGGAGACGGCTTCACGTCTCCACGACGAGGAATGTGACGAGAGTTTCGTGAGTACTTTCCAGGCCCCCAAGGGCACGTACGACCTGCTGCCGCCCCGCTCCGCCACCTTCCTGGCGGTGCGCGAGGCGATCTCGGCGCCCCTGAAGAACTCCGGCTACGGGTACGTGGAGACCCCCGGCTTCGAGAACGTCGAGCTGTTCTCGCGCGGCGTCGGCGAGTCCACCGACATCGTCAGCAAGGAGATGTACACCCTCACCACGAAGGGCGGCGACCAGCTCGCCCTGCGCCCCGAGGGCACCGCCTCCGTGCTCCGCGCCGCCCTGCAGGGCAACCTGCACAAGCTCGGCGGCCTGCCCGTCAAGCTCTGGTACTCCGGCTCCTACTACCGCTACGAGCGGGCGCAGGCGGGCCGCTACCGCCACTTCTCCCAGGTCGGCGCCGAGGCGATCGGAGCCGAGGACCCGGCGCTGGACGCCGAGCTGATCATCCTGGCCGACCAGGCGTACCGCTCGCTCGGGCTGCGCAACTTCCGCATCCTGCTGAACTCGCTCGGCGACAAGGAGTGCCGCCCGGTGTACCGGGAGGCCCTCCAGGACTTCCTGCGCGGCCTCGACCTGGACGCGGAGACCGTGCGACGGGCCGAGATCAACCCGCTGCGCGTGCTCGACGACAAGCGGGCCGACGTACAGAAGCAGCTCGTCGGCGCCCCGATGCTGCGCGACTACCTCTGCGACGCCTGCAAGGCGTACCACGAGGAGGTGCGGGCGCTGGTGACGGCGGCCGGGGTCGCCTTCGAGGACGACGAGAAGCTCGTGCGCGGCCTGGACTACTACACCCGCACCACCTTCGAGTTCGTGCACGACGGTCTGGGCTCCCAGTCGGCGGTGGGCGGCGGCGGCCGCTACGACGGCCTCTCCGAGATGATCGGCGGTCCGGCGCTGCCTTCGGTGGGCTGGGCGCTGGGCGTCGACCGTACGGTGCTGGCGCTCGAAGCGGAGGGCGTCGAACTGGACATCCCGGCCGCGACCTCCGTCTTCGCGGTGGCGCTCGGCGCGGCGAAGCCGGTGCTGTTCGGTCTGGTGACCGAGCTGCGGCGGGCCGGCGTGGCCGCGGACATCTCGTACGGGGGCAAGGGCCTCAAGGGTGCGATGAAGGACGCGAACCGGTCGGGCGCGCGGTTCGCGGTGGTCGCGGGGGACCGTGACCTCGAAGAGGGCGTGGTCCAGCTGAAGGACATGCAGTCCGGGGAGCAGACGCCCGTGGCCCTGGCCGACGTGGTCGCCACCGTCCAGGCCCGCCTGGCCTGACGTCAGCCGCCTGGTGGGGCGGGGCCGGGGGGATCCGCTGCGCGGAGCTCTCCCCGCCCCGCCCTTTCGCCGTTTCCTGGGGGCTCCGCCCCCAGACCCCCGGGCCTCAAACGCCGGCGGGGCTGGAGTGAGCGGCCGCCGTCACAACAAGCCGTGCCGCATGGCCGTGGTCACCGCCGCGGTGCGGTCCGTGACCTCCAGCTTTCCGAAGATGCGGAGCATGTGGGTCTTGACCGTGGACTCCGCCACGAACAGCCGGCGGCCGATCTCGGCATTGGTCGCGCCCTCCGCGACCAGGCGGAGCACCGCCACCTCCCGGTCGGAGAGCCGCGGCAGCGACGGGCGGGTGCGGAGCCGGTCCACCAGCCGGCCCGCCACCGTCGGGGCGAGGACCGTTTCGCCGCGCACGGCCGCCCGGACCGCGGCCGCCAGTTCCGCCCGGGCCATGTCCTTCAGGAGATAGCCCGCCGCCCCGGCCTCCACCGCGCGCAGGATGTCCCGGTCCTCCTCGTACGTGGTCAGCACCACCACCCGTACCGGCAGCCGGGCCGCCGTGATCCGGGCGATCGATTCGACCCCGTCGCCGCCCGGCATCCGCAGGTCCATCAGGATCAGGTCCAGGCCGCCGTCGGGGACCAGCCGCGCGGCCAGCGCCTCCGCCTGCGGGCCGTTCGAGGCCTCCGCGACGACCTCGAGGTCCGGTTCGGCGCTGAGCATGCCGCGCAGCCCCTCCCGTACCACCGGATGGTCGTCGGCCAGCAGAATGCGGATCATCTCGTACGGCTCCTCAGCGGATCGGGAGGGTGACGGTGACGGTGGTCCCGGCCGACGCGGCGCTGTCGACCGCCGCCGCACCGCCCACCTCCGCCGCGCGGGCGAACAGCCCCCGCAGACCGTAGCCCGGTGCGGGGACCGCCGGATCGAAGCCCCGCCCGGTGTCCCGGACCGTGAGGGTCAGCTCGGACCGGCCGTAGGCGAGTGACACGGCGCAACGCGCTTGCGGTCCGGCATGCTTGGCCGCGTTCGACAAGGACTCCTGGCAGGACCGCAGGGCCACCACCTCCAGGACCGCGGCCAGCGGCCGGACCTCCCCGGTGACCGAGACCGCCGCCGGCGGATCGTGCCGGGCCGCGAGCCGGCGTACCGCGTCGGGCAGCGAACCGCCGTCGAGATCCGCGGGCGCGCCGCCCGCCACCAGGGCGCGGGCCTCGGCCAGGTTCTGACGGGCGGTGTCGGCCATCAGCTCCAGATGGCGCCGGGCCCCTTCCGGATCCGTGTCCAGTTCCGACTGCACGGCCTGGACGAGCATCAGCAGACTGGTGAATCCCTGGGCGAGCGTGTCGTGGATCTCGCGGGACATGCGTTCCCTTTCGGCGTGGGCCCCGCGTTCGGCGGAGAGCCGGGCCACCTCCTCCCGGCTGGCGTCGAGTTCCGCGATGAGGGAGGCCCGGCCCTGGCTCTGCTCGATGATCCGGAGGATCCAGGCACCGAAGAAGGCGGAGAAGAGGAAGGTGACGAGCGCACCGAGCGCGCTCGCGAAGACGGTGTGCCCCTCGGGCCGCCACACCAGCGCCCAACCCGCCACCGGGAGCAGGCACAGCAGGCCCACCGCGCCGACCGCGCGCCGCAAGGGCAGCAGCATGAAGCACTGCGGGGCGAGGGCGAAGGTGATCAGCCGGGTCTCGCCGGCCAGGGAGGCGGCCGGCAGGAAGAGGGCCAGCGCCACGCCCAGGTAGCGGGCGGAGCGCCGGGATGCGGCGCCCGGTGCCAGCAGGAGCAGCGGGCGTCCGGCGCCGAGGTAGCAGGGGACCAGCAGGGCGAGCAGGGCGACGGCGGTGATCCGGTACGCCGGCCCGGGGGAGTCGGAGCCGAGGACGAAGGCCGCCGTCGCGATCCACACGACCCCGAAGTAGAGGTCCCACGGGCCGAAGGCGCGGTCCCAGACGTGGGACTCGCGCGCTCCGGCCCCTGTGGCGAAGGCGCTCAGCCGTCGCGCCGGTTCTTCCACTTGAAGGTCAGCAGGCACAGCACCAGCCCCCCGAGCACCCAGGCGCCCAGGACCAGGGCGACCCGCCCATACTCCCAGGCACCGGCCTGTTCGAAAACGGCCGCGGACTCGGGAAGGAACACCCCGCGCAGCCCCTGGCACATCCACTTGAGCGGGAACAGCGCCCCGATGTTCAGCAGCCAGTCGGGGATCTGGTGGACCGGGATGAACACCCCGGAGATGAACTGCAGGATCAGGAACGGCAGGACCACGACCGAGCTGGCGCTCTTGCCGGACTTGGGCAGGCTGCTGATCGCGATGCCGAGCAGGGCGCAGCCGGCCAGGCCCAGGATGAAGATCCAGGCGAACGTCAGCCACTTCGAGGCGGACGTCGGCAGATCGAGGTCGAAGACGGTGGAGCCGACCAGAAGCAGGATCGCGGTCTCGGCGAGGCCGGTGGCCAGCACCATCCACACCTTGCCGAGGAAGTACGCCGCCGGCGGCATCGGGGTCCCGCGCAGTCGGCGCAGCACCTTCTCGTCGCGTTCGACGGCGATGGAGATGCCGAGGGACTGGAAGCTGGTGGACATGATGCCGGCGGCGACCATGCCGGCCGCGTACATCTGGGAGGCGGTGATCCCGCTGCCCTCCATGCCTTCGCTGAAGATCGAGGCGAAGAGCGCGAGGAAGACGATGGGGAAGGCGAAGGTGAAGATCACCGCGTCGCGCTGGCGGACGAACTGCCTGATCTCCAGCACCCCGCGGCTCACCCCGAGGGACCAGGCGCCGGGCAGCGCCCCCGCCCCGCCCGGGCCCGAGCCCGTGGCCTTGCCCGTACCCGTACCCGTACCCGTCTGCGTGCTCATCGGGACTCCTCCTGCCGCGTCGTGTTCCGGTCGAGCCGGCCCGTCAGGCGCAGGTACACGTCCTCCAGGGTGGGGCGGGTGATCCTCAGGTCCGGGACCTCGCCGTCGAAGCGGGCCGCCAGTTCGGCGACCGTACGGGTGGGCGTCCCGGTGGAGGTGCTGCGCGGGCCGCCGTCCCGGTCGGTCCACTCGACGGTGGCGCCGGTCCCGAGGCGGGCGCGCAGTTCGGCCGGTTCGCCCTCGGCCACGACCTTGCCGCGGGCGATGACCGCGAGCCGGTCGGCGAGCGCCTCGGCCTCCTCCAGGTAGTGGGTGGTGAGCACGATGGTGGTGCCCGACTCGGACAGCAGCCGGATCAGGTCCCAGAACCGCCGCCGGGCCGCCGGGTCGAAGCCGGTCGTCGGCTCGTCCAGGAGCAGCAGCTCGGGGTCGCCGATGACCCCGAGCGCCACGTCGAGGCGGCGCCGCTGCCCGCCGGAGAGGGTCTTGAGCCGGTGGCCGCGCTTGTCCTCCAGGCCGACCAAGGCGATCACCTCGGCCGGATCGCGCGGGGCCGGGTAGTAGCGGGCGAAGTGCTCGACCGTCTCCCGCACCGTCAGTTCGGCGGGCGCCGACTCGTCCTGCCAGACGATGCCGACGCGCGAGCGCCAGGCCCGGCCGGCGGTCGCGGGGTCCGCGCCGAGGACGAGCACCTCGCCGCCGTCCCGCTCCCGGTGTCCCTGGAGTATTTCCACCGTCGTGCTCTTGCCGGCGCCGTTGGGCCCCAGGAGGCCGAAGACCTCGCCCCGCCGGATCGTCAGGTCCAGTCCGTCCACTGCGGTGACCTCGCCGTACTGCTTGCGGAGCCCCCGTACTTCCACCGCGTTCTCTGTCATGTCTCTCATGGTGTGGCGGAAGCGCGCCCGCCGGTCCCCCCGTGCGTACCTCCTCCTGTCCGTCGAACGGTGGACAGTGGGGAGTGGACAGTGGACGGTCCGGCGGGTACGGCACAATGGCCGGTGCTTGTCGACCTTGCAGATGTGGAGCGTGCCGGATGACGACACGAGGGACCGATACGGACACCGCCGAGCCGCGGACGGCCGTCGGCGGCAGCCGGGCGCTGGCCCTGCTGCTGGTGATCACGGGAGCCGCGGGACTGCTCGCCGCCTGGGTCATCACGCTCGACAAGTTCAAGCTGCTGGAGGACCCGGACTTCGTCCCGGGCTGCAGCCTCAACCCGATCGTCTCCTGCGGCAACATCATGAAGAGCGACCAGGCCTCGGTCTTCGGCTTCCCGAACCCGATGCTGGGGCTCGTCACCTACGGCATGGTCGTCTGCGTGGGCATGAGCCTGCTCGCACGGGCGCGCTTCCCGCGCTGGTACTGGCTCACCCTGAACGCCGGCATGCTCTTCGGCGTCGGCTTCTGCACCTGGCTGATGTACCAGTCGCTCTACACCATCAACTCCCTGTGCCTGTGGTGCTGCCTGGCCTGGGTCGCCACCATCGTCATGTTCTGGTACGTCACCTCGCACAACGTCCGCAACCGGCTGCTGCCGGCCCCCGGCTGGCTGCGCGCCCTCTTCGACGAGTTCACCTGGGTGCTGCCCGTCCTGCACATCGGGATCATCGGGATGCTGATCCTGACCCGCTGGTGGGACTTCTGGACTTCCTGACCACCTGCTCCGTCCGGGCGGGTGTGTCGGTGGCCTCGCATAGGCTTTCGGTGTGGAACCAGATCTCTTCACCGCCGCCGCCGAAGAACGCCAGGCGAAGGACCCCTCCAGTTCTCCGCTCGCCGTCCGGATGCGCCCGCGCACCCTGGACGAGGTCGTCGGCCAGCAGCACCTGCTGAAGCCCGGCTCCCCGCTGCGGCGACTCGTCGTGGACGGGGCGGGCGGTCCCGCCGGCGCCTCCTCGGTGATCCTCTGGGGCCCGCCCGGCATCGGGAAGACCACGCTCGCGTACGTGGTGAGCCAGGCGACGAAGAAGCGGTTCGTCGAGCTGTCCGCGATCACCGCCGGCGTGAAGGAGGTACGGGCCGTCATCGAAGGCGCCAAGCGGGCGGCCGGCGGATACGGCAAGGACACCGTCCTCTTCCTCGACGAGATCCACCGCTTCAGCAAGGCGCAGCAGGACTCGCTGCTGCCCGCCGTGGAGAACCGCTGGGTCACGCTGATCGCCGCGACCACGGAGAACCCGTACTTCTCGATCATCTCCCCGCTGCTGTCGCGCTCGCTGCTGCTGACGCTGGAACCGCTGACGGACGAGGACCTGAGCGCGCTGATGCACCGGGCGCTGACGGAGGAGCGGGGTCTCGGCGGCGCGGTCACCCTGCCGCCGGACGCGGAGGCGCACCTGCTGCGGATCGCCGGCGGAGACGCGCGGCGCGCGCTGACGGCCCTGGAAGCGGGCGCGGGCTCGGCGATCGCCAAGGGCGAGCCCGAGATCAGCCTCCAGACGGTGGAGGAGGCCGTCGACCGGGCCGCGGTGAAGTACGACCGGGACGGCGACCAGCACTACGACGTGGCGAGCGCGCTGATCAAGTCGATCCGGGGCTCGGACGTGGACGCGGCGCTGCACTACCTGGCGCGCATGATCGAAGCGGGGGAGGACCCCCGGTTCATCGCGCGCCGGCTGATGATCTCGGCGAGCGAGGACATCGGGCTGGCCGACCCGACGGCCCTGCCGCTCGCGGTGGCGGCCGCCCAGGCGGTGGCGATGATCGGCTTCCCGGAGGCCTCGCTCACGCTGTCGCACGTGACGATCGCGCTGGCGCTGGCCCCCAAGTCGAACACCGCGACGACGGCGATCGGCGCCGCGCTGGCCGACGTCCGGGCGGGGCTGGCGGGGTCCGTGCCGACGCACTTGCGTGACGGGCACTACAAGGGGGCGGCGAAGCTGGGGCACGCGGTGGGGTACGTGTACCCGCACGACGTCCCCGGAGCGATTGCCGCGCAGCAGTACGCGCCGGACGAAGTCCATGGCAAGCGCTACTACGAACCGACCCGGTACGGGGCCGAAGCCCGCTACGCGGACGTGGTGGAAAAGGTCCGCGAGCGGCTGCGCGGCGGCGGCACCGGGTCCTGACCCGCGAAGCCCAGGGAACGGCGGAAGGGCGGGTAGGGGAAGGCCCCGCGCAGCGGCGTCGTGTCGGCCCCGCGGGGCGGGGAGGACGGGCCTAGTCTCCGTCGCATGGGACGCTCCACTCCGCTCATCGCCGTCGCGGCCTCGCTGCTGCTCAGTGGGTGTCATCACGGAGACGGCGAGAGGGCGCAGGCCGGCGCCGCCGCTCTCGTCGCCCAGGTCCCCCTCGCGAGCGCCGGGTTCCCGCCCGCCGCGGCCGCCGCCCGGACCCAGCTGGGCGGGCTCGAGGTCGAGTGGGGCAAGAACTGGCAGACGTACAAGCGCGAGAACTTCGGGAAGTACTGGTCCGACGAGACGGACGCCATCGGCGGCCGCAACGGCTGCGACACCCGCGACGACGTCCTGCGCAGGGACCTGCGGGAACTGCGCGAGGGCGACAGGAACCCCTGCGTCGTCCTGTCCGGCGTGCTGAAGGACCCGTACACGGGGAAGGAACTCCCCTACACCTACCGCCGCGCCTCGCAGATCCAGACCGACCACGTCGTCGCCCTCGGCGCCGCCTGGCGCGGGGGCGCGTACGCCTGGACCCCGCAGCGCCGCGTGGAGTACGCCAACGACCTGGACGTGCTGCTCGCCGTCGACAAGCAGACGAACTACGAGAAGAGCAGCAAGACCGCGGACAAGTGGAAGCCGCCCCAGAAGGGCTTCTGGTGCGAGTACGCGCGGCGGTACACGGGGATCAAGGCGAAGTACGGGCTGTCCGTGACCCCGCCGGAGAAGCAGGCGCTGCGGGAGATGCTCGCGACCTGTCCCTAGAACCCCGGCACGTCCGGGCCCGGCCTAGCCTGCGAACAGGGTGCTCATCGCCCGGCGCAGGCCGCGGACGTCGGTCACCGGCTCCGGGAAGTCGAAGCGCGCGTCGAAGGCGGTGGCGCCGCGGGTGAAGCGCACCCGCAGGCCCAGCCGGTCCAGCGCGAGGGGGACCGCCGTCAGGTCCGCCGCCTCCCGGGTGCCCAGCAGACCGCACAGATCACCCATCCGGTCTCCGTGCGAAGAAGCCAGGTGCTGGAGGAGCTCCGTCTCGTGGGCCACCATCGGGTCGGGCTCGGCCCCGGCCAGCAGCTCCGGGTCGACGTGCTCGGCGCCCCACAGGTCGTCCACGGAGATCTCGCCGACCTCCAGGCGCAGCAGCATCCACGCGGCCCGGCCGGCGCGCGGGGCGTCGAGCGACTCGGACAGGCCGAGGAGCTCGCCGACCGGGTGCCGCTCCGCCAGCAGCGCCGCGCAGGCCGCCCGGTCGGCGGCCCCGCGCACCGGCGTGAGCCACCCGGCGAGCCAGGCGCGGCCTCGGATACGATGGGGCACGGACACCGGCGCCACATCCGTGATCTCGATCACGGCGGTGAGGTCGTCGTCCTGGGCGTGAGCGGCTGCCCTGGCAGCCGCGGATTCCCCTGATACCAGGAGAATCACGTCCCCGTCCGGGGTGACGGTCCTAGCGGCCGGCATCCCCGTCCCGAACTCCCCCTGGTCGAAAGCACCGGGGAGCGTGAGGGATACTGAGGCGTTGGACTCTACGAGGGTTCGTACGCGTTCGGCTCCGGTGAGCTGCCGAACGCCTTCCCTGGGACGCGGCTGACCTTGCTTATCGTCGCCGAAAGCAGATCCTGTTTCGTTTGGATCTGAACTTCGGTGCGCACTGGGCAGGGGGATCCCATGTGGTCGAGACATTACGTCCTCCTCGCTAAGGTAAGCCTCACCTAACTTACATGGAGGTAGGTTCCACGTGAACCAGAAGCGACCCAAGGTCAAGAAGTCGCGTGCCCTCGGCATTGCGCTGACCCCGAAGGCCGTCAAGTACTTCGAGGCCCGCCCCTACCCGCCGGGCGAGCACGGCCGTGGCCGCAAGCAGAACTCGGACTACAAGGTTCGTCTGCTGGAGAAGCAGCGTCTGCGCGCTCAGTACGACATCTCTGAGCGTCAGATGGCCCGCGCGTACGACCGCGCCAAGAAGGCCGAAGGCAAGACGGGCGAGGCGCTGGTCGTCGAGCTCGAGCGTCGCCTCGACGCCCTGGTCCTGCGTTCGGGCATCGCCCGCACCATCTACCAGGCTCGCCAGATGGTCGTCCACGGCCACATCGAGGTCAACGGCGACAAGGTCGACAAGCCGTCGTTCCGCGTCCGTCCGGACGACGTCATCACGGTGCGCGAGCGCAGCCGCGAGAAGGTTCCGTTCCAGGTTGCCCGTGAGGGTGGCTACGCAGGCGAGGGCGAGACCCCCCGTTACCTGCAGGTCAACCTGAAGGCCCTGGCCTTCCGCCTGGACCGCGACCCGAACCGCAAGGAAATCCCGGTCATCTGCGACGAGCAGCTCGTCGTCGAGTACTACGCCCGCTGATCCAGTACCAGCGGACGTAGCCCTCACAGGCTGGTTCAGCCCGCCGGTTCCCCTTCGGGGGAGCCGGCGGGCTTCCTGCTTTTCACCCCCGTCGCCCCGGGGCGCGCCATCGGCCGGTCGGCCCCGCCGTGCGGCCTCGGCAGCGGCCCCGCCGGTACGGGCGCCGGCTCCGGTCCCCGCAGGGCCCGCTCCACCAGGACGTCCAGGGGCAGGGTCCGGCCGTGCCGGGCGCAGGACGCGTACCGCTCGGTGCCCAGCAGCTCGCCCGCCCGCTCCTGGCACATCAGCCGCGGGGCGTTGAAGTACCCCGAGCCGAACAGCCGCAGCCCCACCCCGTCCCACAGCGGCTCCGCCGCGCCCTGCAGGACGGCCGCCTCCGCAGGATGCCCCTCGGCCACCGTGACCAGCGCCAGCAGCTCCACCGCCAGCACCAGCCCCACCAGGTCGCGGAACGTGTGGTTGATGGCCACGCACTCGGCCAGCAGCCGCCGCGCCTCGGCCGTGCCCCCGGCGTCCAGCGCCGCGTAGGCCAGGACGTACAGGGCGTACGCCTTGGTCCAGCGCTCCCCGCGCTCCTCGCAGATGTCCCGGACCTCCCGGCACAGGGTCAGCGCGCCCGCCAGATCCCCCTGGAATGCCAGCGCCATCGCCAGCTCCACCTGGCACATCAGGACGTTGCTGTTGAGCTCCCCGGCCTCCCGGTAGCGCTCCAGCGCCGAGCTCAGCATTTCCCCGGCCCGGGCCATGTCGTCGGAGACCAGCGCCAGACAGCCCATCCGGTGCACGGCGTACGCCGCCGCCACCGGGTTCTCGCTCCGCGCGGCCCCGTCCCGGCACTCGTACAGGGCGCTCATCGAGGCCACCGAGTCGCCCTGCAGGGCCGCGACGTACCCGAGCACCCACAGCGCCTTCAGCCGGGAGCTCGCGTACTCCGCCCCGGCGAGCCCGAGGTCGCCCTCCAGGGTCCGGTCCAGCCAGTGCCGGCCCTCGGTGAGCCGGCCGCAGCCCGCCCAGTAGAACCAGAGGGTGCCCGCCAGGTACTGCCCGAGGTGGATCTCCTCGGGCTCGTCCAGGCAGCACTCCAGCGCGAGCCGCAGGTTCGGCAGCTCCGCCTCCACCAGCGCGGCGACCTCCTCCTGGCGCGGGCTGAACCAGTCCAGCTCGCACCAGGTCGCCAGGCCCATGTACCAGTCCCGGTGCCGGCGCCGCAGCCGCCGGGCGTCGCCCAGCGACTCCAGCCAGCCCGCCCCGTAGATCCGTACGCTCTCCAGCATCCGGTAGCGGACCCCGGCCGGCGTCTCCTCCCGGACCAGCAGGGACTGTCCCAGCAGCTCCCCGACCAGGTCCAGCACCGAATCCACCGGCAGGTCCGGCCCCGCGCACACGTACTCGGCGGCGTCCAGGTCGAACTGCCCGGCGAACACCGAGAGCCGCGCCCACAGCAGCCGCTCCCCGGCCGTGCACAGCTCGTGGCTCCAGCCGATCGCCGTGCGCAGCGCCCGGTGCCGGGGCAGCGCGCCGCGCGAGCCGCCCGTCAGCAGGGCGAAGCGGTCCTCCAGCCGGGACAGCACCTGCGCCGGCGACAGCGTGCGCAGCCGGCCCGCCGCCAGCTCCAGCGCCAGCGGCAGGCCGTCGAGGCGGGCGCACAGCTCGGCGAGCACCGCCCGGTTGGCCTCCGTCAGGACGAACGACGGATCGGCCGCCGAGGTCCGCTCGATCAGCAGGGCCAGGGCCTCCTCGGGATCCAGCGGAGCCAGCGGCCAGCACAGCTCCCCGTCGAGGGTCAGCGGGCGCCGGCCGGCGGCGAGCACGCGCAGGCCGGGGGAGCGGCGCAGGAGGTCCCGTACCAGGTCGGCGGTCTCGTCGACCAGCTGCTCGAAGCCGTCCAGGACCAGCAGCAGCCGCCGCTCGGCCAGGTGTTCGGCGAGCACGGTCCGCGGCGGCCGGGTGGTGTGGTCGGTCAGCCCGAGCGCCTCGGCGAGCGTCAGCTCCAGCAGTGCCGGATCTCGTACGCAGGCCAGCTCGGCCAGCCACACGCCGTCGCAGTAGCGTTCCTGCGCCGGATCGGCGGACCCGCCCACGTCGGTGGGGCGGGCGGGACCGGCCGCCGCGTCGGCGGCCGCCCTGGCCGCCGCCAGTACCAGACGGGTCTTGCCCACGCCGCCCGCGCCGGTCACCGTGACCAGCCGCGAGGCGTCCAGCAGCCGCCCCAGCTCGGAGAGTTCCCCGCCCCGCCCGACAAAGCCGCTCAGGTCCGAGGGAAGATTGCCCGGCGTCCTTCGTGGAATGGGTCTTTGTCGCATGGGACACGGAGCGTACTGGCCCGCATGCGCTGCGTACAAGGCGGGTCGGTTCCGGGCTCCCCGCGGGCGCGGCGCCCCGGATTTCCGGTACTGCGGCGGATCTCCGGCGCGATAGGGTCGGAGGACGACTTTTTCGCTTGGTGATCAATCTGTAGAGAGCGGTGTGAACGTGTCCGGTGGAGAGGTGGCCGGGATCCTCGTGGCCGTCTTCTGGGCCATCCTGGTCTCCTTCCTCGCCGTGGTGCTGGTGAGGCTGGCGCAGGTGCTCAAGGCGACCACCAAGCTGGTGGCCGACGTGACCGAGCAGGCCGTCCCGCTGCTCGCGGACGCCTCCACCACCGTCCGC
The DNA here is from genome assembly GCF_059758875.1 of Streptomyces sp. GQ60. NCBI lineage: Bacteria > Bacillati > Actinomycetota > Actinomycetes > Kitasatosporales > Streptomycetaceae > Streptomyces > Streptomyces sp. GQ60. The sequence goes on along the minus strand of NZ_JCAXEG010000008.1, from coordinate 132,373 downwards.
TCCGCCCGCACCCAGCTCGACCGGGTCGACGCCATCGCGAGCGACGTACAGGAAGTCACCTCCAACGCCTCCGCGCTGTCCTCCACCGTCGCGTCCACCTTCGGCGGGCCGCTGGTCAAGGTCGCGGCCTTCGGCTACGGCGTCCGCAAGGCGCTGGGCAAGGGCGCCGCGGCCCCGCAGGACGCGCCGGCCAAGACCTCCCGACGGACCGTGATCGTCGGCCGTACGGTGCCGGCCGCCCGGCGCCGGAAGCAGAAGGGCTGAGATCTCCGATGTTCCGCCGAGCCTTCTGGTTCACCGCCGGCGCAGCCGCCGGCGTGTGGGCCACCACCAAGGTCAACCGGCAGCTCAAGAAGCTGACGCCGGAGAGCCTCGCCGCCCAGGCCGCCGACAAGGCGATCGAGGCGGGCCACCGCCTCAAGGACTTCGCCCTCGACGTCAAGTCGGGGATGTCGCAGCGCGAGGACGAGCTGAACGACGCACTGGGACTCCACCAGGATCCCGACCTGGCCGGCAACGTCACCGCCCTTCCCGGGCCCCGGCGGCTGCGGGCCATCGAGCACGACCAGCCCAAGAACCCTTTTTCGAAAGTTACGTACAACCGGAATGAGGACCACTGATGGAGTCGGCTGAAATCCGCCGCCGCTGGCTGAGCTTCTTCGAGGAGCGCGGTCACACCGTTGTCCCTTCGGCGTCGCTCATCGCGGACGACCCGACTCTGCTGCTCGTGCCCGCGGGCATGGTGCCGTTCAAGCCGTACTTCCTCGGCGAGGTCAAGCCGCCCGCGTCCACGCTCACCAGCGTGCAGAAGTGCGTCCGGACGCCGGACATCGAAGAGGTCGGCAAGACCACCCGCCACGGCACGTTCTTCCAGATGTGCGGCAACTTCTCCTTCGGCGACTACTTCAAGGAAGGCGCCATCAAGTACGCCTGGGAGCTGCTCACCAGCTCCGTGGCGGACGGTGGCTACGGCCTGGAGGCCGAGAAGCTCTGGATCACGGTCTACCTCGACGACGACGAGGCCGAAGCCATCTGGCGCGACAAGATCGGCGTCCCGGCCGAGCGCATCCAGCGCCTGGGCAAGAAGGACAACTTCTGGTCCATGGGCGTCCCGGGCCCCTGCGGTCCCTGCTCGGAGATCAACTACGACCGCGGCCCCGAGTTCGGCGTCGAGGGCGGCCCCGCCGTCAACGACGAGCGCTACGTGGAGATCTGGAACCTGGTCTTCATGCAGTACGAGCGCGGCGCCGGTGACGGGAAGGAAGACTTCCCGATCCTCGGCGACCTGCCGTCGAAGAACATCGACACCGGTCTCGGCCTCGAACGCCTCGCGATGATCCTGCAGGGCGTGCAGAACATGTACGAGACCGACACCCTGCGCGTGGTCATGGACAAGGCCACCGAGCTGACCGGCGTGCAGTACGGCGCCGCCCAGGGCACGGACGTCTCGCTGCGCGTGGTCGCCGACCACATCCGCACCTCCGCCATGCTCATCGGCGACGGCGTGACCCCCGGCAACGAGGGCCGCGGCTACGTGCTGCGCCGCATCATGCGCCGCGCCATCCGCAACATGCGCCTCATGGGCGCCACCGGTCCGGTCATCCAGGAGCTCGTCAACGTGGTCATCGAGACCATGGGACAGCAGTACCCGGAGCTCGTCACCGACCGCAAGCGCATCGAGACCGTCGCGCTCGCCGAAGAGGCCGCCTTCGTGAAGGCCCTGCGCGGCGGCACGAACATCCTCGACACCGCCATCACCGAGACCAAGGCCACCGGCGGTACGGTCCTGGCCGGCGACAAGGCGTTCCTGCTCCACGACACCTGGGGCTTCCCGATCGACCTGACCCTGGAGATGGCCGCCGAACAGGGCCTCGCCGTGGACCAGGACGGCTTCCGCCGCCTGATGCAGGAGCAGCGCGACAAGGCCAAGGCCGACGCCAAGGCCAAGAAGACCGGCCACGCGGACATGTCCGCCTACCGGGAGATCGCCGACGGCTCCGGCGCCACCGAGTTCACCGGCTACGCCACCAACCAGGGCGAGTCCACCATCGTCGGCCTCCTGGTCAACGGCGTCTCCGCGCCCGCCGCCTCCGAGGGCGACGAGGTCGAGGTCGTCCTGGACCGCACCCCCTTCTACGCCGAGGGCGGCGGCCAGCTCGCCGACCAGGGCCGCATCAAGCTCGACTCCGGCGCCGTCATCGTCGTCCGCGACGTGCAGCAGCCGGTCCCCGGCGTCTCCGTGCACAAGGGATCCGTCCAGGTCGGCGAGGTGACGGTGGGCGCCTCCGCGTACGCCGCCATCGACATCCAGCGCCGCCGGGCCATCGCCCGCGCCCACTCGGCCACGCACCTGACGCACCAGGCCCTGCGCGACGCGCTCGGCCCGACGGCCGCCCAGGCCGGTTCCGAGAACTCCCCGGGCCGCTTCCGCTTCGACTTCGGCTCGCCGAACGCGGTGCCCGGCTCGGTCCTCACCGACGTCGAGCAGAAGATCAACGACGTGCTCTCCCGCGAGCTCGACGTCACCGCCGAGATCCTGAGCATCGACGAGGCGAAGAAGCAGGGGGCCATCGCCGAGTTCGGCGAGAAGTACGGCGAGCGCGTGCGCGTCGTGACCATCGGCGACTTCTCCAAGGAGCTGTGCGGCGGCACCCACGTGTCGAACACCAGCCAGCTCGGCCTGGTGAAGCTGCTCGGCGAGTCCTCCATCGGCTCCGGCGTGCGCCGCGTCGAGGCCCTCGTCGGCGTGGACGCGTACAACTTCCTCGCCAAGGAGCACACGGTCGTCGCCCAGCTCCAGGAGCTGGTCAAGGGCCGTCCGGAGGAGCTGCCGGAGAAGATCGCCTCCATGCTCGGCAAGCTGAAGGACGCCGAGAAGGAGATCGAGAAGTTCCGCGCGGAGAAGGTCCTCCAGGCCGCCGCCGGTCTCGCCGCCAACGCCCAGGACATCCGCGGCGTCGCCCTCGTCGTGGGCACGGTGCCGGACGGCACCGGCGCCGACGACCTGCGCAAGCTGGTCCTCGACGTCCGCGGTCGGCTGCAGCACATTACGGGCGCGGGCGACCGTCCGGCCGTCGTGGCCCTGTTCACCACGGCGAACGACCGCCCGCTGACCGTCATCGCCACCAACGAGGCCGCCCGCGAGCGCGGTCTCAAGGCCGGCGACCTGGTCCGTACGGCCGCCAAGACCCTCGGCGGCGGCGGTGGCGGCAAGCCGGACGTGGCCCAGGGCGGTGGCCAGAACCCGGCCGCCATCCCCGAGGCCATCGCCGCGGTCGAGCGCCTCGTCGTAGAGACGGCCTGACGGTAACGGGATCCCCCTCCTGAAGGAGGGGGCTTTCAGCCGCACTGACTGAGGGCCGCCGTTACCAGCACCAGCCAACGACACACGTGTGGAGGTGAACGAAGTTGGCTACGTACCGCGTAGGACGGAAGACCGACCAAGCTGTGCTTCCTCAGCAGCTTGCTCTCGAATTCGAGTCAGCAGACACCCCCCGGATCGGGGACGAAACGGGACTCGAACGCCGTAAGGCACCCGGCGCGGTACATGTGCGAGGGGAGATGCCCGACGCTTCACCTGGCGTCGGGCACGTCACCCCCAACCACCAGGTTGGGGAGAAGGCCCGTGAGGGCCACCCTGTCGTGTTCGTCCTGGACAAGCACGGCACACCGCTCCAACCCACCAGCCCCCCCAGAGCCCGCAAGCTCCTCCGCCAGGGCCGGGCCGTCGTTGCCCGGCACACTCCATTCGTAATCCGGCTCAAAGACCGTACAGTCTGCGCATCGCAGGTGGACGGTGTGGAACTCGGCATCGACCCCGGCTCGAAGCGCACCGGTATCGCGGTCTTCACCGCGAAGGATGGTGAGCGCCGTGGCCTGTACGCGGTCGAACTCGCCCACCGGGGCAGCGTGATCCGGGACAAGCTGACCGCTCGTGCCGCCTACCGGCGTGGCAGGCGCAGCCGCAACCTGCGCTACCGCGCGCCCCGCTTCTCCAACCGGGCCCGTCCACAGGGCTGGCTCGCCCCGTCGCTGCGTCACCGCGTGGACACGACCATGTCGTGGACCGACCGGCTCGCGCGCTGGGCACCCATCCGAGCGGTGCATATGGAGCGGGTCGCGTTCGACACCCACGCCATGTCCAACGGCGGACCGCTGGAAGGGGCCGAATACCAGCACGGCACCCTGCACGGCACAGAAGTCCGCGAATACCTCCTCGCCAAGTGGAGGAGGTCCTGCGCCTACTGCGGCATCACCGGAGTGCCCCTCAACATCGACCACATCCATCCCCGCTCACGCGGCGGCAGCAACCGCATTTCAAACCTGTGCACCGCCTGCATCCCGTGCAACGAGAAGAAGTCCAATCAGCCCGTCGAAGACTTCCTCAGCCAATCGCCGCGCCAGCTGGCCCGCATCCTTGCCCAGGCAAAAGCCCCACTCCGCGACGCGGCAGCCGTCAATGCCACCCGCTGGGTACTCTGGCACGCCCTTGATACCGCGTTCCCCAACGTGCGCACGGCGTCCGGTGGCCGCACGAAGTGGAACCGGATGCGGACCGGTACCCCGAAGACCCACACCCTCGACGCCCTGTGCGTCGGCGAACTCGACACCATCACCCGTACCCCGGCCCGCGTCCTCGCGGTCACCGCGACCGGGCGCGGCACTTACGCCCGCACACGCACCGACAAGTACGGCTTCCCCCGCCTACGGCTGCCCAGGCAGAAACAGTTCTTCGGCTACCAGACCGGCGATGTGGCTAGCGCAGTCGTACGTACCGGCAAGAAGGCCGGTACCCACGTCGGCCGGGTCGCCGTCCGCGCCACCGGCCGCTTCAACATCAAAACCCCACACGGCCTCATCCAGGGCATCGGACACAAACACTTCCGGCTCCTCCAACGGGCCGACGGCTACGCCTACACCGCCCGACCCGAAGGCCCCACCGTTGCCATCTGACCGCCATCGGCAGAGCGAGGAGACCTCCGGCGCTCCGCGCCTCCGGCCCAAGGGTTCGTTTCCTCCCCCAGCTAAAGCAGGGGGTATCCACGAAAGAAGTCCGATGACACTGCGCCGCGGCCGCCGTCTGGCCATCGATGTCGGTGACGCCCGGATCGGGGTCGCCTCGTGCGACCCCGATGGGGTGTTGGCCACACCGGTGGAAACAGTTCCGGGCCGGGACATCCCCTTCGCCCACCGGCGGCTGCGGCAGCTCGTCGCGGAGTACGAGCCCATCGAGGTGGTGGTCGGTCTGCCCCGCTCGCTCAGCGGGCGGGAAGGGCCGGCCGCGGCCAAGTGCCGGGCCTTCGCCACGGAACTCGCCAAGGGCATCAAGCCCGTGACGGTCCGTCTGGTGGACGAGCGGATGACCACGGTCACCGCCGCCCAGGGCCTGCGGGCCTCGGGGAAGAACGCCAAGAAGAGCCGGTCCGTCATCGACCAGGCGGCCGCCGTGGTGATCCTGCAGAACGCTCTTGAGACCGAACGGGTATCAGGTAATCCGCCCGGTGAGTGCGTCGAAGTGGTTGTCTGATCGCGATACGGTAACGTTCCGCGCGATGTGACGGCATTCGAACAGCCGTCGCCCATCAGAAGAGGCGGAACCGTGTGTCGCGGCAGACGGAGTCGCGGCCAACGCCCTGCGGCGCGCTAGGGGATCGATGACTGAGTATGGCCGGGGCCCTGGCCCCGAACCGTGGCACCCCGAGGACCCGCAGTACGGGGACCAGGGGTGGACCGGGCACGAGGCCCAGCAGGGTCAGATGCCCTACGTCGGAGGCCCGCAGCAGTACCAGCAGGAGCCTCAGCCCCAGCAGGCCTACTACGCGCAGCAGCAGGGCCAGTACCCCCAGGCCCAGCAGATGCCGTACCAGCAGCAGCAACAGCAGGTGCCGTATCCCCAGCAGCCGCAGCAGCACCCGCAGCACCAGCAGTACCAGGACACGTACGGCGGCCAGGGCCAGGTCTGGGACACCGGCCAGGGCCAGTACGCCGCGGTGCCGCAGGCCGCCGACCCGTACGCGGGCGCGGATCCGTACGCGCAGCAGCAGGCGAGCGGCTACCCCGGCGAGGCCCCCGACCTCTACGGCACCCCCGAGGCCTTTCCGCCGCCGCGGCCGCCGGGCAGGAGGCACCTGCCGACCGAGGAACCGTGGAAGGAAGAAGAGGACGCCGCGGCCGACTCCTTCCTCGCGGGCGGCGGAGGCGGCGGAGGCGGTGACGACGGCGACGACGGCGACGGTGACGGCGGCGGGCGCGGCGGGCGCCGGTCCGGCCGCTCCGGCGGCAAGCCGAAAAAGCGCAGCGGCATGGCCTGCCTCATCGCGGCCGTGGTCATCATCGGCGTGGTCGGCGGTGGCGGCTACTACGGCTACAGCTATCTGAAGGACAAGTTCTCCGCGGCCGAGGACTACACCGGCGCCGGCATCGACGTGACCGTCGAGGTGGAGATCCCCAAGGGCGCGGGCCTGGGCCAGATGGGCCGCATCCTCAAGCAAGCCGGCGTGGTCGCGAGCGCCCAGGCGTTCGTGGACGCCGCGAGCAGCGTCGAGGGCGGCAAGTCCATCCAGCCCGGCATCTATCCGCTCAAGAAGAAGATGTCGGCGGCCGCGGCGGTCGAGGTCATGACCGACCCCTCCAAGCTCCACGTGCTCACCGTCACCGAGGGCATGCGCAACACCACGGTCTACGACGCGATCGACAAGAAGCTCGAGAAGCCGGCCGGCACCACCAAGGACATCGCCTTCAAGCAGGCCAAGACCCTCGGCCTGCCGGCCTGGGCGAACAACGACCCGAAGATCATGGACCCCCTCGAGGGCTTCCTGTACCCGATGCGCTACGACCTGACCAAGGACAGCACCCCCGAGTCCCTGCTCAAGCAGATGGTCAAGAACGCGACGGACAAGTACACGGAGCACGGGGTCGAGGCCAAGGCCAAGGACCTGGGCCTGGACAACCCGCTCCAGGTGATCACGGTCGCCAGCCTCGTCAACGCCGAGGGCAAGAACCACGACGACTTCCGGAAGATGGCGGAGGTGGTCTACAACCGCCTCAAGAAGACCAACGACATCACCAACCGGAAGCTCCAGTTCGACTCGACGTACAACTACGTCAAGGGCACGAGCGACATCAACTTCAACCTCAAGGAAGCCCAGGCGTTCGTCAACCCGTACAACACGCACAACGTGGCGGGACTGCCCCCGGGCCCGATCGGGAACCCCGGCCTCGAGGCGCTGACCGCTACGCTCGACCCGGACCACGGCGGCTGGATGTTCTTCGTGTCGGTCGACGGCGACAAGACGACCTTCACCAAGACCTACGAAGAGCACACCAAGCTCGCCAACGAGTTCCAGGAACGGCAGAAGCAGAAGAACGGCGGGTAGCAGGACATGTCACGGATACGGGCCGCGGTGCTGGGTTCGCCCATCGAACACTCCCTCTCACCGGTGCTGCACCGCGCCGCGTACCAGGAGCTCGGCCTCGGAGACCGGTCGTACGACCGCTTCGAGGTCGACGAGGCCGCGCTGCCCGGATTCATCGCACAGCTCGGCCCCGAGTGGGCCGGGCTGTCGCTGACCATGCCGCTCAAGCGGGCGATCATCCCGCTGCTCGACGAGATCAGCGACACGGCCGCCTCCGTGGAGACGGTCAACACCGTCGTCTTCACCGAAGACGGCCGCAAGACCGGGGACAACACCGACATCCCCGGCCTGCTCGCGGCACTGAGCGAGCAGGGCGTCGAGAAGGTGGAGTCCGCCGCCGTCCTCGGCGCGGGCGCCACCGCCTCGTCGGCGCTCGCCGCGCTCGCCCGGATCTGCACGGGCGCGGTGACCGCGTACGTACGCTCCGGGGCCCGGGCCGCGGAGATGCGCGCGTGGGGCGAGCGGCTCGGCGTGGACGTGCGCACGGCCGACTGGTCGCGGGCGGCCGAGGCGCTGGCCGCGCCCCTGGTCGTCGCCACCACCCCGGCCGGCGCCACGGACGAGCTGGCGGCCTCCGTGCCCTCGGCTCCGGGCACCCTCTTCGACGTGCTGTACGACCCCTGGCCCACGCCCTTGGCCGCGGCCTGGACGCACCGCGGCGGCAAGCTCCTCGGCGGCCTCGACCTCCTGGTCCACCAGGCGGTCCTCCAGGTCGAGCTGATGACCGGCTGTCCCACCGCCCCGCTCGCGGCCATGCGCGCGGCGGGCGAGGCGGCGCTGCGCGCCCGTCACTGAGCGGGACCGGAAACGCTTCCTAGATCCACATGTCGCCGCGGGCAGAGGTGCGCCGCCGTCCGATAGCTGGACCGGAGGGCGGTGTACCGGCCCGGACATGGGAGGATCGGGTGAAGGCGGGTCTGGGCCGCGCACCCGGTCGCGCCGTCGCTGAATCAGGCGCGAGCACAAGGAGCATCGTTGAGCAGGTTGCGTTGGCTGACGGCCGGGGAATCGCACGGCCCGGCTCTGGTAGCGACGCTGGAGGGGCTTCCCGCCGGCGTTCCGGTCACCACGGAGCTGGTGGCCGAGCACCTGGCCCGGCGCCGGCTCGGCTACGGCCGCGGTGCCCGGATGAAGTTCGAGCAGGACGAGATCACCTTCCTCGGTGGTGTCCGCCACGGTCTGTCGCAGGGTTCCCCGGTCGCGGTGATGATCGGGAACACCGAGTGGCCGAAGTGGGAGACGGTCATGTCGGCCGATCCGGTCGATCCCTCGCTGCTCAAGGAGACCGGTCGCAACGCGGCGCTCACGCGGCCCCGTCCGGGCCACGCCGACCTCGCGGGCATGCAGAAGTACGGCTTCTCGGAGGCGCGTCCGATCCTGGAGCGTGCCAGCGCCCGTGAGACCGCTGCCCGGGTGGCTCTGGGTGCGATCGCACGGTCCTTCATCAAGGAGGTCGCGGGCATCGAGATCGTCTCCCACGTCGTGGAGCTGGCGGCCGCCAAGGCCCCGTACGGCGTCTACCCGACCCCCGCCGACGTCGAGAAGCTCGACGCCGACCCGGTGCGCTGCCTCGACGCCGACGCGTCGAAGGCGATGGTCGCGGAGATCGACCAGGCCCACAAGGACGGCGACACCCTCGGCGGCGTCGTCGAGGTCCTCGCCTACGGGGTGCCCGTCGGCCTCGGCTCGCACGTGCACTGGGACCGCCGCCTCGACGCCCGCCTCGCGGCCGCGCTCATGGGCATCCAGGCCATCAAGGGCGTCGAGGTCGGCGACGGCTTCGACCTCGCCCGCGTGCCCGGCTCGCAGGCCCACGACGAGATCGTCAACACCCCCGAGGGCATCCGGCGCACCTCCGGCCGCTCCGGCGGTACCGAGGGCGGTCTGACCACTGGCGAACTGCTGCGCGTACGCGCCGCGATGAAGCCGATCGCGACCGTGCCGAAGGCCCTGGCGACCGTGGACGTCGTCACCGGCGAAGCCGCCGTCGCACACCACCAGCGCTCCGACGTCTGTGCCGTGCCCGCGGCGGGCATCGTCGCCGAGGCCATGGTCGCCCTGGTGCTGGCCGACGCCGTGGTGGAGAAGTTCGGCGGCGACTCCGTCCCCGAGACCCGCCGCAACGTCCGGTCCTACCTCGACAACCTGCAGATCCGGTGACGGGCGCCAGCGCGACCGGCCCCGTGGTGGTCCTCGTCGGCCCGATGGGGTCCGGCAAGTCGACCGTGGGCGAGCTGATCGCCCAGCGGCTCGGAGTCGCCTACCGGGACACCGACGCCGACATCGTCGCGGCGCAGGGCCGGGAGATCTCCGACATCTTCGTGGACGAGGGTGAACCGTTCTTCCGTGAGCTGGAGCGGGAGGCGGTCGCCGCCGCCGTCGCCGGACACGAGGGGGTCCTCGCCCTCGGCGGCGGCGCCGTCCTCGACGAGAAGACGCGCGAACTGCTGTCCGGGCTGCCCGTCGCCTACCTCTCGATGGACGTCGAGGAAGCCGTCAAGCGCGTGGGCCTCGGCGCCGCGCGCCCGCTGCTCGCCGTCAACCCGCGCCGTCAGTGGCGCGAGCTGATGGACGCCCGGCGCCCCCTGTACACCGAAGTCGCGCGCGTGGTGGTGGCCACCGACGCCCGCACCCCCGAAGAGGTCGCCCAGGCGGTCCTCGACGCTCTGGAGTTGAAGAACGCATGACAGACCAGGTGACGCGGATCCAGGTCGGCGCGAGCGCCGGACACGACGCGTACGAGGTGCTGGTCGGCCGGCAGCTGCTCGGCGAGCTCGGCTCACTGATCGGTACGAAGGCCCAGCGGGTCGCCGTCATCCACCCCGAGGCCCTCGCCTCGACCGGTGAGGCCCTGCGGGACGACCTCGCCGCGCAGGGGTACGAGGCCGTCGCCATTCAGGTGCCGAACGCCGAAGAGGCCAAGACGGCCGAGGTGATGGCGTACTGCTGGAAGGCGCTGGGCCAGTCCGGCTTCACCCGCAGCGACGTCATCGTCGGCGTCGGCGGGGGATCCACCACCGACCTCGCGGGCTTCGTCGCGGCCTCCTGGCTGCGCGGGGTGCGCTGGATCGCGGTCCCGACCACCATCCTGGCGATGGTGGACGCGGCCGTCGGCGGCAAGACCGGCATCAACACCGCCGAGGGCAAGAACCTCGTCGGCGCCTTCCACCCGCCGGCCGGCGTGCTCTGCGACCTGGCCGCGCTGGAGTCGCTGCCGGTCAACGACTACGTCAGCGGTCTCGCCGAGATCATCAAGGCCGGATTCATCTCCGACCCGGTGATCCTCGACCTGATCGAGGCGGACCCCGAGGCGGCGCGCACCCCGGCCGGCCCGCACACGGCCGAGCTGATCTGCCGCTCCATCCAGGTCAAGGCCGACGTGGTCTCCAGCGACCTCAAGGAGTCGGGCCTGCGGGAGATCCTCAACTACGGGCACACCCTCGCGCACGCCATCGAGAAGAACGAGCGCTACAAGTGGCGCCACGGTGCGGCCGTCTCGATCGGCATGGTCTTCGCCGCCGAACTGGGCCGGCTCGCGGGCCGGCTGGACGACGCGACGGCCGACCGGCACAAGGCCGTCCTCGCCTCGGTGGGGCTGCCGCTGACCTACCGCGGCGACCAGTGGCCCAAGCTGCTGGAGACCATGAAGCTCGACAAGAAGTCCCGGGGCGACCTGCTGCGCTTCATCGTCCTGGACGGGCTGGCGAAGCCGACCGTCCTGGAGGGTCCCGACCCGGCCGTCCTCGTGGCGGCCTTCGGCGAGGTCGCGGCCTGATCCGGCCGGGGCGGTGCGAACCGGCCCGATCGGTCCGACCGGTTAAGAACGGCCTGCACCGGTCTGAACCAGTTTGCGCAGTGCCACCGCGCGACCGTGTGACCCGCCGGGCCCCCGCGGTCATATAACGTTCTCGCATCAGTCGTGGTGGAACGAGACGGAGTGGCAGCGGATGCAGCAGGGCATGGGAGGCGGGGGCTGGGAGCCGCCGGGGAGTCAGCACCCGGCGTCGCCCCCGCAACCGCCGGTACCGCCCGTGGCGGGCTGGCCCGTGTCCGCCATGCCGTCCGGGCCCTCCGTGCCCCTGGCCGCGCCGGGTGCGCCGGACGGGTTCACCGGGCACGTCCCGCTGCCGCCCGCCGCTCCCGGCACCGGCGGCGCCACCCTCGCGGTCCTGCTGATCGGCCCCGCGGGTGCCGGCAAGACAACGGTGGCCCGCCACTGGGCCGGCACCCGGCCCGTCCCCACCGCGCACATAAGCCTGGACGACGTACGGGAATGGGTCTGCTCCGGCTTCGCGGATCCACAGTCCGGCTGGAACGACCACTCCGAGGCGCAGTACCGCCTCGCCCGCCGCACCTGCGGCTTCGCCGCCCGGAACTTCCTGGCCAACGGGATCTCCTGCATCCTCGACGACGCCGTGTTCCCGGACCGGCCGGTGGTGGGCCTCGGCGGCTGGAAGCGCCATGTGGGGCCCGCTCTGCTGCCGGTGGTCCTGCTGCCCGGCCTGGAGATCGTCCTGGAGCGCAACGCCGCCCGCTCCGGGAACCGGCGGCTCTCCGACGAGGAGGTCGCGCGCATCCACGGCCGGATGGCCGGCTGGTACGGATCCGGGCTGCCGATCATCGACAACTCCCACCTGGACGTCGAGGGGACCGCCCGCGCCCTGGACGAGACCCTGGCCCGCGTCATCTCGCAGCCGGCCTACTGAAAACCCCGCCCGCGGCGCCCGGGGTCCCCGGCCGGGCCCCGTACGGCTGCGCTCGCCGGGCCGGATGCGCGCCGCGCTCGTAGGCTCGGAAACATGTCAGACGTGTACGCGGCCCGCCGGGGCCTGCTTCGCGACCGCTGTGCGGCCGCCGGAAACGCCGCCGCACTCATCACGCGTCCGGCGAACGTCCGCTACCTCTCCGGGGCGTCGCCGCTGGGCGCCGTCCTGCTGGTCGGTCCGGGCGGCGAGGACATGCTGTTCTGCGCAGGGCCGCCCACCGGGGAGGCGGACGAGGGACGGCTCGACGAGAACCTACGGCTCTCCGTGCTGGCCGGCCCCGGCGCGGATCCCGCCGTCGCGGCGGCCGACGCGGCCTCCGCGGCCCGCGCCGAATCCCTCGCCGTCGAGGAACACCACCTCACCGTCGGCCGGCACCGCGCCCTGAGCTCGGTGGCACCGGGGCTGCGCCTGGCCGATCTGGGGACCGCCGTGGAACAGCAGCGCCTCGTCAAGGACGAGGAGGAGATCGCCTGCCTGCGGATCGCAGCCGAGATCGCCGACCAGGCCCTCGGTGAGCTGCTGGAATCGATCCTGGTGGGCCGCACCGAACGGCACCTGGCCCTGGAACTGGAACGCCGGCTCGTGGACCACGGGGCCGACGGCCCGGCCTTCCCGACCTCCGTCGGCACCGGCCCGCACTCCGGCCGCTCCCGGCACCGGCCCTCGGACCGGCGGGTCGAGGAGGGTGATTTCCTCTCCGTCTGCCTCGGCGCGAACTACCGGGGCTACCGCTGCGAGATCGGCCGCACCTTCGTGATCGGCACGACCCCCGCCGACTGGCAGATCGAGCTGTACGAACTCGTCTTCGCCGCCCAGCGGGCGGGCCGGGAGGCCCTGGTGCCCGGGGCCGCGTACCGCGACGTGGATCACGCGGCCCGCTCCGTCCTCGACTCCGCAGGTCACGGAGAGGCCCTCGCGGGATGGACCGGACACGGCGTCGGTCTCGAAATCGACGAGGACCCGCAGCTTGCACCTACGGCCATGGGTAAACTGGACGCTTGCGTGCCGGTCACCGTCGAACCGGGGGTTCACCTCCCTGGCCGGGGTGGTGTCCGGATCGATGACACGCTCGTCGTACGCCCCGAGGCGGACGGCGGTCCCGAGCTACTCACCATTACGACCAAGGAGCTGCTCGCGCTCTAGCCCGCGTCGCCGGGCTGGGCGCGCACCCGTGGTCTTCCAGTGCAGGAGATTCCCACACCGTGGCTTCCACGAACGACCTCAAGAACGGCATGGTGCTGAAGCTCGACGGGGGCCAGCTCTGGTCCGTCGTCGAGTTCCAGCACGTCAAGCCCGGCAAGGGCCCGGCCTTCGTGCGCACCAAGCTGAAGAGCGTCATGTCCGGCAAGGTCGTCGACAAGACGTTCAACGCCGGCACCAAGGTCGAGACGGCCACCATCGACCGCCGCGACATGCAGTTCTCCTACATGGACGGCGAGTACTTCGTCTTCATGGACATGGAGGACTTCGACCAGCTGATGGTCGACAAGAAGGCCGTCGGCGACGCCGCCAACTTCCTGATCGAGGGCTTCACCGCCTCCGTGGCCCGCCACGAGGGCGAGGTGCTCTACGTCGAGCTCCCGGCCGCCGTCGAACTGACCATCGAGCACACCGACCCGGGCGTCCAGGGCGACCGCTCGACCGGTGGCACCAAGCCGGCGACGCTGGAGACGGGCCACGAGATCCAGGTCCCGCTCTTCATCAACACCGGCGAGAAGATCAAGGTCGACACCCGCACCAGCGACTACCTCGGCCGGGTGAACAGCTAACCGTGGCTGCCCGGAGCAACGCGCGCAAGCGCGCTTTCCAGATCCTGTTCGAGGCCGACCAGCGCGGGGTCTCCGTGCGCGAGGTCCTCGCGGACTGGGTCCGCCACTCGCGGTCGGACACCGACCGCCAGCCCGCGGTGAACGAGTTCACCATGGAACTCGTCGAGGGGTACGCCGACAAGGTGGACCGCATCGACGATCTGATCGCCACCTACGCCGTGGACTGGGACCTCGACCGCATGCCGGTCGTCGACCGGAACATCGTGCGTCTCGGTGCCTACGAGCTGATCTGGGTCGACGGAACCCCGGACGCCGTGGCCATCGACGAGGCCGTACAGCTGGCCAAGGAGTTCTCCACGGACGAGTCGCCCTCGTTCGTGAACGGGCTGCTCGGCCGCTTCAAGGACCTCAAGCCGAAGCTGCGCCGCAGCGAGAGCTGACAGGCGCCGGTACGGCGAGAACGGAGGGCCCGCAGCGCAACCGCGCTGCGGGCCCTCCGTCGTATGCCCGGGATGCCCGGAGGCATGAAAAAACCGGTGGGTGCCGGGAGCGTTTCGGCTCCCGGCACCCACCGGTAAACGTTTCTGCTGAGGCTTGGGGGACTAGATGTCCTCGTGCGCCACCGCACGGCGCGCGTCCGCGTCCAGCACGCCCCAGCTGATGAGCTGCTCGGTCAGGACCGAGGGCGACTGGTCGTAGATGACGGCGAGCGTGCGCAGGTCGTCCTGGCGGATCGACAGCACCTTGCCGTTGTAGTCGCCGCGCTGGCTCTGGATGGTCGCCGCGTAACGCTGCAGCGGGCCGGCCTTCTCGGCGGGCACGTGGGCCAGGCGCTCCAGGTCCAGGCGCAGCTTCGGCGGCGGCTCGGCCGCTCCGCCGGGGGTCGTACCCGGCAGCAGTTCCTGCACGGGAACCCCGTAGAAGTCCGCCAGCTCGGCGAGACGCTGGACGGTCACGGCACGGTCTCCGCGCTCGTAAGAACCGACCACCACGGCCTTCCACCGGCCCTGGGACTTCTCCTCGACACCGTGGAGGGAAAGGCCCTGCTGGGTGCGGATGGCGCGGAGCTTGGCCCCGAGCTGTTTGGCGTATTCGCTGGACATAACGCTCCCGGACGCTGTGACGACATGACCACGTGCGGCTCCGCCGCGCGGCTGGTAACTCACTGTGAGGTTACGCAGCGTTACTTGGATGCGTCAAGCCGAATGGTCTCCAACGCCCACTTAAGAGGGGGCCTGGTCTGCCCCGATGCCAGGTCGCGGGAATCTCCCTGGTACCGTGGAACGCGTACATCCGACGTCCTTTAAGGTCCGTCCCGTGAGGCGGAGAAGGAGGTCCTTTTCATGGACACTCAGCACGATCAGCAGGATTCGGCTGCCGACGTCATGCGCCCGGTTCTCGAAGCGCAGGACATCGCCCGGGTTCTGACCCGCATCGCCCACGAAATCGTCGAACGCGCCAAGGGCGCCGACGACGTGGTGCTCCTCGGCATTCCCACCCGCGGCGTGTTCCTCGCCCGCCGGCTGGCCGCCAAGCTCGAAGAGATCACCGGTGCGAAGATCCCGGTCGGCTCCCTCGACATCACCATGTACCGCGACGACCTGCGGATGAAGCCGGCCCGGGCGATCGGCCGCACCGAGATTCCCGGCGACGACATCGACGGCCGCCTGGTCGTCCTCGTCGACGACGTTCTCTTCTCCGGCCGCACCATCCGCGCCGCCCTCGACGCCCTCGGCGACCTCGGCCGCCCCCGCGCGGTGCAGCTCGCGGTCCTCGTCGACCGCGGCCACCGCGAACTGCCGATCCGCGCCGACTACGTCGGCAAGAACCTCCCCACGTCGCTGCGCGAGAACGTCCAGGTCCAGGTCCAGGAGGAGGACGGCCGAGACGCCGTACTGCTCGGCCAGCGGACCGACCGGGCAGCCGGGCAGTAGCCGCCCGCGGACGGCCGGGCCCCTCGGGGTCCGTGCCGGAGCCTGCCCTGCCCGTACCCCCAGCCTGTCTGCCCTCCGGCTTCGCCCCACCACGGCTTTGCCGCACCACGGCTTTGAACTCACCACGGCTTTGACCTCACCACGGCTTTGACCTCACCACGGCTTTGACCTCACCGACTTACGGAGCACCCGGATGAAGCGCCACCTCATCTCGGCCGCCGATCTCACGCGCGACGACGCCGTCCTGATCCTCGATACCGCCGAGGAGATGGCCCGAGTCGCGGACCGGCCGATCAAGAAGCTGCCTACCCTGCGCGGCCGCACGATCTGCAACCTCTTCTTCGAGGACTCGACCCGGACCCGGATCTCCTTCGAGGCCGCCGAGAAGCGCCTCTCCGCCGATGTCATCAACTTCGCGGCCAAGGGCTCCAGCGTCTCCAAGGGCGAGTCCCTCAAGGACACCGCCCAGACCCTGGAGGCCATGGGCGTCGACGCGGTCGTCATCCGCCACCACGCCTCCGGCGCCCCCTACCGGCTCGCCACCTCCGGCTGGATCGACGCCCCGGTGATCAACGCCGGCGACGGCACCCACGAGCACCCCACCCAGGCCCTGCTCGACGCCTTCACCATGCGCCGCCGCCTGGTCGGCAGGGACGCCGGGCTCGGCAAGGACCTGAACGGACGCCGGATCACCATCGTCGGCGACGTCCTGCACAGCCGGGTCGCCCGCTCCAACGTCCACCTGCTGCACACCCTCGGCGCCCAGGTCACCCTGGTGGCCCCGCCCACCCTGGTGCCGGTCGGCGTCGAGGCCTGGCCGTGCGAGATCTCGTACAGCCTGGACGAGGTGCTGCCGAAGTCCGACGCCGTGATGATGCTGCGGGTGCAGCGCGAGCGGATGAACGCCGCCTTCTTCCCCACCGAGCGCGAGTACTCCCGCCGCTACGGCCTGGACGGCGCCAGGATGGCCCGCATGCCCGAGCACGCCATCGTGATGCACCCCGGCCCCATGGTCCGCGGCATGGAGATCACCGCCGAGGTCGCCGACTCCGACCGCTGCACGGTCATCGAGCAGGTCACCAACGGCGTCTCGATCCGCATGGCCGTCCTGTACCTGCTGCTCGGAGGCTCCGAGCCGGCCGTCACCACCACCAGCACGCCCCGCACCGAGGAGAGCAAGTAAAGATGAGCAAGATCCTTATCCGTGGCGCGAAGGTACTCGGTGGCGACGTCCAGGACGTCCTGATCGACGGCGAGACCATCGCCGCCGTGGGCACGGACCTCGACGCCGGCGACGCGACCGTCATCGAGGCCGCGGGCCAGGTCCTCCTCCCCGGCCTCGTCGACCTCCACACCCACCTGCGCGAGCCCGGCCGCGAGGACTCCGAGACCGTCCTCACCGGAACCCGCGCGGCCGCCTCCGGCGGCTACACCGCCGTCTTCGCGATGGCCAACACCTTCCCTGTCGCCGACACCGCCGGCGTCGTCGAGCAGGTGTGGCGCCTGGGCAAGGAGTCCGGCTACTGCGACGTGCAGCCCATCGGCGCCGTCACCGTCGGCCTGGAGGGCAAGCAGCTCTCCGAGCTGGGTGCCATGCACGAGTCCGCCGCCCGCGTCACCGTCTTCTCCGACGACGGCAAGTGCGTGGACGACGCCGTGATCATGCGCCGCGCCCTGGAGTACGTGAAGGCCTTCGGCGGCGTCGTCGCCCAGCACGCCCAGGAGCCCCGCCTCACCGAGGGCGCCCAGATGAACGAGGGCATCGTCTCCGCCGAGCTCGGCCTCGGCGGCTGGCCGGCCGTCGCCGAGGAATCGGTCATCGCCCGCGACGTCCTGCTCGCCGAGCACGTCGGCTCCCGCGTCCACATCTGCCACCTCTCCACCGCCGGCTCCGTCGAGATCATCCGCTGGGCCAAGTCCCGCGGCATCGACGTCACCGCCGAGGTCACCCCGCACCACCTGCTCCTCACCGACGAGCTCGTGCGCTCGTACAACCCGGTCTACAAGGTCAACCCGCCGCTTCGCACCGAGGCCGACGTGCTGGCCCTGCGCGAGGCGCTCGCCGACGGCACGATCGACATCGTCGCCACCGACCACGCCCCGCACCCGCACGAGGACAAGGACTGCGAGTGGGCCGCCGCCGCCATGGGCATGGTGGGCCTGGAGACCGCGCTCTCGGTCGTCCAGCAGACGATGGTGGAGACCGGACTGCTCGACTGGGCGGGCGTCGCCGAACGCATGTCCTTCGCTCCGGCGCGCATCGGCAGCCTCCCGAACCACGGACGCCCCGTCTCGGCAGGTGAACCCGCGAACCTGACCTTGGTCGATACCTCGTACCGTGGTGTCGTGGACCCCGCACACTTCGCCTCCCGCAGCCGCAACACGCCTTACGAGGGCCGTGAGCTGCCGGGGCGCGTCACTCACACCTTCCTGCGGGGCCGGGCAACGGTCGTGGACGGGACGCTGGCGTGACACCTGCAGTAATCCAACTGGCCGCCGAGGCGACACGGAAGTCGGCGGAGGTGACGGACTGGGGCGCCCGCATCGCGTGGGTGATCGGTCTGCTCGTCTTCATCGCCTTCGTGTACTGGCTGATGCGGCAGGGCTGGAAATGGCGCGGCACCTTGCAGAGCGATCTGCCGGAGCTGCCCGCCGCCCCCGGCGGCCTCCCCGAGCACCGGCTGGCCCTGACCGGCCGGTACCACGGGTCCACGACCGCCGGGCAGTGGCTCGACCGGATCGTCGCCCACGGACTGGGCGTCCGCAGCCGGGTCGAGCTCGCGCTCACCGACGCGGGCCTCGACGTGGTCCGTCCGGGTGCCACCGACTTCTTCGTACCGGCCGCGCAGCTGCGCGGCGCCCGCCTCGACAAGGGAATCGCGGGCAAGGTACTCACCGAGGGCGGTCTCCTCGTCGTCACATGGGCGCACGGCGACAGGCTGATCGACTCCGGATTCCGCTCCGACCGCGCGGCCGAACACGCCGCCTGGGTCGAAGCGATCAACCTCATGAACCACTCAATCACCACGACGGAAGGCGCCGAACGATGACGACCTCCACCAGGGGAGCAGCCAAAGCTCCCGCCGTACTCGTCCTGGAGGACGGTCGGATCTTCCGCGGCCGCGCCTACGGCGCTGTGGGGGAGACCTTCGGCGAGGCCGTGTTCTCCACCGGCATGACCGGCTACCAGGAGACCCTCACCGACCCGTCGTACCACCGACAGGTCGTCGTGATGACCGCCCCGCACGTGGGTAACACCGGCGTCAACGACGAGGACCCCGAGTCCTCCCGCATCTGGGTCGCCGGCTACGTCGTACGCGACCCCGCCCGCGTCCCCTCCAACTGGCGCTCGGTGCGCTCGCTGGACGAGGAGCTCGTCAAGCAGGGCGTCGTCGGGATCTCCGGCATCGACACCCGCGCCCTGACCCGCCACCTGCGCGAGCGCGGCGCCATGCGCGTCGGCATCTTCTCGGGCGAGGCCTGGGACGGCGTCCGCGACGCCGCCCTGCTGGCCCGCGTCAAGGAAGCCCCGCAGATGAAGGGCGCCGACCTCTCCGCCGAGGTCGCCACCAAGGAGGCGTACGTCGTTCCCGCGATCGGTGAGAAGAAGTTCACCGTGGCCGCCGTGGACCTCGGCATCAAGGGCATGACCCCGCACCGGATGGCCGAGCGCGGCATCGAGGTGCACGTGCTCCCCGCCACCGCCACCGTCGAGGACGTGTACGCGGTCGACCCCGACGGCGTGTTCTTCTCCAACGGCCCGGGCGACCCCGCCACCGCCGACCACGCGGTCTCCGTCATGCAGGGCGTCCTCGCCCGCAAGACCCCGCTCTTCGGCATCTGCTTCGGCAACCAGATCCTGGGCCGCGCGCTCGGCTTCGGCACCTACAAGCTGAAGTACGGCCACCGCGGCATCAACCAGCCGGTGCAGGACCGCACCACCGGCAAGGTCGAGATCACCGCGCACAACCACGGCTTCGCCGTGGACGCGCCCCTCGACAAGGTCTCCGAGACCCCCTACGGCCGCGCCGAGGTCTCCCACGTCTGCCTGAACGACAACGTCGTGGAAGGCCTCCAGCTGCTCGACCAGCCGGCCTTCTCCGTCCAGTACCACCCCGAAGCGGCCGCCGGCCCGCACGACGCCGCGTACCTCTTCGACCGCTTCACGTCTTTGATGAACACCGCCCAGATGGAGGCCGATCGTGCCTAAGCGCACCGATATCCAGTCCGTCCTGGTCATCGGCTCCGGCCCGATCGTCATCGGCCAGGCCGCCGAGTTCGACTACTCCGGGACCCAGGCCTGCCGCATCCTCAAGGCCGAGGGCCTGCGGGTGATCCTGGTGAACTCCAACCCCGCCACGATCATGACCGACCCGGAGATCGCCGACGCCACGTACGTCGAGCCGATCACCCCCGAGTTCGTCGAGAAGATCATCGCGAAGGAGCGCCCCGACGCGCTGCTCCCGACCCTCGGCGGCCAGACCGCGCTGAACACCGCCATCTCCATGCACGAGCAGGGTGTGCTGGAGAAGTACGGCGTCGAGCTCATCGGCGCCAACGTCGAGGCGATCAACAAGGGCGAGGACCGCGACCTCTTCAAGGGCGTCGTCGAAGCCGTCCGCGCCAAGATCGGCTACGGCGAGTCCGCCCGCTCGGTCATCTGCCACACGATGGACGACATCATCCAGGGCGTCGACACGCTGGGCGGCTACCCCGTCGTCGTGCGCCCCTCCTTCACCATGGGCGGCGCCGGCTCCGGCTTCGCCCACGACGAGGACGAGCTGCGCCGCATCGCCGGCCAGGGCCTGATGCTCTCCCCGACCACCGAGGTGCTCCTGGAGGAGTCCATCCTCGGCTGGAAGGAGTACGAGCTGGAGCTGATGCGCGACACCAAGGACAACGTCGTCGTCGTCTGCTCCATCGAGAACTTCGACCCGATGGGCGTCCACACCGGTGACTCGATCACCGTCGCCCCCGCCATGACGCTCACCGACCGCGAGTACCAGCGGCTGCGCGACATCGGCATCGCGATCATCCGCGAGGTCGGCGTCGACACCGGCGGCTGCAACATCCAGTTCGCGATCGACCCGGTCGACGGCCGCGTCATCGTCATCGAGATGAACCCGCGCGTCTCGCGCTCCTCGGCGCTCGCGTCGAAGGCCACCGGCTTCCCGATCGCCAAGATCGCCGCCAAGCTGGCCATCGGCTACACGCTCGACGAGGTCCCCAACGACATCACCGAGAAGACGCCGGCCTCCTTCGAGCCGTCCCTCGACTACGTCGTCGTCAAGGCCCCGCGCTTCGCCTTCGAGAAGTTCCCGCTCGCCGACGCCACCCTCACCACCACCATGAAGTCGGTGGGCGAGGCCATGGCCATCGGCCGCAACTTCACCGAGGCCCTGCAGAAGGCCCTGCGCTCGCTGGAGAAGAAGGGCTCGCAGTTCACCTTCGTCGGCCCCACCGGCGACAAGGAAGAGCTTCTCGCCACCGCGGTCCGCCCGACCGACGGCCGCATCAACACCGTCATGCAGGCCATCCGCGCCGGCGCCACCCAGGAAGAGGTCTTCGAGTACACGAAGATCGACCCCTGGTTCGTCGACCAGCTCTTCCTCATCAAGGAGATCGCGGACGAGCTGGCCGCCGCCGACAAGCTCCACCCCGAGCTGCTCGCGGAAGCCAAGCGCCACGGCTTCTCCGACTTCCAGATCGCCGAGATCCGCGGCCTGCGCGAGGACGTCGTCCGCGAGGTCCGCCACGCGCTCGGCGTCCGCCCGGTCTACAAGACGGTCGACACCTGCGCCGCCGAGTTCGCCGCGAAGACCCCGTACTTCTACTCGTCCTACGACGAGGAGTCCGAGGTCGCCCCGCGCGAGAAGCCCGCGGTCATCATCCTGGGCTCCGGCCCGAACCGCATCGGCCAGGGCATCGAGTTCGACTACTCCTGCGTCCACGCCTCCTTCGCCCTCAGCGACGCCGGCTACGAGACCGTGATGGTCAACTGCAACCCGGAGACCGTCTCCACCGACTACGACACCTCCGACCGCCTGTACTTCGAGCCGCTCACGCTCGAAGACGTGCTGGAGATCGTCCACGCGGAGTCCCTCGCGGGTCCCATCGCCGGTGTCATCGTCCAGCTCGGCGGCCAGACCCCCCTGGGCCTCGCCCAGGCCCTCAAGGACAACGGCGTCCCCGTCGTCGGCACCCCGCCGGAGGCCATCCACGCTGCCGAGGACCGCGGCGCCTTCGGCCAGGTCCTCGCCGAAGCCGGCCTGCCCGCCCCCAAGCACGGCACCGCCACCACCTTCGCCGGCGCCAAGGCCATCGCCGACGAGATCGGCTACCCCGTCCTCGTACGCCCCTCGTACGTGCTCGGCGGCCGCGGCATGGAGATCGTCTACGACGAGGACCGGCTGTCCTCGTACATCGCCGAGTCCACCGAGATCTCCCCGACCCGCCCCGTGCTGGTCGACCGGTTCCTCGACGACGCCATCGAGATCGACGTCGACGCCCTCTACGACGGCACCGAGCTCTACCTCGGCGGCGTCATGGAGCACATCGAGGAAGCCGGCATCCACTCGGGCGACTCGGCCTGCGCCCTGCCCCCGATCACCCTCGGCGGCTACGACATCAAGCGCCTGCGCGCCTCCACCGAGGCAATCGCCAAGGGCGTCGGCGTCCGCGGCCTGATCAACATCCAGTTCGCGATGGCGGGTGACATCCTCTACGTCCTGGAGGCCAACCCGCGCGCCTCCCGGACCGTCCCCTTCACCTCGAAGGCGACCGCCGTCCCGCTCGCGAAGGCCGCCGCCCGCATCTCGCTCGGCACCACCATCGCCGAGCTCCGCGAAGAGGGCATGCTCCCGAAGACCGGCGACGGCGGCACCCTGCCGCTCGACGCGCCGATCTCCGTCAAGGAGGCCGTCATGCCGTGGTCGCGCTTCCGCGACATCCACGGCCGCGGCGTCGACACCGTCCTCGGCCCGGAGATGCGCTCCACCGGCGAGGTCATGGGCATCGACTCCGTCTTCGGCACGGCGTACGCCAAGTCGCAGGCCGGCGCCTACGGCCCGCTGCCGACCAAGGGCCGCGCCTTCATCTCCGTCGCCAACCGCGACAAGCGCACGATGATCTTCCCGGCGCGCGAGCTCGTCGCCCACGGCTTCGAGCTGATGGCCACCTCCGGAACCGCCGAGGTCCTGCGCCGCAACGGCATCAACGCCACCGTCGTGCGCAAGCTCAGCGAGGGCGAGGGCCCGGACGGCGAGAAGACCATCGTCCAGCTCATCCACGACGGCCAGGTCGACCTGATCGTCAACACCCCGTACGGCACCGGTGGCCGCCTCGACGGCTACGAGATCCGTACGGCCGCCGTGGCGCGCGGCGTCCCGTGCCTCACGACGGTCCAGGCGCTCGCCGCGGCCGTCCAGGGCATCGACGCGCTCAACCGCGGCGACGTCGGCGTCTGCTCGCTCCAGGAGCACGCGGAGCGGCTGACGGCGGCCCGCGACTAGGTCCCGCCAGGATCGAGAAGCCCGCACGGCCCGTAGAGGGGAGGGGGACACCGTCCAGCGCGAAGCGCGACGGTCGTCCCCCTCTTCATGAGCTTCATGAGCGCACAAGGGAACCCCTGCACGATGTACAAACTCTTCTTCAACCTGGTCTTCAAGCGGATGGACCCGGAGCAGGCCCACTACATGGCCTTCCGCTGGATCCGCCTCGCCGCCCGCATTCCGGTGCTGCGCACCTTCGTCGCCGCCTACCTGGCCCCCCGGTACGCCTCCCTGCGCACCGAGGCCCTCGGACTGCGGATGCACGGCCCCTTCGGGCTCGCGGCCGGCTTCGACAAGAACGCCGTCGCCATCGACGGGATGTCGATGCTCGGCTTCGACCACATCGAGATCGGCACCGTCACCGCCGAGGCCCAGCCCGGCAACCCGAAGAAGCGGCTGTTCCGGCTGGTCCCGGACCGCGCGCTGATCAACCGCATGGGCTTCAACAACGAGGGCTCGGCGGCCGTGGCGGACCGCCTGGCGGCCCGTGAGGCGGCCCTCGGCACACGGCGCGGCCGGACGGTCGTCGGCGTCAACATCGGCAAGACGAAGGTCGTTCCCGAGGAGGAGGCCGTCGCGGACTACGTCGCCTCCACCGAGCGCCTCGCCCGGCACGCGGACTACCTCGTCGTCAACGTCTCCTCCCCGAACACCCCGGGCCTGCGCAACCTCCAGGCCACGGAGTCCCTGCGGCCCCTGCTGAGCGCCGTGCGCGAGGCGGCGGACCGCGCCGTCACCGACCGGCGGGTCCCGCTGCTCGTCAAGATCGCGCCGGACCTCGCGGACGAGGACGTGGACGCGGTCGCCGACCTGGCCCTGGAGCTGGGCCTCGACGGCGTCATCGCGACGAACACGACGATCGCCCGCGAGGGCCTGGGCCTGAAGTCCGACCCGTCGCTGATCAAGGAGACCGGCGGCCTGTCCGGCGCCCCGGTCAAGGAGCGCTCGCTGGAGGTCCTGCGCCGGCTGTACGCCCGCGTCGGCGACCGGCTGGTCCTGGTCGGCGTCGGCGGCATCGAGAACGCCGAGGACGCCTGGCAGCGGATCCTGGCCGGCGCCAGCCTGGTCCAGGGCTACAGCGCCTTCATCTACGAGGGCCCCTGCTACGCCCGCGCCATCCACAAGGGCCTGGCCGCGCGCCTGGCCGCCAGCCCGTACGCGACGCTCGCCGAAGCGGTGGGCGCGGAAACCCGAAAGGCCGCGCTGTGACCCCTGCGACTCCTGTGATCCCGTTCGGTACGCGGCTGCGCGAGGCTATGGACACCCGTGGCCCGCTGTGCGTCGGCATCGACCCGCACGCGGCGCTGCTGGCCTCCTGGGGCCTGAACGACGACATCGCGGGCCTGGAGAAGTTCTCCCGCACGGTGGTCGAGGCGCTCGCCGACTCGGTCGCGGTCTTCAAGCCGCAGGTGGCGTTCTTCGAGCGGTTCGGCTCGCGCGGTATCGCCGTACTGGAGCAGACGGTGGCCGACGCCCGCGCGGCGGGCACGCTGGTCGTCATGGACGCGAAGCGCGGTGACATCGGCTCGACGATGGCCGCGTACGCGGAGACCTTCCTCTCACCGTCCTCGCCGCTCTTCTCCGACGCGCTGACGGTCTCCCCGTACCTGGGCTACGGCTCGCTCGCTCCCGCGGTGGAGCTGGCGCGGGCGTCGGGGGCCGGTCTGTTCGTCCTCGCCCTGACCTCCAACCCGGAGGGTGCGGAGGTCCAGCGGGCGGTACGGGAGGACGGCCGGACGATCGGCGCGACGATGCTGGCCCACCTGGCGGCGGAGAACGCGGGTGCCTCCCCGATGGGCTCCTTCGGAGCCGTGGTCGGGGCGACCCTCGGGGACCTGTCCTCCTTCGACCTGGACATCAACGGGCCGCTGCTGGCCCCCGGCATCGGGGCGCAGGGCGCGACGGCGGCGGACCTTCCGTCGGTGTTCGGCTCGGCCGTCCGCAACGTCGTGCCGAACGTGTCGCGGGGCGTCCTGAAGCACGGCCCCGACGCGGCCGCGCTCCGGGCTGCGGCCCAGACCTTCGCGGACGAGATCCGCACCGCGGTCGAGGCGTAGCCGACGGGTCCGCCGCGCGGGCCCGGGTCCCCTACCCGGCCGTCGCCCGTTCCCCGGGCCGCCCCGGACCCCTTGTCGCGTGCGGCGCCGTTTCCGGGGGCCCCGCCCCCGGACCCCCGCTCCTCAAACGCCGGAGGGGCTGGGAGTGCGCTGCGCGTGCGAGCCGGCGTCGGCCAAATCCGGCCTCGCCGGCGTTCGAGGCGCGGGGTCTGGCGGGCGGGGGTCCGGCTTTTCAGCGGTCCGGCGCGCGAGGGCCGGGGTCTGGCTTTTCAGCCGTCCGTCGTTTGAGGACCGGGGTCTGGGGCGGAGCCCCAGGGGGTCCGGGCGCAGCCCGGTACCCCTTCCCAGCCCGTCCGGCGTTTGAGGACCGGGTCTGGGCTGGCCCGGGGAACGGTGGAAGGGCGGGTAGGGGACTCCGCCCCGCGCAGCGGGAGGGTGTGGGCGCGGCTGGGGGCAGGGCGTACGGCCCGGCAGGTCGGGGCTTCGGACCGGTCTGGTGCGGGACGGCCCCGGGCGATCATGGGGTGGGGGGTTACGGCCCCTACGCCCGGACGGAGCGCCCCGCGTGCCCCATCGGGGCCACCGAGGTCCACTCCTGCGGTCCGATGGGCATGCTCAAGGCCGTCACGGAGACCGCCGCCGGAGCCGCCGCCCACACCGCCGTCGAAGAGGCCATGGCCTGCGGCATCGGGATCTGCATGAGCTGCGTCCTGCCCGTCACCGGCCCCGACGGCGTCATCCGATTCCTTCGCTCCTGCACATCCGGACCCGTTTTCGACGGCACCACCGTCCGCTGGGACGACGCCGGAACCCTGCCCGAGGACCTCGAAGGCGCGGCCGCCATGACCCCGAAGGCGAGCGACCGGTGAATCCTCCGAGCCCTCCGCGTCCTCTGAGTCCTCCGAGCCCTGTGAGTGCCCTCAGGCCCGAAGACGTGGGCATGTCCGCACCCCTCGGTGCCCGCGTCACCCTCCCGAACCCCGTCTCCACCGCCTCCGGCTGCGATGGCCGAGACCCCGAGCGGGATGCTGAACTCCATCGGGCTCCAGGGCTCCGCATCGACCGCTTCGTCGAGCACGATCTGCCCTGGCTGGCCGAGCGCGGGGCACGGGTCCTGGTATCGGTCGCGGGCGAGCGTACGGAGGAGTTCGCCGAGGCGGCCGCCCGGCTGACCGGGCGGCCCGGAGTGGTCGGCATCGAGGCCAACATCTCCTGCCCCAACGTCGCGAACCGCGGTCTCGTCTTCGGCTGCGACGCCGAGGCCTCCTTCGAGATGGTCAAGGCGGTCAAGGCCGCGGCCGACCCCGCGCTGCCCGTCTACGCCAAGCCGACCCCCGATGTGACACGGATCACCGACGTGGCCGCCGCGTGCACGGAGGATGGCGCCGACGGGCTCTCGATGATCAACACCGTCCTCGGGATGGCCATCGACACCGACACCATGCGCCCGGCCCTCGCCGGGGTCACCGGCGGCCTCTCCGGCCCGGCGATCCGGCCCGTCGCCGTCCGCTGCGTCCACCAGGTCCACGGGGCGATGCCGGCGGCCGGCGCCCGTCCGGCGGGTCCCCGTCCTCGGGATGGGCGGGATCGCCTCCGGCCGGGACGCGCTCGAATTCGTCCTCGCCGGCGCTTCGGGCGTGGCGGTGGGGACCGCGCTGTTCAACGATCCGTCCGCGCCCCTGAGGATCCGTGACGACCTGCGCGCGGCACTCGCCGCACGCGGGATCGGGGCGTTCGAGGACGCCGTCGGACGGTCTCATCGCACTCTCTGACGAAATTCGAACGTCTTTCACCGGACAAAACCGGGGTGGTTTGTCCGTGATGTACGGTTCAGTGGAGGCTGACCAGGACTTTTCGTCCGTTCTCGCTGACTGGAGCGGTCATGGCCGCTAGTCTCCGAGCAGAGTGAACGAGCAGCGATCGAGCACCACCGCTGTTCGGGAACTCGCCTGGTGTGATGCCTTCCGGCATCTCACTGGTCCGTATCCGACAGTTCGACATCCGAGGTGACGTAGGCGTGGCTCTTCCGCCCCTTACCCCTGAACAGCGCGCAGCAGCGCTCGAAAAGGCCGCCGCGGCTCGCCGGGAGCGGGCCGAGGTGAAGAATCGACTCAAGCACTCCGGCGCCTCCCTGCATGACGTCATCAAGCTGGGTCAGGAGAACGACGTCATCGGCAAGATGAAGGTTTCCGCTCTCCTGGAGTCCCTGCCTGGCGTCGGCAAGGTGCGCGCCAAGCAGCTCATGGAGCGCCTCGGCATCTCCGAGTCCCGGCGTGTCCGAGGTCTCGGTTCCAACCAGATCGCCTCTCTGGAGCGCGAGTTCGGCGGCAACGCCGCCTAAGGCGTCGTCCGAAGTTCTCCCAGCGTTCTCAGGCAGTCCCGAGAAGCTGGATAATCGCTCTATGGCAGCAGAGGTTCGTCCGCGGCTGACCGTGCTCTCCGGCCCTTCGGGGGTCGGCAAGAGCACGGTCGTCGCGCATATGCGCAAGGTTCACCCCGAGGTCTGGCTCTCGGTGTCGGCCACCACCCGCAAGCCGCGGCCCGGTGAGCGACACGGAGTCCACTACTTCTTCGTCAACGACGACGAGTTCGACAAGCTGATCGCCAACGGCGAGCTGCTGGAGTGGGCCGAGTTCGCGGGCAACCGCTACGGCACACCCCGCGGCGCAGTGCTGGAACGCCTGGAGAACGGCGAGCCGGTCCTGCTGGAGATCGACCTCCAGGGCGCACGGCTCGTACGCGAGTCCATGTCCGAGGCACAGCTGGTCTTCCTGGCTCCTCCGAGCTGGGACGAGCTGGTCCGCCGGCTCACCGGCCGGGGCACCGAATCGGCGGAGGTCGTCGAGCGCAGGCTCGGCGCCGCCAAGATCGAACTGGCTGCCGAATCCGAGTTCGACACCACCCTGGTCAACACCTCGGTCGAGGACGTGGCGCGCGAGCTGCTAACGTTGATGAATGTCGTCTGATCGTTGACCGGTGTTCAACCGGTCCGCACGGTCCGAATCCGACACATCTAGGTCTTACCCCATCTTCGGAAGGTAGAGCGTGTCCTCTTCCATTACTGCGCCCGAGGGCATCATCAACCCGCCGATCGACGAGCTGCTCGAGGCCACGGACTCGAAGTACAGCCTCGTGATCTACGCGGCCAAGCGCGCGCGTCAGATCAACGCGTACTACTCGCAGCTCGGTGAGGGCCTGCTCGAGTACGTCGGCCCGCTGGTGGACACCCACGTCCACGAGAAGCCGCTTTCGATCGCGCTGCGCGAGATCAACGCGGGTCTGCTGACCTCCGAGGCCATCGAGGCCCCGGCTCAGTAAGGCACGAGTTTTCCTTTCACCACAGGCCCGGCAGAACATCTGCCGGGCCTGTGGTGTGTCATAGGTGTCATAGAGGTGTGATGGTGGTCATCAGCCGAAGGGGCGTGTGTGGTGGGTAAGCCGAAGGTCGTGCTCGGAGTCAGCGGCGGGATCGCCGCTTACAAGGCGTGCGAGCTGCTGCGCCGGCTGACCGAGTCCGGGCACGACGTACGCGTGGTGCCGACGGCCGCGTCGCTGAACTTCGTCGGGGAAGCCACCTGGGCCGCCCTCTCCGGCAACCCGGCCTCCGCCGAGGTCTGGGAGAGCGTCCACGAGGTGCCGCACGTACGCATCGGGCAGTCCGCCGACCTCGTCGTCGTCGCCCCCGCCACCGCCGACATGCTCGCCAAGGCCGCCCACGGGCTGGCGGACGACCTGCTCACCAACACCCTCCTCACCGCGCGCTGCCCCGTGGTGTTCGCACCCGCGATGCACACCGAGATGTGGGAGCACCCGGCCACCCGGGAGAACGTGGCCACGCTGCGCCGGCGCGGTGCCGTGGTCATCGAGCCCGCCGTCGGCCGGCTCACCGGCAAGGACACCGGCAAGGGGCGGCTGCCCGACCCCGAGGAGATCTTCGAGGTGTGCGCGAACGTATTGAGAAGGCGCGGCCGCGCCGGCGGGGTGGCCGAGCCCGACCTCGCCGGCCGGCACGTGGTGATCAGCGCGGGCGGGACGCGCGAACCGCTGGACCCCGTCCGCTTCCTCGGCAACCGCTCCTCGGGCAAGCAGGGCTACGCCCTCGCCCGTACCGCGGTCGCCCGCGGCGCCCGGGTCACCCTGGTCTCCGCCAACACCGCTCTCGCCGACCCGGCCGGGGTGGACCTCGTACGGGTGGGGACGGCGCTGCAGCTCCGCGAGGCCGTACTCAAGGCCGCCGCGGACGCCGACGCGGTGGTGATGGCCGCGGCCGTGGCCGACTTCCGGCCGGCCGAGTACGCGGGTGGGAAGATCAAGAAGAAGGACGGGCAGGAGCCCGCACCGGTCGTCCTCGTACGAAATCCAGACATTCTTGCGGAGATTTCCGCCGACCGGGCTCGGGAGGGCCAGGTCGTGGTGGGCTTCGCCGCCGAGACCGACGACGTGCTCGCGAACGGGCGTACAAAGCTCCTCCGCAAGGGGTGTGACCTTCTCGTCGTCAACGAGGTGGGTGAGGCGAAGACCTTCGGTTCCGAGGAGAACGAGGCGGTCATCCTGTCCTCCGACGGAAGCGAGTTGGCCGTCCCCTACGGTCCGAAGGAGTCGCTCGCAGACGTGGTGTGGGATCAGGTGGTACCGCGCCTCGGGGCGCGACGCGCCTGAGCGGAGGCTCTTTCAGCGGGCTGCTGCTTGGGTAAGAATGGAGTGTCGCAGGTCACACGGCTCCCATAGGGCGAGACGGGTGGTCCAGCGAACGGTGGCGACCGATAAACTGCAGCCGGGACGTGATCGGGCGCAGCCTCCGATGTGGTTCCACCAAAATTTCAGCCAGCAGCCGCTGCAACCCCAGGGAGCGTTGTGTCCCGTCGCCTGTTCACCTCGGAGTCTGTGACCGAGGGTCACCCCGACAAGATCGCTGACCAGATCAGCGACACCATTCTCGACGCGCTCCTCACCGAGGACCCGACCTCGCGCGTCGCCGTGGAGACCCTCATCACCACCGGTCTCGTCCACATCGCGGGAGAGGTGACGACGAAGGCGTACGCGCCGATCGCGCAGCTCGTCCGCGACAAGATCCTCGAGATCGGCTACGACTCCTCGAAGAAGGGCTTCGACGGCGCCTCGTGCGGCGTGTCGGTGTCCATCGGCGCGCAGTCCCCGGACATCGCGCAGGGTGTCGACACCGCCTACGAGAAGCGCGTCGAGGGCGACGAGGACGAGCTCGACAAGCAGGGTGCCGGCGACCAGGGCCTGATGTTCGGCTACGCCTGCGACGAGACGCCCGAGCTGATGCCGCTCCCGATCCACATCGCGCACCGGCTGTCCAAGCGGCTGTCCGAGGTCCGCAAGAACGGGACCATCCCCTACCTGCGTCCCGACGGCAAGACCCAGGTCACCATCGAGTACGACGGTGACAAGGCCGTCCGTCTCGACACGGTCGTCGTGTCTTCGCAGCACGCGGCGGACATCGACCTGGACTCGCTGCTCGCTCCGGACATCCGTGAGTTCGTGGTCGAGCACGTGCTGGCCCAGCTCGTCGAGGACGGCATCAAGCTGGACACCGAGGGCTACCGCCTGCTGGTCAACCCGACCGGCCGCTTCGAGATCGGCGGCCCGATGGGCGACGCCGGCCTGACCGGCCGCAAGATCATCATCGACACCTACGGCGGCATGGCCCGCCACGGCGGCGGCGCCTTCTCCGGCAAGGACCCGTCCAAGGTCGACCGCAGCGCCGCCTACGCGATGCGCTGGGTCGCCAAGAACGTGGTCGCCGCCGGCCTCGCCTCGCGCTGCGAGGTCCAGGTCGCGTACGCCATCGGCAAGGCCGAGCCCGTCGGTCTGTTCGTGGAGACCTTCGGCACGCACAAGGTCGACGTGGAAAAGATCGAGAACGCCATCGGCCAGGTCTTCGACCTGCGCCCGGCCGCGATCATCCGCGACCTCGACCTGCTGCGCCCGATCTACGCCCAGACCGCCGCGTACGGCCACTTCGGCCGGGAGCTGCCGGACTTCACCTGGGAGCGCACCGACCGCGTGGATGCCCTGCGCACCGCCGCCGGCCTGTAGGACCCCGCAGCACCCGATGGACGGACGGCCCCGGACCCCTGTGGTCCGGGGCCGTCCGCGTGCGGCGCCCCGTCCGCCGTTGTCGGTGGGGTTTGGTAAGAATGCGGGTGTGAGCAGCACCAATGACGCGGGGGAGCAGAGCGGACCGGGAGGTCCGCCGGAGCAGCTCGCGCTGATGCGGGAGATGGTCGCGGAGGCGAAGGCCAAGGCGCCCAAAGCCAAACCGCGAACGTGGCGCGGGGCCTCCGTGGCCGAGGAGCTGCCCGTGGCCCGGGTCCTCGTGAACAAGGGCGTGCTCCACCTCGACCGGCTCTTCGACTACGCGGTCCCCGCCGAGCTCGCCGAGTCCGCCCAGCCCGGTGTCCGTGTCCGGGTCCGATTCGGCGCGGGCTCCCACCGGGTCCACGGCGGCCGCCGCGAGGGCGGGGGGCTCATCGACGGCTTCGTCATCGAGCGCCGCGCCGAGTCCGACTACAACGGGGCCCTCGCTGCCCTCGCCCAGGTCGTCTCGCCCGAGGTCGTCCTCGGTCCCCGGATGCTCGCCCTCGCCCGCGCCGTCGCCGACCGGTACGCCGGCAGCCTCGCGGACGTGCTCCAGCTCGCGCTGCCCGCCCGCAGCGCCCGCGCAGAGGCCAAGCCGTCCCCCGAACCGCTCCCCCCGCCCGCCGCGCCCGAGCCCGCCGGCTGGGAGCGCTACGGAGCGGGCCCCGGCTTCCTGCGGGCCCTGGCGGGCGGTGGTACCCCGCGTGCCGTGTGGACGGCCCTGCCCGGCCCCGGCTGGGCCGACGAGCTGGCCCGCGCCATGGCCGCCACCCTCGCCTCCGGACGCGGCGCCCTCGCGGTGGTCCCCGACGGGCGCACCGCGGGCCGTGTCGACGCGGCGCTGACCGCCCTGCTCGGCGAGGGGCGGCACGCGCTGCTGACCGCCGAGTCCGGGCCGGAGAAGCGCTACCGCCAGTGGCTGGCCGTCAGCCGGGGCTCGGTGCGGGCCGTGGTCGGCACCCGGGCCGCGATGTTCGCTCCCGTACGGGA
Organism: Streptomyces sp. GQ60; assembly: GCF_059758875.1. Taxonomy (NCBI): domain Bacteria; kingdom Bacillati; phylum Actinomycetota; class Actinomycetes; order Kitasatosporales; family Streptomycetaceae; genus Streptomyces; species Streptomyces sp. GQ60. Next base: position 99,787 of record NZ_JCAXEG010000008.1, on the reverse strand, counting down.
CCTCGGGCTCGTCGCCGTCTGGGACGACGGCGACTCCAGCCACAGCGACGTCCACGCCCCGTTCCCGCACGTGCGGGAGGTACTGGAACTGCGCGCGGTCACCGACGGCTGCGGCTTCCTGGTGGGCAGCACGAGCTGCACGGTGGAGGCCGCGCAGCTCGTCGAGTCCGGCTGGGCCCGGCCGCTGGTCGCCGACCGCGAGACGGTACGGACGTACGCGCCGCGGATCCGGACCGTCGGCGACGAGCTGCTGGCCCGGGACGGGGCCGCGCGGGCCGCCCGGCTGCCGAGCCTCGCGTGGGAGACCGTACGGGAGGGGCTGAAGACCGGGCCCGTACTCGTCCAGGTGCCCCGGCGCGGCTACGTGCCCCGGCTGGCGTGCGAGCGGTGCCGGACGCCGGCGCGGTGCACGGCCTGCGCGGGGCCGCTGGAGGCGCCCGACGCGCGGGACCTGCACTGCGGGTGGTGCGGGCGGGCCGAGCCGGCCTGGCACTGCGAGGAGTGCGGATCGTTCCGGCTGCGGGCCCAGGTGGTGGGCGCGCGGCGGACCGCCGAGGAGCTGGGCCGGGCCTTCCCGGCCGTCCCGGTACGGACCTCCGGGCGCGACCACATCCTGGACGAGGTGCCGGACCGGCCCGCGCTGGTGGTGTCCACGCCCGGTGCCGAGCCGGTCGCGGCGGGCGCCGGGTACGCGGCGGCGCTGCTGCTGGACGGCTGGGCCATGCTGAGCCGGCCCGACCTGCGGGCGAGCGAGGACGCGCTGCGGCGCTGGATCGCGGCGGCCTCGCTGGTACGGGGAGACGGGCAGGTGGTGGTCGTCGCCGAGCCGACGCTGCGGCCGGTGCAGGCGCTGGTGCGGTGGGATCCCGTCGGGCACGCGGTGCGGGAGCTCGCGGAGCGGGCGCAGCTCGGGTTCCCGCCGGTGTCCCGGATGGCGGCGGTCTCCGGGGCCGGCGCGGAGGTCGTCGAAGCCTTCCTGGCGGGGGCCGGGTTGCCCCCGGACGCGGAGGTGCTGGGGCCGGTCCCGCTGCCCGCGCTGCGGGGGGAGCCGTCTCCGGGGGAGCGGGCGCTGGTCAGGGTCCCGCCGGGGAGCGGGGCCGCGCTGGCGGCTGCGCTGAAGGCCGCGCAGGTGGCTCGGCTGGCGCGGGGGGTTCCGGCGGCGGAGGCGGTCCGGATCCGGATCGATCCGCTGGACATCGGCTAGGCACTCCCGGCTCGGACAGGCCCGGCCCGACCGGACAGGCGGGCCCTGCGGGGCTGTCCCCTACCCGCCCTTCCACCGTTCCCCGGGCTCCGCCCGGACCCGGTCCTCAAACGCCGGACGGGCTGGAAAAGGGCTCCGGGCTCTGCCCGGTCCCGGGTCCGGGCAGAGCCCGGGGAACGGGCGGAGGGCGGGTAGGGGACCCCATGTCTTCCGTTCCTTGGCGGGTGCCGGGAACGACGGAGCCCCCGGCGGGGTGGCCTGGGGCCGGGTCGCCGGGGGCGGGCTCGTCGGGGGTCGGCGTCCCGACGGGAAAGGGTCAGCCGTTGCGGGGGCCGGGGAAGGCGCCGGGGCGGGATGCGCCCGCCTCCTCGCGCACCGGCTGCGGCGGCACCGAGCGCGCCGCCGGGATCGTGGGCAGCGGTCCCAGGGTCCGGGTCGTCGTGCCCTCGGCCAGCGGCTCCCGCTCGGCGCCGGGCTCGGCGCTCTGCGCCCGCCGGGCACCGTAGCGCCGGTGGACGGCCTGCTTGGTGACGCCGAGCGCCGAGCCGACCGCGTCCCACGAGAAGCCGAGCGAGCGGTCGAAGTCCACCGCGGCGGTGACCAGCGTCTCGACGCTGTCCCGCAGCTCCTGCGCGAGGCGGACGGTGGGCGCGGGTGCCCGGCCGTAGACGACGAAGCCCGTGGAGGGGCCTGAACGGCGCGGGCGGTAGACGTTGCCGAGCTGAGCGGTGAGCGTACGCAGAGCATCCACCTGCCGGCGAACCCGCTCGATGTCCCGCACCAGGAGGTGCAGGCTGGCCCGTGCTTGGGCGTCGTGGGTGGCGTGGTCGGCCATGAAGAAGCCTCTCGAACCGGTGCTGAAGAGCGGATCGGGCCGCAGACACCGTTCTGTTTCGCGGCCCGTTTCGGTCAATCTCTCTTGACCAACGCGCTACCCGGTGGGCAGGTCACGCTATGGGGGCGTGTCGGCATATGCGAGGGGCGCGCGTGTGTGCGTACGCCCCCTCGGGCGGGCGGCGCGACGCAGGTGGGACCGTGGGCGGACAGACCATAGACTGATGTGCTGCTGACAGCCGAGATAGCGAGGTAGACCCCAGTGAAGCTCGTCTTCGCAGGCACCCCCGAGGTCGCCGTGCCCGCCCTGGACGCTCTGATCGCCTCCGGGCGCCACGAGGTCGCCGCCGTCGTCACCCGGCCCGACGCGCCGGCCGGCCGAGGCCGTCGCCTCGTCGCCAGCCCCGTCGCCGAGCGCGCGGAGGAAGCCGGCATCGAGGTGCTCAAGCCCGCCCGGCCGCGCGACCCCGATTTCCAGGCCCGGCTGCGCGAGATCGACCCCGACTGCTGCCCGGTGGTCGCGTACGGCGCGCTGATCCCCAAGAGCGCCCTGGACATCCCGAAGCACGGCTGGGTCAACCTGCACTTCTCGCTGCTGCCCGCGTGGCGCGGCGCCGCGCCCGTTCAGCAGTCGATCATGGCGGGGGACCAGGTCACCGGTGCCTCCACCTTCCGGATCGAGGAGGGGCTGGACACGGGCCCGGTCTTCGGGATCCTCACCGAGGAGATCCGGCCCACCGACACCAGCGGCGACCTGCTGACCCGCCTTGCCTTCGCCGGCTCCGGACTGCTGGTCGCCACCATGGACGGCATCGAGGACGGCACCCTGCGCGCGGTCGAGCAGCCCGCCGACGGGATCTCGCTCGCGCCGAAGATCACCGTCGAGGACGCCCGGGTCGACTGGAACGCGCCTGCGATGCGCGTGGACCGGCTGGTGCGCGGCTGCACCCCGGCACCGGGCGCGTGGACGGTCTTCCGGGGGGAGCGGCTCAAGCTGGTCTCGGTCGGGCTGGTCGCGGACCGGACCGACCTGAAGCCGGGCGACCTGAGCGCGGCCAAGAACAACGTCCACGTCGGCACCGGCTCGCACGCCGTGGAGCTGCTCTGGGTGCAGCCGCAGGGCAAGAAGCCGATGAAGGCCGCCGACTGGGCGCGCGGGGTGCGGATCGCTCCGGGTGAGCGGCTGGGCGGCGGGGCCGACGTAGGCTGATTTTTTTCGTAGTTCTTCGCGTTCCTTTTTTCTTGCAGCACTTCCCGTAACCCCCGGAGCACCTTTCACGTGAGCGAGCAGCCTCGTAGCAAGCCGGCCAAGCCGGCCAAGCCGGCCAAGTCGGCCGAGTCGGCAAAGTCGGGCAAGGCGGCTAAGTCGGCCGAGCCGGCCAAGTCGGCCAAGCCGCACCGCAGGCCCAAGAAGGACCCCGTCCGGATGCTGGCCTTCGAGGTGCTGCGGGCCGTGGACGAGCGGGACGCGTACGCGAACCTCGTGCTGCCGCCGCTGCTGAAGAAGGCCCGCAAGGACGAGACCTTCCAGGCCCGGGACGCGGCGCTGGCCACCGAGCTCGTGTACGGGACCCTGCGCCGCCAGGGCACGTACGACGCGGTCATCAAGGCCTGCATCGACCGGCCGCTGCGCGAGGTCGACCCGCCGGTGCTCGACGTGCTCTCGCTCGGCGCGCACCAGCTGCTCGGGACCCGGATCCCCACCCACGCGGCGGTGTCCGCGAGCGTGGAGCTGGCCCGGGTGGTGCTCGGGGACGGGCGGGCGAAGTTCGTCAACGCGGTGCTGCGGAAGATCTCCGCGCACGACCTGGACGGGTGGCTGGAGAAGGTCGCTCCGCCGTACGAGGACGACGCGGAGGAGCACCTCGCGGTCTTCCACTCGCACCCGCGGTGGGTCGTCAGCGCCCTGTGGGACTCGCTGGGCGGCGGCCGCGCCGGGATCGAGGACCTGCTGGAGGCCGACAACGAGCGGCCCGAGGTCACGCTGGTGGCGCGGCCCGGGCGGTCCACGGTGGAGGAGCTGCTGGAGGCGGTGGGCGAGGACTCGGCGCTGCCCGGGCGCTGGTCCCCGTACGCGGTCAGGATGGCCGAGGGCGGCGAACCGGGCGCGCTGGAGGCGGTGCGCGACGGCCGCGCCGGTGTCCAGGACGAAGGAAGCCAGCTGGTGGCGATGGCCCTGGCGGCCGCCCCGGTCGAAGGCCGTGACGAGCGCTGGCTGGACGGCTGCGCCGGGCCGGGCGGCAAGGCGGCGCTGCTCGCGGCGCTCGCCGCCCAGCGCGGGGCGTTCCTGCTGGCCTCCGAGAAGCAGCCCCACCGGGCCCGCCTGGTCGAGCGGTCGCTCGCGGGCAACCCCGGTCCGTATCAGGTCATCACGGCGGACGGGACGCGTCCGCCGTGGCTGCCGGGATCGTTCGACCGCGTCCTGATGGACGTGCCCTGCTCCGGCCTGGGCGCGCTGCGCCGCCGCCCGGAAGCACGCTGGCGCAGGCGTCCGGAGGACCTGGAGAGCTTTGCTCCGCTCCAGCGCGGGCTGCTGCGCGAGGCGCTGTCCGCCGTGCGGGTGGGTGGCGTGGTGGGCTACGCGACGTGCTCGCCGCACCTGGCGGAGACGCGGGTGGTCGTGGAGGACGTACTGAAGGGGCGTGGCGCGGGTGCAGTCCCGATCGCGGCGGAACTGATCGACGCGCGCCCGTACATGCAGGGTGTCCCGGCGCTGGGCGACGGCCCGGACGTACAGCTGTGGCCGCACTTGCACGGGACGGACGCGATGTATCTGGCGCTGATCCGGAGGACTGGGTAGGGGAGGGCGGCGCGGACGGGGACGGGGTGTCCGCTCCCGTCCGCCCGTCCGTCCGCCCGTCTTGGTGTCGGCGCGGCCGCGTTATGCGACGGCGGTTCCTTCCAGCTCGACCAGCTGGCCGGGGATCGCCAGCCGTGTCACCCCGAGCATCGTGGTGGTCGGCGCCACCCCGGCGGCGCCCAGCCTCGCGGCCAGCTCGCCGTAGTGCTGGAAGAGGAGATCGACGTCGGTCGTGTAGACGTTGAGGCGGACGAGGTTCGCGAGGGACATGCCGGCCTCGGTGAGCACGGCCTCCACGTTGTCGACGCTGAGCGCCAGCTGCGCGGCCATGTCCCCGTCGTGCTCGGGCTTGCCTTCGCGGCTCATCGACGTCTGCCCCGAGACGTAGAGGGTCCGGGTGTGTCCGGTGACGACCTCGCCCTGGTTGAAGCCCCTCTCGACGGACCAGGTCACCGGGTTGATCGCGGTGCGTTGCATTGCCATGTCGACTCTCCGTCGGGTCGGTGGGTGGTGGGGTGGTGATCGTGCGCCGTGCGGTGTCTTGTGGATGAGCCTCGCAATGAATCACGACACCCTCTGTCGTGTATTCCGATAAAGTTTTTACATGCGCGCTGACCGGTTGGTCTCGCTGGTGCTGCTGCTGCGTCAGCGCGGTCGGCTGACTGCGGACACGCTGGCCCGCGAGCTGGAGGTATCCACCCGTACGGTGCTGCGCGACATCGAGGCGCTGTCGGCTGCCGGGGTCCCGGTCTACGCCGAGCGTGGCCGGCACGGTGGGTTCGCGTTGTCTCCCGGATTCCGGACCGAGCTCACCGGCCTGAACCACGAAGAGGCGCTCGCCTTGCTGGCCGCCGGATCGGGGCGGGGCGAGCAGGTGTTCGGCCTCGGCTCGGCGCTCGCTTCGGCCATGCGCAAGGTGGTCGACGCACTGCCCGAAAGCCACCGGGCCACCGCGAGCGACGCGGCCCAGCGATTTCTCGTCGACCCGGAGTCCGACCTGCTCTCGCGTCGGCTGGTCGCCGAAGAGGTATCCGGCACGGCGATGATCGAGGTACGGCGTGCGGTGCTCGGCGGACGCAAGCTGCGGATCCACTACGCGGCCACGGGCGAGGCGCCGCAGTGGCGCACGGTGGACCCGATCGGGCTGGTCACCGTACGGGACCGGGGCTACTTGCTGGCCACGAGGGCGGGCGAGGACCGCACCTACCGGCTGTCGCGGGTACTGGCCGCCGAGGAACTCCCGGAAGCGGCGCAGCGGCCGAACCGGGTCGACCTGGACCGGATCTGGCAGGAGCGCTCCGCGCAGTTCCTCTCCGGCGGCGACCACATCGCCGTCCTGGTCCGGGTGAACCCGGCGCGGCGGGAAGACCTGCTGAACACCGCCCTGGCGGTCCGCGCGGAGGAGCCCGACGCCGACCCGGACGGCTGGCTGCGCCTGGAGGTGACCTTCCAGGATTCACGACATGCCCAATGGGCACTGTGGCAGCTCGGCATGGATGGCGAGGCCCTGGCCCCGCAGTCGTTGCGCAGCGCCCTGCGGGACCGGGCCGCGGCGGTCGCGGCGCGCTACGGCGGGTCGGGGGAGTGAAAGGTGCTGCGGGGGCTGCGGGGGTTGTGGGTTGTGCTGCGGGTTGGTCGGTGGCTGCGTGGGGTTCCGGGGGGCGTCCCGGCAGTCCAGTGTCCTTTCGGTGTGGACCGGTCCCTCAAGGGCGCTCCCTGCGGTCGCGTCGCTACGCGATGGCCTTCGGCCACCCTTGACCGACCGGCCCACACCGAAACGCCACAAGACTTCCGGGATCCCCCCGGGGAACGGCCGGGGGGAGGAGTGGGGAGGAGCGGCCCCGTCTGAGATGCCTGTGCCCTCCTCCGGTCGGCGGTCATCCGCACATACGGATCCGGCAGGACAGTGACCTCAACCGGAACAGACGCGCGGGGCGATCACAGCATCCAGGACCGGGCGCCTGAACACCCTTCCCGTGACCGCCGACCGCCACCACGAGCGAGAGGGGCATGAGAGCGACCTCAGCGTCGGTGGGCGCGACAGATCGCTACACACTCCCACTCGGCTCAGCGACTACAGACCGTCCGTGGCTGGACATAGGCCGCCCAGGACCACTTCCTCTCCCACTCGTCTCGCACTCGTCTCGCGACTGCGACAAGTGGGTGGTGGGGCCGGGGGCGATCAGTTCTCGGATCATGAGGGGGGAATGGAAGTGGGGAGGTTGTCGCGGAGGTCTTCGGCGCGGAGGAGGTCGTCGGCCAAGGAGGTGCGGTCGGGGACCGAGAGGGGGATCTGGCCGGCCTCGGACAGCAGGTGGACGGCTAGGAGGGTGTTGTCCAGGTGCATGGCCATGGCGGCACGGAGGATCAGGGCTTTGACGCGGTTCGGGGGAGGGATGTCGGAAGACAGGAGGCGGTCGAGGATCTTGGCAGCGGCTGCGTAGTCCTCTTTGGAATCGCCGAGGAGTGAGGCCATGTGGAGGGCCTTGGCCACCGGTTCCTTCGGAACCGGGGCGTGGTGGAGGTCTTCGCTGATCGGTTGGCCGATGCGAATGCTGTTGCCGCCCGGGTCGGCCATGATGAACTGCCGCATCCCGTAGGTGGTGTCCTGCAACGGACCGATCCGAGGGATGCCACGGGTCGGGATCTTGCCCAGTTCTTGCTTCAGTCCGCCACGGAACTTCGCGTACAAAGCGTCGACGTCGTCGGTCGTGACGTAGCACGCGCCGTACGACTCGGCCGGCTCGAACCCTTTCAGGGCCGCGAACTGCAACTCGACGTCACCGTGCTGCACGACGGCATAGGCGTACGGATGTTCTTGATAGAACGTGACGTCGAAACCTATGGCCTTGTAGAAGTCGACTGTCTCGGGGATGGACCTGCACGGGAGCATCGCCGCCAGTTTCTCGCTCATCCGACGATCGTAGGACCTTCCATCTCCACTAGTCAAACTTGAATAGTCCTTCTTCTTGCTTCCCTCAGCCACGGACGGTCTGTAGTCGCTGAGCCGAGTGGGAGTGTGTAGCGATCTGTCGCGCCCACCGACGCTGAGGTCGCTCTCATGCCCCTCTCGCTCGTGGTGGCGGTCGGCGGTCACGGGAAGGGCGTTCAGGCGCCCGGTCCTGGATGCTGTGATCGCCCCGCGCGTCTGTTCCGGTTGAGGTCACTGTCCTGCCGGATCCGTATGTGCGGATGACCGCCGACCGGAGCGGGCACAGGCATCTCAGACGGGGCCGCTCCTCCCCACTCCTCCCCCCGGCCGTTCCCCGGGGGGATCCCGGAAGTCTTGTGGCGTTTCAGTGTGGGCCGGTCGGTCAAGGGTGGCCGAAGGCCATCGCGTAGCGACGCGACCGCAGGGAGCGCCCTTGAGGGACCGGTCCACACCGAAAGGACACTGGACTGCCGGGACGCCCCCCGGAACCCCACGCAGCCACCGACCAACCCGCAGCACAACCCACAACCCCCGCAGCCCCCCTTCCGCACCCCCTGCCCCCCACTTCCGGGGTAGTGGCCGGAAGCTGTTACCGGCATGGCACGCTTGGGGCATGGCCGTTCAGATCAATCCCAGCATCTTGTCCGCCGACTTCGCCCGGCTCGCCGAGGAGGCGAAGGCCGTTCAGGGGGCCGACTGGCTGCATGTCGACGTCATGGACAATCACTTCGTCCCGAACCTCACCCTCGGCGTGCCGATCGTGGAGTCGTTGAGCCGGGCGACGGACATCCCGCTCGATCTGCACCTCATGATCGAGGACCCCGACCGCTGGGCCCCCCAGTACATCGAGGCCGGTGCGGGCTCCGTGACCTTCCACGCCGAGGCGGCCGCCGCGCCCGTGCGGCTCGCGCGGGAGATCCGGGCCAAGGGTGCGCGGGCGTCCATGGCGCTGAAGCCCGCGACGCCCATCGAGCAGTACGAGGACATCCTTCCCGAGCTCGACATGCTGCTGATCATGACCGTCGAGCCCGGCTTCGGCGGTCAGCCCTTTCTCGACATCATGCTGCCCAAGATCCGCCGCACCCGGGAGCTGATCTCCAAGCACGGTCTGGAGCTGTGGCTCCAGGTCGACGGAGGCGTCTCCGCTACGACCATCGAGCGGTGCGCCGAGGCCGGCGCGGACGTGTTCGTGGCGGGCAGCGCGGTCTACGGAGCGGTCGATCCCGCGGCAGCCGTACGCACGCTGCGTGACCAGGCGGGTGCGGCAATCGCCGCTGCGCCCTGGGCTTGCGACCACTGAACCAAGGCTTGGTGAACAGCTCGGTGAACGGGAGCTGTCCAGGCTGATCAACGGCCGTCGGATCTGACAGGATGAACGGCGAGTCGAGAGTGTGAACACGAGAGTGTGAACAGCAGTGAGGAGAACGCGGTGTCTGCAATGTCGGCGGGACGGTCAGCCCTGCGGATGGGACCCGCGGAGCTGGTGCAGGCGGCGGCCATGGCGCGCCGCTTCTACCTGGAGGGGAAGTCCAAGATCCAGATCGCCGAGGAGTTCGGCGTGAGCCGCTTCAAGGTGGCCCGGGTCCTGGAGACCGCTCTGGAGCGCGACCTCGTACGCATCGAGATCCGCGTGCCGGCCGAGCTGGACGCGGAGCGGTCCGACGCGCTGCGCGCCCGGTACGGGCTGCGGCACGCCGTGGTCGTGGAGTCTCCCGCCGATGCCACCGAGGACGCGCCGGACCCGGAGAACCTGGGTGCCGTAGCCGCCGATCTGCTGGGCGAACTCGTCAACGAGGGGGACGTGCTCGGCCTCGCGTGGGGGCGTTCCACCATCCACATGGCCGCCTCCCTGCACCGGCTGCCTCCGTGCACCGTCGTCCAGCTGACGGGCGTCTACGACGCCGGTACGGCCGAGCGCGGGTCCGTGGAGGCCGTGCGGCGGGCCGCGCAGGTTTCGGGCGGCGACGCCCACCCGATCTACGCGCCGATGCTGCTGCCGGATCCGGCCACCGCGGCCGCCCTGCGGAGCCAGACGGGCATCGCGCGGGCCTTCGAGTACTTCGACAAGGTGACGGTGGCCGCCGTCTCCATCGGGTCCTGGGAGCCGGGCATCTCGACGGTCCACGACATGCTGAGCGACGAGGAGCGGGCGCACTACGCCTCTCTGGGCGTCGCCGCCGAGATGTCCGCCCACCTGTTCGACGCCGAGGGGCGCCGGGTCGGGCGGGACCTCGGAGAGCGGTGCATCACCGTGGAGGCCGACCGGCTGCGCCGGATCCCCGAGGTCGTCGCCATCGCCGGCGGGCTGCGCAAGGCGTCCGCGATCGGGGCGGTGCTGCGCTCGGGGCTCGTGACGAGTCTGGTCACCGACACGGCCGTCGCGGACTACCTGCTGACCGAATCGGAGCCCGGTCTGAGGCCGGCGCTGGAGCGGGCCGACCCCGACGAGTGATTGTTCGGATTGGTCCGATTGTCCGGACGAATGCCGGTCAAACGCGGGCACGTGATGTTCGCCGATGCGGATGGTGCCGTAATTGAGATCCGAACGGCGGACCGTTGGACGGCCTGCTGGGCGCATACTGGGTGCAATGACAAAGTCCGCAGTACCTCGCCGCCACCTGCCGTCCAGCCCGTTCAAGGCCCCCGTGGAAGCGCCGCTCCGGCACTTCAGCGTCGGCGACCGGGTTACTCACGATGAGCACGGCCTCGGCCGTGTCGTCGCCGTTGAGGAGGGGATCGCTGTCCTCGTTGAATTCGGGCCTGAGGTCCGCAAGCGCATTCTGAGCCCGTACACCAAGATGGCCGCCCTCTGAAGCCATCGCGCGATTCGCGGGCGAATCGGATATTTGGCACGATCGGTGCATGATCTTTCGGAACGTGCCCCGATCGTTGCTGCGTGTGCTGGGGGCCGTGTTCCTCTGCGCGGCGCTGGTCGGTGCGGTGGGTTGCAGCGGGAAGAAACCCGCGCCTGCCGCGGCCACCAGTACGAGCGCGAGCGCCGGCTCCGGCGTTGACGCTGCCCCGAGCGGGGCGGCGATTTCCGCCACGCCGACGCCCGGATGGGCGAAGGGGATGGCGACGGTACGGGCCGCGGCGTTGCCGCAGCAGGCCCGGGACGTGCTCGCGCTGATCGACAAGGGCGGGCCGTACCAGTACCGGCAGGACGGGACCGTCTTCGGCAATTTCGAGAAGGTCCTGCCGCAGAAGAAGCGTGGTTACTACCACGAGTTCACCGTGAAGACGCCCGGTGAGCGGGACCGTGGGGCCCGTCGGATCGTGACCGGTCGGGGCGGGGAGTTCTTCTACACGGACGACCACTACGAGACCTTCAAGGCGGTTCTCCGATGACCCTGGACCCGCGGCCCCTGGCGCCCGCGCTCGAAGCGGCCGAGGCCGCCGGCTGGGTGACCGTACGGCTGGATCTGGACGGCGTACGGAGCAAAGCGGAGCTGATGCGGCGGTGTGGGGGTGCGCTGTCGGTCCCCGGGTACTTCGGTGGGAACTGGGACGCGCTGGCCGATGCGCTGCGGGATCTGTCGTGGTTGCCGGATGCGGCGGGGCGGCTGCTTGCCGTGACCTCTTGGCGTGGGTATGCGGAGGCTCGGCCTGCGGACTGGGAGACGTTCCGGGAGGTGCTGGAGGAGGCCGTCGATTTCTGGCGGGCCGCGTCTGAGGGCGGGGTCGAGGGCGAGGGCGAGGGTGACGGGTCGGGGTTGACGGTGCTGCTCGCCGAGTCCGGCCCCGGGCCGGTGGACGGGGCTCCGCCCCGGGCCCCGCGCCTCAAACGCCGGCGGGGCTGAGTTGGTGCCGGCGGGACCGGGAGGTGTCGTCGGCTGGGCTGGGATGGTCCGCCGGGCTGAAAGATCGGGGCTCCGCCCCGGGCCCCGCGCCTCAAACGCCGGCGGGGCTGGAATTGCCCGGCGGGGCTGAGTTGGAGTCGGCGGGACCGGGATGGTGTCGTCGGCTGGGCTGGGATGGCCTGCCGGGCTGAAAGATCGGGGCTCCGCCCCGGGCCCCGCGCCTCAAACGCCGGCGGGGCTGGAATTGCCCTGGCTGGGCTGGGATGGTGCCGGCGGGCTGGATTGCCCGGCTGGGCTGGGATGGTGTCGGCGGGCTGGATTTGCCCGGTGGGGCCGGGATGGTGCCGGTGGGGGTGGGCTTGCCCCGGCGGGGCCTTGTGGCTCCGCCGGGGGCGTGGGGTCACGGTTTTGGGATCCAGGGTGGGGTTTGGCCCCAGGACCAGACCGGGATGTCGGCCGCGTCCACCGGGGGTGGGGTGGGGCCCGAGTAGATCAGGGCCATGCGGGTGCCCCACTCGATGTAGTACGCGAAGACCGCGCGGAATTCCGGGTCCGCGGGCAGACCCACTTCGTCGGCCGTGTCCGTCAGGAGGTCCACCCAACGGCGGCGCTGCTGTTCGGTGATGCCGCGGCCCAGGTGCTTGGTGGCCATGTGCTGGTGGCCGCCGTGGGCCGCGGTGTACTGCTTCGGGCCGCCGAAGACCTCCGCCAGCCAGACCGCGACGTGGTGGGGGTGCTCCGAGTCCATGCCCGCGAAGACCGGGGCCAGGACCTCGTCCTGCAGGGCGTGGGCGTAGAAGGCGTCCGTGAGGCGGTCCATCGCCTCCGCTCCGCCCATCCACTCGTAGATCGTGGGCGTGGTGTCGGGTGTGGTGCTCACGCGGTGGACGCCTTTCCGGGGCCGGCCACCCGGGTGACGAGGTAGTGCTGCATTTCCTCGATGGCCGTGACGTACGGGCGGATCGCGCTGAAGAACGCGGGGAAGTGCTCGCCCTTGCGGAACCCGTTCAGGTGGGCGTCGATCGAGGTCCAGCGGATGCGGAGGATGTAGCGCTCGGGCTCCTCCTCGCAGCGGGCGAGTTCGTAGTCGATGCACTCCGGCGAGGCGGACAGGGACTCGGAGGCCCTTGCGTACGCGTCTTCGAAAGCCGGCTGATCGTCCAATGCGATCCGGTAGCGGATGTACTCGACGGTGGTGGTCATGGTGCGGGCCTCTCCCTGGGGTCGGGCGTTGATCGCCGGTGGTCCGTGCCAGGCTTGCGCGATCTTGTCGGCGCCGGGGGATCTTTCGCCGTTATGACCCGGACTTCTGGGAGTCGGCGAGGTCCGGACCCTCGGCGCGGACCTCCTGGACCCGGTCCAGGGACTCGCGCAGGTCCGTCAGCCAGGTGTCGGTGTTGCGGCCTACCAGGCGGACGCACCAGGCCAGGGCGTCGGCGCGGCTGCGGGCGACGCCGCCCGCGACCAGGGTGTCGAGGACCTGGCGCTCGGGCTGGCGCAGGCGGGTCATGACGGGGACGGCCAGGTGGGTGAAGAGGGTCCGCTCCTCGCCCGACTGGGCGGCCCAGGACACCTTGCGGCGGTAGAGCTCCTCCGCCTCCCGGGCGACTTCCATGCGCTGTTCGCGGGTGCGCTCGCGGAAGGCCGCGACCGATTCGGTCGCGGGGATCGCGCCGACGACGGTGATCTCTTCCCGGTCGACCGTGACCGAGAGGAGCGACTCGTAGACGTCCACCGGCAGGTGCTCGGCGAACCAGGTGCGGAGCTGTTCGTTCTGCTCGGCTGTAATCATGTAATCAACGGTGCGTCCGGTGCTCGCTTGATCGCAAGTGGGCCGGCACGCTGTTCGCTCTCAGCCCATCGAGCGGTAGCGGTGGATCAGGGAGACGGCCATGGCTCCCTCGCCCACCCCCGAGGCGACGCGTTTGACCGAGTGGGCCCGTACGTCCCCTGCCGCGAAGACCCCGGGGACGCTGGTCTCCAGCGGGTACGGGGCCCGCTCCAGGCTCCATTCCTCCGGGAGTTCGCCGCCGTTGGAGATCAGGTCCGAGCCCGTGAGGACGAAGCCGTACTCGTCCCGCTCGACCACCCCGGTCAGCCACCCCGTGTGCGGGCGGGCGCCGATGAAGGTGAACATGAAGCGGGCCGGGACCTCCTTGTCCTCGCCGGTCTCGGAGTTGTGGAGGGTCAGGCGTTCGAGGTGGTCCTCGCCGTGCAGGCGGACGACCGTCGTGCGGACCCGGACCTCGATGTTGGGGGTCCGCTCGATCTCGTCGATCAGGTAGCGGGACATGCTGTCGTCGAGCGAGGCCGCGCGGACCAGGATCGTGACCCGGGCGGCGTACTTGGCGAAGTGCACGGCGGCCTGGCCCGCGGAGTTGGCCCCGCCCACGATGAAGACGTGCTGCGAGATGCACGCCGAGCTCTCCGTGGTGGCCGCGCCGTAGTAGAGCCCGGCGCCCTCGAAGCGGTCGGCTCCTGGGGCGTCCAGGCGGTTGTACGAGACCCCGGTCGCCAGGAGAACCGTCTCGGCGCTGATCTCCGTACCGTCCGCCAGGGTCAGGATCTTCGCCGGGTCGTCGCGGGTCAGCGAGGTCACCTCCACCGGGTGCAGGATCTCGGCCCCGAAGCGGGAGGCCTGGATGGTGGCGCGGCGGGTCAGGTCGCCGCCGGAGAGGCCCGAGGGGAAGCCGAGGTAGTTCTCGATCAGGCTGGAGGTGCCGGCCTGGCCACCCGGGGCGCGGGAGTCCAGCATGAGCGTGGACAGGCCCTCGGAGGCCGAGTAGACGCCGGCCGCGAGGCCCGCCGGGCCCGCACCGACGATGACGCACTCGTAGTGCGGGCGCGAGGCGGTGGTGGCCAGCCCCAGGCTCTGGGCGAGCTGGGTGTCCGTCGGCGCGGAGAGCACCGAGCCGTCCGGGAAGCGGACCAGCGGCAGTGCGGCCTCCGGCGGGGCGGCTGCGATCACGGTCAGTGCCTCGGGGTCCCGCTCGACGTTGAGGAAGCGGAAGGGCTGGCCGTTGCGGGTGAAGAAGTCCCGGACGGCGTGGGTGCCGGGGGAGACGAGGTGGCCCGCGACGATGATCCCGTCGTACGCCGGGCGGTAGGCGGCCAGCCAGTCGGAGAGCAGGTCGTCCAGGACCGGGAAGAGCCGCTCGTGCGGGGGGTCCCAGGGCTTGAGCAGGTAGTAGTCCAGGCGGACCCGGTTGATGGCGGTGATCGCCGCGTCCGTCTCGGCGTACGCGGTGAGCAGCACGCGGCGGGCGTCGGGGAAGCGGCTGACGGCCTCCAGCAGGAACTCGACCCCGGTGACGTCCGGCATCCGCTGGTCGACGAGGAAGAGCGCCGGGTCGTGGCCGCGCTCGTCGAGGGAGTCCAGGATCTTGAGGGCATCGGCCGCCGAGGAGGCGCCGAGCACCCGGTAGCGGTCGCCGTACGCGCTGCGCAGGTCGCGGCGGACGGCGCGCAGCACCTGCGGGTCGTCGTCCACGGCCAGGATGACGGGCTTGCGGTTCTCCGCGCGCGCCGCGGCTTCGGCGGTCGCGGAGGCGGTGCTCGTGGGCGGGCCGTTCGTGGCCGCGCTCCCCGTGGGCGCGGAGCCCGTGGCCGCGGCGCTCTCCCGGGCCGCGCTCACGCCGGGTCCAGCATCAGCTTGTCGGCGTAGCACCAGGCCCAGTCCTCGCCGGGCTCGTGGGAGGCCGCGATGGGGTGCGCGGTGGCCCCGTGGTGCCTGGTGGCGTGACGGTTCTTCGAGGAATCGCAGCAGCCGACGTGCCCGCAGCTCAGGCACATCCGCAGGTGCACCCAGACGTCACCGGAGACGAGGCACTCCTCGCAGCCCTCGGTGCCGGGTTTCACCGGACGTATCTGATCGATGTGGGTGCACAACAGGTCCATCGTCATCGTCCCCGTCCCTCTCCTCGCGCTCCAGCACTCTCGCGCTTCGCGCCCGTGATTGCAGCGCGCCCGTGATTCCGGCGCGTCCAGACCATAAGACGGGGCCCCGTCGACGGTTCAGGGATTCGGCCGAAGTCAGGTAGTACGGAAGGTACTTCATGACATCGCCGGACGACTTCCTGAGGTGCCCCCATGACCTGGGCCACTACCTCACGAAGTCGCACACCGGCGCTTTGACGGGAACCCCGGACGCGGCCAGTGTGGGGGACGCCAACGACAACAGGCGGCGCCTGGAGGAATCCGTGAGCAGAAAGATTCTGGTCATTGTCTCCGAACACGGTTACTGGGCCGAAGAACTGATCGGCCCCGTATCCCAGTTCGACGAGCAGGGCTACGAAGTCGTATTCGCCACGCCGACCGGGAAGCGTGCCCACGCTCTCCCGCCGAGCCTCGACGCGAACTACATCGATCCTCCGCTGGGACGCTCGGTCACCACCGAGGAGAACGCCCGGCTGGGCCGGGAGTTCGAGCAGTCGAGCCGGCTCGACTCCCCCCTCGACATCGAAGCGTGGGCCCCCGAGCGTCCCTACACGAGCGACTCGGCCTATCTGCCCAAACTGGAGCAGTACCACCGTGATCTGGACAAGCTCCAGTCCGACATCGCCGGTTTCGACGCGGTGCTCATCGTGGGCGGCAGCGGTCCGATCGTCGACCTCGCCAACAACGAGCGCGTGCACGCCCTGATCCTCGCCTTCAAGAACGCGGGGAAGGTCGTCGCGGCCGAGTGCTACGGAGTCGCCTGCCTGGCCTTCGCCCGGGACTGGGGCGACCGCCGCAGCATCATCTGGGGCAAGCACGTGACCGGCCACTGCAAGGAGTACGACTACAAGGACGGCACCGGATTCCTCGGTACCGATTTCAACATGGGGCCGCCGCCGTATCCGCTGGAGTACATCCTGCGCGATGCGACCGGGCCGCGCGGTGCGTACCACGGGAATTTCGGCCACCCCCTTTCGGTGATCGTCGACTTCCCGTTCGTGACCGGTCGTTCGACCCCCGACTCGTATCTCACGGGGCAGAAGATCGTGGAAGTGCTGGAGAACGGTCTCACCCGGTACGGCTGGTAATTCCGGTAACTCCGGTACGACGGTACGCAAAGGAGGGGGAGTTCGATGAGTTCTGGAGCCACTCCCGGACGGGAAAGGCTGATCGACCAGTTCAAGGCCGACGGCCTGAACGTCATGTTCGGAAATCCCGGGACGGTGGAACAGGGATTCCTCGACGCGGTCGACGCGGCGCAGGACTTCCACTACGTCCTCGCCCTCCAGGAGACGGTGGCCGCGGGCATCGCCGACGGCTACGCCCGCGCCACCGGCGGGGCGGCCCTGCTCCAGCTCCACTCCGGGGTGGGGCTGGGCAACGGCATCGGCATGCTCTACCAGTCGCTGCGCGGCCACACCCCGCTCGTCGTGGTCGCCGGCGACGCCGGGGTGCGCTACGACGCCATGGACGCGCAGATGGCGTCCGACCTCGTGGCCATGGCGAAGCCCGTGACCAAGTACGCGACCCGGGTCACCGACCGGCACTCCGTGCTGCGCACGATCCGCCGGGCGGTGAAGATCGCCCTGACCCCGCCGCGCGGCCCGGTGTTCGTGGCACTGCCGATGGACGTGCTGGACGAGCTCAACTCCGAGCTCGTGCTGCCGGCCACGGTGCCCCTCACGGACGTGGCGCCCTCCGCCGCCTCGGTGGGGCGGGCGGCCGAGCTGCTCGCCTCCGCCGAGCGGCCGGTCGTCCTGGTCGGGGACGGGGTCGCCCTCTCCGGGGCGCAGCGCGAACTCGTCGCCGTCGCCGAACTGCTCGGCGCCGACGTGTACGAGGTCGACTCCTCCGAGGTGAACATCGCGGCCTCGCACCCGCTGCGCCGCGGTCAGACGGGCCACATGTTCGGCCCGCACAGCAGGGAGCTGATCGGGGACGCGGACGGGGTGCTGATCGTCGGCACCTACGTCTTCCCCGAGGTGTTCCCGGAGCTGGAGAGCCCCTTCCGGGCCGGCGCGCGGGTCGTGCACATCGACCTGAACGCCTACGAGATCGCCAAGAACCACCCGGTGGACCTCGGGCTCGCCGCCGATCCCCGGCAGGCGCTGCGCGCGCTGGCCGGCGTACTGGAACGCGTACTCACCCCCGCGCAGCGGGCGGCGGCGGCCGGGCGGCTGGACGGGCGGACCAGGGAGCGGGCGAGGGCGGGCCAGGCCGAGCGGGAGGCCATGGCCTCCGAAGAGGCAGCCGGATCGCCGATGGCGGTCTTCCTGCGGACCCTGGCGGAGCGCACGGGCGGGGACCTGATCGTCTTCGACGAGGCGCTGACCACTTCCCCGCTGGTCACCCGGTACCTGCCGCCGGAGCGGCCGGGCGACTACCACCTCACCCGGGGCGGATCGCTGGGCGTGGGCTTCCCGGGCGCGGTCGGCGTCAAGCTGGCCCGGCCGGAGCGGCTCGTCGTCGGCTTCGCCGGCGACGGCGGCTCGATGTACACGTACCAGGCGCTGTGGACCGCGGCCCGGCACGGCATCGAGGCCAAGTTCGTGGTCTGCAACAACCGCAAGTACCGGCTGCTGGACGACAACATCGCCCAGTACTGGCGGGAGCGGGAGATCCCGGAGCACGGCTTCCCGGGGTCCTTCGACCTCTCGCACCCCGAGATCGACTTCGCCGCTCTGGCCCGGTCGCTCGGGGCGGGCGGGATGCGGGTGGAGAAGCCCGACGAGGCGGTCGCCGCCGTGGGCCGGATGCTCGCCCATCCCGGGCCGTTCCTCGTGGACGTTCAGATCTGACGTCTCCCGGACCCAACTTCCCGAATCCGACACGCCCGCCCGCCCCAACACCCCGGAACCCACACCCCACGCTAGACAGGAGGAGACCGCATGCCCGCCGAGCGGCTGACCGAGGACGCGATCCGCGCCTTCGCCGAGAAGTGGTACGTGGCCCTGGACCAGCACGTCCAGCCGGACCAGGTGCTGGCCCTGATCACCGAGGACCTGGAGTTCAAGGTCCCGGAGGACACCTTCCTCGGCCACCAGGGCTTCGGCCGCTGGTACGAGGCGGTCACGAACCGCTTCTTCGACGAGGTGCACACCGTCACGAAGGTGGAGCCCGTCATCGAGGGCGACCGGGCGATCGTCCGGGTCCTCGTCAACTGGCAGGCCAAGATCTGGGATCCGCCGGCCGCCCGCAGCGTGTGGCTGGGCTTCGACGCCGACCAGACCTGGACCGTGGTCGCCGGCCCCGACGGGCCGCGGATCCGGCAGTACACCGTCAACGAACTGGCGCCCATGCCCGGTTCCGCCTCCCTCTGACCGCCCCGAAGGAGAAGCGACGATGACCGAAGTGACACGGGAGCGGGTCGAAGCGGCGTACCGCGCCCTCGGCTCCGGCGACCGGGCCAGGATCCTGGAGTACTACGCGGAGGACCTGCGCTGGCAGGTCCCCGGCAACCACCCGCTCGCCGGCTGGTACGAGAGCCTGGACGCCTTCCTGGAGCTGATGGGCCGGACCCACAAGCTCACGGGCGGCACCTTCCGCATGGACATCGAGGCGGTCCTCGTGGGCGAGGACTGCAGTGCGGACGTCTGCCGCAACGTCGCCGTGCGCGGCGGCGCCGACGAATCGAGCGGCTCCCCGTACGAGCGGATGGACTACCCGGTCTTCCACTTCATGCGCTGGCGCGACGGCCGGATCGTCGAGGGCCACGACGGCCTGTTCGGCGACACGGCCACCGCCTTCAGCCAGTTCTGGGCGCCCTTCGCGCCCGACGGAACCCGCAGGGACCAGTAGGGGGTTGAGCGCCATGGACGCGCGGCAGATCTTGCAGAAGTACTACGAGTACGCCAACGCCGGTGACTGGGACGGCTGGTGCGACCTGTTCGCCGAGGACCAGGTCATGGACGAGCAGCTCGCCGGCCACATCGAGGGCCTGGAGCTGCTGCGGTCGATGATGAAGGGCATGGGGACCATGTACCGGGTCTTCCGCAACGAGCCCGTGCACTTCCTCGTCGACGGGGAGAAGGCCGCGGCCGTCTCCCACCTGACCGCGGTCACCCCCTCCGGAGAGGAGATCGAGGCCGAGGTCATGAACTTCTTCCGCATCGTGGACGGAAAGATCGCCTACATGGCGAACCACCACGACACGGTTCCCTTCCAGGTGCTCGGCCAGGGCTGAGGGGGCGCGCGATGGCCGTGGATGAGTACGACTACATCGTCGTGGGATCCGGCACCGCCGGGAGCGTCCTCGCGAACCGCCTCTCCGAGGACCCGGGCGTCACCGTCCTGGTCCTGGAAGCGGGAGCGGGCCGCATCCCTCCCGAGGTGGACGATCCGTCCTCCTGGTACAAGCTGCTCGGCGGGCCCGTCGACTGGGGTTACACCAGCGTCCCGCAGCCCGGCCTGGACGGCCGCCGCACGTACGAACCGCGCGGCAAGGCCCCCGGCGGCAGCAGCAACCTCTACATCATGATGCACATCCGGGGCCACGCCTCGGACTTCGACAACTGGGCCTACCAGGGCGCGGCCGGCTGGGCGCACGAGGACGTACTGCCCTACTTCTCGCTGCTGGAGGGCCAGGAGGACGCCACCGCGCCGACCACCGGCACCCGGGGGCCGCAGCGGATCACCCACGCCGGGCGGCACGGCCCCAACCCGGTCTCCCGAGCCTTCATCGACGCCGCCGTCGAGCTCGGCCACGAGGAGATCGCCGACTTCAACACCGACGGGCCGCGGCGCGGCCTCTTCGGCACCGGCTGGCACCACATCGACGCGGCCGACGGCCGCCGCCAGGGCGTCCTCGCCGCCTACCTGGAGCCGGCCCTCGACCGCTCGAACCTGACCCTGCGCACCAGTGCGCAGAGCACCCGGCTGCTCTTCGACGGGGACACCTGCACGGGTGTGGAGTACGTCCAGCTCCGGGCCCCCGCCGAGATCCCGGGGCGGACCGTCCGGGACGGCCACAGTGCGGCGTCCGAGCCCGGACTGCACACCGTGCGGGCCCGCCGGGAGGTGATCGTGGCCGCCGGGGCGATCGAATCGCCGAAGCTGCTGCTGCTCTCCGGGATCGGGCACCCCGAGCAGCTGCGCGAGCACGGCATCGGGACCGTCGCGGCGCTGCCCGGGGTCGGCGAGAACTTCCACAACCACGTGCTGACCGGGCTGATGGCCGAGGTCACCCAGGAACTGCCGCCGCCCGCACAGAACTTGTCGGAGAGCGCGCTGTTCCTCTCGTCCCGGCCGGGGCTGCCGGCGCCGGACCTGCAGATCGCCTTCGTGCACGTGCCGTTCGACGTGATCGTCGGCCGGGACCACCCGAACACGGTGTCCATCCTGCCGGGTGTCGTCCGTCCCGTCTCGCGCGGCTGGATCAAGCTGGCGAGCGCGGACCCGCTGGCCCACCCGCTGATCCACCCGAACTACCTGGGCGACCGCTGGGACCTGGAGCGGATGGTCCAGGGCGTCAAGACCGCCCGGGAGCTGTTCGCGACCTCCGCCTTCTCGCCCTGGTACAAGCAGGAGCTCCAGCCCGGACCCGGCTACGTGTCCGACGAGGACCTGCGCACCTTCGTGAAGCAGAAGTCGGAGAGCTACCACCACCAGGCCGGCTCCTGCCGCATGGGCGTCGACGACCTCTCCGTCGTCGACCCCGAACTGCGGGTGCACGGCGTACGGAACCTGCGCGTCGTCGACGCGAGCGTGATGCCCGCCGTCCCGTCGGGCAACTGCCACACCGCCATCGCGATGATCGCCGAGCGCGCGGCGGACTTCCTGAAGGGGGTGTCCCGTGCCTGATGTGGTCCTGCGCGAGGGTGCGCTGACCGGAACCCGGATCGCGGTCCTGGTCGAGAGCGACTTCTACGAGCCGGAGATCTTCTACTACCAGCACCGGTTCGCGGAGGAGGGCGCCGAGGTCGACTTCCTGACCCGGCTGTGGGGCAACGACTCCATCACCTTCTCCGGGCACGAGTACCGGGCTCCCTTCACCGCTGAGAAGTCCCTGGAAGGGCTGAGCGGCGAGGAACTGCGCCGGTACGCGGCGATCATCGTGCCCTCGGGCATGGTGGCCGACCGGCTGCGCTACACCGAGGACGTGGACGTACTGGCTCCGGCGACGGAGCTGCTGCGCCGGGCCTTCGAGGAGCCGACGGTCCTCAAGGCGGTCATCTGCCACGGCATGTGGCTGGCCGCCTCCATCCCGGACAAGATCCGCGGCCGCAAGGTCGTCTGCCACAACAACCTCATCGGCGACGTCCGGAACATGGGCGGCGAGTACGTGGACGAGGACGTGGTGGTCGACGGCGACCTGGTCACCGGCCGAACCGGGGCCCATCACCACCTGTTCGCCCGCCGGATCATCGAGCTGATCGCCGCCGACCGGGGCGCGCGGCGCGCGCAGGGCGCGCAGGATGCCCGGGACGCGCGGGGCGCCGGCTGATGGCCCCGATGGTCTGGTCGCACGTGGGCCTGAACTGCGCCGACCAGAAGACCACCGAGGACTTCTACACCCGGTACTTCGGCTTCACCCGGGCCCGGGTGGTCGACCTCGGGGACGCCCGGATCATCTTCCTCCGGCAGGGGGACGTGTACCTGGAGCTCTTCGCGGCGGGCACCGAGCAGGCCGCCCGCGAGTACCACGACGGGCCGGCGGCGCCGGGCCGGATGCGCCACCTGGCCTTCCAGACCGACAGCGTGGACGGCTTCCTGGCCACGCTCGGCGACGCGGCCGAAGTGACCCTGGGGCCACTGGACTTCGACGACTTCATCTGCGGCTGGCGGACCGTGTGGCTCCGCGATCCCGACGGGGTGATCGTCGAGGTCAGCCAGGGCTTCGAGGACGAGCACGGCCACGACGACGACCGTGCGCCGATGGGCTCCCACCACGACAAGGACGGTGCATGACATGGCGGACGCCGTGAGCTTCTCCTTCTCCGACACGATCGCCGGCTACGTCGGCCGCTTCGACTCCGAGTCCCGGCTGCTGCGGCTGAAGACCTCGGACGGCCGGGAGTTCGACGTCTCCCTGGCCGCGGACCCCAGCGCCGAGCTGGTCCGCAACCTGGACGAGCCGTACATCGACGCCTCCGGGCACATCGACGAGATGCTCTCGCCGGGACGGTTCCTCTACGTCTACGGGGTCCACTACCCCGAGCAGGGCGGGCGCTTCGAGGCCAAGCGCCTGGTGTTCCTGGGCCGCGGGGCCGAGGACTACCGCTTCGAGGAGCCGAGCTGGTGGATCAAGCAGATCGAATCGCTGGCCGACTTCTACAAGCGGGCGCAGTTCGGCGACGGGCCGGTGGACTTCACCGAGTACCGCACCGAGATCAGGCTCGGCGGTGACAAGACCGCCAGCCACGTCCAGGAGACCGACACGATCTCCCGCCTGGTCTACGGCATGGCCTCGGCCTACCTGCTGACCGGCAAGGACGAGTACCTGGAGGTCGCCGAGCGCGGCACCGAGTACCTGCGCAAGCACATGCGCGTCGTGGACAGCGAGGAGGACGTGGTCTTCTGGTACCACGGCATCAGCGTGGACGGGGACAGCGAACGCAAGCTGTTCACCTCGGAGTTCTCCGACGACTACGACGCGATCCCGATGTACGAGCAGATCTACGCGCTGGCCGGCCCGATCCAGACCTACCGGGTCACCGGCGACATCCGGATCAAGAACGACGCGGACGCCACCATCCGGCTGTTCGACAAGTTCTTCAAGGACCCGGAGCAGGGCGGCTACTACTCGCACATCGACCCGATCCTCTTCAGCGCCGACCACGAGTCCCTCGGGGAGAACGCGGAGCGCAAGAACTGGAACTCGGTGGGCGACCACGCGCCCGCGTACCTGATCAACCTGTACCTGGCGACCGGGGAGCAGCGCTACGCGGACTTCCTGGAGTACACCTTCGACACGATCGCGGACAAGTTCCCGGACTACAAGAACAGCCCCTTCGTCCAGGAGCGCTTCTTCCGCGACTGGTCCCACGACACCGCGCACAGCTGGCAGCAGAACCGCGCGGTCGTCGGCCACAACCTCAAGATCGCCTGGAACCTGATGCGGATGAACTCGCTGAAGGCCAAGCCGGCCTACGAGGAGCTCGCCCGCAAGATCGGCGAGATCATGCCGGCCGTCGGCAGCGACGTGCAGCGCGGCGGCTGGTACGACGTGGTCGAGCGCGCCAAGACGGGGGACGAGGAGACGTATCGTTTCGCCTGGCACGACCGCAAGGCCTGGTGGCAGCAGGAGCAGGCGATCCTCGCCTACCTCATCCTGAACGGCACCGTCGGCGGTGACGGCTTCCTGCGCGAGGCCCGGCAGGCGGAGGCCTTCTACAACACCTTCTTCCTCGACCACGACGAGGGAGCCGTCTACTTCAACGTCCTCGCGAGCGGGACCCCGTACCTGCTCGGGACCGAGCGGCTCAAGGGCAGCCACTCGATGTCCATGTACCACTCGGCGGAGCTCTGCTACCTGTCCGCCGTCTACAACAACCTGCTCATCAACGGCCGGGAGATGGACTTCCACTTCCAGCCCGACCCGACCAACCTGCCCGACCGCGTGCTGCGCGTCTCGCCCGACCTGCTCCCCGCCGGCTCGGTGCGGATCGCGTCCGTCGAGATCGACGAGAAGCCGTACACGGACTTCGACGCCGACGCACTGACCGTCCGGCTGCCCGACGTCCAGGGCCGGGTCAAGGTCAAGGTCCGGCTGCGCCCGACCGCCCAGTAGCGCTCAACGGGGGCGCCCCACTCAGAGGGGAAGGCAATGACCCTGAACGTGAAGGAACGCCGCAACAAGACGGGCATCGTGCTCGTCGCCACCGGCGAGATCAACAGCGAGACCTCCGGATCGCTGCTGCAGACGCTGCTGCCGCTGGTCCGCGAGGGCCGGCCGCTGCGCATCGACCTGACGGCCGTCACCTACGTCTCCAGCGCCGGGCTGCGCACCCTGCTCGTCGTCTACCGCGAGGCCCAGCACGCCGGGGTCGCCGTCACCCTCTACGGGGTGAGCGAGGAAGTCCGGTTCGTCATGTCGGCCACCGGCTTCCTCGACTTCTTCTCGACCGGAGAGGCCGCCGCGGCGGCCGCCAAGGCCAAGGCCGCGCGATGAGCGAGCCGGCCTCCGAGCAGGTGCTGCGCGTCGACGCGTACCCGACCCACGAGGTGGGCGGGTACCGCGTCCGCGCCGGCAAACCGTTCCCCTTCGGGGCCAACGTGGTCCCCGGCGGGGTCAGCTTCTCCGTCTTCTCCGACCAGGCCACCTCCATGACCCTGGTCATCTACAAGCGCGGAGAGCCCGAGCCGATGGCCGAACTGGAGTTCCCCCAGGAATTCCGCACCGGCAGCGTCTTCGCCATGACGGTCTTCGGCCTCGACCACGAGAACATCGAGTACGGGTACCGGGCCGACGGACCCTACGACCCCGTCACCGGCCACCGCTTCGACGCCCGCCAGGTGCTCTCCGACCCGTACGCCCGGCTGATCGCCGGCCGCGACGTGTGGGGCGTGGAGCCGGACCGCAGCCGCGGCTACCAGTACCGCTCCCGCGTCTGCCTCCAGGACTTCGACTGGGGCGACGACACGCCGCTGGGCATCCCCGCCGAGGACCTCGTCGTGTACGAGACCCACGTGCGCGGCTTCACCCGGCACCCCTCCTCACAGGTCACCGCCCCCGGCACCTTCGCGGGGCTGCGGGAGAAGATCCCGTACCTGAAGGAACTCGGGATCAACTGCATCGAGCTGCTGCCGGTGTTCGAGTTCGACGAGAGCGACAACCCGCGCACCAACCCGGAGACGGGCGAGCAGCTCTTCGACTACTGGGGCTACAACACCGTCTCCTTCTTCGCCCCCAAGGCCGGCTACGCGGCCACCGGTCGCTACGGCATGCAGGGCGACGAGTTCCGCACACTGATCAAGGAGCTGCACGCGGCCGGCATCGAGGTCATCCTCGACGTCGTCTTCAACCACACGGCCGAGGGCAACGAGCACGGCCCCACCATCTCCTTCAAGGGGCTCGACAACGCCACGTACTACATGCTCACGCCCGAGGGGTACTACTTCAACTTCAGCGGCACCGGCAACACCGTCAACTGCAACCACCCCGTCGTGCGCAACTTCGTCCTCGACTGCCTGCGCCACTGGGTCGCCGACTACCACATCGACGGCTTCCGCTTCGACCTCGCGGCCATCCTCGGCCGCTCCCCGGACGGCACACCGCTGCCCAACCCGCCGCTGCTGGAACTGCTCGCCTACGACCCGGTGCTGCGGCACACCAAGCTCATCGCCGAGGCCTGGGACGCCGGCGGCCTCTACGAGGTCGGCAACTTCCCGGCGTACGGCCGCTGGGCGGAGTGGAACGGCAAGTACCGCGACACCGTGCGCAGCTTCCTCAAGGGCGACCCCGGGGTCACGGGGGAGCTCGCCACCCGGCTGGCCGGCTCGCCCGACCTCTACTCCAGCCGCGGGACCTCGGCGTCGGTCAACTTCCTGACCGCGCACGACGGTTTCAGCCTGGCCGACCTGGTCTCGTACAACGACAAGCACAACGAGGCCAACGGCGAGGGCAACAACGACGGCGGGAACGACAACGCGAGCTGGAACTGCGGAGCCGAGGGGCCCACCGACGATCCCGAAGTCAACGCGCTGCGGCTGCGCCAGATGAAGAACGCCCTGGCCATCCTCTTCACCAGTCAGGGCATCCCCATGCTGCTGTCCGGCGACGAGGTGGCGCGCACCCAGCAGGGCAACAACAACACGTACTGCCAGGACAACGAACTGTCCTGGTTCGACTGGAGCCAGGTCGACGAGAACTCCGAACTGCTGCGATTCACCAGGGAGATGATCGCCTTCCGCAAGCACCACCGCGAACTGCGCTCCACCTCCCACCCCACCGGACAGCTCCGGGACAGCCTCGGGCTGCCGGACATCAGCTGGCACGGGGAGCGGGCCTGGCAGCCCGACTGGTCGGCGGAGAGCCGGCTGATCGCGGTGGCCCGCTGCGGCACCGGTGACGACGACGTGGTGTACGCGGCCATGAACGCGCACTGGGAGGCGCACGACCTGGAACTGCCCGCCCTCCCGGGCGGCCGCAGCTGGCACCTGTTCGCGGACACCGGGGCCGAGGCCCCGCACGACATCCGCACCCCCGGCGCCGAACTCGAACTGGAGAACGCCGGCAAGTACCTGATCGGTCCGCGCTCCGTCGTGATCCTGGTCGGCCGCACCCCCGACGCCGAGCTCTAGCCCACGCACCGAAGGAGACCTGACATGCCGCTTTCCGTGTCCCTGAGCATCGAGGGCGACACCACCGTGATCGAGCTGGAGGGCGAACTCGACGCCAAGACGGCGCCGGACTTCCACCAGACCATCGAGAAGGCCGCCGGCCACGGCACCAGCACCGTCGAGATCCGCATGGCCGGGGTCGGCTACATGGCCAGCGCCGGCCTGCGCTCCCTGGTCTTCGCCCAGCAGAAGGTGGGGGAGCACGTCACCATCAAGGTGGTCGGCGCCAGCGAGCCCGTCTCCCGGACCATCCGGACGGCCGGTCTCGACCGCAGCATCGTGCTCTCCGACGACTGAGTCCGATGGACGAGGCGGTCAAGACGGCGAGGACGTCCGCCGAGCTGGACGTACCCGCCACCCTGGGGGCGTTGGGCGACATCGCCGCCCTCGTCCTGCGGCTGGCCGGGGGGGCGGGCCTGGACAGGGGCGCCTCGTACCGGATCCGGCTGGCCGTGGACGAGCTGGCCACCAACATCGTGATGCACGGGTACCGGGGCGGCGACGGACGGATCACCGTCCGGGGCCGCTCCGGGCCGGGCCGGGTACGGATCTCCATCGAGGACCGCGCCCCGGCCTTCGACCCCGTCCAGGGGCGACTGCCGCCCGACCCGGAAACCGCTCCCGAGCGGCGCCGGACCGGCGGACTCGGCATCCACCTCGCACTGACCAGCGTGGACGAGTTCGACTACGTACGCAGGGACGGCCGCAACATCAGCACGCTGACTGTGATGGCTGAGGGGACGGACCCATGCCCTCCACGACCGTGATCATCCTCGACGAGTATCCGCCCCCGCCCCTCGAACTCATCGCGGCACTGGGGGATATGGGTGCGGAACTCGTCCCGCGCACGCTGGCCGACCTGCTGGCCGGCCCACTGGAGGAGCTGCCCGAAGCGGACGTACTGCTCGCCCCGGCCCAGGCCGACGGGGAGTCCGTACGGACCGCCGTGCGCCGGCTGCGCCGCTGGGCCGGCGCCCCCATCGTGGTCGTCTGGACCGTGACGGAGTTCGCCGCCCTGGAGGAACACGTCCGGATCGGCCACGACTACCTCGTACCCCCCTTCCTGCCCGCGCTCGTCGGGGCCCGGCTGCACAGCTGCTCGGAGCGCGCCGGACTCGGCCGCACCCTGCGCGAAGCCGACGCCCGTGCCGAACTGATGGGCTACGAGAAGGAATTGGAGATCGGTCGCGAGATCCAGGCCGGGTTCCTGCCGGAATCACTGCCGGTCCCCGAGGGCTGGGAGATCGACGTGTGCTTCCGGCCCGCCCGGCAGGTCGCCGGGGACTTCTACGACGTCTTCGAGCTCTCCCGCGGCCGGCGCCTGGCCTTCGTCGTCGCCGACGTCTGCGACAAGGGGGTCGGAGCCGCGCTCTTCATGGCGCTCATCCGCTCCCTGCTGCGCCACACCGCCGAGAACAGCGGCCTCCAGCACCTGGTGGCCGCCGGCCGCACCGGCAACAGCCGGCGCATCCCCGTGGTCGGTGCCACACCGCTGCTCAACGCGGTCACCGCCACCAACGGCTACCTGACCCGCAACCACCTGCGGCAGGGCTACTTCGCCACCCTCTTCTTCGGCGTTCTCGACCCGCTCACCGGATCCCTCGTCTACATCAACGGCGGCCACAACCCGCCGCTGCTGCTGGCCGCCGACGGCGGCGAGCCGCGCACGCTGGAGGTCACCGGCCCCGCCGTCGGAGTGCTCCCGGACTGCGTGTACACGCTCGGCTACGCCCAGTTGAACCCGGGCGACACGCTCTTCGTGTTCACCGACGGAGTGCCGGAGGCGCGCTGCCCCAGGGGCAGCTTCCTCGGCGACGAGCGGATGCTGGAGCTGCTGTCGGGGCCCCCCGTCAGCGGCAGGGAGGTGGTCGAGCGGATGGACACGGCCGTACGCGAGCACACCGGAACAGCCGAACAGCACGACGACGTCACCATGCTGGCCCTGCACCGGCCACGCGCGGCGCGGGGGCCGCACGCGGGCGGCGCCGAGCGCCAGGTCGTGGCCTGATGACCCGGACCATCGTGGTGCACTCGTACCGCGGCGGTACCGGAAAGTCCTCGGTGCTGGCGAACCTGGCCCTGCTCCTCGCGGGCGAGGGACGCCGGGTGGGCGTGATCGACACGGACATCCAGTCGCCCACCGTGGACCTGCTCTTCCGGCTCGGCCCCGGCCCCTCGCTCGCCGACTACCTGCTCGGCCGGTGCGAGATCGAGGCCGCCGCCCAGGAGGTCGCCACGGGTCACGGCCGCGGGATCCTGTACGTCGTGCCGGCGCGGACCGGGACGGCGGCCCTGCGGGAACTCATGACCACCGGCTACGACGTGGGGCTGCTGCCCGAGGGCTTCGACCGGCTGGCCGCGCACCACGCCCTGGACGTCCTGCTGCTCGACACCCACGCCGGGCTCAACAACGAGTCGGTCACCGCGATGGCGAGCGCCGACGTACTCCTGATCATGGCCCGGGCCGACCGGATCGACCTCCTCGGCGTCGAGGAGACCATCGCCCTGACCGGCAGGCTCGCCTGCCGGCGGACCCTGGTGATGAGCATGGCGCCCGAGGGCATCGACCGGGAGGCCGCCCGGCGGCGGGCCGAGGAGGTCTACCGCACCCCCCTGGCCGGAATACTGCCCTATGTTCCCGAAATGGCCGCGCTCTATGGGGAGCGCATATTCTCCGAAGCACATCCCGACCATCCCCTGGTCGGTGAATTCCGCACCATCATCTCGGCGTTGGACGCACGTGACGAAGTATCGCGTGCCTGACGTCTCCCCCTTACGCCCCTTGCGGAGGGCGTGTTGAATCGGCAGCGCATCCGGCGCATCATGAACAAGGAGAAGAGAGTCATGAAGATTCTCGTCGTCATGACGGCCAAGGCCACGCTCCATCTGCTGGACGGGGAACAACACCCCTCGGGTTTCTGGGCCGAGGAATTCGCCGTTCCCTACACCCTCTTCAAGAACGCGGGCCACACCGTGGACGTGGCGACGATCGCGGGCGAGGCCCCGACGGTCGACCAGACCAGCATCGACCCCCAGTTCCTCCAGTGGGTGCGCCCCCGGGGCTCCGCGGACACGGACACGGCCAGCGCCCAGGAGTACAGCCGCGTCATAGCGGACACCCCGCAGCTGAGGAACCCGCTCGCCCTGGAGACCCTGGGCGAGAAGGACATCGCCGACTACGACGGCATCTACATCAGCGGCGGCCACGGGGCCATCGGGGACCTGCCCAAGTCCGACGAGCTCGCGCAGATCCTGCGCTGGGCCATCGCCCAGGACAAGCCGCTGGCCACCGTCTGCCACGGACACACCGCCCTGCTGGCCCTGCGCGACGCCGAGGGCCAGTGGCCCTTCGCGGGTTACCGGATGACCGCCTTCTCGCACAGCGAGGAGCTCGTCACCAACATGGCAGGCCGCCTCCCGCTGATCCTGGAGGCCGAACTCACCCGGCTCGGCGCCCGTTACGAGAAGGCCGACGCGATCTGGGACTCGCACGTGGTGGTGGACCGCAAGCTCACCACCGGCCAGAACCCCTACTCCTCCAAGGCCCTCGCGGAGACGTTCTTACGTCAGCTCGCCCAGGGCTAGCAGAAGCGCTCTGCCCCTCGCACCCGAAACCGGAAGGCAGCCACAGCCATGACCAAGCGCGCGCTCAGCGACCAGCCCTTGGCCAACCCCGGGAAACTGTTCATCGGCGGCACCTGGGTCCCGGCCCGGGACGGCCGTACCGAACCGGACATCAGCCCCGTGGACGGACAGGAGATCGTGCCGGTGGCCCAGGCCGCCGCCGCCGACGCGGACGCGGCCGTGGCCGCCGCCCGCACGGCCTACGAGGAAGGTCCCTGGAGCAGACTGTCCGCCCAGGAACGCGCGCTGCGGCTGAACCGGGTCGGGGAGCTCATCGAGCGCGACCTGGAAGAGATCGCCATGCTGGAGACCGTGGACATGGGCAAACCCTTCGCCTTCTCCTCCACGGTCGACGCCCCCATGGCCGCCCAGCTCATGCACTACTACGCCGGCGCCGTGACCCGGGTGGACGGCTCCTCCAGGGCCCCGGCAGGCGGGCAGCTCGCGTACACCCTGCGCGAACCGCTCGGCGTGGTCTGCGCGATCACCCCGTTCAACTTCCCGCTGCTCCTGTCGATGACGAAGATCGCCCCGGCCCTCGCGGCCGGGAACACGGTGGTCCACAAGCCCTCGCCCGCCACCCCGCTCACCGCCCTGAAGATCGCCGAGCTGTTCCAGGAGGCGGAGATTCCGGACGGAGTGCTGAACGTCATCACCGGTCCGGGCGTGGAACTGGGCGAGACCCTCACCGCTCACCCCGGCATCGACAAGATCGCCTTCACCGGCTCCACCTCGGTCGGCCAGTCGATCATCCGCAGGGCGGCCGGCACCCTGAAGAAGGTGACGATGGAACTCGGCGGCAAGTCCGCCAACATCGTCTTCGCCGACGCCGACCTCGACGCCGCCGAGGAACTCGCCTTCTTCGGCATCTACTACAACAAGGGCGAGATCTGCACCGCCGGCTCCCGGCTGCTGCTCCACCGCCCGATCCACGACGAGATGGTCGAACGGCTCGTGGCCCGAGCGGCCGCCCTGCTCCCCGGCGATCCGCGCGACCCGGCCACCCTCTTCGGACCGCTCGCCCACCGCGGCCAGTTCGACAAGGTCAGCTCGTACATCGAGGTCGGCGAGAAGGAAGGCGCCGTCCTGCGCACCGGCGGCACCGGCTGGACTCCCGAGGGGGCCTCCACCGAAGGCCTGTACTTCCTGCCGACCATCTTCACCGGCGTCGACAACGGCATGCGGATCGCCCAGGAGGAGATCTTCGGACCCGTCCTGTCGATCATCCCCTTCGACACCGAGGAGGACGCCGTACGCATCGCCAACGACAGCGCGTACGGCCTCGCCGCCGGCGTCCACACCAAGGACCTGCGACGCGCCCACCGGGTCGCCTCGCAGATCAAGGCCGGGACCGTCTGGGTCAATTGCTACAACCAGTACGACCCCGCCGTGCCCTACGGCGGCTACAAGGCCTCCGGCTACGGGCGCGAGTGCGGCCCCGAGTCCCTGGAGAGCTACACCCAGACCAAGTCGGTCTGGATCGGAATGGACTGACCTCCCCCGCCCGCACCGAGACCACCTGAGGAGCCCCCATGCGCATCGGCGTCATCGGCACGGGCCGGATCGGATCGACCCTGGCCAGGATCCTCGTGGCGGCGGACCACCAGGTCGTGCTCGCCAACGCCCGGGGGCCGCGGAGCCTCGCGGCCCTGCTGGCCGAACTGGGCCCCGCGGCCTCGGCGGCGCACCCCGCCGAGGCCGCGGCCCGGTCCGAAGCCCTCGTCCTGATGGTGCCGTTCGACAGCGTCCCGGGGCTGCTGCCGCGGGAAGCCGTACGGGACACCGTGCTGGTGGACGCCACCAACGCGTTCAGCGGCCCGGGCGCCCCCCGGGACCTCGGCGGCCGGGGCTCCAGCGAACTCGTCGCCGAATGGTATCCGGGGACCCGGATCGTGAAATCGCTGAACACCATGCATTTCGAGACGCTCGCCGTCGCCGGAACCGCTTCGGGGCCGCGTCTGGCCCATTTCACGGCGGGCGACGACGGGAAAGCCAAAGAAATAGTCGCGGGAATCATCACGGATCTCGGATTCGCTCCCGTGGACACCGGCCCGCTGCGCTCCGGAGGAATTCTCCAGCAGCCCGGCGGGCCCCTCTTCAACCGGCCGCTCACGGAAGCGCAGGCGCTGGAATGGACCTCTCACTCAACGTCAACGGAAGACCCGAGCAGTTCGCGGCGCAGCCGAACGAACTGCTCGTGGAACGGCTCCGCGACGGTCTCGGACTGACCGGCACCAAAGTCGGCTGTGACACCGGCCAGTGCGGAACCTGCGTCGTCCAGCTCGACGGCCGCTCCGTCAAGAGCTGCCTGATCCTCACCGCGGCGGCCGCCGGCTCCGCGGTGACCACCATCGAGGGGGTCACCACCCCCGGCGGTGAACTCACCGGCCTCCAGGAGGCCTTGCGCCAGGAACACGGCACCCAGTGCGGCTTCTGCACCCCCGGGATGGTCATGGCCCTCGGGGAACTGGTCGGCAACACCGCCGACCGCGAGGCGCCCACCGAACCCGAGATCCGCGAGTGGCTCACCGGCAACCTGTGCCGCTGCACGGGTTACCACAGCGTCGTCCGAGGAGTGCAGCGCGCCTGCTCCGCGGCCCGCGCGGACGAGGCCGCGCAGCCGGCGTCCGCCACGGTGTCAGCCACGGCGTCCGCGTCCGCGACCGCCGCCGCGTCCGGACAGGAGGGGTGAGGCAGATGACCACAGCGACGGGGGAGACCTCGCCCCGGGGCGGCGGTGTCCTCGGGCAGCCGCTGGACAGCCGCGAGGATCCGCAGCTGCTGCGCGGCGAGGCCACGTACGTGGGCGACATCGACCTGCCGGGCACCGCGCACATGGCGATCCTCGGCAGTCCCGTGGCCCACGCGAAGATCCTCTCCATCGACACCAAGGCCGCCGAGCAGCTGCCGGGCGTGCTGAAGGTGGCCACCGCGGCCGACTTCACCGACGTCATGCCCCTGCCCTGCATCTGGATACCCGGCGGCGTCGAGAGCCACTTCCCGCCCCACCCCTACGGACTTCCCGGCTCCCGTCCGGTGCTGTCCGGCGACACCGTGCGTCACGTCGGCGACCCCGTCGCCGCGGTCGTCGCCGAGACCCCGCGCCAGGCCGCCGCCGCCCTCGCCGCCATCTCCGTCGAGTACGAGCCGCTGCCGGTGGTGACCCGCGCCGACGAGGCCCTCGCCGAAGGCGCCCCCCGGCTCCACGAGTCCGTCCCCGGCAACCTGAACGCGTACTGGACCTGCGGAGACAAGGACCGCACCGACGCGGCCATCGCCGCGGCCGAGGTCACCGTCGAGCTGGACCTGGTCAACCAGCGCACCATCAACAGCCCCATCGAGCCGCGCGGCGCGGTGGGCGACTACAACGCGGCCACCGGCGAGTACACGCTGTACGCCTCCACCCAGGGCCCGCACAACCACCGCTTCCTGCTGTCCGCCCTGGTCCTCGGCATCCCCTTCAACAAGCTCCGCGTCGTCGCCCCGACCGTCGGCGGCAGCTTCGGCACCAAGGGGTACCTGTACCCCGACATGCCGCTGGTCCTGCTGCTGTCCAAGGCGCTCGGCCGGCCCGTGAAATGGGTCGACACCCGCACCGGGCTCATGAACTCCACCGTCCAGGGGCGCGACCACCGCCAGCACGTCACCCTGGCCGGCACCCGCGACGGCCGGATCACAGCCGTGCGCTGCACGAGCTACGCCAACCTCGGTGCCTACCCCTCCACCATCGGCCCCGGCGTCGCCACCGCCCTGATGGGCCGCTCCATCAGCGGCATGTACGACATCGACGCGGCCTTCTGCGAGGTCTACGCGGCCTTCACCAACACCGTCCCGCTCGGCGCCCAGCGCGGCAGCGGGCGCGCCGAGGCCACGTTCCTGATGGAGCGGCTCGTGGACCGGTACGCCTCCGAGATCGGCATGGACCCGGCCGCGGTGCGCCGCAGGAACCTGGTGCCGAAGGAGAAGTTCCCGTACGACAACGGCCTCGGCTGGACCTACGACTCGGGCGACTACCAGCTCAACTTCGACCGGGCCATCGAACTCTCGGGCTACGCCGACATGCCCGCCCGCAAGACCGAGGCCCGCGCCCGCGGCAAGCGGCTCGGCGTCGGCATCGCCGCGTACGTGGCGATCTGCGGGGTCGGCCCCTCCACCCGGATGTCCAAGGAAGGCATGCTCGGCGGGACGTGGGAGAGCGCGAACATCCGCGTCCACCCCACCGGCGAGGTCACCGTCACCGTCGGCTCCGCCTCCACCGGCCAGAGCCACGGCACCGTCTTCGCGCAGGTCGCCGCCGACGAGCTCGGCATCGACCCGGCGCAGGTCCAGGTGTACGAGGGAGACACGCTCAAGGCTCCGTACGGGCAGGGCACGTACGGCTCGCGCTCCTACAGCATGGCCGCGCCGGCGATCGCCCTCACCGCCCGGAAGATCAAGAGCAAGCTGGTCAAGGCCGGAGCCGTCTTCCTCGGCGTGACCGAGGACAAGGTCGTCTACGCGGACGGCAGGGTCTTCGAAGAGGGCAACGAGGAGAACACCAAGACCTTCGCCGAGCTGGCGATGGCCATGTGGTACGGCTGGGGGCTGCCCCCCGAGATCGAGCCCGCCCTCGACGAGACCACCCACTTCGACCCGCCGGACTTCAACTACCCCTTCGGAACGCACGTCGCGGTCGTCGAGATCGACGAACTGACCGGTGAGACAGAGGTGGTGGCCTACACCGCCGTCGACGACGCGGGCCACATCGGCAACCCGAAGATCGTCCTCGGCCAGATCGAGGGAAGCATCCTGCACGGGCTCGGCCAGGCCCTCATGGAGCACGCCGAGTACGACCGCGACGGGCGGCTCGTCAGCCGGGACCTGAACCACTACGCGCTGCCGCGCGCCATCGACGCGCCGTTCTTCACCCTCGACAAGACGGTCACCCCCTCCCCGCACAACCCGCTGGGAGCCAAGGGGGCCGGCGAGATCGCCACCGTGCCGCCCGCCGCGGCCGTCGTCAACGCCGTCGTCGACGCCCTGTCCGACCTGGGCGTCCAGCACATCGACATGCCGGTCACCCCCGAGAAGGTCTGGCGCCGCCTGAGAGGGGAAGCCCAGTGATCCTCACCGAGTTCGACTACGTACGCCCCGTCGGCCTCGACGAGGCCCTGACCCTGCTGGCCGGCCGCCCCGGCGCCCGGGTGCTGGCCGGCGGGCAGAGCCTGCTGCCCGGTCTGCGCACGGGGGAGGACCGGGCCTCGCTGCTCGTCGACATCCGCCGGCTGGAAGAGCTCCGCGGCGTCGAGCGGACCTCCGGGGGGCTCCGGATCGGGGCGATGACCACCCTGGCCGAACTGGCCGCGGACCCCCTGGTGCTGGCCGGGGCTCCGGAGATCGCCGCAGCGGCCCGCGCCAACGGCGACCCCCAGGTCCGCAACCTCGGCACGGCCGGCGGCAACCTCGCCGCCACCGGCCGGGCCACCGACCTGCCCGTCGCGGCGATGGCCGCCGGAGCCACGGCCGAACTGGCCGGACCGGGCGGGGTGTCGACGATCACCGCCGAGGAACTGGCCGCCTCCGGCGTCCCGGCGGGCACCGTCGTCACCGCCCTGCTCGTGCCGGCCGCCGGACGCGCCGCCGCCTTCGAGAAGACCGCCGACCGGGCCACCCGCTACCCGGTCTGCGCCGCCGCCGTACGGATCACCCCCGACGGGCCGCGCATCGCGGTCACCGGGGCCACCGCCCGCGCGATGCGGCTGCGCCGGGTCGAAGAACGGCTCGGCGGGGGCCCGTACACGACGGAGAGGGTGCTCGCGGCCTTCCGCGCCGAACCCCGGGAGCTGTTCGTCCCGGGGCGCGGCACCTCGGCCGAGTACCTCGGCCACCTCGCGGGCGTACTCACCGCCCGCGCGCTCACGAGAGCCGTGCAGGCACCCGCCTGACCGTCCACGACGGGGGAGTTGAAGCAGTGGAACCGTTGCCCACGACGAAACGGACGGCACCGTCCACGACCACCACGGGGGTCACCTTGCGTCCAGCCGCCGGCTCCGCAGGCGCACCGGGGGGCTCCGGCTTCCGGGTGGTGGGCGCGGTTCTCGTCCTGCTGATGCTCTCCTCGTCCGTACCCTCCGCCCTCTACGTGCTCTACCAGCAGGAGTGGGGCCTGTCCTCGGGCATGATCACGGTGGTCTTCGCCCTGTACGCCGTCACCGTGCTCGCCGGACTCCTGCTGTTCGGCTCGCTCTCCGACACCCTCGGCCGGCGGCCCGTACTCGCCGCGGGGCTGGTCCTCGCGATCGTCTCCATGGGGCTGTTCGCCTCGGCCCGGGGGCTCGGCCTGCTGCTCGCCGCCCGCGCCGTGCAGGGCCTGGCGGTGGGCCTGGCCACCGGGGCCGTGGGCGCCGCCCTGCTGGAACTCGCCCCCCGCTCCCGGCCCGCGCTGGGAGCCCAGGTCAACAGCGCCGGCCCGACCGTGGGCATCGGCCTCGGCGGCATCGGGGCGGGGCTGCTCGTGCAGTACGCGCCCGCTCCGACCGTCCTGACCTACCTGCTGCTCGTGGGGGCCTTCGCCGTCTGCCTGATCGGCGTGGCCCGTATGGCGGAGAGCGCCCCGGGGCGGGCGGGCCGGAGCGGCGGACGGCTGAAGATCGCCCCGCACCGGATCCACATCCCCGCCGCCGTGCGCGGCCGCTTCGCCGTCCTGATCCTGACCATCGTGGCCGTCTGGTCGGTCGGCGGCTTCTACCTCTCGCTCGGGCCGCACCTGGTCCTCTCCCTGCTCCGGAGCACCAACTACCTCGTCGGCGGAGCCACCGTGGCCCTCCTGGCGGGAGCCGCCACCGCCGCCCAGCTCCTGCTGGGCCGCACCGAGGCCCTGCGCACCGCCGTCCTCGGCCTGTCCGGCCTGCTCGGCGGGCTGGCCCTGGTGCTCCTCGCGCTCGGGCTCGGCTCGGCCCCCGTGTTCCTCGTGGCCACCGCCGTCCTCGGGGCCGGCTGGGGCGCCGCCTTCCTCGGCTCCTTCCGCGCGCTGAGCGCCCTGGCCGAGCCCGCGCACCGGGGCGAACTGACCGCCGCCGTCTACGTGTTCGCGTACCTCGCGATGAGCGTGCCGGCGGTGCTGGCCGGACTGCTCACCAACATCCACGGGCTGCAGCGCACCTCTGTCGGCTTCATGGCCACCGTCGCCGCCGTGTGCGCGCTCGCCCTGCTGGCCACCCTGCGGCTGGCTGCCCGCACCAGGACGGAAGGGAGCACCGCATGAGCGTCGCCCCGGGCTCCGCCGCGCTGCGTACCGCGCTGCACGCGCTGGAGATCTTCGAGGGCCTCACGGAGGAACAGCTGGACTGGCTGGTCTCGGTCTCCGAACCCCGGGCGCTCGCGGACGGGGAGGTCCTCTTCCGTGACGGGGAGGAGGCCACCGGCTTCCACGTCCTGCTCTCCGGGGGCCTCGTGGTGACCAAGGTCGTCGACGGCCGCGAGGAGGTCCTGACCCGGCACTCCACCGAGGAGGAGGGCGCCGCCGCCGAGGACCACGACGGCAAGCCCTCGGCCGCGCACCGGTTCACCGGCGAGCTGCCGCTGCTGACGGACGGGGCGTACGTGGCCACGGCCGCGGCGAGCGGGCCGGCCACCACCGTGGTGGCGTACGCGAAGCCGGTCTTCTTCGAGATGCTGACCCGCTGCCACGGGGTGGCCGCCGTACTGATCCCCGTGCTGGCCTGGCGCATCAAGTCCTCCGAGGTCCAGGCCCGCAAACGGGCCACCGTCGAAGCGCTGGGCACACTGGCTGCCGGCCTGGCGCACGAGCTGAACAATCCCGCCGCGGCGGTGGCCCGCGCCGCGCAGGAGCTGGCGCCCGCGCTGGACCAGCTCACGCGCACCGCCCAGGCCTGGGGCGCGGCCGCCACGGAGGCCGAGCGCTCCGTGTTCGAGCAGCTCGCCGCCGAGCTGGACAAGGCGGCGCCGCCGGTGGTCACCGATCCGCTGGCACAGGCGGACATGGAGGAGGAGATCGCCGACTGGGCCGAGGAGGCCGGCGCGGAGCGGGCCGGGCTGCTCGGCTCGGGGGTCTCCGACCTCGGACTGGACCTGGGCGGGCTGCTGGAGCGGCTGGAGGGGGTCGGCGAGCCGGCCCTGCCCGCGGCCCTGGACCACCTGGCGGCCCTCCTGGAGATCCGCTCGCTCGCCGCGGAGCTGCGGGCGGCCGGTCCGCGGATCTCGCAACTGGTCTCGGCCACCCGGGATTACGCCAATCTCGACCGGGCCCCCGAGCAGCGGTTCGCGGTGACCGACGGACTGGAGAACACGCTGGTCGTGCTGCGTGCGAAGCTCGCCGGGATCGTGATCGTGCGCGCGTACGAACCGGGCCTGCCCGAACTGACGGGCTATCCGAGTGAGTTGAACCAGGTGTGGACCAACCTGGTCGACAATGCGGCGGCCGCCATGGAAGGCGCCGGAACCCTCACCCTGCGGGCCCGGGTCGAAGGCGTCTGCATGGTGGTGGAGGTCGCCGACACGGGCTCGGGCATTCCCGCGGAGTCCCTGCCGAGGATCTTCGAACCCTTCTACACGACCAAGGACGTGGGGAAGGGCACGGGCCTCGGTCTGCACCTCAGCTACCGCATCGTGACCCAGCGCCACCACGGGTCGATCACGGCCCGCTCGCGCCCCGGGGAGACCCGGATGACCGTCCGGCTGCCGCTGTCCGGGACCGACCCGTCCTGCGCCGTGCCGGCCGCACCCACCGATCCGACCGATCCATCCCCATCGAAGAGTTGAAAGGGAGTCGACATGCCCAAGTACGACATCTCCACGCTGCACCCGGTGTTCGTCCGGCAGATGGAGGCGCTCGCCGCCCTCGACATCGACGCGGTCATGAAGAACTACACCGACGACGCGGTGCTGTTGCGCTTCGAGGGCGTCTCCGTCGGCATCGACGCCGTGCGCGAGACGTTCACCGGGTACCTGACGGTGAAGCCCACCCTCGTGGAGCTGCAGGAGTACGTCGAGACCGACGACACGATCTTCTACCGGGCGATCATGAACCTGAACGGCGAACCGGAGCACGCGTTCGGAACGCTCGTGGTGCGTGATGGCCGAATCTGGCGGCAAACAGCGGGATTTGGCGGCTGATTGCCGAAATCTGGGTAGCGTGTGCGGGGAGGGCGGGGATGTACGCCCTCCCCGCATGTGCGACAGCCGTAGATATATGCAAGAAGCGTGAAGGGGAGGTCATGGAAACGGAAACCGGCCGGGTCGAGGCATTCAGTGACGGCGTATTCGCGATCATCATCACCATCCTTGTCCTGGAATTGAAAGTTCCGGAAGAAACCGGCTCCGATTTCTGGCACGGAGTGCGCGAGCAGTGGCCGCACTACGCCGCCTATGTGGTGAGTTTCCTCATCATCGGCGTGATGTGGGTGAACCACCACACCATCTTCAGTCACATCAAGCGGGTCGACCGCCCGCTACTGTTCCTGAACCTCCTGGTGCTGATGGTCGTCTCGGTGATCCCCTACACCACCAACGTGCTCGCCGAACACCTCACGGAAGAAGGGGGGTCGGCCAACGCGGCGGCCGTCCTCTACAGCCTCGTCACCGTGGCCTACGCCTTGGCCTTCATGGCCTTCTGGTGGTACGTCACCCGGGTCGGGCACCTCTTCCACGATCAGGTGGACAGGGACGGCGCCCGGGCCACCAGGATCCGCTTCGGGCTGGGTGCCATCGCCTACCCCTGCACGGTCGCCCTGGCGTTCTTCTCCGCTCCGCTCACTCTCGTCGCCCACTTCCTGATCGCGCTCTACTATGCGGCGAACCAGATCCCGATCCCCCTCGTGGTAGAAGAAGAGCGGCTCGAATCTGTCAGCGACCTCAGGAAGTAGCCGTCGGGACCTACGGCCGTTCTCCGCGGTCAAGTAGGGTATTGGATCTAGCTGGTCGCGGGGGAGGCCCAGATGTCTCGCGTAGTCCTGCCGGAGGAATCCGCGAAGGAAATCTCCGAATTGATCGACGTTCTGATCTCGCTCTTCTTCGAGTCCTTACCTCGGCGGGACCAGCGAAACTGGGCCCGCGTATACCTGAACGGCCTGGTGGGGACCAACGGAAAGAAAACAATTCGTAACATCGCCGGAACAGGGGCCAGTTCCGTCGAGCAGAGCCTCCAGCAGTTCATCAGCAAATCCCCCTGGGACTGGACCCCCGTCCGCCGCTCCCTCGCCCAGCACCTGGAACGCACCGCGCAGCGCCCGCTGGCCTGGGTGGTGCAGCCCATGGTCATAGAGAAGGCCGGCGACCGATCGGTCGGCGTGGGCCGGCAGTTCGTCCCCCAGCTGGGCCGCACCGCCAACTGTCAGCAGGCCAGCGGAATCTGGCTCACCTCCAGCGACGCCGGCTTCCCCGTCGAATGGACCCTCACCCTCCCCGGGCCCTGGACGGCGGAACTCCTGCGACGACGGCGGGCCGGCATCCCCGACACGGCCCGCTCGCTCACCCCCGCCCAGGACGCGGTACACGCGGTCCAGCGGATGGCCGCCACCTGGCAACTCCAGCGCAGGCCCGTGGTGATGGAGGTCTCCAACGGTGAACTTCCCCAGTGCATCGAGTCGTTCGCGATGCAGGACATCCCCTTCGTATTCAAGGTGGACGGCACCCTGCCCGTCTCCTTCGGCGGGGCGGGCCGCCACAAGCCCGGCCCGCACACGGCGCCGGCCCGCGAGCTCATCGACTCCCTGCGCTCCCAGCGGCGCGTCGTCGAATGGACCCGGCACGGGCGCGCCGAGGGAGCGGTCACCCTGCTCACCTCGGCCGCCATCCTCGCCACCCCCGGCGAGGACCGGCCCGCCCCGGCCCCGCCCACCCCGCTGCTGCTCGTCGGGGCCTGGACCGAGACCGCCCTGCTGCCCTCGGAGTTCTGGATCACCAACATCGGGGACCGGCCGCTCGCGCAGCTGTTCCTCCTCGCCAAACTCACCGACCGGGTCGCGCTCGACTTCACCGAGGTCTGCGAATCCGCCGGAATCCGCGATTTCGAGGGCCGCTCCTTCCGGGGCTGGCACCACCACGCCACCCTCGCCAGTGTCGCCCACGCCGCGATGCTGCTGGGCGCGCGCGGCCGGGGCCCCCACTCGTCACGGCCCGAGCCGTACCCCGGCCCGGCCCGTGCCGCCCCCACCCGTACGGTCGCCGCGGCCCACACCGCCGGACCGCCCGTGCTGCCGCCGAGACCGGTCATCCCCGGGCAGAGCCCGCGCCGCGAGTACATCCGCTGATGCCGGGCGCGGGCGGACCCGCCGGTCCTCCGGCCGGTGCCCCGCCGGGCGCCCGGCGGGGCACCGGCCGGAGGACCAAGGTCCCGTAGGAAGCGACCATCCGGCCCCAAATGTCCTGGACGATCGGCCGGGGCGGTGTGAACTCCAGGTCGTGTGAGAATGAAGTACGTGCGTTCCTCGACTGCCCTGTCGGGGTCACCTCCGAACGACTGGGATGTTCAGCACGTGCGTTTTCTCAATGACCTGAAGCCGCCGTACGACCTTACGTACGACGATGTGTTCATGGTGCCGAGCCGCTCCGCGGTCGGTTCCCGGCAGGGCGTCGACCTCTCCGCGCCTGACGGCACCGGCACCACCATTCCGCTGGTCGTGGCCAACATGACCGCCATCGCCGGCCGCCGGATGGCCGAGACGGTCGCCCGCCGCGGCGGCATCGTCGTCATCCCGCAGGACATCCCGATCGACGTCGTCACCGACGTGATCTCCTGGGTGAAGACCCGCCACCTCGTGCTCGACACCCCGATCACGCTGGCCCCCACCCAGACCGTCGCCGACGCGCTGTCCCTGCTGCCCAAGCGCGCCCACGGCGCCGGCGTGGTCGTCGACGCGGACGGCCGCCCGGTGGGCGTCGTCACCGACCACGACCTGACCGGCGTGGACCGCTTCACCCAGCTCTCCGAGGTCATGTCGAAGGAGCTCCTGCTCATCGACGCCGACATCGACCCCCGCGAGGCCTTCACCAAGCTCGACGCCGGCCACCGCAAGCTGGCCCCCGCCGTCGACGGGGACGGCAAGCTCGTCGGCATCCTCACCCGCAAGGCCGCGCTGCGCGCGACCCTGTACACCCCGGCCACCGACGCCAACGGCAAGCTGCGCATCGCGGCCGCCGTCGGCATCAACGGCGACTTCGTGGCCAAGGCCAAGCAGCTGCTCGACGCGGGCGTGGACACGCTCGTCATCGACACCGCGCACGGCCACCAGGAATCGATGATCAGCGCGATCAAGGCCGTCCGCGCCCTCGACCCGCAGGTCCCGATCGTGGCCGGCAACATCGTCGCCGCCGAGGGCGTCAAGGACCTGATCGACGCCGGCGCCGACATCATCAAGGTCGGTGTGGGCCCGGGCGCGATGTGCACCACCCGCATGATGACCGGTGTGGGCCGCCCGCAGTTCTCCGCGGTGCTGGAGTGCGCGGCCGAGGCGAAGAAGCACGGCAAGCACGTCTGGGCCGACGGCGGCGTCCGTCACCCGCGCGACGTGGCGATGGCGCTGGCCGCCGGTGCGTCGAACGTCATGATCGGCTCCTGGTTCGCCGGTACGTACGAGTCCCCGGGCGACCTGCAGCAGTCGGCCGACGGCCGCCTGTACAAGGAGTCCTTCGGCATGGCCTCCGCCCGCGCGGTCCAGAACCGCACCTCGGAGGAGTCCTCGTACGACCGGGCCCGCAAGGGTCTCTTCGAAGAGGGCATCTCCACCTCGCGGATGTTCCTGGACCCGGCCCGTCCCGGCGTCGAGGACCTGATCGACTCGATCATCGCGGGCGTCCGCTCCTCCTGCACCTACGCCGGTGCGGCTTCCCTCGCGGAGTTCGAGGAGAAGGCCGTGGTCGGCATCCAGTCCGCGGCGGGCTACGCCGAGGGCAAGCCGCTGCACGCGAGCTGGAGCTAGCCGCTCCCCGCTCCTCACCACTGCGCCGGGGTCCCCACGGGGGCCCCGGCGCAGTGCTGTCCGCCCCCGCCCCGCCCGGCCCAGCCCGCCCCGGCCCCGCCCGCCCTGCCGCCGTGCCCGCCTGCCGGCCGTCGCCCGTCCGAGTGCTGCGCTAGCGCCCCCGCCCACACTGTCGACCGCCGACGATGCGTCGCGCTGCCCCAGGCCGTGGAAAGGTGAAGACAGGTGGACACATTCAGCCGGGACTTCGGGCGGACCTCCGTCGTTCCTCCCCAGGCGGTGGTGCGGGAGGACGAGGGCGACACCGTGGCGGAGGCCATGCGGGAGGCGGCCGCGGCGGGCCGCGACATGACCGTCCGGGGAGCCGGCCGCTCGACCAACACGCAGACGCTTTCCCCCGGGGTCGTCATCGACAACTACCGTCCCGACGCCACTCCGCGCTTCGTCGGGGGCGGGCGCGGGGACGGCGGGGACGAACACCTGGTGGAGGTCCCGAGCGGGATCACCTGGCTCGAACTGGAGAAGTGGCTGAACCGGCACGGCCGCTCCAATCCCGTCCTGCCCAGCTACCTCGACATCACCGTCGGAGGAAACCTCTCCATCGGAGGGTTCGGCCTCGCTTCCGTCCGGTCCGGACTGCAGAGCGACCAGGTCCACGAGATCGAGCTCGTCGACGGAACGGGCAGCTCGCGCCGCTGCTCCGACCGGGAGAACTCCGAACTGTTCCGCTACGCCCTCGGCGGCCTGGGACAGGTGGGGTTCATCAAGAAGGTGGTCCTGAAGACGGTTCCGTACCAGCCCGTCACGCGGGCGGCCCGGATCGAGCACACCGGCCTGGCCGACCTCACGGAGTTCATGACGCACGGCGTGCAAGAGCCGTGGGTGTCGAGCTTCTTCGGCATGTACGACCGGGCCGCCTGGTATTCGCACGTATCGCTCACCGACGACGCACCCGCGCCCGCGGACCCGGCGCA
Organism: Streptomyces sp. GQ60; assembly: GCF_059758875.1. NCBI lineage: Bacteria > Bacillati > Actinomycetota > Actinomycetes > Kitasatosporales > Streptomycetaceae > Streptomyces > Streptomyces sp. GQ60. The sequence continues at coordinate 55,486 of NZ_JCAXEG010000008.1, read as the reverse complement.
GGAGTTCCCGGTCCCCGACTACATGCGGTTCAGCCACGGGGAAACCGCGAAGCACCTCCACCACCTGCTCGAAGAGGATTCCCACGCGAACATGTGGGTGGACCACATCTTCGACGAGGAGGGCTTCAAGCTCTTCACGAAGAAGGTGGAGTGCATGCTCGACGAGTATCCGCTCTCCGAGACCCTGGTCGCCCTCTACTTCCTGGTGATCCGGCGCCCCGAACCGGCCACCCCCTTCGTCCTCGCGCCCGTGGTGGACGCCCCCGTCCAGTACCTGATCGGCATCTTCACGGCAGCCGGGACCGGCGATTCCCGCGGGATCGCCGAGACCAGGCGCGTCCTGCGCGAACTGCTGGAAGCCTGCGCGGAGGCCAAGGGCCGTCCGTACCTCTACGGCACCCACGACTTCGACACGGACCTGCTGGAGCGCTTCTACGGAGCTCCGGCACTCCGGCGCCTCCGGGAACTGCGCGAGGAGCACGCGCTGACCCACTTCGCCCGCCGGGCCTTCGGGAAGGTCGCCCCTTAGGGCCCGTGCCCGGGCCCGTGGACCGACGGGCGCGGGCAGGTGTCCGGTGCCACGCTGGTCGTACTCGATCCGCGAAAGGCAGTCGTCATGATCACCACTGACTTCGTCCCCGGCTCCCCCTGCTGGCTCGACCTCGGCGCACCCGACGTCCCCGCCGCCGCGGCCTTCTACGGCGCCGTCCTCGGGTGGGACTACGAGGCCATGGAGGGCGAGGGGGAAGACATGGAAGGCGGCATGTTCCGGAAGGACGGCAAGACCGTCGCCGGGCTGGGCAAGCTCACCGAGGAGGGTGCCCGGCCGGCCTGGATGATCTACTACAGCGTTCCCGACGCCGAGGCCACGACCCGCGCCGTCCGGGGCGCCGGCGGCACCGTGCGGGTGGAGCCGCGGAAGCTCGACGAGTGGGGCACGATGGCGCAGTACAGCGACCCGCTGGGGGGCCAGTTCGCCGTCTGGCAGCCCGGTGAGAACAAGGGCGTCGACCTCGTGGACCAGCCGGGATCGCTGTCCTGGACCGAGCTGTACACGAGCGACGCCGCGGCTGCCCGGGAGTTCTACGGGGGCGTCTTCGGGTGGCAGTTCAGCGACATGCAGATGCCGGGAGGCGGGGGCACGTACACCCTGATCACTCCCGCCGGGCTGCCCGAGGGGCGCATGCAGGGCGGTCTGATGGAGCTCTCCGCGGAGGACCTGGCCGTGGCGGGCGGACGGCCGTACTGGCACCCGGTCTTCCACGTCACCGACTGCGACGCGGCGGTCGCCGAGGTCACCGCGCGCGGCGGCAGCGTGCAGATGGGGCCCGCGGACGCCGAGGGCGTCGGCCGGCTGGCCGTCTGCCTCGACCCGTCGAACGCCGACTTCGTGGTGTTGACCCCGACCGAGGCCTGAGCCCCTCCGGCCCTCCTCTCCCCCCGGCCCTCCTCTCCCCCCGGCCCCGCCGCCGTCCACCCGGACGGCGGCGGGGCCGGCCGCGTACCGCCCGCCGCCGTGCCCCGGCGACCGTTCGCCGACGGCGGGCGACCGGTGGGCGCAGGACGGTGCGGGATACGTCAGGCGGCGGATAACTCCGCGCGCACGGAACGGCACGCTCAGGGCATCCCGACCCGGAAGGGGCAGCCCATGTCGCTCATGTCGCCGCTGTCGGTGGATGCCGGCACCGTCACGGTCACCCGCCGCCGCCGCACCGACGCGCACGCCCTCGCCCGGCTGGAGAGGGAGCACGGCAAGGCGCTCCACGGATTCCTCCTCGGCCTCACCTTCGGTGACCGCCACCGGGCCGAGGACCTCGTCCAGGAGACCCTGTTCCGCGCCTGGAAGCACCCGGAGGCCCTGGAGAGCGGCGCCCACGCGTCCCTGCGGCCCTGGCTGTACACCGTCGCCCGGCGCGTGGCCATCGACGCCCGCCGGGCCCGCCTGGCGCGCCCCGCCGAGGTGGGACCCGACGGGCTGGAGCAGTCGCCGGCCGACGAGGACCGCACCGAGCGGTCCGCCGCCGTCCTCGACGTCCGCGGAGCCCTGCGATCACTCAGCCCCGATCACCGTGCCGTGCTCCTGCAGATCTACTTCCGCGGAGCCAGCGTCCGCGAGGCCGCCGAAGCGCTCGGGGTGCCCGCCGGCACGGTCAAGTCCCGTACGTACTACGCCCTGCGGGCCCTGCGCGCCCTGCTGCCCGGCTACGATGACGGCCACCTCCGCGCGTGAGCGGACCTCCAGCTTCGCCAGGATGTGCGAGACGTGCGTCTGTACGGTCCGGCGGGACAGGAACAGCGCCGAGGCGATCTCGGGGTTCGTCCGGCCCCGCGCGACGAGCAGCGCCACCTTCAGCTCCGCCGGAGTCAGCGCCTCCCACCCCCGCGCCGGCCGCCGCCGCGCCGCCCGGCTGCCCCGGCGCACCCCCAGGCTCCGCAGCCGGGCGTCGGCCCGGGCGATGTCCCACCGGGCGCCGAGGAGCTCGTACGAGGCCACCGCGCCGGTCAGCGCCGACCGCGCGCCCGGCAGGTCCCCGTGCCAGGCCCGGGCCACCGCCAGGTCCTCCAGGGTCTGGCCCGCCACCAGCCCGCCCCGCGCCAGCGCGGCCGTCTCCGCCAGCAGCTCCGGGTCCTGCGCGAACAGTCCGCGGCAGCGCAGCAGCGCCAGCGCCGGCCCCGGCTGCTCCGGCAGGGCCGCCGCCGTGCGGGCGCAGGCGGCCACCGCCGACCGGGCCGCACCGGTGTCCCGCTCCTCCAGCGCGAGCCGGACGGCTTCCGACAGCGCCCAGGGGCGGTCGAAGGCCACCGCCTCGTCCACACCGTCCTCCAGCGCGGGCAGCAGCGCCTCCAGCGCCTCGCGGGGACGCCCGTCGCGCTCCGCCAGCAGGGCGCGGGCCAGCAGGACGTGCGCGGCGTGCCGGCGGGCCGCGGGCGACTCGCACGCGTCCGGGCCGAGGCCGGCCAACTCGGCTCGGGCGGCGTCCTGTTCGCCCCGGTGGCCCAGGATCAGGGCGCGCAGCCCGCGGGTCAGCACCGGCAGCCAGCCGTCCGAAACGGGCATGCCGTCCGCCCGGGCGAGGCCGGCCATGGCGGCGTCCCAGTCGCCGAGCCGGTAGCGGAGGTCGGACAGCAGGGCTTCGGTGACCACGAGCCGGCCGGTCGAACCGGTGCGGGCCGCCAGGTGCCGGGCCTCGCGCAGCGCCGCCGCGGCGGCGTGCGGCTCGTCGAACCGCAGATGGCCCTCGGCCTGGTTGGCGAGCAGCAGCAGCCGCATGTCGTTGGCGTCCGGGCTGCGGCGGGCGTACGCGATCCCGGCCGCCACGTGGTGCAGGGACTCCCGGCCCCGGTTGAGGTGGAACAGCGCGAAGGACATGGCGTGTTCGGCCTCCGCGCCGCAGAGCGGATCGCCGAGCAGCCGCGCCCGGGCGACCAGCGGACCGGCCAGCGCGTACGCCTCCTCCGGCCGGTGCAGATCGGCCAGCGCCAGGACCCGGCACGCCTCCAGGCGCAACCGCAGTCCCGCGCGGGGGGCCTCGGCCGAGCCCGGCTCCGCCGGGGCTGCCTTGGTCTGGGCGGGCTCGCCCGGCAGCGGATCGGCCGACACCGTCTTGGCTGGGGCTGCCTTGGCTGGGGCTGCCTCGTCTGGGGCTGGCTCGGCCGGCACCGGCTTGGCCGGGGCTGCCTTGGCCGGGGCAGGCTCGGTCGGCACCGGATCGCCAGGCACCGGCTCGGCCGTGGCTGCCTCGGCTGGGCCTGGCTCGGCGGGCACCGGATCGGCCGGGGCTGCCTTGGCCGGGGGTGCCTCGGTCGGGCCCGCCTTGGCCGGCGCGGCCTCGGTCGGGGCTGATTTGGCCGAGGCTTCCTCGGCCAAGGCTTCCTCGGTGACCTGTAGGGACCGGGTCATGTCCCCCTGGATCATCAGCGCCGAGACCAGCTTGAAGGCGAGGGCCGCCCGCCGGGCGGGATCCCGCGTCCGCTCCCGCAGCGTACGGAGCAGCTCCACGGACTCGGGCCGCCGCAGCATCAGCGCGGCATTGGCGAGCCCGTCCTCCAGGGCCTCCCGGTACGGACTCCAGGTCCGGCCGGGGGGCTGCTCCGCGTACTCTCCCGGGCTCTGCTCCGCACGGTGTTCCGCGCCGTGCCCCGGGGGCCGACCGCCGTCCCCGTCCGCGCACTGGTCCACGGCCCGGCGCAGCAGCGCGGCCGCCGTCTCGGGTGCCGCCGCGATCAGGGCCCGCGCCGACTCCGCCGCCCACCGCACCGCCCACGGGTCCAGCGCCCCGCCCGCCAGCAACTGCCCCGCGGTCCGGGCGGGATCGAGCCCGGCCCCGGCGAAGGCCCGGGCGGCGTCCTGGTGGAGGACGGTACGGGCGGCCCGGGGCAGCCCCGCGTACAGGGCGAGCCGCACGGCCGGCTGCCGGAACCGCAAGGCGTCGCCGTCCGTGGGGTGGTACCCGGGCGGACCGGCCGGCAGCCCGGTCGGCAGCGGGCACGGTTCCAGCACCCCGGCCAGGAGCGGGGCCTCCAGGTCCGCGAGCAGGTCCCGGGCCGGGGGCGTCCGTACGAGGGTCAGCTCGCGCGCCGTGAAGGCCGGTCCGAGCAGGGCGGCGTGCCGGAGCGTGGCCAGGGCCGCCGGAGGGAGCCCGTTCAGCTCGCGGGTCGCCGCCTCCGGGGGCGGCGGCAAGTCCCGGACGTGAAGGGTCAGTTCGGCAGTGCCCTCGCGGACTTCGATGACTCCGGACCAGTGCGCGAGCAGCTCCCGCAGCAGCCGGGGATTGCCGCCCGCGTGCCCGGCGGCCTCCCGCAGCCGGGGGCCCGGCGCAGCGCCCAGCACCTCCCGGACCAGGGCGGCCGACTCCGCCCCCGTCAGCGGCTCCAGCCGCAGTGTCCGCCCGCCCGGCCCGCCGCCCAGGGAGGCGCACAGCTCGTCCACCTCCACCCGCCCGGGCAGCCGTCGCCGGGCGGTCAGCAGCAGCAGTGGCAGCCTCCGCGTGGCCCGTGCGAGGTGGCGCCACAGCAGCAGGGAGGCCGGATCCGCCCACTGGAGGTCGTCCAGGGCCAGGAGCAGCGGCCGGCGCGCGCACCACTCCGCCACGTCGGCGGCCAGCAGGTCCACGGCCGCCAGCAGCGCCCCGCCGGGCTCGGCCGACCGGGCGGCCTCCCGCAGCAGGGCCAGTGCCCGCGCCCGCCCGGGGCCGGCCGGGTGCAGGCAGTCCAGCGCCGCGCGCAGCGGGAGCCCGGTCCCCAGCGCCTCGGCGGCCCCGTACCGCACCCGGCAGCCGAGTGCGGCCGCCTCGGCCAGCGCCTCGCGCAGCAGGGCGGTACGGCCCGCGCCCGGCTCCCCTTCCACGAGGAGGCAGGCTCCGCCGCCCTCCGCGCCCGCTCGTACCCACGTCCGCAACGCGTCACGGCACTCGTCGCGGTGCTGTTCTCGCCCGACCCGCACGTCGGCGATCCCTCCGGTCGTTCGCGCCCCCTCCAGGATGGCAGCTCACGGGCCGCTCAGCGCCGGGGAATTCGGCCAGGTGGGGCCGAACTGTGCACTCCCGCACGGTATTTGGGAATCCGAACCGTAATCTTCATGCCGGCGCCCACGCCCGTTTCGATGACGAGCCCGTGGCCGTCCCCGTAGACCTGGCGCAGCCGCTCGTCCACGTTGGGCAGTCCGATGCCCGAGGAGGAGCCCGCGTGGTCCCCGGCCAGGATCCGGCGCAGCAGGGCGGGATCCATCCCGACGCCGTTGTCCTCGATGGTGATCAGCGCCTCCGCGCCCGCGTCCCGGGCCGCGATGGTGATCCGGCACTCCTCGGTGGAGTCCTCCAGCCCGTGCTTGACCGCGTTCTCCACCAGCGGCTGCAGGCAGAGGAACGGCAGCGCCACCGGCAGCACCTCCGGCGCCACCTGCAAGGTCAGCTTGAGCCGCTCCCCGAACCGGGCGCCGGCCAGCGCCAGGTACTGCTCGATGGACCGCAACTCCTCGGCCAGCGTGGTGAACTCCCCGTGCCGCCGGAAGGAGTACCGGGTGAAGTCCGCGAACTCCAGCAGTAGGTCCCGTGCCCGCTCCGGGTCAGTGCGCACGAACGAGGCGATTGCCGCAAGGGAGTTGAAGATGAAGTGCGGGGAGATCTGCGCGCGCAGCGCCTTGATCTCGGCCTCCATCAGCCGGGTCCGCGAACGGTCCAGCTCCGACAGCTCCAGCTGTACGGAGACCCAGCGCGCGACCTCGGTGGCGGCCCGCACCAGCACCGCCGACTCCCGCGACCCGTAGGCCACCAGCGCGCCCAGCATCCCGTCCTCGCCGGTCAGCGGGGCCACCACGGCCCACTTGAGGGGGCAGTCGGGCCGCTCGCACTCGGTGCGCACGCTCTGACTGCGCCCCGAGTCCAGCATCACCGCGACCCGTGCCATCACCCGGCGCTCGTGGTGGTCGGCGCCCGGGCCGTCCCAGGCGAGGACGTGTCGGCGGTCCGTCAGGCACAGGGCCTCGGTGCCGAGGAGGGAGCGCAGGCGCCGGGCGGCCTTGCGGGCGGCGTCCTCGGTGAGGCCGGCGCGCAGCGGGGGAGCGGCGAGGGAGGCGGTGTGCAGGGTGTGGAAGGTGGCCCGTTCGACGGGGGTGCCGAGGTCGAGGCCGAAGGCGCGCTCGCCCCGCCGGGCCTGCCGCAGCCCCGCCGCCCAGCCGAGCCCCACCAGCAGCACGGCGCCCGCCGCGGCCAGTACGGAGAGCAGTGCTCCGGTCATGAAGCGCACGCCCTTCCTGTGAGCGCCGCCCCGCGGAGGGAGCACCGCACTGTCACGAGAGCACTGCTCCCGGTCCGGTCTGCCGCTCCGGTCACAGAGCACCGTCCTTGCTGGCCGGGGCGGCCGACGCGGCCCCCGCGCCCCCGGGCGCCGTTCCCGCCACGTCCTCCGGCAGGTGCAGCCGGGCCAGTGTCGCCGCCGTGCCCGGCGGGATCCGCCCGCGCGTACCCAGCGACACCACCACCATCGTCAGGAAGCCCAGCGGGACCGACCACACCGCAGGCCACGCCAGCAGCGTGTTCGCCCATCCCGCCGGAGCCAGCCCGGCCCGCGTCGCCAGCACCGCGCCGAGCGCCGCCCCGCCCCCCGTCACCAGCCCCGCGACCGCCCCCGGCGGCGTCAGGCCGCGCCACCAGATCCCCAGCACCAGCAGCGGACAGAACGAGGACGCCGACACCGCGAAGGCCAGCCCCACCGCGTCCGCCACCGGCACCTCGGTCACCGCCACGCTCCCCGCCAGCGGCACCAGGATCGCCACCAGCACCGCGACCCGGAAGCTGCGCACCCCGCGCGAAGGCAGCACGTCCTGGTGCAGCACCCCCGCCACCGCCATCGTCAGCCCCGAAGCCGTGGACAGGAACGCCGCGAACGCGCCCCCCGCCAGGAGCGCCCCCAGCAGTTCCCCGGCGAGCCCGCCCACCACCCGGGCCGGCAGCACCAGGACCACCGCGTCCGCCTCCCCGGTCAGGGCCAGCTCCGGGGTGTAGATCCGGCCCAGCGTCCCGTACACCGGCGGCAGCAGGTAGAAGGCGCCGACCAGGCCGAGCACCACCAGCGTGGTGCGCCGCGCCGCCCGGCCGTTCGGGCTCGTGTAGAAGCGCACCGCCACGTGCGGCAGCCCCATGGTCCCGAGGAAGGTGGCCAGGATCAGCCCGTACGTGGCGTACAGGCGCAGCTCCGGCCGGTCCCCGGACAGCGGCTCCGACCAGCTCGACACGCCGGGCGCGGCCTCCGCCCGGCTCTGCGGCACCGCGGAATGCGGGGCGAACTCCAGCCGCGCGTGCGCCCGTACGGAATGCTGCCCCGCCCCGAGGGTCACGGCCTGCCCCGCGTACGCGTGCCCGTCCACCTGCCCGGTGACCGTCACCGTCAGCGGCGCGTCCAGGGAGAGCCGTACGTCCTCGGCCAGGGTGACGGCGGTGTGCTCGCGGAACACCGCCGGGGCGTCGAAGGAGGCGCGCGGAGCGCCGTCCCCCGCCCAGGCCGCCAGCAGGAAGAACGCCGGCACCAGCAGGGCGGTGAGCTTCAGCCAGTACTGGAAGGCCTGCACGAAGGTGATGGACCGCATCCCGCCGGCCGCCACCGCCGCCGTCACCACGCAGGCGACGACCACCCCGCCCACCCAGTGCGGGGCCCCGGTCAGGATCTCCAGGGTCAGCCCGGCGCCCTGGAGCTGCGGCAGCAGGTACAGCCAGCCGACGCCGAGCACGAACAGCACCGCGATCCGGCGCACCGCCTGCGATTCGAGCCGGGCCTCGGCGAAGTCGGGCAGCGTGTACGCGCCCGAGCGCCGCAGCGGGGCCGCGACCAGCACCAGCAGCACCAGGTACCCGGCGGTGTAGCCGACCGGGTACCAGAGCATCTGCGGCCCTTGCAGCAGCACCAGACCGGCCACGCCGAGGAAGGAGGCCGCCGAGAGGTACTCGCCGCCGATGGCCGCCGCGTTGAGGCGCGGGCCGACCGTGCGCGACGCCACGTAGAAGTCCGAGGTGGTCCGGGATATCCGCAGGCCCAGCGCGCCGACCAGCACCGTGACCAGGACGACGACGGCGACCGCGGTCAGCGCGTACGTCTGGTTCACCGGCGGGTCCTTCGGCTGGGGCGCGGGCGCGGCCCGGCGCGGGTGTCGGGGTTCCGGGAGTCTACGCACGCCCCCGGACCGGGCAACAGGCCCTCCCGCAGGTCAGGCCGGATATGGCTCAGCGGGCGGGATCGCGGTGCTCCGCGCAGTCCCGCAGGGCGATCTCCAGCTCCACGTACGACTCCTCGGCGCGCCGGAAGGCCAGCGTCAGCGCCGCCTCGGCCCGGGGCGGCAGGTGTCCGTAAGCGCTTTCGTGGGCCTCGTACAGGACGTCGGCCCAGCGCGCGGCCGCGCTCCGCAGGCGGGCCAGCAGCACCTCGGCCTCGGCGGGACCGGCCGGCCGGGTGCGGGGCAGTCCGGTCAGCGCGTCGAGCAGCGCCTGGATTTCGGACATCTGCTTCCTCCCGGGGCCGAAGATCCACGATACCCGCGGGGTTCCGCCCGGGCGGGCGGCCCGGCCACCGCTGCGGCCGACGGCCCGGGCCGATCGCCGTACGCGCCTCCCCGCGCGGTGAACGGTGCGTCGCCGCGCCGGACGGTCGGCGCGCGCGGTTCAGCCCATTGCCTGGCGCATCAGCAGGTCCCTCAGTTCCCGGGTGTGCCTGCGGCTCACCTGGAGTTCGGCGGCGCCGACGCGGACCGTGGTGGTGCCCGCGTCCAGGCGCAGTTCGTCGATACGCGCCAGTGCGACCAGGTGGCGGCGGTGAATGCGGACGAATCCGCGTGCCGCCCACCGCTCCTCCAGCGTGGCGAGCGGAATCCGTACCAGGTGGCTGCCCTCGTCGGTGTGCAGCCGGGCGTAGTCGCCCTGGGCCTCCACGTAGGCGATGTCGGCGATCGCCACGAAGCGGGTGACGCCGCCCAGTTCGACGGCGATCTGGTCGGGTGCGCGGTCCGCGCCGCGGCCGGCGGAGGACGCGGCGACGGCGGGGACGGGGGCCCCGGGTGTCTCGGGGGCGGCCGCGCGGGCCGCCGGTACGGCGTACACGGCCTCGGGGGCGGCCGCCGCGGGCTGCTCACCCGACCGCGCTGACTGCGCGCAGGCCCGCCGCACGGCCTCGGCCAGCCGCTCCGGCCGTACGGGCTTGAGCACGTAGTCCACGGCCTTGAGGTCGAAGGCCTGTACGGCGAACCCCTCGTGCGCGGTGACGAACACGATCAGCGGCGGCCGCGCGAACCCGGCCAGCAGCCGGGCGACGTCCAGCCCGGTCAGCCCCGCCATGTGGATGTCGAGGAAGACCACGTCGATGACGTCGGCCCCGTCCGGGCCGCTCTCCAGCGCCCGGGTGATCCGGCGCAGCGCCTCCGTGGCGTCCGAGGCGCCCTCGGCGCTGAGTACCCGGGGGTCGGAGCGCAGCAGGTAGAGGAGCTCTTCGAGCAGGGGCTTCTCGTCGTCGACGGCCAGTACGCGCAGCATGGTGCGGAGTCTAGGTTCCGCCCGGCCGGGGCGAAACGGTGCGCGGCCCCCGCCCTCGGGGGAGGGGAGCGGGGGCCGCGCGGCCGGTTGGTCTACGGGGTCGGTCTACGGATCGGTCTACGGGGTCGGTCTACGGGACCGGTCCACGGGGGCCGGTCCGCCGGCCCGGTCTACTGGACGGTGATCAGCTTCCCGTCGGGGGCGACCGCGTACCAGGTGCCGCCGACGCCCTGCCCGTTGATGTCGCCGGCCTTCTTGTCGCCGGTGAAGGTGTAGACGGGCCAGCAGTTCACCGTCTGCTGCTTCTTCCCGTCGGGGCGGTCGAGCACCAGGTAGTTCTTCTCGATGATCCCCTTGGTGTTGGCCTGGTCCACCGGCGGCACGACCGGCCACTTGGCCACGCAGTCGCCCGCGCACTTGGAGACCATGGGCCACGCGGTGTCCGGCTTGAAGCGGTAGACCGTCATCCCGTTGCCGTCGACGATGTGGTCGCCCAGCTTCGGGTCCTTGGCCACGGTCAGCGCGCCGGAGGCCTGGTCCGCGCCGCTGGGCGCGGCGGCCGCCTTCGCCGCCTTCTTGCCGTCGGGGGCCGCCGCGAACCAGGTGCCGCCGACACCCTGCCCGTTGGTCTCGCCCGCCTTGGTGTCCTTGCTGTACCGGTACACGGGCCAGCCCGCCACCGTGAGCTGCTTGCTGCCGTCGGTACGGACCACCTCGCCCAGCAGCGCCGGGTCCATGCCCGCCGCGGCGGTGGCGTCGCCGGCCACGACCACCGGCCAGACCTTCGCGCAGTCCCCGTCGCAGGTGGACTTCGACGGCTTCGCGGTGTCCTTGTCGAAGCGGTAGAGGGTGAAGCCCGCGCTGTCGGCGAGGACGGAGCCGAGCTTCTCGTCCTGAGCGATGGCCAGTTGGCCGGCCGGCTCGGCGGCGCCGCCCGCGGCGGCGTCGGAGCCCGAGCCGTAGCCGTCGCCCGAGGAGGGCGCCTGGGAGGGAGCGACCGCTCCGGCCGGCTTGGCGGCGTCGCCCGCCGGGTCGCTCCCGCCGCACGCGGTCGCGGTGAGTGCGACGGCGGCCGCCACGGCCGCCAGGGTGGTTCCGCGCTTGATGCCCATCTTGATCTCTCCCACGTGTGTGTCCCTGCCCGCGCCGCCGCGTCCATCCGTCCGAGCGGAGTGGAGCGGCGGCAACTGTGCGCAGGACACGCCCCGTCGGAGCCGGTCTGTTCAATTCCTCCGATGTGGGCTGTTTCACTCACCCCGCGTCGAACCCGGCCCGCTTCATGGCCGTGGCCACAGCGAGGCCGAGCGTGCGGTGTCCGGCGTCGTTGGGGTGCAGGCCGTCCGCCAGGTGCTCGGGGCCGAGCAGCTCCCGTCCCGGCAGCAGCACCAGCCGTTCGTCCCCGGCGGCGATCCGCTCCCGGGTGGCGCGCTCCATCGCGTCGCGCAGGGCGCCCAGGGTGGCGCCCAGCTTGTTCGGGGTGCGCTCCGCGTCGGGGCGCAGCACGGGGGAGAGGAGGAGCAGCGGGGTCCGGGGGTGGCCCTGGCGGACCAGTTCGAGGAACGCGCGGGTGGTCTCGTACAGCAGTGGGGCCGAAAAGGGCACGCGGGACCAGCAGTTGGTGCCGAAGGCGAGGGTGAGGGCGTCGGCGGGGAGTGCGGCGATCTGCTCGGCGCAGGCCAGCTCCCCGCGCGCGGCCCCCGCGTAGCCGAGGTTGACGGTGTCCCAGCCGAGCGCCCGCCCGGCCACCGACGGCCAGCCGTGCGCGGGCCGGGTGGACCACCAGCCCTCGGTGATGGAGTCGCCGTGCACCACCCAGCGGGTGGTGGTCGGCGCGGGGGCGACCGGGCCGCCGATCCCGCGCAGGCCCAGGATCAGCGGAGACTGGGCCTCGGGTGGATGGACGGTGAACGGGCCCGATCCGCCCGGCAGTTCGAGGCGCACGACGGCTTCGGCGGCCGGCTCGGTGTACAGCTCGCTCACCACCCCGTGGCGGTCCCACAGGGCGAACCCGTGCGCGAGGTCGCGCAGTGCGTCGGTGGGGCCGGGCACGGTCGCCCGGTAGTGGATCTCCACTGCCCGGGCGCCGGGCGCGGTGAACTCCAGGCGCACCCCGATGGGCAGCGTGGCCCGCTCGCCGGTGTCCCAGGGCAGCCGCATGGTGTCGGTGGGGTCGGCCCGCACGGGGCGGCCGCCGTCGAGCCAGGCGACGCCGCGGAGGAAGGGCGCGGGGTCGAGCCACGGTCCGCCGTCCGCCGCGACCGCGTGCGGGCCCGCGGGCGTGTCCGGGCCCGAGTCCGGGCCCGATTCCAGGCCCGAGTCCAAGTCCAAGCCGAAGTCCAAGCTCAAGTCCAAGCTCACGTTCGTGTCCAAGTCTGTGTCCAAGCCCGTGTCCGCGACCCCACCTGTCCCTACACCTACACCCGCGCCCCCGTCCGGCCCGACTTCTCGTGTGCTCAACGTGCGCCTCCGACCGTCGGGTACGGGAACTTCACGCCGACGCCGCCGTCCACGACCAGCGTCTGGCCCGTCACGTACGAGGACTGCGGCGAAGCCAGGAAGTACAGCGCGGCCGCGATGTCCCGGGTTTCCGCGACCCGGCCCAGCGGGGCGTTCTCCGCGTTGAGCCGACGCCCCTCCGGACCCAGCAGGGCGGCGACCCGCGGGGTCCACACCACCCCCGGTGCCACCGCGTTGACCCGTACCCCGCGCGGCCCCAGTTCTACCGCCGCCGAGCGCACCAAGGACATCAGGCCGGCCTTCGCGGCCCCGTACGCGGCGTGCAGCGGGGCCGCGGTGAGCCCGGAGACGGAGGCGACGAAGACCAGCGGTCCGCCACCGGCCTCGGCGACGGCCCGGCCGCCGTACTGAACGGCCAGCCAGGCGTGCCGCAGCACCAGGTCGAAGTGCCAGTCCCAGTCGGCGTCGTCCAGCTCGGGCAGCGCGGCGTACCGGGCCATGCCGACGATGTCGACGACCCCGCCGACCGGGCGGCCGCCGAGCAGGTCCGGCGCCGCGGCGAAGAGCTCCCGTACGGCCTCGCGCCGGGTGACGTCGGCGGCGTACGGGACGCCGCCGGTCTCCGCCGCGACCGCCCGGGCCCGCTCCTCGTCCACGTCCACGCACAGCACGCGGGCGCCGCCCGCGGCCAGCGCGTGCGCGGTCTGGCGGCCGATGCCGTTGCCCGCGCCGAGCAGCACGAGGGCGCGGCCGTCGAGGCGGTGCAGGGCGGCGTAGTCGGGGACGGGGGAGGCGTCGGGGCCACAGTCCGGCCCGGCGCGGCCCGGCCCGGCGCGGTCAGGTCCGGCGCGGCCCGGCCCGCCGCCGGGGGCGGGGCCGCCGCTCACGCCGAGGCCTTCCGGGGGGTGTAGCGGGCCAGCTCCGGGATGACTTCCTTGCCCAGGATCTCCAGGGTGCGCAGGATCTCCCGGTGCTCCAGGTACCCCCACTGGACGTAGCAGATGAGCTGGTCGACGCCGAGGTCCGCGTACCGCTTGGCCTTGGCGACGATGGTCTCCGCGTCCCCGATGAGGATCATGTCCCCGTCGCTGAACTCCCGTACGGGTACGTTCCCTTCGAGGATCGGCGTGAGCAGCGGGAAGGTCCGCTCCCGCTCCTCGGGGCTCAGGTGCGGCAGCTCCCAGTCCAGGGTGAACCGCGCCAGGTTGGAGTACCACCAGGCGACCGAGTCCCAGACCCGGGGGCCCGGCTCGGCGCGCGGCGCCGTCGCGTGGACCAGGGTGTAGGCGGCGACCCGGTCCGTGGTGACGTCGGTGAGCGGACGCGGTGCGGCCGCCGCCGCCCGGTAGGCGGCCACCTGGGCGGCCATCGCCTCCAGCGGCTGCATGATCGAGAAGGAGAGCAGACCGAGGCCGTGCGCGCCCGCGACCTCCGCGGAGCCGGGAGAAGTGGCCGCCATCCAGGCGGGCGGGTGCGGATCCTGCACCGGCTTGGGGGTGACCATGCGGCGCGGGAAGGTGAAGCGCGGAGATTCGTAGGCGAAGTACTCCTCGCGCCACATTCCGGTCACGATCTCGATGGCCTCGCGCCAGTCGTCGCGGGACTTCTCCCGGTCCACCCCGAAGGCCGCCTGTTCCATGGGCGTGGACCGCCCCGTGCCCCACTCCACCCGGCCACCGGAGAGCACGTCGACGGTGGCGACCTTCTCCGCGATGCGCTGCGGCGGGGTGAAGGCGAAGGGGGTCAGGGTGACGCCGAAGCCCAGCCGGATCCGCTCGGTCAGCCCGGCCAGGTGTCCGAGGAGCACCTCGGGGGCCGGGCAGTGCGAGCGGCCCTCGCGGAAATGGTGTTCGACCGCCCAGACGGTACGGAATCCCATCCGGTCGGCGAGCCGGATCTGTTCCACCGCCTCCCGGTATGCGCGCTGCTCGGCGGCCCGCTGGCCGTGCGGGTGGGCTCCCGGCCAGGGCCGCGGCACGTCGATCTCGTAGAGCACGTCCAGGTCCATGGCGGCACGCTGCGGCAGATCTGACGAAGTGTCAAGAACGTGAGTCGGGATCGGCTGCGCACTGATCGATCATCCCCGCGCAACAAAGGACCATCCAGGACAGATCCGCGCAACGATCAGTCGCCAATGTGCAAGGATGGTGCATTACGGGCGGTATCACTCAGCTCGTAGGCTCACTCGCTGTACGTGGAGTGGCGTGGACCGCCTGCTCGCGGTCCCCCATGCCCAGGCCCTCGGCCTGCTCTGCTCCGGACCGCTGCGGTCGACGCCTGAAACCCCACCCGCAGTGACAAAGGAGTCCCCTCGTGCTCGACCACGGCCAGGCGCCACCGCTCGCCCCCGCTCCTCCCAAGGCGGTCCACCCCCTGCTGCGCCGCAAGCCGGTGGAGCAGCTGGTCGCCGAAGGCGGCCAGGGCGAGGGCGGCTCACTGCGCCGCTCGCTCACCATGTGGCAGCTGACGATGATCAGCATCGGCGCGACGCTCGGCACCGGCATCTTCGTCGTCCTCGGCACCGCGGCCCCCAAGGCCGGCCCCGCCGTCACGATCGCCTTCGTCATCGCGGGCCTGACCGCCCTGTTCTCGGCCCTCTCCTACGCGGAGCTGGCCGGATCGGTGCCGGTCTCCGGATCCTCGTACTCGTACTCGTACGCCACCATGGGCGAGCTCGTCGCCTGGGTCTGCGGCTGGTGCCTGGTCCTGGAGTACGGCGTCTCCGTCGCGGCCGTCGCCGTCGGCTGGGGCGAGTACCTCAACGAACTCCTCGACGGCACGATAGGGATCACCATCCCCGAGAGCGTCTCGGCCCCCTTGGGCGAGGGCGGCTTCATCAACCTGCCGGCGCTGGTCGTCGTCCTGCTCGCCATGGTCTTCCTGATGCGCGGCGCCAAGGAGAGCGCCCGGATCAACTCGATCATGGTCGCTGTGAAGATCGTCACCCTGCTGCTCTTCATCGGCATCGGCTTCATGGGCATCAAGGCCGGCAACTACGCCCCGCTCGCCCCGCTCGGCATCACCGGCATCAGCGCCGGCGCGGCCACCCTCTTCTTCTCGTACATCGGCTTCGACGCCGCGTCGACCGCCGGTGAGGAAGCCCAGAACCCCAAGCGCGACCTGCCCCGCGCGATCATGCTCTCGCTGGCCATCGTCACCGTCCTGTACGTCCTCGTCGCCTTCGTCGCCGTCGGCGCCATGCCCTGGCAGGACTTCGAGGGCACCGAGGCCGCGCTCGCCCAGATCATGACCGACGTCACCGGCCACAGCTTCTGGGGCGTCGTCCTCGCCGCCGGCGCCGTGGTCGCCATCGCCTCCGTCGTCTTCGCCGTGCTCTACGGCCAGACCCGCATCCTCTTCGCCATGTCCCGCGACGGCCTGGTCCCCAAGGTCTTCGCCAAGGTCGACGCGAAGACCGGCGCCCCCCGCGCCAACGTGGTGATCGTCTCCCTCTTCTGCGGAGCCCTCGCGTCCTTCATCCCGCTGGGCAAGCTCGCGGACGCCACCAGCATCGGCACGCTCTTCGCCTTCGCCCTGGTCAACGTCGCCGTCGTCATCCTGCGCCGCACCCGCCCGGACATGCCGCGCACGTTCAAGGTGGCGCTCTTCCCCGTCACGCCGATCCTCGGCCTGCTGGCATGTGGCTACATGATGTTCAGCCTGGACACCGCCACGTGGATCGTTTTCGGTGGCTGGATGGCCGCTGGCCTCGTGTTCTACTTCCTGTACGGCATCCGCCGCTCCCGTCTGGCCGCAGCAGAACCGGCCGCAGCAGAGAAGTGATCCACGCGCAGTGCGACTGAACGATCTCGACGAACGCATCGTGCACGCCCTCGCCAAGGACGCCCGCCGCTCCTTCGCGGACATCGGCTCCGAGGTCGGACTCTCGGCCCCCGCCGTCAAACGGCGGGTGGACCGGCTGCGCGCCGAAGGAGCCATCACCGGCTTCACCGTCCGCGTGGACCCCGCTTCGATGGGCTGGGAGACCGAGGGCTTCATCGAGATGTACTGCCGCCACAACACCTCGCCGGACGACATCCGGCGGGGGCTGGAGCGCTACCCCGAGGTCGTGTCCGCGTCCACCGTCACCGGTGACGCGGACGCCCTCGTCCAGATCTTCGCCTCCGACATGCGGCACTTCGAGCGGGTCCTGGAGCGGATCGCGGGCGAGCCCTTCGTGGAGCGCACCAAGTCCGTCCTCGTCCTCTCGCCGCTGCTGCGCCGCTTCACCTCGGGCGCACCGGCGTAGCACCCCTGATGCCACGCCGGGCGCACGAGGTGAAGCGTGCGGCGTACGGCCTCAGGCGTGCTGCGGGACGTCGTCCTTCATCAGGCTCCGCAGCTGCTTGCGGAACTCCGGGCTGTCCGTGTGGCTGTGGACGTCGGCCGCGTGCTGCACGGCCGCCCGCAGGAGCTCCTCCTCCTCACCCGCCATGGTGAGGGTGCAGTTCAGTTCGCTCGGGTACTCCCTGCAGTCCAGAACCTTGCGCATGATGTACCTCCCTGGGGGCAGGCGGTGGTGGACTCACCTCCCACCATCCTCTTCCCGGGCCCGGGACGAAAGCCGGGGCCTCACCCCCGCCGGGCCCACTCCGCGGCCAGCAGCCGGTACGAGCGCACCCGGTCGGCGTGGGCGCGCGTGATCGTGGTGATCAGCAGCTCGTCCGCGCAGGTCGCGTCGCGCAGCCGCTCCAGCCCGTCCGCGACCGTCGCCGGGGAGCCCGCGAACTGCGTCTCCACCCGGTCCGCGACCAGCTCGTGGTCCGCCGCCGACCAGCCCCGGGTCAGCTGCCGGGCCTCCTCGGGCGACGGGAAGGGGATCGCGCCCGCGCCGGTCCGGATGCCGTGCACCCAGGGCGCGTACCCGGTGGCCAGCTCCCGGGCCCCGGCGTCGTCCGGGGCCACCACGACATCGGCCGACACGGTCAGGTGCGGCCGGTCCAGCCCACCCGGCCCGGCCGAGGGCTTGAAGGCCGCCCGGTAGGCCCCGGCGGCTTCCAGCACGCTCGCCGGGCTGACGTGGTAGTTCGCCGCGAACCGCAGCCCGTTCGCGCCGGCCGTCGCCGCGCTCACCCCCGCGCTGCTGCCCAGCACCCACACCTGGACCCCTGCGCCCTCCCCGGGCACGGCGTGCGCCTCACCCCGTCCACGGAGCGGTACTCCCCGCGCAGCAGGGCCAGTACGTCGCCCACCTGCTCGGAGTACTCCTGCGGCGCGGCCCCCGGCAGCTGCAGCAGCCGCTGCTGGAGCGCGATCCGCGGGTGATCGCGCAGGTGGGCGAAGGAGAAGGGCTCCGGTATGCGCAGCCCGTTCGCCGTGGTGTACGCCGCCGGCGGCTCGGCCCCGGCACGGCGCGCCGGCGGGCCGCCCGCCGAACGCCCCAGCCCCAGGTCGATCCGCCCCGGGTGCACCGCGTCCAGCAGGCCGAACTCCTCGACCGTGGACAACGCCGTGCGGTGCCCGAGCTGGACCGCCCCCGAGCCGATCCGGATCGTGGAGGTGGCCGAAGCGGTCAGTGCCAGCACCACGGCGGGCGAGGTCCCGGCGACGCCGGGATTCAGGTGGTGCTCGGCGAACCAGTAGCGGGCGTAGCCGAACCGCTCGCTCTGCCGGGCGAGGTCGACGCTGTCGCGGAGCGCTTCGGCGGCCGTGGAGCCGGGCGGGATCGGTACGAGGTCGAGGACCCCGAGCGGGATGCCGGGCATGCGGACGACTCCTTCGGAGAGGGGAACCGCGACCGGTGGCGGCGGCGGTCCGCCGGCTCAGTGGTGGGCGGGGGCGGGGGCGGGGGCGCTGGCGGGGGCGCGGGGCGCCGCCAGCCCGAGGTGGTCGCGCAGCGTCGGGCCGGCGTACTCGCGGCGGAACACCCCGCGCTCCTGGAGCAGCGGGACGACGGTGTCCGCGAAGGCGTCGAGCCCGCCGGGCGTGAGGTGCGGGACCAGGATGAATCCGTCGGCGGCGTCCGCCTGGACCAGGCCGTCGATGGCACGGGCGACGGTGAGGGGCGAGCCGACGAAGGACTGCCGGGCAGTCGTCTCGATCACCAGCTCCCGGATCGACAGGCCCCGGGCGGCGGCCAGCTCCCGCCACTCCCGCGCGACGGCCACCGGATCGCGGTTCATGCGCACGCTCGCCCGCCCCAGCGCGATGGTGTTCTCCCCGGGCTCGGGATCGACGTCCGGCAGCGGACCGTCCGGGTCGTAGCCCGACAGGTCCCGGTTCCACACGTGCTCCAGGTGCTTGATCGCGGTCGCTCCGCTGACCTGCCGGAGCCGCACCTCACGGGCCAGCTCCCGGGCCTCGGCGTCGGTGTCGCCGAGCACGAAGGTCGCCGCCGGCAGGATCTTCAGCTCGTCGGGGCCGCGCCCGTACCGGGGTAGGCGCCCCTTGACGTCCGCGTAGAAGGCGCGGCCCTCCGCCAGCGTGCCGTACCGCCCGAAGATGGCGTCCGCGGCGGCCGCCGCGAACTCCCGTCCCTCGTCCGAATCGCCCGCCTGGAAGACGACCGGCCGCCCCTGGGGGCTGCGCGGCACGTTGAAGTGCCCGGAGATGTCGAACTGCTTCCCCCGGTGGGCGAAGGCGCCGGGGCCCGCGTCCCGCAGGAACTCCCCGGAGACCGGGTCGGCGAGGATCTCCCCGCCGTCCCACGCGTCGAACAGCTCGTGGGCGGTGTCCAGGAACTCCCGTGCCCGCTCGTAGCGTTCCTCGCGCGGCAGGAACCCGCCGCGCCGGAAGTTCTCCCCGGTGAAGGCGTCCCAGGAGGTGACCACGTTCCAGGCGGCGCGGCCGCCCGACAGGTGGTCGAGGGAGGCGAACTGGCGGGCCACCTCGTACGGTTCGTTGAAGGTGGAGTTGATGGTGCCGGTCAGCCCGAGGTGCTCGGTGACGGCCGCGAGCGCCGCCAGCACCGTGAAGGTGTCGGGGCGGCCCACCACGTCCAGATCGTAGATCTCACCGCCCTGTTCGCGCAGGCGCAGGCCCTCGGCGAGGAAGCGGAAGTCGAACTTCGCGCGCTCGGCGGTCCGTGCGAAATGGACGAAGGAATCGAAGTCGATCTGGCTGCCGGCGGCCGGGTCGCTCCACACGGTGGTGCTGTTGACACCGGGGAGGTGCGCCGCGAGATGGATCTGCTTGAGCTGCTTGCCCATGGCTGCTGTCGGTCCTTCCTGGGGGACCAGGCGGCGGGGGAAGCGGTGGCGACCGGGGCCGCGGAGGCGGCGTACCGGCTCGCCGGGCGCGCCAGCCCGAGCAGGCCGCGGAGCGAGGAGGCCTCGTAGGCCCGCCGGAACGCCCCGCGCCGCTGGAGTTCCGGGACCAGGCCGCGGGTGATCGCCGGCAGGTCGTGGGCGAGTGCCCCCGGCCGCAGCCGGAAGCCGGTCAGCCCGGCCTCCCGCCACTCCAGCAGCAGGTCCGCGAGGTCCGCCGGAGTCCCCGCGAAGACACGGGCGTCACTCGTGTACGCGGCCCCGTGCACGGCGTCCAGCCGCTGGAGCCTGCGCTCCGCCGTCGCCGGCTCCGCGTCGAGGAACACCGTCAGCTCGCCGAACAGGTGCGGGATGGCGGGGAGCGCCGCGACGGCGGTGCGGACCTCGCCGGCATCCCGCGCGGTCACGTAGCCGATGTCGGCCGAGCGCGCGAGGAAGGGGTACACGGCGGCGTCGGAGGCCAGTGCGCTGACCGGCGGCAGGCCCTGGGGCGGCCGCGGGGTGATGGATGGGCCCTTCACGCTGAAGCGGGGGCCCTCGAAGTCGATGTGGTGCAGCTTGGCGCGATCCACGAACCGGCCGGTGGCCGCGTCGCGGATCTCGGCGTCGTCCTCCCAGCTGTCCCACAGCCGCCGCACCACCTCCACGTGGTCGGCCGCCTCCCCGTACAGCTCGGCCGGGTCCAGGGGCGCCGTGCGGCGCCCGAAGTGGCGTACCTCGTCGGGCCGTTCCGAGATCTGGATGCGCAGCCCGGCGCGCCCGCGGCTCACGTAGTCCAGGGTGGCGAGCGCCTTGGAGACGTGGAAGGGCTCGGTGTGGGTGGCCACCACGCTCGGCACCAGCCCGATGTGGCGGCTCAGCGGCGCCACCCGGGCGGCGACCAGTACCGCGTCCAGCCGGCCCCGCACCAGGTCGGTGCGGCCGTCGGGTCCGGCCGGATCGGTGGACTGCAGGCTCAGCGAGTCCTCGAAGGTGACGAAGTCCAGCAGACCGGCCTCGGCCTCGGCGACGAGCGCGGCCCAGTAGCCGGCGGTGAACAGCCGGTCGGCGTCCGCCCCCGGCTCGCGCCAGGCGGCGGGGTGCCAGCCCGCTCCGTCGAGGGCCACGGCGAGGTGGAGCGCGGGGGAGGCGGCGGGGGCGGGGACAGCGGTGGGAGAAGGGCGCACGGGCATGACGGAAGGGCCTCCTGATCGGGGCGGCGCGGCGAAGGACGGATCGGATCGCGGATCGCGGAACGCTGATCAGGAACGACAGAGGGAGCCGGCGACGCGCAGGAGGTCGATGTGGGTGCGGGAGTGCAGGCGGACGGCGCGGCGCGGGCGGCGCGGGGCGAGGGCGTCCCCGGCGGTTCGTACGGTCATGCCGGGCCCCCTTCGCCTCGTGCTCCGGTCGTCCTTCCGACGCTAGATCGGCGGGGACCGGGCCACAACGGATGGAATGTCAATCCGTGTTAATGCTTCGTGTCGGGCGTACGAAGCCCGATGAAGACCGGCTCGCGGCGCAGGGTGAACCCCATCGAGAGGTACAGGCCCACCGCCGAGGTGTTCTGCGCCGCGGCGTGCAGGAACGGGGCGTCCCCGCGCTCCTCCACGGCGGCCACGACCGCGCGGATCAGCCGCCCGGCGAGCCCTTCGCCCCGGTGGTCGGGGTGCGTGCACACCGCGCTGATCTCCGACCAGCCCGGCGGCCGCATCCGCTCGCCCGACATCGCCACGAGCCGGCCGCCGCGGCGGATCCCGAGGTACGTGCCCAGCTCGACGGTGCGCTCCCCGAACGGGCCGGGCCGGGTCAGCTCGACCAGCTCCAGCATCTCGGGCACGTCGGCGGGCCCCAGCAGGACCGCCTCCGGTTCCTCCTTGCCGCGTACCGCCCGGCCGTCCAGCTGCACGCCCGGTATCGACATCAGGGTCTCCCAGCCCGCGGGCGGGGTCGGCAGCCCGGTCACCCAGACCTCCCGGCCCGGGCCGACGAGCTCGGCCAGATCGGCCCAGGCCCGCGGATCCTCGGGGTCGGCGAGGGCGGCGAAGGGCGACACGCCGGCCGCGTAACGGGCGGCGAGTCCGGCGGGGCCGGTCTCGGCGAACCTCCGGTGCGGGCCGTCGAGCGCGGCCCAGACGGGATTGTCGAGGACCGCGCCGGGCCGGGACTCACGGGACATGGGCGGGAGCTTCCTTCCGTAGCGCGCCCGAGCGCTCAAGCACTCGTGCGGGCGGTCTTGACGCCCCCTGGCGGTGCCACGAGACTGCGAACGCCAGCGTAATCGGGGTTGCGGACGGAAGGGGGACCCGGTGGACCAGGTCACCACGCCGCCCGCCGCCACCACCCCGCTGCGCCGCTCCTGGCTCACCCGCCGGCTGCACATAGATCTCCTCCGCGTCTGCAGTGCCACGGCCCGCCCGGCCTCCTGAGGCCCCGCCGAGCACGCACGTACGCGCACAGACCGAGGAGAGCCGTGCCCCAGACCCATGTCCAGCCGCTTGTCCAGCCGCCTGTCCGGCCGCAGGCCCAGCCGCCTGTCCAGCCGCTTGTCCAGCCGCCTGTCCGGCCGCAGGCCCAGAGCCGTGTCCTCCGGGGCCGGATCGGGACCGGGTTCTCGCCCGAGCCCCACCGGTACCGGCTCTACGTCGCCGCCGACGACTGTCCGCGCTGTCTCGGCGTCACCGCCGCCTTCGCCGAGCTGGGCCTCCGGGACACCGTGGCCCTGACCGTCCTGCGGCCCGGCTGCGACCCCGCGGGGCACGACGCGCTCCGGCGCGCCTACGAGGCCGCCGGGCACGACCACGACGGCACGCTCACCGTGCCGGCCCTCTGCGACGGCTGGAGCGGCCGGGTGGTCTCCAACCAAGCCCCCGACATCCTGGAGGACCTGCGCAGGCTGAGCGTGCACCCGGCTTTCCGCCCGGCCTCGTAGAACCCCCCGAAAAGGCCTTTCGAACCGTTCGCCGGGACTCCACGCAACGAATCGCCGCGTCAGCCCGCCAATGCGCAACGAATCGATGCGCGGCGCGCAACGGTCACGGCTTGTCCCGGTCGAACGCGCGAACGTACCGTCTAAGGACCCCCACCCCTCCTGCCACAGAGGTACGCCCATGCCCCCGCTGCGCACCGCCCTCCTCCAGAGCTCCGGACGGCTCGGCGACACCGCCGACAACCTGAAGGCGCTCGAAGAGGCCGCGGCACGCGCCGCACAGGCGGGGGCCGGGCTCCTCGTGACCTCGGAGATGTTCCTGACCGGCTACGCGCTGGAGATCGAGGACATCGCCCGGCTCGCCGAACCGGCCGACGGCATGTCCGCCCGCGCCATCGGCGAGATCGCCCGCCGCCACGGGCTGGCCGTGCTCTTCGGTTACCCGGAGCGGGACGGCGACGCCGTCTACAACGCGGCGCAGCTCATCGGCCCCGACGGGGTACGGCTCGCGAACTACCGCAAGACCCACCTCTTCGGCTGCTTCGAGCAGGCGGCCTTCACCCCCGGCGACGCCCCCGTCGTCCAGGCGGAGCTGAACGGCCTGCGCATCGGCCTGATGATCTGCTACGACGTCGAGTTCCCCGAGAACGTCCGGGCGCACGCGCTCGCCGGCACCGACCTCCTCCTGGTGCCGACCGCGCAGATGCACCCCTTCCAGTTCGTCGCCGAACAGCTCGTCCCCGTACGGGCCTTCGAGAACCAGATGTACATCGCGTACGTCAACCGCACCGGTCCGGAAGGCGAGTTCGAGTTCGTCGGTCTCAGCTGCCTGGCGAGCCCCGACGGCGTCACCCGGACCAGGGCGGGCCGCGGCGAGGAGCTGGTGTTCGGCGAGGCCGACCCCGAGCTGCTGCGCGTCTCGCGCGAGACCAACCCGTACCTGCGCGACCGCCGGCCCGGTCTGTACGCCTCGCTCGTCTGACCGCGGTCCCGCGGACCGCCGTCGCCCACCCCCCGCTTGCCCTTCCCCCCTGCCCCACCCCGCTAGGAGTCGTACCCCATGACGTCCACGGTGCCCACCACCGCCGTCCCGCACAGCGACGGTTCGCAGCCGATCACGATGTTCGGTCCGGACTTCCCCTACGCGTACGACGACTTCCTCGCCCACCCGGCGGGCCTGGGGCAGATACCGGCGACCGAGCACGGCACCGAGGTCGCCGTCATCGGCGGCGGGCTGTCCGGCATCATCTCCGCGTACGAGCTGATGAAGATGGGCCTCAAGCCCGTCGTCTACGAGGCCGACCAGATCGGCGGCCGGCTGCGCACGGTGGGCTTCGAGGGAGCGGGCACCGAGGAGCTGACCGCGGAGATGGGCGCCATGCGCTTCCCGCCGTCCTCCACGGCCCTCCAGCACTACATCGACCTCGTCGGCCTGGTCACCGAGCCCTTCCCGAACCCGCTCGCCGAGGCCACCCCCTCGACGGTGGTCGACCTCAAGGGCGAGACCCACTACGCCGAGACCATCGCCGACCTCCCGCAGGTCTACCGCGACGTGTCCGCCGCGTGGAACGCCTGCCTGGACGAGGGCGCCGACTTCTCCGACATGAACACCGCGATGCGCGAGCGGGACGTCCCGCGCATCCGCGAGATCTGGGCGAAGCTCGTCGAGAAGCTCGACGACGAAACCTTCTACGGCTTCCTCTGCAAGTCCGAGGCCTTCAAGTCCTTCCGCAAGCGCGAGATCTTCGGCCAGGTCGGCTTCGGCACGGGCGGCTGGGACACCGACTTCCCGAACTCGATCCTCGAGATCCTGCGCGTCGTCTACACCGAGGCCGACGACCACCACCGCGGCATCGTGGGCGGCTCGCAGCAGCTCCCGCTGCGCATGTGGGACCGCGAGCCCGAGAAGATCGTGCACTGGGCCCAGGGCACCTCCCTCTCCTCCCTGCACGGCGGCACCCCGCGCCCGGCGGTCACCCGCCTGCACCGCACGGCGGGCAACCGCATCACGGTGACGGACGCCTCCGGTGACATCCGCACGTACCGCGCCGCGATCTTCACGGCCCAGTCCTGGATGCTCCTGTCGAAGATCGCGTGCGACGACACGCTCTTCCCGATCGACCACTGGACGGCGATCGAGCGCACCCACTACATGGAGTCCAGCAAGCTCTTCATCCCCGTCGACCGGCCGTTCTGGCTCGACAAGGACGAAGAAACGGGCCGCGACGTCATGTCGATGACCCTGACCGACCGCATGACCCGCGGCACGTACCTCCTGGACAACGGCCCCGACAAGCCGGCCGTCATCTGCCTGTCCTACACCTGGTGCGACGACAGCCTGAAGTGGCTGCCGCTGTCCGCGAACGAGCGGATGGAGGTCATGCTGAAGTCCCTCGGCGAGATCTACCCGAAGGTCGACATCCGCCGCCACATCATCGGCAACCCGGTGACCGTGTCCTGGGAGAACGAGCCCTACTTCATGGGCGCGTTCAAGGCCAACCTGCCGGGCCACTACCGCTACCAGCGCCGCCTGTTCACCCACTTCATGCAGGACCGCCTCCCCTCGGACAAGCGGGGCATCTTCCTCGCGGGCGACGACATCTCCTGGACGGCGGGCTGGGCGGAGGGCGCGGTTCAGACGGCCCTCAACGCCGTCTGGGGCGTCATGCACCACCTCGGCGGCTCCACGGACGCCACCAACCCCGGCCCGGGCGACGTCTACGACGAGATAGCCCCGGTCGAACTCCCGGAGGACTGACCTTCCGGCCCTCCGGCCCCGTGACCACGGGCCGCCCCCGCGCGCGCGAGCGCGGAGGCGGCCCGTACTCATGCCCCGGGGAACGGTGGAAGGGCGGGGGAGGGGACGAGCCCGCGCAGCGGGGTCAGCCGGTCGGTGTCAGCAGGCAGCGGCCCACCAGCCCGACGCCCGCGTCGAGGGACTCGGTGAACTCCTCCGCCAGATCGGGGGAGCGGCGCAGCGACCAGAGCAGGCGGGCCGAGGCCCAGGCCCCCGCCCGGGCCCGGTCCAGGCTCCAGGCGCCCAGCAGGTGCGTCAGCGGGTCCGCGATCTCCAGCAGGTCCGGGCCCGGCATCAGGTCCTCCCGGATGTGCTCCTCCAAGGAGACCAGAGTGTCGCCGACCCGGTCGAAGTCCGCTTCGAGCGCGGCCGGTTCACACTCGAGCGAGCGGCAGGTGGCGACCACCGCCAGGGCCAGGTCGTGGCCGATGTGCGCGTTGATCCCGGCCAGCGCGTGCTGGAGCGGCCGGATCCCGGGGTGGCGGCGGTACTGGAGGAGCGGCCGCCAGCAGGCCGGGGCCCGGTCGGCCTCCACCGCCGTCAGGTAGCGCTCGGCGAAGCGGACGCTGAGCGTTTCCGCCCGGCGGGGCGAGGGGAACGCGCCGTGCGCGATCCCCTCGTGCAGGGTCTGCGTCACCGTGAGGTACACCCGGTTGAAGACGGCGACGCCGTCCCGCTCGGGGAGCCGCTCGTCCAGGGCGCGCATCCGCGCCAGCACCGCTTCCATGGGGACCATGGGACGCAGCGTCGCAGCCGCGGGCCGGGATCAGGGGAACTTGGCCGTACGCTTCGCCGGTTCGGGCGAAACTCCGTCAACCCTGCTTGTCCCCGGCCTCGCCGGCGGCGCTCTCCACGGTCCCGTCGGCGGCCCGGCCGGCCGTCCCGGCGCCCGAGTCGTCGTACGCCGACGTGCCCGCGTCCAGCAGGGGCTCCTGCTGCTTCAGGTGCGCCGGCGCGAAGTACCGCAGGGCGTGGTAGCCGGTGATCACGACGATCGTGCCGAGCGCGATCCCGCCGAGCTCGAAGCTGTCGGTGATGTTCAGCTCGACCCCGCCGACCCCGATGATGATGCCGGCCGCGGCCGGCACCAGGTTCAGCGGATTGCGCAGGTCCACCCGGCCGTTGATCCAGATCTGCGCGCCGAGCAGGCCGATCATCCCGTACAGGATCACGGTGATCCCGCCCAGCACCCCGCCGGGGATCGCGGCGACGACCGCGCCGAACTTCGGGCACAGGCCGAAGAGGAGCGCGAAGCCGGCCGCCGCCCAGTAGGCCGCCGTGGAGTAGACGCGGGTGGCGGCCATCACGCCGATGTTCTCGGAGTACGTGGTGTTCGGCGGGCCGCCCACCGCCGTGGAGAGCATCGACGCGGCGCCGTCGGCGGCGATGGCGGTGCCGAGCTTGTCGTCGAGCGGGTCGCCCGTCATCTCGCCGACGGCCTTGATGTGCCCGGCGTTCTCCGCGATCAGCGCGATGACGACCGGCAGCGCGATCAGGATCGCCGACCACTCGAAGGCCGGAGCGTGGAAGGTCGGCAGCCCGATCCAGTCGGCCGTGGAGACCCCCGACAGATCGAGCCGCCAGTGGTCCACGGCCTCGGGACCGCCCACCGTCGAGTGGATCTTGCCGAAGACGAGGTCGAAGACCCAGGAGATGCCGTACCCGAAGATCAGGCCGAGGAAGATCGCGATCCGCGACCAGAACCCCCGCAGGCAGACCACGGCCAGCCCGGTGAACAGCATGGTCAGCAGCGCCGTCCACTGGTCCTGCGGCCAGTACGTGGACGCCGTCACGGGCGCCAGGTTGAAGCCGATCAGCATCACGACCGCGCCCGTCACCACCGGCGGCATCGCCGCGTGGATGATCCGCGCCCCGAACCGCTGGACCGCCAGCCCCGCCAGGAACAACGCCGCGCCGACCACGAAGACCGCGCCCGTGACGACCGCGCTGTCCCCGCCGCTCGCCCGGATCGCCGCCGCGACCCCGACGAAGGAGAGCGAGCAGCCCAGGTACGAGGGGACCCGGCCACGGGTCGCCAGCAGGAAGATCACGGTGGCGACGCCGGACATCATGATGGCGAGGTTCGGGTCCAGTCCCATGAGGACCGGAGCCACGAAGCTCGCCCCGAACATCGCCACGACGTGCTGGGCGCCCAGCCCGGCGGTCCGCGGCCACGACAGCCGCTCGTCCGGCCGCACCACCGCGCCGGGGGCGGGAGTCCGCCCGTCTCCGTGCAGGGTCCAGCGCACGCCGAGGCCCATGTTCCACCGCTTTTCGTTCGTTCATCGCCAGGTCGGGTGAATCGTCAAACTACGAGGCCGCGGACGGCCAGGCGATATTTTACGGCCGCATAGCAGCAGGTTCGTCCCGGTTGGTCGTCTCCGCCGCTCCGGCGGCCCCCGCGGCCACCGGCCGCTGCCGCAGTACGGTCGCCCCCGCGATCAGCGCGAACGACAGCAGCGTGACCAGCCCGAACGACACCACCAGCGAGGTCGCGTCGGCCACCGCGCCGATCGCCGACGGGGCGATCAGCCCCGAGGTGTACGTGATCGTCGCGACACCGGCGATGGCCTGCGCCGGGGCCGGACCACTGCGCGCGGCCGCCGCGAAGGCCAGCGGGACCACGACCGCGATGCCGAGCCCGATCAGCCCGAACCCGGTCAGGGCCGCCGCCGGGTGGTGGACCGTCACCACGAGCAGCCCGCCCGCGGTCGCCAGGGCGCCGCCGACGCGGACCGTGCGTACGGCCCCGAACCGGTCCACGACCTTGTCCCCGGCCAGTCGGGCGACCGCCATCGTCAGCGCGAAGGCGGTGGTCGAGGCGGCGGCGAGACCGGCATCCGTGTGCAGCACGTCCCGCAGGTACACGGCGGACCAGTCCAGGCTCGCGCCCTCCGCGAAGACCGCGCAGAATCCGATCCCGCCGATGAACAGCGCGGACTTCGGGGGCAGCGCGAAGTGCGGCGGCGCCTCCTCCCCGGCGGTGTCGGTCCGCAGGTCCAGGACGCGCCGTACGGCGAGCAGTCCGGCGGCCGTCAGGGCGAGCGCGGCGACCAGGTGGTGCAGACGGGCATCGACGCCGGCGTGCGCGGCGAGCGTGCCGGCGGCCGAGCCGATCAGGGCGCCCACGCTCCACATGCCGTGCAGCGAGGACATGATCGAGCGCTTCAGCCGGTTCTCGGTCTCCACGCCCAGCGCGTTCATCGCCACGTCCGACATGCCGGCGGTGGCTCCGTAGACGAAGAGCACGAAGCAGAGCGTCCACAGGTTCGGGGCGAGGCTCGGGAGGACGAGGGCGAGCGTCCACAGGCTCAGCAGCATCCGCAGGGCGGTGCGCGCGCCGAACCGGTGGTTGATCCGCCCGGCCAGCGGCATCGTGAGCGCCGCGCCGAGCGCGGGGAAGGCGAGGGCCAGGCCCAGGGTGCCCGCGCTGAGCTGCGCGTGGTCCTGGATCCACGGGATGCGGGTGGCGAAGGAGCCGGTGACGGCGCCGTGTGCGCAGAAGACGCCGGCGATGGCGAAGCGGGCATGGCGCAGTCGCGCCGGGCTGAGGTCGGTTTCCCCGGTCATGAGTCGTAAACTATCAGGGACCCTGCCTGATAGTTAGCCCCCGGAACTCCTAGGATGGGCGCCGTGACTCCTGCCAAGGCCCTGACCGCCGCCACCCGCGCCGCGTCGCCCGCTCCGTCCCCCGCCTCGCCGAGCACGGCCCGGGCCATCAACGACCGGCTCGCCCTCCAGCTCCTCCAGGAGGAGGGCCCCCTGACGGCCCCCCAGCTCAAGGAGCTGACCGGCCTGTCCCGCCCCTCCGTCGCCGACCTGGTGGAACGGCTCACCGGAGCCGGACTGATCGAGGTCGTGGGGGAATCCGGCGAGCAGCGGCGCGGACCCAACGCCAAGCTCTACGGGATCGTCGCGCGGCGGGCGTACCTCGCCGCGCTCGACGTACGGACCGACAGCGCCACGGCGGTGATCGCCGACCTGCTCGGCCGGCCGCTGGCGCAGGCGGACCTGCCGGTGGACGCCGTGGACGAAGCGGTGGACCGGCTGGAGGAGCTGGTCCGGGAGGCGGGCGCCGACCGGCTCCACACCGTGGTGATCGGAGCGCCGGGACTGGTGGCCCCCGGCAGCGGAGAGCTCCGCGACACCGCCGGCCTGCCCGCCTGGCACCGGGACCTGGTGGCGGCGGTGCAGCGGCGGCTGCCGGCGGTGGTCGTGGTGGAGAACGAGACCAACCTGGCGGCCCTGGCGGAACAACGGGTCGGAGCCGCCCGGGACCTGGACTCCTTCGTGCTGCTGTGGCTCGGCGAAGGGGTCGGCGCCGCGGTGGTCCTGGACGGCCGGCTCCGCCGGGGCGCCTCCGGCGGAGCGGGGGAGATCGGCTTCCTGCCGGTGCCCGGGACGGGCGGCCTCCCGTCGGCCACCACCTGCGAGGGCGGCTTCCACGAGCTGGCCGGGCGGGCCGGGGTGGCCGCGCTCGCCGCGGCCCACGGCTTCGACGGGCCGGTCGAGGAGGCCGTCGCGGGCGCGGCCGGACCGGCCTTCCTCGACGCCCTGGCCGACCGGCTGGCGCTCGGGGCGGCGGCCGTCGCGGCGATCCTGGACCCCGGCTGCGTCGTGCTCGGCGGGGAGCTCGGCCGCGCGGGCGGTCCTGCCCTGGCGGCCCGGGTCGCCCGCCGCCTCACCGCCCTGTCCCCGGTCCCGACCGAGGTCCGCGCCGGCACCCTCGGCGACCCGGCGGTGCTCACGGGGGCGCGGCTCGCCGCCCGCGAGTCGGCGCAGGCCGTCCTCTTCACGGCTTGAGCCCCCGGGACCAGGGGACTTGGACGGCCGCCGCGAGGTCGCCGGGCGGTCCGGAGAACGCGAGGACCCGGTGGCCGCCGGGCCACCGGGTCCTCATGTCGGTTCACCTACGCGGTCACCCCGTGCGGGGTCAGCAGGCGCCCTGGTCCTTCCAGACGCCCCACTCGCCGGTGGTGCCGGGAGTCTCGTTCTGCGTCCACCACTGGGCCTTCCAGTTGCGGCCCTGGTGCGAGACGACGTTGCCGGCGTTGTAGACGGTGCCCGCCACGTACGCGGGGTTGGTGCACGTGCCGCCCGGAGGGGTCGTGGGCGGGGTGGTCGGCGGCGTGGTCGGGGGAGTCGTCGGCGGGGTGGTGGGCGGCGTGGTCGGCGGGGTGGTGGTGCCGCCCGGCTGGACCACGGTGACGCCGCGCGCCAGGTCACCGGCGAGCGAGTACGTCGTGCCGGAGATGTTCACCGTCCAGTTGGAGGGCGTGGAGACCGGCAGGTAGTAGTTGAAGGCCAGGTCGACCGAGGCGCCCGGGGCGAGGGTCTGCCACGCCGGGAGCTTCAGCGAGACCCGGTGGAAGTCGCCCTTCAGACCGCCGACGTTGCTGCCGGTGTGGTCGCTCTTGATCACCTTGGTGCCGAAGCCCGACTGGTCGGAGGCGTTGGCCGGAGACGCGGTCGCGTAGTCGAACTGGAACTCCGTGCCACCCGGCAGGGTCGCCGTGGTGTTGTTGGTGATCTTGAGCTTCGGGGTGATCGGGTAGTTGGAGTCGCCGAGCTTGAACTCGGTGAACTCCGTCTTGATGTCCACGGCCTGCGTCGGCAGCGCGGTGTTGGACTTCTTGGCGCCGTACGGGGAGGCGGCCTTGAACTTGTCGTACATCAGCGAGGTGAGCGTGTCGCCCATCTCGTACTGGCCCTTGGCGGCGTTCCAGCTGTAGTCGCCCGCCATCTCCCAGACCATGGTGCCGCCGATGCCGCGGTCGATCACGTAGTCGGCCTTGGCCGCCACCGACTGCTCGTCCTCCGTGGAGAGGAAGACCTTCTTCTGCGCGTTCCACAGCCACGGCGCGACCAGGGTCGAGTCGTACTTGCGGGCGTAGGTGCCGGTCAGCGTGGTGTTCGCGGGGAAGCCGTACTTGGTGACGTAGTCGCCGACGATTCCCTTCTCCAGGTTCTTGGCGTGCCACATCGGGTTGGAACCGGCCGGCGACTCGACGCCGTTGGTGTCCTTGTCGTGCCACAGGTTGTCGATGCCGACCGCGCCGTCACCGCACTTGGTCAGGCCCGCGCCGGCCGGGCAGGTGGTCGCGGAGGCCTTGCCCCACAGACCGTCGGTGCCGCCCTGGACGTTCTTGTGGCCGCGGGTGTAGTAGGGCAGGCCGATGTTGATGCGGCCGGCCGGCATGGAGCCGCGGAAGTAGTGGTAGGCCCAGTCGGTGTTGAGGTAGCCGATGTTCCCGTACTGGGAGCTGCCGTACACGTTCGCGGCGGCGAGCTCGGCGTCCTTGCCGTCGTCGAAGAGCGAGGCGTTGGGGCCGACGTACTCGTTCCAGGCGCCGTGCAGGTCGTAGGACATGATGTTGACGTAGTCCAGATACTTCTGCATCTGGAAGGTCTCCATGCCGCGCAGCAGGTAGCCGGAGGAGGGGGCGGCGACGGTCAGCAGGTAGTGCTTGCCGTCGGTGGCGCCGGCCCGGTCCAGCTTCTCGCGCAGGCTCTTCATCAGGGCGTCGTAGCCCTTGACCAGACCGGCGCGGCGGGCGTTGGCCAGCTGCCAGTCCAGCGGGTTGCCCGCGTCCTTCATGGTGGTCGGGTACTCGTAGTCGATGTCGACGCCGTTGAACCCGTACTTGCGGATGAACTCGACGGAGGAGTCCGCGAAGGTGTCGATGCCGGCCTGGTTGACCGAGCCGTCGGCGTTGGTGGCCATCGAGTAGAAGCCGCCGGAGGCGACGCGGTTGCCGTCGTCGCCGAAGTAGCCGCCGGTCTCGGCCCAGCCGCCGACCGAGATCAGCGTCTTGACGTTCGGGTTCTGCTTCTTGAATTTGTTCAGCAGGTTGAAATTGCCCTTGTAAGGGAGGGCGGGGTCCATCTCGGCGCCCGCGACGCCCGGCCAGGTCATCCCGGTGGCGGAGTTGTTCGCGTTGTCGGCGCCGACGGAGATCTTGTTGTCGCTGCCCACGTGGGCGAAGGCGTAGTTCAGGTGCGTGACCTTGGACCACGGGATGTTGTGGGGCAGGTAGGCGGGCGTGCCGTCCTTGCCCGTACGCCAGCCCGTGAAGTAGCCGATGACGCGGCGCTGGTGGTCGGCGCCCATCTTCTCGCGGCCCTCGGTGTCGTAGACCGAGCAGTACGGGACGTCCACGCCCGCGGTCTTGTACAGACCGTCGGGGCGACAGGACTCGTTGTCGGCGGCGTGCGAGACGCCCGCCGAGAGCCCGGCTACCAGCAGACCGGCGATTGCGGCGCCGGACGTCAGGAGCATGGCCCTCGTCTTGGTGGGGGACAGCATTGTGCCTCCTGGGGAGGGGAGGATGGCAGGACACAACAGGCTGGAACGTGGTGCGTGTTGGCCCGTGACGTGCGCACATCTGACGGGCTGTCTCCCGGGGAAGATGAAGGGAACGTTAAGAGGACTAGACCAACCCGTCAATAGGTCTGGACCAAAGTGCGCGATCCGGCAAGGCTCGGTGCGCTTCCTTCGGGGTCCCGTCGAGGCCCCGCCAGGGTTCGGTCGATCCGCCGTCGAGCCGCCGTAGGGGCTCGGGCTCGCGGCCGAGGGGGGGGCATGCGCGGGGAGAGGGGCGGCGGGTGGGAATCCGGCTCGAACGTGGTGCGCGTACCGTGCGTAAAGGGAGCGAATCGACCGAACGGTGCAACCGGCGCGCTCAAAAGCGACCGAAGGTGTGACCCAGGCCACATTGACTCACTCGCATGGCTGCCGATCACCCGTGGCACACTGGCTCCAGTACCAGTAGCAGCGCACTCCGGGGTCGGTGTAATTCCGAACCGGCGGTTATAGTCCGCGACCCGTCCGCATCCAGCGGCCGGTTGACCAGGTGAAATTCCTGGACCGACGGTTAAAGTCCGGATGGGAGGCAGTGCGCGGCGGGCCAGTCACCGGTACGCCGCCGTCGGCGGTCCATCGGCGTAGCCCCAGGGATATGCCGTCGAACGGACCGTGTTTTCGGCCTCGGCGTCCCCGCGTGTGCTACCCGCTTCATCTGTCGTATCCCGACAGGCCCCGGAGTCCGTGCCCGATGAGGCAGGAGGACCCGGTGGCGACACACGCCGCGCACGCAGCACCCGACGCGGGCACCCGCGCCATGCGCCGAGCCATCGAGCTCGCCGCCCGCGGACTCGGCTCCACCAGCCCCAACCCGGTCGTCGGCTGCGTCATCACCGACGCCTCGGGCAGCATCGTGGGCGAAGGCTGGCACGAGCGGGCCGGCGGCCCGCACGCCGAGATCCACGCCCTGAACGCTGCGGGCCCGGCGGCCAGGGGCGGCACCGCCTACGTCACCCTCGAACCCTGCAACCACACAGGCCGTACGGGACCCTGCGCGCAGGCCCTCATCGCCGCCGGGATCACCCGCGTGGTCTACGCCGTCTCCGACCCGAACCCGCAGGCCAGCGGCGGCGGTGCCACCCTGCGCGCCGCCGGGATCGACACCGGGGCCGGACTGCTCGCCGACGACGCCGAGGCGGGCAACGCCGCGTGGCTGACCTCCGTGCGCCTGGGCCGCCCGTACATCGTGTGGAAGTACGCCGCGACCCTCGACGGCCGCGTCGCGGCCGCCGACGGCACCAGCCGCTGGATCAGCTCCCCCGAGTCCCGCGCCGACGTCCACCGGCTGCGCGCCGAGTCCGACGCCGTCGTCGTCGGCTCCGGAACCCTGCGCGCCGACGACCCGCACCTCGCGGTACGGGGGATCGACGGTTTCACCACCGCCGACCAGCCCCTGCGCGTGGTCCTGGACACCCACGCCACGATCCGGCCCACCGCCCGGGTCCTGGACGAGGCCGCACCCACGCTGATCGCCGTCGCCGAGGACGCGGACACCCGCCACCTCGCCGGAGCGGAGCTGGCCCGGCTCCCGTACGACAAGTACGGGATCTCCGTGGACGCCCTGCTCCGCGAGCTGCACGGGCGCGGCATCCGCTCCGTCCTCCTCGAAGGCGGCCCCACCCTGGCCGGCGCCTTCGTCGCCGCCGGGGCCGTCGACAAAGTCATCGGCTACCTCGCCCCCGTCCTCCTCGGAGCGGGCCCCGCCGTCCTCGCCGACGCCGGCATCGGCACCCTCGCCGACGCGCTCCGGCTCCGGATCACCGAGACCGTCCGCATCGGCACGGACATCCGCGTCACCGCCGTCCCCGCGTCGGCCCCCTCCGCCCCCACAGCCCTCAAGGAGCACTGAGTGTTCACCGGAATCGTCGAAGAACTGGGCGAGGTCGTCGCCGTCGAGGAGCTCGCCGAAGCCTCCCGCTTCCGCCTGCGCGGCCCGGTCGTCACCGAGGACGCCAAGCACGGCGACTCCATCGCCGTGAACGGCGTCTGCCTGACGGTCGTGGAGACCGGCGACGGGGAGTTCACCGCCGACGTCATGCAGGAGACCCTGAACCGCTCCAGCCTCGGCGCCCTCACCCGGGGCTCCCGGGTCAACCTGGAGCGCCCGATGGCGCTCGGCGGACGGCTCGGCGGCCACCTGGTCCAGGGGCACGTGGACGGAACCGGCGAGATCCTCTCGCGGACCCCCTCCGAGCACTGGGAGATCGTCAAGGTCGCCCTCCCGGAGAACCTCTCCCGCTACGTCGTCGAGAAGGGCTCCATCACGGTCGACGGCGTCAGCCTCACCGTGGTCGAGGCCGCCGCCGACTGGTTCACCATCAGCCTCATCCCCACCACCCTCGCGCTGACCACCCTGGGCATCAAGAAGCCCGGCGACCCGGTCAACCTCGAGGTCGACGTCCTCGCCAAGTACGTGGAGCGACTGCTGGCCGCCGGCGCCACCCCGCCGGCCCCGAACGTGCCGCACGGGACGGGGGAGCCGAAGTGAGCGCCCTGACCTGGCTCAACACCGAGGCCTTCGAGGTCTTCGGCCAGAAGGTCATCTGGTCCGACATGATCGGCAACCTGATCGGCCTGGGCGCCCTCGCGCTCGGCTGGCGGCGCTCCATATGGACCTGGCCCGCCCAGCTCCTCTCCGGTCTGATCCTCGTCGGCGCCTACGCCTCCGCCCACCTCTCCGGCGGGGTCGGCAAGCAGCTCCTCGTCATCGGCGTGGCCGTGTGGGGCTGGCGCGCCTGGCAGCGCGGCAAGCGGGACGCCCAGGACGGCTCCATCGCCGTCCGCACCGCCACCTGGAAGGAGCGCGGCCTCCTGCTGGCCGGCGCGGCCGCCGGGACCCTGGCCGTCGGCGGACTGTTCAGCCTCTACCCCAGCCTGTCGTGGAGCCCGTGGGCGGACGCCTACATCTTCGTCGGCACCATCGTCGCGATGGTCGCCCAGGCCCGCGGCCTGGTCGAATTCTGGTTCGCCTGGCTCCTCGTCGACCTGGTCGGCGTACCCCTCGCCTTCAACAGCGGACTGGCCTTCTCCGGCCTCGTCTACGTCGTGTACTTCGCCCTCGTCCTCTGGGGCGCCTACGACTGGTACCAGCGCTCGCGCACCACTATCGCCCCGGCTCTGGAAGGAGCAACGGCATGAACACCCCGAACCCCGTCCTCAGGCCCGTGCCCGACGTCGAGCTGGAGACGTTCCGGCTCGACCCCGTCGAGCAGGCCATCCGCGACATCGCGGCCGGCCGCCCGGTGGTCGTCGTGGACGACGAGGACCGCGAGAACGAGGGCGACCTCGTCATCGCGGCCGAGAAGGCCACCCCCGAGATCATCGCGTTCATGATGAGCGAGTGCCGCGGCCTGATCTGCGCCCCGATGGAGGGCGACGAGCTGGAGCGGCTCGAACTCCCGCAGATGGTCCAGCACAACACCGAGTCGATGCAGACCGCCTTCACCGTCTCCGTCGACGCGAGCGGCGCCCACGGCGTCACCACCGGCATCTCGGCCGCCGACCGCGCCACCACCCTGCGGCTGCTGGCCGACGGGGTCTCGGGCCCCGCCGACTTCGTCCGCCCCGGGCACGTCTTCCCGTTGCGCGCCAAGCCCGGGGGCGTCCTGGTCCGCAACGGCCACACCGAGGCCGCCGTCGACCTCGCCCGCCTCGCGGGCCTGCGCCCGGCCGGCGCCATCGTGGAGATCGCCGGCGAGGACGGGGTGATGCTGCGGCTGCCCGAGCTGATCCCCTTCGCCCGCAAGCACGGCCTGACGATCATCTCCATCGAGGACCTGATCGCCTACCGTCGCTCCGCCGAGCCGACCGTGCGCCGCGAGGCCCAGGTCAATCTGCCGACCTCCTTCGGCCACTTCACCGCGTACGGGTTCCGCTCCACCGTGGACGGGGTCGAGCACGTCGCCCTCGTCCACGGAGAGATCGGCGACGGCGAGGACGTCCTGGTCCGGATGCACTCCGAGTGCCTGACCGGAGACATCTTCCAGTCGCAGCGCTGCGACTGCGGCCCCCAGCTGCACACCGCCATGGAGCGCGTCCAGGCGGCCGGCCGCGGTGTGATCGTCTACCTGCGCGGCCACGAGGGCCGCGGCATCGGCCTGCTGTCCAAGCTGCGCGCGTACGAGCTCCAGGAGCGCGGCCGCGACACCCTCGACGCCAACCTGGAACTGGGCCTGCCCGCGGACGCCCGCGACTACGGGGCCGGCGCGCAGATGCTCGCCGACCTCGGCGTTCACAGCGTCCGGCTGCTGACCAACAACCCCGAGAAGTCGGCGGCCCTCATCAGCCACGGCATCAAGGTTTCCGACCGGGAGTCGATGCCCATGGAGGCGGGCGAGCACAACCTTCGCTACCTGCGCACGAAGCGGGACCGGATGGGCCACGACCTGCCCTGGCTGGACGGGGCCTCCACCACGTCCGCCTGCGGCAACCAGTAACCAGTAACCGGTAACCGGTAACACCATCCCCGAGCACCACCCCACACCACACGAATCGCACCGAGGAGCAGAGCTGTGAGCGGCAAGGGCGCACCCGAACTGAGCGTGAAGAACTGCGGAGACCTGCGCGTCGCAGTGATCGCGGCCCAGTGGCACGAGAAGGTCATGGACGGCCTGGTGGACGGCGCCCTGCGGGCCCTGCACGAGCTGGGGATCGACGAGCCCACCCTGCTGCGCGTCCCGGGCAGCTTCGAGCTCCCGGTCGTGGCGAAGGTACTGGCCGGTCGCGGTTACGATGCCATCGTCGCCCTCGGCGTGGTCATCCGCGGCGGCACCCCGCACTTCGACTACGTCTGCCAGGGCGTCACCCAGGGCCTGGTGCAGGTGTCCATCGACACCGGAGTCCCCGTCGGCTTCGGCGTACTGACCTGCGACAACGACGAGCAGGCGCTGGACCGCGCCGGACTCGAGGGGTCGAACGAGGACAAGGGGCACGAAGCGGTCACCGCCGCCGTCTCCACCGCCATGACCCTGCGGACCGTCAGCGAACCCTGGCGCCAGTAGGCGGCCGCGGACCCCGTATTCTGAGGACCATCATGGCGAACAAAACCCCCAAGAGCTTCGAAGAGCTCTTCACCGAGCTCCAGCTCAAGGCCAACGGTGACCCGAGCACCTCCCGTACCGCAGAGCTGGTCGGCAAGGGTGTCCATGCCATCGGCAAGAAGGTCGTCGAGGAGGCCGCCGAAGTCTGGATGGCCGCCGAGTACGAGGGCAAGGAAGCCGCCGCCGAGGAGATCTCCCAGCTGCTCTACCACGTCCAGGTGATGATGGTGGCGCGCGGGATCACCCTCGAAGACGTCTACGCGCACCTCTAGGCCGCGGCAGTCCTCAGACCGCGGCAGCTCCGGCGGGCCCCGGCGCATCGTGCCGGGGCGTCCGCGCGCCCGTACCCGTACCAGCACACCCTTTCGCCCCTACGCACCAAAGGAAGCCCCATGCTGCGCATCGCCGTCCCCAACAAGGGTTCACTCTCCGGACCGGCGTCGGCGATGCTCCATGAGGCCGGCTACCGGATGCGCAAGGAGTCCAAGGAGCTCGTGGTCGTCGACCCCGACAACGAGGTGGAGTTCTTCTACCTCCGCCCCAAGGACATCGCGATCTACGTGTCCTCCGGCAAGCTGGACATCGGGATCACCGGCCGCGACCTGCTGCTCGACTCCGGCGCCAGCGCCGAGGAGATCCTGCCGCTGAACTTCGGCCGCTCCACCTTCCGCTACGCCACCATCCCCGGCACCGCGAAGGGCCCCGAGGACTTCCACGGGATGACCATCGCGACCTCGTACGAGGGAATCGTCGCGAAGCACTTGGCCGACAAGGGCATCGAGGCCTCCGTCGTCCACCTCGACGGAGCGGTCGAGACCGCCATCCAGCTCGGCGTCGCCCAGATCATCGCCGACGTCGTCGAGACCGGCACCAGCCTGCGCAACGCCGGACTCGAGGTCATCGGCGAGCCGATCATGACCTCCGAGGCCGTCGTCATCCGCGGCAACGGCACCGACCCCGAGGACCCCCGGGCCCAGCAGTTCCTGCGCCGCCTCCAGGGCGTCCTGGTCGCCCGCAGCTACGTGATGATGGACTACGACTGCCGCGCCGAGCACCTGGAGCGCGCCGTGGCCCTCACCCCGGGCCTGGAGTCGCCCACCGTCTCCCCGCTGCACAACGAGGGCTGGGTCGCCGTCCGCGCCATGGTCCCCGCCAAGGAGGCCCAGCGGATCATGGACGACCTGTACGAGCTCGGCGCCCGCGCGATCCTCACCACCTCGATCCACGCCTGCCGCCTCTGACGGGTCCGCCGGCGCTCCGCCGCGCGCATCCGTCACCATCCGCCTCACCATCCGCCTCACCATCCGGCACCACCCGAAGGCATCTGACGAACATGGCCGACGCCACCGCCCAGCCCGCACCGCCCGCCCTGCCGGTCACCTTCCGGCCGACCCGCACCCGGGCCGTCCTGCTGGGCGTGGGCGCCGTCATGTTCGTCACGATCACGGCGATCGCGCTGGTCCTCGAAACCCTGCACCCCGGTGAGCGGATCGCCTTCGTCTTCACCGCCGCCCTGCTCTCCTCCGTCCTCGTCCTGCTCAGCCGCCCCAAGGTGGTCGCGGACGAGACCGGGGTCACGGTCGTCAACCTCACCACCACCCGCCGCCTGGAGTGGGCGCAGATCCTGCGCGTCAACCTCCGCCCCGGCGACGCCTGGGTGTTCCTCGACCTGAACGACGGCACCACCCTGCCCGCCCTCGGCATCCAGCCCGGAGTCGCCAAGGCCCAGGCGATCGGCGACGCCCGCGCCCTGCGCGCCCTGGCCGAAGCCCACGGAACCGGCTCAAAGAACGACTGAGCCCGGCCGGCCTCGTCGCTGCGTCCCATTGCGGCGGCGATCTCAATGACTAACCTGGTGTGGGGGCGCGACCGTGCGCCCTCCCACCGGCCCCGGGACCCCGAGGCCCGTGGACACCTGCGACTCGAGGAGTGACTCCCTCCAGCAATGGACGGATCGTCCGGTAGTACACGCGCCGCCCTCCCCACGGAGGCGGCGGCATGACCATCCCGCTACTCCTGCTCGTGGCGGCATTCGCCCTGATCCTCGCCAACGGTTTCTTCGTGGCAGCCGAGTTCGGCCTCGTCACCGTCGAGAGACCCGAGGCCGAACGCGCCGCGGCCGAGGGCGACCGCCGTGCCCGCACGGTCGTCGCAGCCCTGCGGGAGCTGTCCTTCCAGCTCTCCGGCACCCAGCTCGGCATCACCATCACCTCCCTCGTGGTCGGCATGCTCGCCGAGCCCGCCCTCGCCGCCCTGCTGGCCGGGCCGCTCGAAGCGACCGGCCTCCCCAGGGGCGCCGTACCCGGCGTGGCCGTCGTCATCGGCATGCTGCTCGCCTCCGCCGTCCAGATGGTCGTCGGCGAGCTCGTCCCGAAGAACTGGGCCGTCTCCCGGCCGCTCCAGGTGGCCCGTTTCGTGGCCGGCCCGCAGCACGCCTTCTCCCGGGTCTTCCGGCCGGTCATCGCGGGCCTCAACGCCGTCGCCAACCGGCTCGTCCGGGCGCTCGGCGTGGAGCCCACCGAAGAGATGGCCTCCGCCCGCACCCCCGGCGAACTGGTCTCCCTGGTCCGCCATTCGGCCCAGGCCGGCGCCCTGGAACAGGACACCGCGGACCTCTTCGTACGGACCCTCTCGCTGGGCGAGCTCACGGCGCAGCTGGTCATGACCCCCCGGGTCAAGGTCAGCGCCCTCCAGCACACGGCCACCGCCGCCGACGTGCTCAACCTGACCCGCGCCACGGGCCTGTCCCGCTTCCCCGTCTACCGCGAGCGCATCGACGAGATCACCGGGGTCGTCCACCTCAAGGACGCCCTCGCCGTGCCCGAGTCCGAGCGCGCCCGCACCAGCGTCAGCGGGATCTGCGTGGCCCCGCTGCTGGTGCCCGGCTCGCTGCCGGTGCAGCCGCTGCTGGAACGGCTGCGCAGCGAACAGCCCATGGCCGTGGTCGTCGACGAGTACGGCGGCACCGCCGGCGTCGTCACCCTGGAGGACATCGTGGAGGAGCTCGTCGGCGAAGTCCGCGACGAGCACGACCTCGCGGAGGACGGCAGCCCAGAACTGGCCGCCGTACCCGCCGAGGACGGCCGCCCCTCCTGGGAGGCCGACGGGAGCTGCCGCGTGCAGACCCTGCGCCGGATAGGCCTGGAGGTCCCCGAAGGCCCGTACGAGACCGTCGCCGGACTCGTCGCCGACCTGCTCGGCCGCATCCCCGCCCCCGGTGACCGCGCCGAACTGCCCGGCTGGAAGCTCTCCGTGCGCCAGGTCCGCCGCTACCGCGCCGAGCGGGTCCGCCTCGTGCGCACCGCCCCCGCCGGCACCGGCACGCCGGGCTCCGACGGGCAGGGCCGCACGGGGCAGGGCTCGGGCGGGCTCGGCTCCCACGGGCTCGGCCCGGTGCCCGCCGCCTCCGCCGAGCTGGCCCAGGTGGGTGGCCGGTGAACGCGCTCCAACTGCTCTTCGCCCTGCTCCTCGTCCTGGCCAACGGCTTCTTCGTCGGCGCCGAGTTCGCCCTCGTCTCCGTCCGCCGCAGCCAGATCGAACCCCTGGCGGCCGGCTCCAAGCGGGCCCGCCAGGTGCTCCACGGCCTGGAGAACCTGCCGCGCATGATGGCCGCCGCGCAGTTCGGCATCACCCTCTGCTCGCTCACCCTCGGAGCCGTCGCCGAGCCCACCGTGGCCCGGCTCCTGGAGCCCGTCTTCCACGCGGCGCACGTGCCCGAAGGCCTGATCCACCCGCTGGGCTACGCGGTGGCCCTCACCGCGGTGATCTTCCTGCACCTGGTCATCGGCGAGATGGTCCCCAAGAACCTCGCCATGGCCGCCCCGGAGAAGACGGCCCTGTGGTTCAGCCCCGGACTGGTCGCCTTCGCGCGGGTCTGCGGCCCGGTCACCACGGCCCTCGGCGCCTGCGCCACGCTGGTCCTGAAGCTCTTCAAGGTGGAGCCCAAGGACGAGGTCGAGGCCGTCTACACCTCCGCCCA
This sequence comes from Streptomyces sp. GQ60, assembly GCF_059758875.1. Classification (NCBI taxonomy): domain Bacteria; kingdom Bacillati; phylum Actinomycetota; class Actinomycetes; order Kitasatosporales; family Streptomycetaceae; genus Streptomyces; species Streptomyces sp. GQ60. The sequence continues at coordinate 13,725 of NZ_JCAXEG010000008.1, read as the reverse complement.
GCTGGGCCGCCTGCTCCAGGACTCCCGGCAGGCCGGACTCCTGGAGCCGGTCGAACAGGAGCGCCTGGAGGACGCACTGGAACTGGGCAGCCGCCCGGTCACCGACGTCCTCCTCGCCCCGGAACGGCTGGTCACGGTCGGCCCCGCGGTCACCCCGCGCCAGATCGAGCAGCTCACGGTCCGCACCGGGTACTCCCGCTTCCCGGTCCGCACCGACAGCGGTGCCTTCATGGGCTACCTGCACGTGAAGGACGTCCTGGACCTGGAGGACCGGGAACGGGCCGTGCCCCAGCGGGTCTGGCGCCGCATGACCACGGTCTGCTCGACGCTCCCGCTGGACGACGCCCTGACGGTCATGCGCCGCGACGCGACGCACCTGGCGCAGGTGGCGGATCCCTCCGGTCGGGTGCTGGGCCTGGTCGCCATGGAGGACGTCCTCGAAACCCTGGTCGGCGAGGTCCGCGACCCGGCCCACCGGGGGTACGCCCGGAGCGCGTAGCAGGGGCGGGCCCTGCGGGGCGAGTCCCCTACCCGCCCTTTCCGTTCCCCGGGCTCCGCCCGGATCCGGTCCTCAAACGCCGGACGGGCTGGATGTGCCGCCGTGCGGCACATTTCAGCCTCGCCGGCGCTTGAGGCGCGGGGTCTGGGGCGGAGCCCCGGGGAACGGTGGAAGGGCGGGTAGGGGAACTCCGCCCCGCGCAGCGGACTACAGCGGCGGCGGCTCCGGCCGCTCCTGGGGGCCACGGCCCGACAGGACCTCCCCGTAGGCCTGCATCAGGTCGGCCAGCCGCAGGGTGGACAGGTCGTCCCGCGAGGGATCACCCGCGAAACCGGCCAGCCGCAGGTCCCGGTACGCGCAGCTCTTCTCGTACAGCGTGCGCAGGAACCGTCCGTTCCCCAGCTCGTCGATCCACCCCTGCTCCACCACGTGTCCGCTGATGCTCCGCAGTTCCTCCAGCGCCTCCTCGTCCCACCGGTCGCCGTTGGCGTCCGCCAGCACCCCGCCGATCGACGTGAGTTCCAGCGGCCGGTAGCTGGGGAAGTCCACCCGTGTGGTGAACCGCGAGGACAGTCCGGGATTCGTGGCGAGCAGCCGGTCCATCCCCGCCGGATAGCCCGCCAGGATCACCACGAGGCGGTCGCGGTTGTCCTCCGCCCGCTTCAACAGCACCTGCAGGGCCTCGTCACCGTACGCGTCGCCCTTGCTGTAACCGGAGTTGGAGAGGCTGTACGCCTCGTCCACGAACAGCACCCCGCCGATCGCCGAGTCGATCAGCTCGTTCGCCTTCACGGCGGTCTGCCCGAGGAACTCGCCGACCAGGTCCGCGCGCCCGGCCTCCACCAGATGGTCGCCGCCGAGCAGGCCCAGCGCGTAGAAGACCCGGCCCAGGATCCGCGCCACCGTGGTCTTGCCCGTGCCCGACGGCCCGGAGAAGACGAAGTGCCGTTTCGGCGGCTGCACCGGCAGCCCCTGCCCCGTCCGCAGCCCGGCCATGTGGAGCTGCGCGGAGAGCGCCTTCACCTGCCGCTTGACCGGCTCCAGGCCCACCATCCGCTCCAGCTCCGCGAGCGCCTCGGCCAGCGCCGCCGGATCCGCCGGCCCGGCCGGCAGCCCCACCGGTCCCGGCTGCGCGGGCAGCGAGGCCTTGTGCCGTACGCCGGCCGGCAGTCCCGCGCCGGGCCCCGGGGCTCCCGGGCCGTGCCGCGGCTCCGGCGGGTCGCCCGCGGTCAGCGGGTCCGGATCCGGCTGCCCGTCCGCGGCGAGCCCCTGGACCGGACCGCCGCCGCCCAGGGCCACCGCCGCGAAGTCCCCGCCCGACGGGGCCGGTCCGTGCCCGCCGAAGGCCTCGTACCCGGCGCCGCTCGCGTAGCCGGCCAGGCCGTCGGCGTCCTCGCTGTCCTCGATCGCCGTCAGCCGGGCCGCCGTGTCCATGAACGCCGGGTCCACCCGGTGCACCGCCCGGTACAGCGGCAGCGCCGCCGCGCTGCGCCCGGTCCCCTCGTGCGCCCGCGCCAGCCAGTACCGCAGCTCCTTGCGCTGGGGCTGCTCGCTGCGGCAGCGCATCAGGGAGGCCGCCAGCAGCGGCTCGGCCTGCCCGTACATCTCCAGCCGGACCCGGGCCATCCCGCCGAACAGGCCCGCCTCGATGCCCAGCAGCGGATCGTCGACCAGTGATTCGGTGGAGCGGACCAACTGCTCCCAGTCCTTGACCAGGTACGCCCGGCAGGCGTGCAGGAAGCGGACGTGCGGGTCGGTGTCCACCGGAGGCAGGGCCGCGAGCGCCTGGTCCAGCTCGGGGACGTGGCGCCCGTCCAGCCAGTGCGAGGCGTGCGCCAGCAACAGGTCCCGCCGGGTCTCCAGTACCGGCTGCACCCACCAGCCCAGCCAGTACCAGGAGTTCAGTGTCCGCCGGTGGCGGGCCCGCTGTTCCCCGAAGCGGTCCCGGTGGGCGTACATGCGCAGTAACGCGTTGGTGGTGTCCACGCGGAGCGCGTGCAGCCCCAGCCAGGCGTCGGCCATCGCGGGATCGAGTCGTACGGCCGTCCGGAACTCCTCCTCGGCCTGCGGGTAGGCGCCCATCGTGCAGGCGTCCACTCCTCGCAGCCAGGCGAGTTCGGCCGGGGCGTGCGCGCTGCTGCCGTGCGCGGCGAAATCCATCACATCCCCCACAAGCCTGCCCCCGTGGTGCCCAGCAACCCCCGCGATGCGTACGCGAGTTGTCCCTGCGCCGATGAAATCAGGGGTGCATCGTACCTGCGGTTACGCACCTTACGTAGGGGGTGGCGAAGACGGGCCGGGTGCGCTTCCGGGCAGTCCGCGGTGACACAGGGTGAGAAAACGGCCGGGACGTGACCCGTGCGACGCCGTGCCGGGGGAGTGCCGGGCGGGACTTCACGGGAGACCGGGGGCAGAACGAAGCCCCCGATCACGGGGGAACAATCGGGGGCTTCGCGTCCGCGGCCGCCGGTGAGGGCCGCTTCTTCAGAACGTAAGGCCGCCCCGGCCCCCGGGTCAAGCGCCCGGGAGGTGCCTGCGGAGAGGGTCTGCCCGCGGCCCGTCAGGCCTGGGGGGCCTCGTCACCCTCAGTCACGCATGCGGCGATTTCAGCCGCCCCGGCAGCCCCGGAAGTCCACTCGTATCCCGTACCGCTCTGGCGTACCAGGGTGTCCGCGAAGGGGCGCGAAGGATCATCCGAGAAGTGCGCGAGTTCCGCGCGCTCCCATCCGTCCCAGAAGTCGGACAGTTCACGCCCGTCCCGGTCGCGCCCGCGCCCCCAGGACTTCGCGCGCGGGGTCTCCATCCACAGCAGCCGCGCCAGGTGCGGGCGCAAGGCGCGCCGTCCGGCGCCGACCCCCTCCACGAGCAGCACGGGACCGGGCTCCAGCACCCGCTCGGGACCGAACCGCCGCTCGACCCAGTCGTACGGTTCCCAGTGCGCGGCCCGCCCCGCGGCGAGCGGCTCCAGCACCTGCGCACGCAGCCGCCCCACCCATCCGAACAGCTCCTCGTGGGTGGCCACATCGTCGAGCCGCAACACCGGAACCCCGCCGAGCGATGCGGCGAGCGCCGTGGCGAACGTCGTCTTCCCCGACCCCGCGTGCCCGTCGATCCCGACGAGACGGACGGGCCCGAGGGAGGGCGGCAGGGCGAGGATCTCGCGCGCGAGGGCCTGAAGTGACGGTTGATCTTCCACACCCCCACCGTATGACCTCCACCCCCGCACGAGGGACGGGCCCTGCGGAGCAAAGCCCCCGCAGCGACCCTTGCCGCTTCGCGGAGCGAAGCCCCGACCTGCCCCCACCGGTTCCCCGGGCTCCGCCGGTTCCCAGCCCGCACCCGCTGAGGCTCCGCCCCAGACCACGCGCCGCAACGGGCGGGCGAGGCTGGATTCAGCCGGGTGCGGCCTGCAGGTGCGGGCACGTGCGAACCGCACCCGGCCGGACGCCGGCCAGAATCCAGCCCCTCCGGCGTTTGAGGAGCGGGGGTCCGGGGGCCGGCCCCCGGAAACGGCGCCGCACGCGGAACCGGGTCCGGGGCGAAGCCCCGGAGAACGGCGGAACCGGGAGTCCCCCGGACGGAGTCCGGGGGAGGACGGGGGGACGGCCCCGCAGGGGCCGGGAGGGAGGAACGGGGCCGGGGGCCGCGCCCGTCACCCCGACACGGCCCCCCGGCTTCACCGCCCCGCAGGCGGGAACTGGAAGGGTGTGCGGGAGCCGACCCGCCGCACCGACCCCTGGGGGCCACGCCGATGACCGCACCCACACCCCGCCGCGCCCTACTGGCGGTAGCCCTGGCGGCAGCCGCCGCCACCGTCCCCGGCGGCCGAGCCTCCGCGACCCAGCAGGCGCCCGCCACCGGGGCCCCGGGCCGGGCCCCGGCCGCCCCGCCGCCCGCCGGGTCGACCGGCGGAGCCCCCCGCAAGACGGTGGACAACCGCTTCTGGTACTCGTACGCCCACTGGACCGCGGGCCTCCACCAGGGCACCACCGCCATCGGCGGCGCCCGCCCCGGCCTGGAGATCAAGACCCCGACGGGCCGCACCGAGTACAAGGACCCGCACACCGGGAAGAAGAGCACCTGGGAGTACGCCACCTGGACCTCCCCGGTCCACACCTCCACCGTGCCCGCCACCGAGGCCATCGCCTCCTGGAACGCCCGCACCCCGGGCGGCACCTGGATCCAGGCCGAACTGCGCGGCACCTATACCGACGGCACGGCCACCCCCTGGTACGTGATGGGCCGCTGGGCCTCGGGCGACGGCGACATCCGGCGCACCTCCGTGGACGGGCAGACCGACGGCAAGTCCACCGTCTGGACGGACACCCTGGCCGTGGACGCCCCCGCGGGCGGGCTCCGGATCAAGGACTGGCGGCTGCGCCTGACCCTGTACCGCAAGCCCGGGGCGAGCCGTGGCCCCACGGTGTGGCTGGCCGGCGCCATGGCCTCGGACGTCCCGGACCGGTTCACGGTCCCCGCCTCCGCCGCCTCCGGCGGGGCCCACGAGCTGAAGGTGCCGAGGTACTCGCAGGAGACGCACGTCGGCCAGTACCCGGAGTACGACAACGGCGGCGAGGCCTGGTGCAGCCCCACCTCCTCGCAGATGACCATCGAGTTCTGGGGCCGCCGGGCCAGCGTCTCCGCCGTGGCCTGGGTCAAGAAGGACTACGCGGACCCGCAGGTCTGCCACGCCGCCCGCTCCACCTACGACTCCGCCTACAAGGGCTGCGGAAACTGGCCCTTCAACGCCGCCTACGCCGCCACCTACCGGCAGTTGGCCGGCGTGGTCACCCGCCTCGCCTCCCTCGCCGACCTGGAGACCCTGGTCCGGGCCGGGGTCCCGGTCATCACCTCCCAGTCCTTCACGGCCGAGGAGCTCACGGGCGCCGGCTACGGCACGGCCGGCCACCTGATGACCGTCATCGGCTTCACCGCCTCGGGCGACGTGGTCGCCAACGACCCGAACTCCGCAGACAACGCCGCCGTGCGCCGCGTCTACCGGCGCCGGCAGTTCGAAAACAACTGGCTGCGGACCAAGCGGTACAACGCCGCCGGCAAGGTCGTCTCGGGCACCGGAGGCGTCTGCTACCTCTACGGTCCGATCCGGCCGAACCCTGCCCAGGTGCTCGCGCTGCGGGCGGTCGGCGTGCTCTGAGAACTCGCGTTGCCACGGACGGCATGTAAGTGGAACATAAAGGGCAAAAGGGCAATAGGAGCTTCTCATAGGAGGCAGCCCGTCATGACCACCCAACCGAGAATCGAACACCACCCCGACCTCGCTGAGATGCGCTCGCGGTTCGAGCGGGTCACCAGCACCCCGACCGCCCAGGTCGTCGAGGCGCTCGCCCTGATGACGGGCCTGTACATCGCCGCCTCGCCGTGGATCGCCGGATTCAGCGGGCTCAGCTCGCTGGCGATCAACAACCTGATCGCGGGCCTGGCGTACTGCCTGTGCATGAGCGGACTCGGCTCCGCTTACGAGCGCACCCACGCCATGGCCTGGACGGCGGTCGGTCTCGCCGCCTGGACGATCGTCGCGCCCTTCGTCATCGCCGGCGACGTCAGCACCACGCGCACGGTGTGGAGCAACGTCATCGCCGGCGGTATCGCCCTGTGCCTGGCCCTGGCCATGGCGGGCATGGCGGGCCGCGACCGCACCACCTGATCCGTCGCGCACCCCTCGCGCCCCCGGTCCGCACCACGCGGCCGGGGGCGTGAGACATGCCACCAGTGACCGTCGTCTCTACCGCGAGGGCCGCACCCGCTGTCACATTGGTGGGCATGACCGCACACAGCGCCGCCCCGACCGCCCGCACCCGCAGCCTGGCCCGCACCGGCGGACCCGAGGGCGATTCGTCCTCCTGGCTGGAGCACGTGCTCGGCTGGACCCTGGTCGTGGTCGTGGCCATGTTCGTCACCCAGGTCGGCTGGTTCTTCTAACCTCGGGCTCCACCCGCCAGTGCCGGTCCGGAACGCCCACCAGCCCGTACAGCGTCCGCACGGGCGAGCGCGCCGGCAGCAGCACCACCCCGGCCAGCAGGGCGAACACCCCGATCCCGGCCCACCACCCCAGCAGCCGGACGAGGACGCTCGCGCCGACCGCCCCCGCGAACGGCAGCCCGTAGACCCCGGCCCCGGCGATCGCCACCGCGATCACCCTGGGCACCTTCAGGTCCGCCGCGGCCCCCGGCAGCCGCCAGCCCTCCACCAGCCAGCCGATCTCGGCCAGCAGCATCGTGCCGATGACGGCCGTCCCGAAGATCAGCACGGCCAGGAAGGTGCCCGAGGTCGCGAAGGCCAGGACGCCGTTCACCACGCCGCCCGCGTCCCAGTCGGCGAAGGCCTGCGGATCGGCGCTCAGCAGCCGCTCGTACCCCGTGCCGTCCCACCCGTGGATCAGGGTGAGGAACAGCAGGAAGTACCCGGCCACCGCCTGGAGGTACCCCCAGTATCCGGCGCCGACCAGGACGAACAGCCGCGCCGCCAGGAACCCGAGCAGGGCGCCGACGACCACCGAGGCCACGTGGAAGAGGGCGAAGCCGGCCCACACCCCGTCGTGGTCGCGGGCCACGTGCATCGTCGACCAGGCCGGGTTCTGCCAGAGCAGGTAGACCCCGGTCGGGGCGGGCAGCAGGGCCGCGTAGAGCAGGGTGAGCGCCAGGTACGGATGGGCCGCGCGGCTCCTCGTACGGACTCCCTCGCCCCGGACCGACCGCTCCCACCACTGGAGCTGGCGCCCGGCGGCCACCGCGAAGGTGGCGCCGATGCCGTACGCCCACAGCGGCGCGGCCTGGACGGGGATCACGAGGCCACCAGCCGCAGGCGCTGCGTCTTGATCACGTCGGAGGTGACGAGCGCCTGCTCCGCGCTGACCCGGGTCATGAAGACGAACGGCGGGATGACCGGGGGAGCGGGCAGCCCGTCCGGGCTGAAGGTCACGCACAGCAGCCCTTCGATGCAGCCGCTGAACCTCGTCAGGTACAAGGTCACGTCGCCGCTCAGGTCGAGCCTCTTCGCGGCCAGCCCGTACTCCTCGCGGCCGTCGCGGCTGCGCAGCTCGTAGTCGGTGAGCGTGGCGGCCCGCATCCGCAGCACGAGCACCTTCAGCGGGCCGTCCACCGTGGGCACGTGGGTGACCCCGGCGAAGGCGAACCCCTGCGGCGCGAAGAGCGAGGTGGTCACGGTCGGGGGAGTGCGCGCCGCCATCGGCGCGCCCTGCCCGGCCGCCGCCGCCCGCGGAGCGCCGCCCGCCACCAGCGAGGCGAGCAGCACCACCGGCAGCGCGGCGGCCAGCGTGCGCGGCCCGCTCCCGTCCAGGCTCGGGACGTACGGGCCCTCTTCGCCCGCCTCCGGATCGGGCAGCGGGGTCCAGCCGAAGGCCAGCGCGCTGCCCGCGATGCCGAGCAGCATGCCGACGAGGAAGCCGCCGAGGTTGGTCGCCACGAAGGACAGCACCGAGAGCAGCAGCGCGTGGACGGAGACGTAGGCCCGGGCCTGGGGCAGCAGCCACAGGAACACGCCGGCCGCGATCAGCGCGAGGCCGATCCCGATGGCGGCGATACCGCCGAGTCCCAGGCTGACCAGCACGGTGAGCGGGGAGAGTGGGACCAGCAGCAGCTCGGTCCCGCCCAGGATCACCAGCAGCCCGCCCCAGAAGGGGCGGGTGCGGCGCCAGGCGCGCAGCCGCCGCCGGGGGCCGGGCAGCGGGAGCCGTCGCTCCAGCCACCCGCTGCCCGGCCCGGCGGGCCCGCGCTGGCCTAGAAGCACTTCCTGCCGTCCAGACTGACGTTCAGCTTCAGGCCCTTGAGGTGGAAGTTGCCGCCCGTCGCCGACCAGGCGTGCGACTTCACGTCCACGACCTCGATGTCCCCGGCCTGGAGGCCGAACTTGCCGGCCTCGCCCTTGATCCCGCCGACTTGGTCGAGGGTCGAGGCGTCGCGGCCGATCTGGGCCGTTCCGAAGACCGCGTCGCCGGCCAGGTCCTCGCCGTCGATGACGAGATTGCTGGCGGTGACGTTGCCGGCCGGTCCGCCGGCGGTCAGCTTGAAGACCACCCTGCCCACCGGGGTGTCCACCTCGGCGGCCTGGCAGATGTCCGTGAGGGTGGCCTCGCCGATGCCGAGCAGCGCGACGGGATGCCCCTTGCCGTCGACGGAGCGGTCCGTGTGCACGTAGGAGGCCAGGCCCTTGCTGCTCAGTTTCGACGAGGAGACCTGGAAGCTGGTCCCCGAGACGGCGAAGGAGGCGGCGAGCGCGCCCTGCGCCATGACCATCGCCATCGCCCCGACCGCGACGACCGCGGGCATCGCGACGGCCGCCGTCCTCTTCCAGTTGACCCGGCCCTCGGGGGTGTTTCTCGTCGTGCTCGTCCTGCCGTTGCCCATGATGTGGTCCTCCCGTACGTCGTCCGGTGCGCAGGGGGAGTGCAAAGGGAAGTGCAAAAGGGAGTGCACACGGGTCTGCCATACTTCGGGCATCCTGTGGCAGTTCGAGGCTAGGGCTGAATTTGAATAATAGTCAACAGCGCGGAACGACCGGACGTTCGCAGGTTCGGCGGGCCGAACTGATAGCGATCGGCCGCAAGTTGTTCGCCGACACCTCGTACGACGCGCTCTCCATGGACGACATCGCCAAGCACGCGGGCGTGGCCAAGGGGCTCATCTACTACTACTTCAAGAGCAAACGCGGCTACTACCTGGCCATCGTCGAGGACTCGGTGGCCGAGCTCGTGGCCCGCGCCGCGGGCGAGAGCGAACTGCCCAACGCCCAGCGGGTGCGCACCACCATCGACGGCTACCTCTACTACGCCGAGCACCACCAGGCCGCCTACCGCACCATCGTCACCGGCGGCGTCGGCTCCGACTCCGAGGTCCTCGCCATCCGCGACGCCGTCCGCGAGGAACTCATCGCGACCATCGCCGAAGGCGCGTACGGCCGCCGCGAGATCCCGCCGGTCGCCCGGCTGGCACTGGTCGGCTGGCTGGCCGGCGTCGAGGGCAGCACCCTCGACTGGATCGGCCCGGCGGAGGCGCCGGCCCAGGTGCCGGCGCAGGGCTCCGCCCGGTCCGCTGCACAGGCCCCTGACCAGGCGCCTGAGGAGCTCCCTGACCAGGCCCCTCTCCAGGCCTCTGCCCAGACCTCTCCCCAGGCCCCGGCACGGGCCCGGGAGGGCCGCGGACCCGGGGCTCCCGGCCGTCCCGGACACCCCGACCGGGCCGAGGTCGGCGCCCTGCTGGTGCGCACGCTGCGCGCGACCCTGACGGTGATCGAGGAGTTCGTTCCCGAGTGCCCGGCCCCGCCCGTCCCCGAAGATGATCTCTACCCGTGACGAGAAGCCCCTGATCGGGCATACTCAACCGCCGCAGCCCCTTGAACTGGACCTTCCCGCGATCCGGGAGGGCACCATCGGCTGTGAGCCCCGAGACCCGGCGACGCGTACCACCCTCACGCGCCGCCCCGTGCTTGACGAGTGAGGAGAGCGCAGCCATGACCGACCGCGCGCCGCAGGTGGACCGATCGCTGCCCACCGAGGAGTCCCGAGACCTGCTCGCGCTCGTACGCGAGATCGCGCAGCGGGAGATCCGCCCCCGGGCCGCCGAGGAGGAGGACGCCGGCCGGTTCCCCCGGGAGGTCTTCGGACTCCTTTCCGAGGCCGGGCTGCTGGGACTCCCGTACGCCGGCGAGTTCGGCGGCGGCGACCAGCCGTACGAGGTCTACCTCCAGGTGCTGGAGGAGCTGGCCGCGGCCCGCCTGACCGTAGGCCTCGGCGTCAGCGTCCACTCGCTGGCCTGCCACGGCCTGGCGGGCTACGGGACCAAGGAGCAGCGGAGCGCCCATCTGCCCGCGATGCTCGGCGGCGGACTGCTCGGCGCGTACTGCCTCTCCGAGCCTGCCGCGGGCTCGGACGCGGCCTCCCTGGCCACCAAGGCGGTCCGGGACGGCGACGACTGGGTGATCACCGGGACCAAGGCCTGGATCACCCACGGCGGGGTCGCCGACTTCTACACCGTGCTGGCCCGCACGGGCGTGGAAGGCCCGAAGGGCATCACGGCCTTCCTGGTCCCGGGCGACGCGGAGGGCCTCACGGCGGCGGTCCCCGAGAAGAAGATGGGCATGAAGGGCTCGCCCACCGCCCAGCTGCACTTCGACGGCGTACGGGTCCCGGACTCGCGCCGCATCGGCGAGGAGGGCCAGGGCTTCAGCATCGCCCTCGCCGCCCTGGACGCGGGCCGTCTGGGCATCGCCGCCTGCGCGATCGGCGTGGCGCAGGCCGCGCTCGACGAGGCAGTGGCCTACGCCCTGGACCGCAAGCAGTTCGGACACCCCATCGCGGACTTCCAGGGCCTGCGGTTCATGCTGGCCGACATGGCGACGAAGATCGAGGCGGGCCGCGCACTGTACCTGGCGGCGGCGCGGCTGCGGGACGCGGGCAAGCCCTTCTCCCGGCAGGCGGCCATGGCCAAGCTCTTCTGCACCGACGCGGCGATGGCCGTCACGACGGACGCGGTCCAGGTGCTCGGCGGCTACGGCTACACGGCGGACTTCCCGGTCGAGCGGCTGATGCGCGAAGCGAAGGTCCTGCAGATCGTGGAGGGCACGAACCAGATCCAGCGCATGGTCATCGCCCGCCACCTGGCGGGCCCGGAATCCCGCTAGCCTCTCCCGTTCCCGTCCCCGTTCGGGGATCCGCGGGCCGGGGCCGGAGCCGCGAGGGCGGTCCGGAGCGGACGGCCTACGCCCCGAAGAGGGGGCCGGTCGGCCAGATGGGGGAGGAGGCGATCCGGGACCACTCCGGATCGCGCTGCCCCGGCACGGTCCGGCCGTCCTCCTCCCAGCGGGTGAGCAGCGCGCTGTAGATGGGCGGGTCGGGGGCCTGCCGAACCGATTCTTCGTACCCTGCGGCGGGCGCACGCCGACGGCGCCCCGCCCTCGGTGTGGAAGTCTCCATCGTGGTCATACCGGGCCAACGCGCCACCGGACCCACGGGTAACCCCGCCCATCCGTTCGACCTTTCCCCTCCCGCCCCTCCCGCCCTTCCCGCCCGGCGGTTCCTGGCCGTGCCGTGCCCCCCCGGCAACAGGGTGTTGCCCGGTTGCCGGGGGCGCGGCCGTGCCGAGTCCGGTCGTCAGTGGCCGTGACCGTCGTTGTGGGCCGGAGGTGTGGAGGCCGACGTGGGTGCGGGAGTGGAGGCCGGTGCCGGAGTGGTGGCCGTGGAGGGACTGTCGGCGGGGGCGTGGTCGTCCGCGGCGGGTGCGTCCGCGGTGCCGTGGCCGTGGCCGCCGGGCGCGGGCTCCATGGATGCCGCGATCTCGCGCAGGCCGAACAGGGCGAGGGCCGCTACGGCGAGGACGCTCAGGCCCAGCAGGCTGAAGATGCGCTGCCAGGGGGTGTCCGCGTCCTTGATGACGTAGGCGACGAAGGAGACGACGATGCCGGCGGGGACGAGGACGGCGCCGCGGGCGGGGAAGTCGTCGAAGTGCTGGAGTCCGCCGCTGAGCATGCCGATGCCGAACGAGAGCAGCAGCGAGGAGCCGATCACGACCAGCATGCGCGCGGGTCCGGGCCGCTCGCGGGTGAGGAGGAACTCGTTGAGGACGGTCGCGGCGAGGAAGACGAGTGCGCCGTAGCCGGCGATGCGGGTGTAGCGGTCGGGGTCGAGCGGGTGGTGGACGACGGCGCCGCTGATCAGGCCGGCGCCGACGAAGTAGCCGACGTACCCGAGGTAGCGGGCGGCCAGCGAACGCTTGCGCGAGGAGTGCGCCTTGCGCCGGGCGGCCCGCCCGGTGGCGTGCGGCGTGTGGTCTGCGGTCCGGGCGTCGAGGAGCCGGGGAGAGGTCATGTCGTGGAGTTCCTTGGGTGCTGCGTGCGTGGCTCAGCCACCCGGCGGACCGCCGCGGTGGGGCGGGCCGGACTGGGTGATGAGAGTCGGGACAGATCGGGGCGAACGGCCCGGATCTATACCTGCTGCACCACTGAACCGAGGCAACTCCGCAAGGGAGGCAGACCGCAGGGGAGGGTCTGGGTCCACGGCTGCGACGTCATCGCGGCGAAAGCCGGAGTGAGCCCGCCCAGGGGGACCAGGTGCGGGCAGGGCAGCTCGATCCCGTGCTGCGGCTGGCCGGAGGCGCACGCCTCGGCGGGGTGTGCGTGCTGGCCGTCGCCGGATCGGCCGTCGGGGTTCTGGCCGTCGTCATCGTCATCGCCAGCGTCGTCGCCGTCGCCGTGCGCCGTGTGGAGGCCGTCGCCCTCGGCGGGCACCTGGTGGGGCACTGTCACGGCCCCGCCGGTGACGTGCGCGGAGGCGCTCTCGGCCCCGGCGGCGTGGGTGTAGAGGAAGGCGAACAGCAGCGCGGCCAGCCACAGCAGCCTGAGCGGGCCCGCCGGTCGGCGGGTCCGCGTCGTGCCGAATGCAGCCCGGGCCGTGACCATGGCGCGACCCTACCCGGCGGCCCGGCGGCGCTGTCCACCAGCCTCGTGCGTCGCACGCACGCAGCGCCGATCCTGCCCGGCGCGGGAAGCAGGACGCGGGCGGGCCGGAACGCGGGCCCGAGTCGCGCCGTGGGCCACCCGAAGGCCCCCCGCTCGGCCTCGACGCGAAGCTGCCCGAACGCACCCTCACGATGCGCCCGGGCAGTCTCCGGCCTGTGCGGCCTGTGCGGCCTGTGCGGCCGGGTCCGGCGGTCGGCTCAGTGGTGGGCGTGGACGACGGCGTGCCCCTTGCCGCGGCCGATCATCCACTTGTTGACCGGTGTGGTGATCACGAAGGCGACGGCGAAGCCGCCCAGCAGCGCGGACCAGAACAGGGCGTCGGACAGGTGGGCGTCCAGCGCCCCGGGGGTCAAGGCGATGATGCCGTTGTCGACGATCTCCATCACGGCGATCGAGACGGTGTCCGCGGCCAGTGCCACCTTGATCGCGCTCTTCCAGCCCAGCCCGGCCTTGCGGACGGCGAACAGGGTGAAGGAATAGCCGAAGATGAACGCCAGGGTGATCGCCAGGGCCATCGTCTGGACGTTGCCCCACATCAGCGCGGTGCCTATGACCATGCCGAGGATCTCGCCTATGGCGCACCCGGTGAGGCAGTGCAGCGTCGCCTTCGCCGCGGATCCCCAGGTCACCGGGCCCGGCCGATGCCCGGCGTGCGCTTGGTGCGCCTGGCGTGCCTGGTGTGCGGTGTGGTCGGGCGAGGTGCTGGTGTGGTGTGCGCCGTGATCCATGACCGTCAT